>JBGQCJ010000048.1:0-27745 GCA_041495285.1 Verrucomicrobiia bacterium
ACGGTGAGCGGGGTGTCATCGAACCAGACATTAGTGCCGAATGGGAACATTGTGTTTGGCGGAAGTGGATCGAACCGGACGGTGACAATGACGCCGGTGGCCAACCAGAACGGGACGACGTTGATCACAATGACGGTCAGTGATGGGTCCTTGAGCAGCAACACCAGTTTCCTGGTGACGGTTAATGCGGTGAACGATCCGCCAACGATCTCGAGCCTTGGCAATCAGGTGATTAACGAGGACACAGTGGCCGGGCCGCTGGCGTTCACGGTGGGCGACGTGGACACGCCGGTCGGCAGTCTGACGGTGAGCGGGGTGTCGTCGAACCAGACGCTGGTACCGGACGGAAATGTCGTGTTCGGCGGCAGCGGCTCGAATCGGACGGTGACGGTGACGCCGGCGGCGAACCAGAACGGGACCACGCAGATCACCGTGACCGTCAGCGACGGACAGTTAAGCACCAACACGAGCTTCGTAGTGACGGTGAACCCGGTCAACGATCCTCCGACGATCTCGAGCATCGCCAATCAGGTGATTAACGAGGACACAGTGGCCGGGCCGATTGCGTTCACGGTGGGCGACATCGACACGCCGGTGGGGAGTCTCACGCTCAGCGGGGTGTCGTCGAACCAGACATTAGTGCCGAATGGGAACATCGTGTTTGGGGGGAGCGGCTCGAATCGGACCGTCACGGTGACGCCGGCGGCCAACCAGAACGGAACCACGTTGATCACGGCGAGCGTCAGCGACGGACAATTGAGCACCAACACGAGCTTCGTAGTGACGGTGAACCCGGTCAACGATCCTCCGACGATCTCGAGCATCGGGAACCAAACGATTGATGAAGATACGGTGGCCGGGCCGATTGCGTTCACGGTGGGGGACATCGACACGCCGGTGGGGAGCTTGACGGTGACCGGGGTGTCATCGAACCAGACACTGGTGCCGGACGGGAACATCGTATTTGGCGGCAGCAGTTCCAATCGGACGGTGACGGTGACGCCGGCGGCGAACCAGAACGGGACGACGTTGATCACGGCGAGCGTCAGCGATGGGTCCTTGAGCAGCAACGCCAGTTTCTTGGTGACCGTCAACCCGGTCAACGACGCGCCAACGATTACGGCCATCGCGAATCAAGTGATCGACGAGGATACGGTGGCCGGGCCGATTGCGTTCACGGTGGGCGACGTGGACACGCCGGTCGGCAGTCTGACCGTGACCGGGGTATCCTCGAACCAGACGCTGGTACCGGACGGCAACATCGTGTTTGGCGGCAGCGACTCCAATCGGACGGTGACCGTGACACCGGCCGCGAACCAGAACGGCACCACGTTGATCACGGTGAGCGTCAGCGATGGGTCCTTGAGCAACAACACCAGTTTCCTGGTGACGGTCAACCCGGTCAACGATCCCCCGACGATCTCCAGCATCGGGAACCAAACGATTGACGAGGACACGGTGGCCGGGCCGATTGCGTTCACGGTGGGCGACATCGACACGCCGGTGGGGAGTCTGACGGTGACCGGGGTGTCCTCGAATCAGACGCTGGTACCAGACGGCAACATCGTGTTTGGCGGCAGCGACTCCAATCGGACGGTGACCGTGACACCGGCCGCGAACCAGAACGGCACCACGTTGATCACAGTGACGGTGAGCGACGGGGAACTGAGCAGTAATACGAGCTTCTTCGTGACAGTCAACGCACCGTTCGTGATCACTTCGATCACGCTGAGTGGGGATAATGAGGTAAATCTCGTGTGGAACGGGCGACGAGGCACCAATGTAGTTGAAGTCTCGACTGGCGAGAGCAGTGGTCACTACACAGGCACCTATTTGGATCTGGCCTCGAACGTTCTGTCTGGCGCCGGGGTCACCAATTACATCGACTCCGGTGGTGCCACAAATGGCCCCAGCCGTTACTACCGCATCCGGCTGATCCAGCCCTAGCGACTCGCGCCGATCGTATCAGAAACGAATGCCTGCTTTCTCGGCAAAGCCGTTCCGGTTTTGGAAGCGAATGGAGTGAACTGCCACCCTTTGAACCACTATCTACCCGGTGTCTTGGTCTTGGTCGTAGTCTTCGATGCGGCTTGTGGCAACGAAGGGTCGGCTCCGGCCACCGCGCATTACGTAAGCGAGCAAGAGAACGTTGCGTTCTCTCAGTCTTCTGAGACCATCGAGCGCTACGATTTGGTCGAGGTGACGATCAACGTTGTCAAACCGGTCGCCCGAAATCCATTTACCGGCGTCACCGTTTCCGGCCGGTTCGGCTTGGTCGGGAAGGGAGAGGACCTCAGCGTGGATGGATTTTGTGACTCAGACGATGGAAGCGTCTTTCGCATCCATTTTATGCCTTGCACGGCGGGAGATTACACCTATTCGATAACGTATCGTCGGGGAGATGTCGAACGCATTCACAATGGCGCGTTCCACGCCTTTCAAGGCAAGCGCCGCGGCATCGTGCGGGTGGATTCCAACCACCCATGGCACTTCATCTGGGAAGGATCGGGCGAACACTATTTTCTGAACGGGACAACAGCGTTTCTTCTGATGGGGTGGGAGAATGAGCAAGTGATCCACGACTGCATTGACCGGCTGCATAGTCTCGAAGTGAATCGAATGCGCGTGCTGCTCGATGGTCGAACGGATCATTTCTGGACTGAACCGATCAGACCGGGGAATAGGTTTCACGCTCATCTGAATCCATGGGTGGCCAAGAGACCTGATAATGTCAGAAACCCGGGCTTTGACTACGCGCGGTTTAATTGCCCCCACTGGGAAAAATTCGAACGGATGCTGAAATACGCCCGTGAACGGGACATGATTGTGTCGGTGATCTTCGGATGGAACGACACACCCATTCATCCGGCTGCCGGCAGCGAGGATGAACGCCGGTACTTCCGTTATGCCGTGGCGCGGCTGGCGGCTTTCTCCAACGTCACGTGGGATTTGGGGGATGATCTTGACAGCTTTCGCTCCGAAGCCTGGACGCATGATACGGGAACAATGCTTTATGGGTTGGATACTTATCATCACTTAGCCACAAGTCATCCCGCGCAGAGCAATGACCATCAAGACCGGACATCTTCTTGGTTCGGCATGACCAGTTTCCAGCGTTGGGAGCGGCCACTCCATCAATGGATGCTGGCGCAACGCCAACGGCAGGCCGTGACGGGTCGAATTATTCCGCAAGTGAACGAAGAATATGGTTACGAGGATCACTACCCATCCTGGGCTCCGTACAAAGCCCCCGTGGCCTCGGCTGAGGCCGACCGGCGAGCTGCCTGGCAAATCTCCATGGCTGGCTGTTACCAGACGACCGGAGAGACGGCCAAGCGCGGGACCGGCATTGCGCCCGATTCGGGTGGTGGATGGGTCAATGGCCGGGGAGACGACACGATGACCATGCTCAAGGGGTACGCTCACATGGTGCGGTTCTTCACCAGTTTTGCGTGGTGGGAGACCGAGCCACACGACGAGCTGGTGAATCGCGGCTATTGCCTAGCAGCGCCCGGCAGGTTATACGTCGTGTACTTGTCGCACGGCGGCGCCGTGACCGTGAAGCTCGATCTGGGCCTGTACGCGGCGCAATGGTTCAACCCGCGCAGCGGCGAGTACACGGACATTGCGACAGCGGAAGGGCCGTCGTGGACTTCGCCGGTCGCGCCCGACGAAAAAGATTGGGCGTTGCTGCTCAGGAGAACGGAGCTCACATGATCTTCACCGAAACAAGACTCAAAGGCGCCTACATCATTGACCTCGAACGCCGGCAAGATACACGCGGCTACTTCGCGCGCGCGTTCTGTCAGAAGGAATTTGAGGCGCACGGCTTGAACCCGTTCATTGCGCAAGCCAACGTGGCTTTCAACGTCAAGAAGGGCACGCTCCGCGGGATGCACTTTCAGTATCCGCCCGCGCCGGAATCAAAACTCGTGCGGGCCATCCGGGGAGCGATTCTGGACATTATTGTGGATTTGCGGCCGGAAAGCCCCACGTATCTTCAGCACATCGAAGTGGAATTGAACGAGGACAATGGACGCGCGCTCTATGTGCCGGAACGGTTCGCGCACGGCTATCAAGCTTTGCAGGACAAGACGGAAACCAGCTATCAGGTCGGCGAGTTCTACACACCCGGCGCCGAGGGCGGTTTGCTCTACAACGACCCGCGGTTGAGTCTGAAATGGCCGTTGCCGGTTACGGCAATCTCCGACAAAGACAAAGCATGGAAGCCGTTGAGCGAAATCGAGCCGGAACTCAAACGACGCATGAGTTCTTGAAACCGGCACCTCCTTTGCTTCCGTAAAACTTCTTCCCAAGACCTAAATGATTCTTGTTGATAACGCATTGAAGGCGCGAGAAGAGCAGCGCAAACCTATTCGCGTTGCGATGCTGGGTGCCGGCTTCATGGCCCAGGGCCTGACCAATCAAATCACCAACAGCGTTCCCGGCATGAAGATGGTGGCGGTGTACAGCCGGCAGCCGAAAAAGGGTCTTCATGTCTACGACTACGCCGGGCTAGATGGAGTGACGGTTGCCAACAAGCAATCCGAGTTGGATGACGCGATCCGTGCCGGCAAACCGGTCGTCACCGAGGACGCGATGCTGCTGGCGCATTCCGAACACGTGGATGTGATCGTGGATACCACCGGCTCGGTGGAGTTCGGCGCGCAGGTTGCGTTGGAAGCATTCCAGCACGGCAAGGACGTGGTGATGCTCAACGCGGAGATTGACGCGACCATCGGCCCGATTCTCCAAACCTATGCCGCAAAGCATGGCGTCATTTTATCCGCGTGCGATGGTGACGAGCCGGGGATTCAGGTCAACTTGTATCGCTGGGTCAAGGGTCTGGGCCTGACGCCGCGCGTGATGGGAAACATCAAAGGTCTTCAGGATCCGTACCGGAATCCCACCACGCAGAAAGGTTTCGCCGAAAAATGGGGGCAGAACCCGGCGATGGTCACCAGCTTCGCCGACGGCTCCAAGATCAGTTTTGAGCAGGCCATCGTGGCGAACGCGACCGGCCTCGTGGTGAAGTCGCGCGGCATGTCCCGGGGCGTGGAGTACAAAGACGATGTTATGAAGATCGGCAAGCTCTACGACATCGAAGAGCTTCGACGGCTGGGCGGGATTGTGGATTACGTCTGTGGGACGCCGCTGACGAAGGTCTATTGTCTCGCCGAGCATCCTGATCCCAAACAGCGGCATTATCTGAGCCTGTACAAAATGGGGGAGGGGCCGCTGTTCCCGTTCTTTATTCCGTATCATCTGGTTCATTTTGAAGTGCCCAATGCGATCGCGCGAGTCGTGCTATTTCGCGATAGCGTGGCCAAACCACTTGCCGGGCCAGTTGTGGAAGTTTGCGCGGTGGCCAAACGTGATCTGAAAGCCGGCGAGGTGCTCGACGACTACGGCATGTATATGACGTACGGCGAAGCGGTCAACGCCGACGAGATGTGCCAGCGACGTTACTTGCCGGAAGGCCTCGTGGAAGGCTGCAAACTTAATCGGAACATCAACAAGGACGCAGTCATTACGTACGACGACGTGGAACTTCCTGCCGACCGCCTTGCCGATCATCTGCGCGCCGAACAGTACCGGCATTTTCGAGGTGAAAAATGGTTGGAGGAACGACTTAACGTCCGGTCGTAGCAAGTTTGGAGGTCATCAATGAAGGTTGTGCTTTTTTGTGGCGGGTTGGGAATGCGGATTCGGGAGCATGCCGAGAACATTCCCAAGCCCATGGTGGCGATTGGTTACCGGCCCATTCTGTGGCATGTGATGAAGTACTATGCGCACTACGGGCACAAGGATTTCATCCTCTGTCTGGGTTACAAGGCGGACGTAATCAAGAACTACTTCCGCAACTATGACGAATGCGTGTCCAACGACTTCGTGCTGTCCGGCGGCGGCAAGAATCTTGAGTTGCTGAGCAGTGATATTCATGATTGGCGCATTACGTTTGTGGATACCGGCCTGAGCGCGAACATCGGCCAACGGTTGAAGGCCATTGAGAAACACGTGCAGAACGAAGAAGTGTTTCTCGCGAACTACACGGATGGCTTGTCCAATGTGGACCTTGACGCGTTGACTAAGGAATTCCTGAAGAGCAAGAAGGTGGCCTGCTTTGTGAGCGTGAAGCCCCGGGCCACGTTTCATGTGATTAGGGTCGATGGAGAGAATACTGTCACCGACATTGAGCACATCACTAAGTCCGGGGCGCGCATCAATGGAGGATTCTTCGTGTTCCGACGCGAGATCTTTCAGTATCTCAAGGACGGTGAGGAGCTGGTTGAAGAACCGTTTCGCCGTTTGATCGCCGACGGGCAGTTGATCACGCACCCCCACGACGGTTTCTGGGCGTGTATGGACACATTCAAGGAGAAGCAGGAATTAGAGGATATGTATGGCCAAGGCAAAGCGCCATGGGCAGTGTGGAACGGGAAGCGTTGAGCAGGAGTCTCGCAAGCCAGGTGCCGTTAGTCCTGTGCGCTCTCTGGGGTTAAGGCGAGGTATTTTTGGGGCGCAGCTTCAAGAGGTGTCTGCATCTCTGCGCCGAGCCGACATCCTGGTCTTCGCACTAATCCTGGGTATTGGGGCGTTCCATTTTTATTACACCGCACGAGCGCGCGATTTCACAGGGGACGATGTATTCTGGGCCGATTCCGCCCGTTCGCTCATCCAGCATGGCTACTACGGAATCAATGGCTATGCCGAAGCGAATATGTCGCCAGGCTTGCCGGCGATTTTCTCTTTATTGTGTCTCGCCGGCGCCTGCAGTCATGTTGTCTGTCTGCGCACGATGGTAGTCTTCGGAACCTTGGGGTTCCTGGCTAGCTACGAACTGCTTCGACGCCAAGTGCCACGAGGAATTGCCGCAGCGATTTGTTTGCTGCTCATTTCATCTCGAGTCTACTTTGATCTTGTGACCCAGCAGGTGTGGCCCTGTTACCCGTATTTCTTCACGTCCATAGGTGCTTTGTTGGTCGCAAGGAAATTCGAGAAAGCGAGGTGCTTCACGTCGCGCATCGGGTGGGGAGCCCTGTTGACGGCGCTGATTGCGGCCTCCGTGATGATCGCTTCTGTCGGAATCGCCTTTCTGGCCGCCATTGCGGCAAGTATTGCTGTATGCTTTTTGCGTGATCGCCGTCTCGCTGTTGCCCGCCTGAAGACCTACCTGACGGTTCTGCTGTTGGGAATCGCGGTGCAGGGACTCTGGGCGAACCGAGGACTTGCTGACGCCAGTGCTGGCATCGCCGCCTCGGAATGGCCGTTGCCTGGCTTTCCGCGGTCCTACCTGTCGCAACTGGGGGTGAAATGGGGCAACTATCCCGAGGGAGGAATGGCCACGCCCCGCGACATCGCCGTTCGAATCCTCAACAACGCCTGCGACTACACCAATTTGGTAGGTAGAATGCTTCTCCAGAGAATGCCCGACCTTACCGGGATGTCCATCTTCATCGCGGGGCCACTCTTTCTTATCGCTCTCGGCTGTTTCTATTCCATCTGGCCAAAGGGAGGCGACATGCAGGACTGGTATTTCGCCGGGTTCGGGCTCATTTACTTCTTGTGGCCTTGGAATGCCGACGTGAGGTTTCTTCTGCCCATATCGCCGATAGCGTGCTTGTACATGTGGCGCGGGGGAGAGGCGCTCGTCTTCCTGGCGAAAAATAAACCCCGAGTGCTCGGGATAGTGTGGTGCCTGTTGGCGGTAATCCTTGGTGCGGGCACTTTGCTTTGGATGCGTGAATCCGCAATCGACAGCCATTTGGCCCGCCCCGGATTGGAGGACGAGGTGTCCTTCGTGTTCTGGCTGCTCTCGGCGATTCTTGCCGGATGGATGATCTGGAAGGATGCTGGCTGGCTGACGCTGGCTTCTGCTCTCTCTCGCTGGTACTCCAGGCCGATCAGCGCTCTCCGAATAAGCACAGTCCGCATTTCACAGCTTTTGGGTATCGTTGTGGTCCCCAGCCTGATCGTCTTCGGGCTGACGATTCAACTCGGAACCGGGCGCGACAACTTGGACCTTGATTCTGCGACGAATCAACCCGGACCGGACGCCAAGGCCGGAGCATGGATCCGTTCACATACCGACACGAATGCCGTCGTGATGGCGAGACAGGTTCCCACCGTCTGTCATTATTCGGAGAGGAAAGTGTTTTGGTTTCCACCAATCTCGAAGCCACAGGTGCTGATGGAAGGAATCCTGAAACATGGGATCCAATTCGTGATCGTGGTGCGGCGAGAGAACAATTTCTATCTTCCGGCGGAGAATCATTGCTTTGCTCCGCTACTTAAGGCCCACGCTGACGTCTTCCGTCTGGTCTGCCAACGTCCGGAGTTTAGCGTTTTTCAAGTTGTTAAGAACGCCGCTTCCACGGACAACCGGACCGTGTTGAGAGGCGGCTGATTACAGAGCAGACTCGGATCTGAGAAATAAACGATCAACTGAAATATCACGACAAAACAAAACTGGACAACACTATGTGGCAAATTCCTCTGCGAGACGTGCGTCGCGTTCTGTGCCTTGGCGCTCACGCTGATGATATCGAAATCGGTTGCGGGGGCACAATTTTGAGTTTGGTGAAGGCGAACCCGGCAACCCAGTTCTATTGGGCGGTTTTCAGCGGGGATGCCGTGCGCCGGGCCGAGGCGCGGAGCAGCGCAAAAGCCTTTTTGCAGGGCGCACGCGTGAAACGGGTACGAACGGAGCGTTTTCGCGAAAGCTACTTTCCAAGCCAATGGCCGGCGATCAAAGATCGCTTCGAATCGATCCGCAAGGAGTTCGATCCCGACTTGGTACTAACGCACTGTCGTGACGACCGGCACCAAGATCATCGGGTGTTATCCGATCTGGCATGGAACACCTTTCGCAACCACTTGATTTACGAATACGAAATCCTGAAATACGACGGCGACTTGGGAACACCCAACCTCTACGTGCCGCTCCCCAAGGAAATCGCCCGTCGGAAGGTTTCCCTCCTCACGGAGCACTTCCGCTCGCAGGCCGGCAAGCACTGGTTCACCCCGGACGCGTTCCTGTCGCTCATGAGGATTCGTGGAATCGAATGCGCCACCCCGGGGGGTTATGCCGAGGCATTTTACGGACGCAAAATCTCTGTGTTGGCCTGATGTATGACTTGGGTCGTGTGCCGCACTTGGTTGATCTTCCGGCACTGATGGGTGCACGCAGATAAAATGCAGATGATTGCTCACCTGTATCCGATGGAGACTCAGAGAAGGGACACTTCGCAGTCATGATCTTGCTGTTGGGAGCGAGCGGATATATCGGGCAAGCATTCGCCGGCGAGTTGCTCAGGCGGCAATGGCCTTTTGTTCCGCTTTCGCATAAGGCGGTCGATTACAGCCGTTTCGATCTCTTGTTCGATTACGTCCGGAAAATCGGGCCCACCTTTCTCATCAATGCGGCGGGTTACACGGGCAACCCGGACGTTGACGCTTGCGAGCTGGCTCGGGCGGAAACATTGTACGCCAATACGATTCTGCCGCAAACAATCGCACGTGTTTGCCTCATGACGAAGACGCCTTGGGGCCATGTTTCGTCAGGCGGCATCTACAATGGTGCGAAGGTGGTCGAGAATGGGCAAACGCGCATCGAAAAAGATCTCGGTCGCCCCGAAGTACTGCGGCTCTTTTCGGTGACTCCGGAGAGGTTCGTTGGATTTACGGAACTGGATGAACCGAACTTTACTTTCGTCTACCCGCCCTGCAATTTCTACTGCGGTACCAAAGCGCTCGCTGAGGAAGCGCTCCGAGAGGTCGGACTGTGTTATATCTGGCGGCCTAAGATTCTGTTCAATGAACTGGATAATCCAAGAAACTTTCTCTCGAAGATTCAGCGGTATTCCAGGGTCTGCAACGCGGTGAACTCGTTTTCGCACCTGGAAGATTTCGTGCGAAGCTGCTTGGATCTGTGGGAGCTTCGCGCGCCGTTCGGCATCTACAACATCACGAACCCCGGCGCGGTTACGACGCGGCAGGTAGTGGAAGCGATGCAACGGATCCTCAGACCAGACCGTCGCTTCGAATTCTGGAAAGGTGACGAGGAATTCGTCCATTTCGGAGCTAAGGCGCCTCGCTCCAACTGCATTCTGGATGTGTCGAAGTTGCTCGCGACCGGGCTGAGGATGCGGCCTGTACAGGAAGCCCTGGAGCAGTCCTTGCGGAAATGGCGTACGGCAACGCCGCCGTCGCGATTGACGCAGAGTGCTTAGGTGCTTTATCACTGCCGTTAACGCTGAAACAACATGAGAGGGCCCAACATATGAAGCTTCAAACTTGGATTACTCTTGCGCGCACGAGACTGATGTGCCCAACGCCGTTCGTGGCGACGTTGCTCTGCCTTCTGGCTTTCGGTCGCCCCGCCGTCGCGCAAAATGTGCTTGCGCCTCCCCCAGCGTATTCTGTAACCCCACCGGCTGTGCAGGAGATTCAAACTAACGAGACGGAAGTGTTTGTGCCGGCGGAGCCTTTTCGACCTGTTCCACAGGAAACGTCGCCCCTCCGGTGGGGACCGCTTGAGTTGCGCCCTCACTTCTTGTACCGGTTACTCTATGGTACCGGAATTCAGGCGAGTCCAACCCAGTCATTAAAGACGGCCGTCCATCAAGTCGCTCCGGGCTTTCTCTTGGGCGTTGGCCGCCATTGGACCTTGGATTATACGCCCACATGGACTTTCTACTCGAAGAGTCAGTTCCGTGATACCCTCGATCACGCCGTCGTGTTGACTGGCGGCACTGCCTATGAAAACTGGATCCTAGGGCTTTCGCAAAGTTACGTTTCCTCGACGGCGCCGCTGGTCGAAACCGGCGGACAAACGAGTCAGGAAACTTTTTCAACAGCGGTCAACGCTTCCTATCGATTCAACCAAGAGATGTTGCTGGAATTGGCGGCCTACCAGAACTTCGTATTCCCAGAAAACTTCACAAGTTCGCGTGAATGGTCAACGCTGGATTGGCTGGATTATCAGTTTTGGCCCCGGTTCAACGCCGCCATCGGCGTTGGCTTCGGCTACGTCGATGTGAGCGCAGGTTCCGACATGACTTACGAACGATACCAAGCTCGCATCAATTGGCGAGCGACCGACAAGATCAGCTTTCAATTGCACGGCGGCGTGGAGGACCGGCAGTTTCTCGGCACCGGCGGAGGCGACTTGGTCAATCCGACCTTTGGTGCGTCGATCCAGTACCAGCCTTTTGAGGCAACCAAGATTTCCTTGAATGCTGATCGGGTTGTGGCATCAACCTATTTCCAGGGTCAAGTTACTGAAACGACCGGTTTTACCGGCAACCTGACACAGCGTTTGTTGAAGAGATTTTACCTGAGCTTGGGTGGCGGGTATCAAACAGTTAGATATGTCGCCTCGGCGAGCGGAATTGCAGCGAGTCGCGAAGACAACTACTATTCTCTTAATGCTCGACTAAGCACCAGTTTTCTCAAACGCGGAACAATTGCCGCGTTATACCAGTTCAGCAGAAATTCCTCCAATACTGCCGGCTTTGGATACTCGAGTAATCAGGTCGGACTCGAAGTCGGATACCGGTTCTAGCGATCGCCCTTGCTTAGGGAGTGGCTAAGTTCTGGATCTCGGTGGCGGTCAAGGCGCGACCGTAGATGCGCACATCATCAATCGCCCCATCGAAAAATTGAAATGCGCCGCTGGAGGGCGATTTGGCACCGATGCAAAGCGGCCCCGTGGCTGTGCCCATTGACACACTCGCCGTCTGCTGCGCCACCAACTGACCGTCGATGAACAGTTTCATCATCGACCCGTCGTACGTTCCGGCGACGTGATACCAGAAACCCGGGAGGGGCGCCGGCGCATCTAGGTTGACTCCGGCGAGGCTGAACCTCAGATTGCCGTCCCGAACGAACAGCCGGTACTGGTCAGGCCCCGGTCCCTTCTGCAGCAGGCGTGGCACGCCAGCCCAACTGTTCGGCGCGATCCAGAGGGCGACGGTGATCGCGTCGGTTGGATTCAGGAGGGCCGAATCCGCCACTAGTACCCGCGCATCGGTCCCGTTGAAGTCCAAGCCTCGACCACTAATGCCTGTTATCCAAGTCGCATTCGACACGGAGCCACCGTTCTGATTTCCAGACAGATCCAAACCAACGGTGCCGCTCCCTTCATCAAAGTTCCAATGACCCAGCAGATACGGGTCGGCCGGAGTGGTCGCGCTGGTAATGGTGGAATAACTGGAACTGCCGGCTGAGTTGTAGGCACGCATCCGGTAATAGTACGTTTGATTATCCCACAAATTGGCGGTGTCCCGGTAGGTCGTCGTTCCTGATCCAACGATGGCTACTTGGGTCCAAGGTCCGGTGACAAAACTCGCTCGTTCAATTGTATAGCCCGTGGCGGCAGCGACGCTACCCCAAGACAGGCTTACCTGCCCCGCAGAGACCGCCGTGGCCTGTGAGTTACTCGGAGCAGTGGAAGGCGCAGACACCGGGACGGTGCCGCTGGCAACATTGGAGTAATCCGAGTTGCCGGCAGAATTGTAGGCCAGCACACGGTAGTAGTAGGGCACGCCAGCCGTTAACCCGCTGTCGATGTAACTTGTCTGGATGGACGACACCTGCGCAATTTCCGTGAAGCTACTTCCTGCGTTGCCGGAGCGTTCAATCTTAAATCCGTCCGCCGTGCTGTCGTTGCTCTGCCAACTCAAAGTGAGTTGGTTCGCGGCGCTCACTGTAGGAGCTGACGCAACCAGTCCAAAGACTGCCAGCAACACGCAAGCAACAATGGCTAGTCCCGTACGATTTGACGCGGCAATTTCGCCCCTATTTGACGGGCTTGAAAAGGTGTTTCTCATTCTCAACTTAGTGTTCTCCATTCTCAACTTTGAGCCTGAATGTATCGGCGTCTCGCAGTCTTGCTTTTGAACTTCTACGGCTCCTTGTTTTGACGTTGCACCGTTCAACCAAAAACATCTTCTTACGGTGGCCCGCTATACCAGCATGTCACATGCCGTCAGGCCCGGTTGAGATGGGACTCTCGTGGTCCGGGACTTTCCACGCTTGCTCACCGAATGGGGATGACACGACGCGAGAGAGAGCGGTCTGCAATCTTCTGTGGGCTACGGTCCCCGTGAGGCGGTAAGGCTGGTGGGCCCGGTAGGATTCGAACCTACGACCAAGGGATTATGAGTCCCCTGCTCTGAACCAGCTGAGCTACGGGCCCGGCAGGGGAGAGAATAGGCCGTACCCGCTTGATTGGAAAGTCAAAACCCGGTCAGACTTCCTGCGCCTGCAGGAACCCTTCGATCTGGCGCAGCCGTGTCGGGTGACGCATCTTGCGCAACGCCTTCGCTTCGATCTGGCGAATGCGCTCCCGGGTGACCCGGAACTGCCGGCCGACTTCCTCCAACGTGCGACAGTACCCGTCGCCAAGCCCGAACCGTAGTTGCAACACCTTGCGCTCCCGATCGGTGAGCGTTTCCAGAACGTCGCTGAGTTTCTCCTTCAGCAACGAGTACGCGGCCATCTCCGAAGGATTCTCGGCCGATTTGTCCTCGATAAAATCCCCAAAACTGGTGTCTTCGCTGTCGCCAATCGGTGACTGCAAAGAAATTGGCTGCTGCGCCATTTTCAGGACGGCGCGCACGCGGTCCACCGGCATCTGAATCTCCTCGGCGACTTCCTCGGGGGTCGGCTCGCGGCCAAATTCCTGCACGAGTTGCTTCTGCACGCGCATCAACTTGTTGATCGTTTCGATCATGTGCACCGGGATGCGGATCGTGCGCGCTTGATCGGCGATGGAGCGAGTGATGGCCTGCCGGATCCACCAGGTGGCGTAGGTGGAAAACTTGTAGCCGCGCCGGTACTCGAATTTTTCCACGGCCTTCATCAAGCCCATGTTGCCTTCCTGGATGAGGTCGAGGAACGACAAGCCGCGGTTGGTGTATTTCTTGGCGATGGAGATGACGAGGCGCAGGTTGGCTTCGACCATTTCGGCCTTGGCCTGAACGGCCTTTTTCATCCAGGACTTGAGTTCGTCGTGAGCCTTGATGAACTCTTCGGTGTTCATGCGGGCCGTCAGCTCCAATCGCTTGAGCTTGCGCTGTTCGTTGCGGATGCGTGGATCGTTGGAAGACTTGGACGTTCGCTTGAGTCGTTCGATCTCATCGAGCGCCTCATCGTATTTCTCGCGGATCTCGTTTGCCTTTTCGACGAATTCCTCAAGGACCTTTTGTTTGAAGTAGAACTTGTCGAAAAGTCTTTGCAGCGCAAGATCGGACTTGCGAAAATCCGTGGTCAGCTTGGCGGCCTCGCGCTTGGTGAGCCCCGATCGCGTCAGCTTCTCGAATTTACCGTCCACATGAGCATCGGCCTTGGTCACCTGCGCGCATAGTTTCGGCAGGACGCGCATGTATTGCTCGCGGCTGTCAATCTTCTTGTCCAGCACGACGCGGTCGAATCGCTCCTTGCCGCTGGCCAGACGTCTCGCCAGTGAAAGGTGTTCCTTGGCGGTGAACCCGAAATTGTTGATGATCTGCTTGACGTGGTTCTCGGCCGTCTCAATCCGTTTGGAGATTTCCACTTCCTGCTCACGCGTGAGCAGGGGAACTTGCCCCATCTGCTTGAGATACATCCGCACCGGGTCGTCCAGAATGTCGAGACGCGAGTCGGCCTTCTGCTGTTCCTTCTCCTCCTCGGCGGCCTCCCGCTTGAACCGGTCCACTTCCGAGGCGTCGATGATCTCGATGTCCATTCCCCGCAGCAAAATCAAAATCGCGTCGAGTTCGTCGGGGGAGAGAATGTTCTCCGGCAACACATCGTTGATGTCGCCATACGTGAGGTAACCCTGCTCGTTGGCGAGCTTCATCAACTCTTTGATCTTCTCGTTCTTCTCTTCGCGGTCGAGCTTGGGTGGCGTCTTGGATGAATGATTTTTCGAGTGGCGAGGTTTGGACATGGCAATTCTTACCGAGCCGACGATCGTTCTTTCTCCATCGAGAGCGCGGGAATATTGTCCAATTTGCGCCTCAAGTCAAGCACCTGTTGTTGCAATTTCACAACCTCGGAACTCCCCAACCCCGCCTGCCGCAATCGCTTCTGCAACGCGCGCCATTGCCGCTCCACCCACAGTCGCTCCAAGGCGCGCAGACAATCGCTTGCCGCCGTCGTGACCTTCTCATCGGCTGTCGGTTTCAACAACAACAACTTTGAGACGAGCCGGCCAGACTCTTCATCTACAAGCTCATTCAACAGCGTGCCGGTGCCGCTCCATCTGTTTTGGACGCTGGCATCCACAATCTGCACGATCAACTTCCCGGCAACGCTGGCCGAGAGCCACGCCCGATCCAGTTTCTCGACGACCAAGTCAACCACCCGGTCGTCGGTCAACATCAGTTGCAACAACGTCTCCTCCGCCGGGACCGAATCTGGCGCGCCCAAGCTCGCTTCGGCCGGAGTGACCGGCGCATCGCTCCCCGTAGTCCGTGCCGACTTACCCGCGTGCCGGAGCTTGCGCAACTCCTGCCGGACCGCGTCCTCGCGCACGTCCAGTTGCCGGGCCGTTTGCTGGACATAGGTCGAGAACAGCACCGGGTTCGGGATTCTCACCAGCCATTCGCCCATCTGCGCGACGATCTGAATCTTGCCCCGGTCAGTCTTGGCATCGTTCTCCTGCGTCAGCCGCTCCAGCAGGAACGTGAAGAACGTCGGTGCCTTCGCGATCAGTTCCTTCAACTGCTCGGCACCAAACTCCTTCACGAAACTGTCCGGGTCGTGGCCCGGTGGCAGCAACGCCACACGGATCGCAAACCCGGCATCCCACAGCGCTTCGGCGCCGCGCACCGCCGCATTCTTACCGGCCGTGTCGGAATCGAACATCAACACCACTTCGTCCGCGTACCGCTTCAAAATCCGAGCGTGCTGCTCGGTCAACGCCGTGCCTTGCGGCGCGACGACGTTCGTCGGCCCGGCCTCGTGGCACGAGATCGTGTCGAGCTGTCCTTCGCAGACGACGGCGAACTTGTCTTCGATGATCGACCGCTTGGCCTTGTCGAGTGCGAAGAGGATTTTCCCCTTCTGAAAGATCACCGTCTCCGGTGAGTTCACATACTTCGGCTGATCTTTCGCGTCGGTCAGGATGCGACCGCTGAACCCGACGACCCGGCCTTGCTCGTCGCAAATGGGGAACATCAATCGCCCACGGAACCGGTCGTAGAATCCTTCGCCACCTTCGCGCGGTAGGATCAGGCCTGCCGATTCGAGCAGCGGTAACGGATATTTCTTCGCCCGTGCCCACTCGATGAGTCCGTCCCACGCGTCCGGTGAGTAGCCCAGTTGCCATCGTTTCGTTGTCTCGGGGGAAATCTGGCGCTTCTTCAGGTAAGCGCGCGCGACCTCGGCAGACTTCTCTCTCAACAAGTTCGCGTGAAACCACGCCGCGACGTCTTCGTGCAATTTGAGCAGCGACTCCTTTTCGTTGCGACCAGGTCCCTGCGCGGCTTCCTCCAGCTCAATGCGGATGCCCGCCCGCTCGGCCAACCGGCGCACCGCCCCAACGAAATCGAGGTTTTCGTACTTCATCACGAAGCTGAACACATCGCCGCCCGCGCCGCAACCGAAGCAGTGCCAGATCTGTTTGGCGGGATTGACGTTGAAGCTCGGCGTCTTCTCCTTGTGGAACGGACACAACGCGCGGAAGTTCGCGCCCGCCCGCTTGAGAGGGAAGTACGAGCCGATCACTTCCACCACGTCGTTGCCTTGGCGGACCTGATCGAGAACTTGATCGGAAATGAGACCTGCCACAGCGTTGCCGCAAAAATCCAGGTTAAGGTTTCTTCTCGGCGCCGGCCTCGTCATTCGTCGGCTCGGCGCGTCGTTTCAACTTCTGCAAGAACCACAACTTCTCCGGGTATTCCTTCTCCGCCATCGCCGCCACCGCCGGAAATTGCGCGACGACGTACGACCCAAACTTCGATTCACGTGAAACTTCGTGATGCCAGAACTCGCTGCGCACCAACGACAGCGCCACACTCGCCCACGCCATCACGATGGCCATCCGAATCACCCCGGCCAGAACGCCGCCGACGTTCTCCACCGTCGCCGCAAACGATCCTTTCTTCATTCGACGATGGATGCGCGCGCCGACGAACACAGCCACGACGTGGACGCTCACTGCAATCGCCAGAAACGCTGCGAGATTGGCCGGCTCCTCCGCCCAGCCGGTCGCCGCTTTCAACCACTTGCCGACCGGGATGTAAAAGCTCAACGCCAAAAATACCATCGCGATCAAACCGATCACGCGAATAATCTCGCCCGACAAACCCCTGCGCACGCCGCTCCACACGCCGTAGATCAGCGCCGCCACCACGACAAGGTCATACCAATTTGTACCGAAAGGCAAAGTCGTCTACGCCCCCCACCATCGCGAAACTCAACGTAGCGAATCCGGGCAGGAAATTCTACACAATTCTCCAACACGCCAAGAGATTCTAACAAAACTTTGTGGGAGGGGCATTCTTGCCCCGACCGGTCGCGACAGGAATGTCGCTCCCACAGTTTCAAAGCGGTCTTGTTGCCGCTCTAACTACGGGCTTTGGGGATCGCTCGACGGGACGGCAATCGCTCTACAACTCGGGAAAGATGTCGCGGAGAGAACATCTCAAGCGCTTCATGGTCTGTTCCAGTCTTCCCAGAGTGATGCTCTGCTGACCCATCTCCAACCTCAGGTCTATCTCGGCACTGCCGCCGGTGTAGAGTCGGCCGGCAGGTACGAACGATAACACCTGCTACTTGGTTCCGAAGCTGCCTTCCGCGTGGAACATGATGGTGAACAGGGTCAACGCTCATCACTTGACGGAGTAAGCGCAGTGGAGCGATAGGCTGGCGGATGGTGAGGCAGATTCGGGTGGAATTCGAGGAGGCGGATTTACTCCACCTGCGGTTCGAGTTGGAGGATGTACTGATTGAAGTCGCGCTGGGACTGGCCGATGTCACGGCCGAAGCGGCGTTGGAAGCTGGCGATGTCGTGTTGTTTGCCTCGATGCGTCTCGGCCCGGCCCGTCGGCCGCGGCTATCCGCGATCAACGGTCAGGGTTCGGTGAGGGCGCAAGCTCAGAGCGAGCGGAGAAGCGCCTCGCGCTTGACCCGTTCGTGCTCCGCGACGAGGTGCAGGACGCTGTGGTCGGGAACCGCCACGCGCTGGTGCGTCGGCAAGTCGGTTTCGAGAATCACATGACTACCGACCTGATGGACTTGGCGGTAGCCCCAGTCCCGGCACAGAACCTTGATCAGATCGCGGCCACTGCAATCACGTGGCAGCTTCACACGGGGGCCAGCGTTTCGTCACGAATCAAATGCAGCCGAATGGCGGAGGGAAGCGTCCGATCAAAAAAGTAGGCCGCGACAGCTTCGCGCACATTGCGGCGCAGTTCATCCCAGGTGTCGGCCTGCGTGACGATGTTCTCCGTCAGACATTCGGCGACAAAACCGCCATCAGCTTCCTGGTTGATCTCAAAAACCAACTCGTTCACGCGGTGAACTCTACGCGGTCGCACCGAGCGGGTCAAGATGTGTTTCCATCCGCGCTACCGCCGGCAACCGCGGCATGATGAAGTCGTGTTGCTCGCCTCGGTGCATCGCCGCCGGCAGGAACTGGGGTGAGAACGGCTCGTATCTCAGATCGGAGGAAGAAAGAGCTAGGGTGATCTTTCCCGGTCACTCGACCTGTGGTTCGAGTTGGAGGATGTAGTGCTCGAAGTCGCGCTGGGATTGGCCGATGTCGCGGCCGAAGCGGCGTTGGAAGCTGGCGATGTCGTCGCGTTGCATCTTCAAGTCCTGCAAGTACCGGCGAAAGGAGCTGTTACGGAAACCCTCGCGGTCGTGATTGAGCAGGTAATACACGAGCGCCCAACTCATCGGATAGGTGACCCGGGCGTTGGCGTAGAACGTGGCGCGATTCGCTTGGATCAGTTCTGCCAGCGCCGGGGCGCGTCCTGCGCGAATCAGGTATTGCGCCGCGCGCAGTTTGGCTTTGCTGATGAGACCGGGGCGGAGCCGGCCATTGACCACCTCACTGGTCTCGAAATACTGCGCCATGCCTTCGTTCAACCACGTCGGCACTTGCAGACCGAGTTCGTAGCCGAGAAATTGATGAAACCCTTCGTGGGCGAGCGTGCGCCACATGCCGGGCTGCTCGTAACAGACCAACTCGTAAAACGTGTTACCGGCTTCGTCGGTCTTCAGGTGGCAGTAGCCCAGCAATCCGGCGTGAATCATACCGGTCACCGGGCCTGCGTACGCGCGGAAATCTTCGAGGTTGTCGAACACGACCACGCGCGCGCCGTCCTTCAGTGTCCAGTTCGAGAAGTACCGGGAGTACTGCTTCTGCATCTCGTTCATGAACCCGTTGGCCTGCCACGCCCGTTCGCTGCCACTCTGCGCGAAGACCTGGTACTGCAGCGCCGTCGCGTTCGCAAAATCACCGATGAACGGAGCTTCCCCTTGCTGCGCCCGCAATTCGGCTGCCGCCAACAACAGAAACACGCCTAAAGTTTTCGCGATCATGCCCGGCAGTATACCTCAAGGCTTCACAAACACCAGAACACGATAAAGGTTTCCGAAGCACTGGTAGGGGCGGACCGCCGGGCCGCCCGATTGAAACCGTCAGCGGCGCGCCCGGCGGTCGCGCCCTACCGGACTGCATTCGAGAACACTCTTCGCCGTCGAGGATTTGCGTTGCCCGGCCACGCACGAGCCGCTATTCTTCGCCGCGACCACGTGGAACGTGGTAAACATGGAGCCCATCAACGAGTTAATCAAGCCGCGACTGGAGAAACGCCAGAAGCTGATCGAGAAGGGGATTGATCCTTACGGCGGACGCTTCGAAGTCAGCGAAACCATCGCCGTGGCGCGCGCCAACGCGACGCCGGAACGCGATGTGCGGCTGGCCGGGCGCATCCTCAGTCATCGCGACATGGGTAAGAGCATGTTTGCGGACATCAAGGACTCGACCGGCAAGATTCAGATTTACGCACAGAAGAAAACGTTGTCCGACGAGCAGTTTGATCTCTTCAAGAACTTCGTTGATCTCGGCGACATCATCGGCGTGGCCGGCAAGCTGTTCACCACTCATGCCGGTGAGTTGACCGTCCGGGGGGAAAGCGTGGCGCTACTCTCCAAAGCGATTCGTCCGCTGCCGAAGGAGTGGTACGGCATCAAAGACGTCGAGACGCGGCTCCGGCAACGCTACCTCGATTTGATACTCAACGACAACGTGCGCGAGACGTTCTTGGTGCGCAGTCGTATCGTCGCGGAAATCAGAAAATACCTCGACGGTCGCGGCTTCGTCGAAGTCGAGACGCCGATGATGCAAGCCATCGCCGGTGGGGCGGCCGCCAAACCGTTCAAGACGCATCACGAAGCGCTTGGGATCGATTTGTTTCTGCGCGTCGCACCGGAGTTGTATTTGAAGCGGTTGCTGGTCGGCGGTTTCGAGAAAGTGTACGAGATCAACCGGAACTTTCGCAACGAAGGCATCTCGCGCCGGCACAATCCCGAGTTCACGATGCTCGAAGTCTATCAAGCCTACGGCGACTTCGAGACGATGATGGAGTTGGCGCAAGGTCTGATTACCACGGTCGCCGATGAAGTGTTCGATTCCCTGATCATCAAACGGTACGACGGCAAAGAGATCGACCTGACGCCGCCGTGGCGGCGCGTTACGTACCGGGAACTCATCGAAGAACGGCTCGGCAAGGATTGGTTCACGGTTTCACCCGAAGAACGCAAGGCGCGTGCGCCGCAATGGAGTGTCGAGATTCCGCCGAACACACCGGACTACGAAGTGACGAACGCGATCTTCGAAAAGGCGATCGAACCGACGCTGCTGAACCCGACGTTCGTGACGCACTTGCCGGCGGAACTTGTCGTGCTGGCCAAACCGAACAAGCAAGATCCGAGCGTCGTGGATGTGTTCGAGTTAATCATCAACGGTCAGGAAATCGCACCGGCCTACTCGGAGTTGAACGATCCGGTCGTCCAACGCGAGCGGTTGCTGCATCAGGCGGCCGGTCACGAAGAAAAAATCGACGAAGACTTTCTCGCGGCGCTCGAACACGGCATTCCGCCGGCGGGCGGGATGGGCATCGGCATCGACCGGCTCGTGATGATGCTGACCGGCGTCGAGAGCATCCGCGACGTCATTTTGTTCCCGCAGTTGAGACCACAGACATGAAAGGCATTGAACCACAGAGACGCAGAGAACGCAGAGGTCTCTGTGCGCTCTGTGTCTCTGTGGTTGGCTGTTCCCTCCGATGACACGCTTACCATTCGAACTCTTCCTCGGGCTGCGTTACCTCAAGCCGAAGCGCACTTTCGTGTCAGTCATCACGTTGATCTCGCTCATCGGGGTGACCATCGGCGTGTGGGTGCTCATCGTGGTTATTGCCGTGATGAGCGGGTTCGACCGGGAGTTGCGCGACAAGCTGATGGGCATGAACGCGAACGTGACCATTACCGGCGGGCTGATCTACGACAGCGACAAGGTGATCAAACTGGCGTTGGAGCAGCCGCACGTGAAGGCAGCCTCGCCGTTTGTGATGGGCTTGGTGCTGATCGAGAACAACCGGCGCGTGGCCACGCCGTATCTCAAGGGCATCGATCCGAACCGGGAGGTGACCGTCAGCAAGCTCGGCACATATATAAAGGAAGGCAGCCTCGACTTGAAGGGGGAGAAGGTTGTCATCGGGCGCGAGTTGGCGACGCAATACGGCATCTTCCTCGGCGACAAGATCACCGTCTATTCACCGCGCAACATCGAGAAAAAGGGCGAGGAAGTTTACCTGCCGATGGAACTGACCGTGACCGGCATCTTCGAGTCCGGCATGTTCGAGTACGACGTCGGCCTCATCTTCACGTCGCTGGAAACGGCTCAGGAACTCTACGACCTCGGCAACGCCGTGCATGGCGTCGAGGTCATGACCGACGATCCGATTGCCGGCGCGCGGGAAGTGGCGAACGCGCTCAACGCGCAACTCAAGCCGCCACTGCGGGCACAGACGTGGGCGCAATTGAACCAGCGATTGCTCGGCGCAATCCAAGTCGAGAAGACGGTGATGTTTTTCATCCTCATCTTCATCATCGTCGTCGCCGCGTTCGGGATCACCAGCACGTTGATTACCGTGACCGTGCAGAAGACGAAGGATATCGGCGTCATCAAGGCGCTCGGTGCAACGCCCGGTAAGATTCTGCGCATTTTTTTGCTGCAAGGTTTCATCGTCGGCGTGTTCGGCGTCGCGGTAGGAGTCGTGCTGGGCTTGCTCACCATCGAGAACATCAATCCGATCAATCATTTCCTGTCGCACGTGGTCGGTATCGATTTGTTTCCAAAAGACATCTACAATTTCCCGAGCATCCCGGCGTTCTTGACGCTGCGCGATTTGTTGACGATTGCGCTCTCGGCGCTGGTGATTTGCACGGTGGCGGGACTCATACCGGCTTTGCGGGCGGCCCGGCTCGAACCGGTGGAGGCGTTGCGCTATGAGTGACGCGTGCCGGGAGGACATTTTGATTGCGAAGGGATTGCGCAAGGCCTACACTCTCGGCCAACGGCGGCTGGAAGTTTTGCAGGGGATTGAGTTGCGCGTGCGACGGGGTGAGGCGCTGGTGATTGTCGGCGCTTCGGGAGCCGGGAAGAGCACGTTGTTGCACTTGCTCGGCGGACTGGATGCGCCATCGGCAGGCGATGTAGGCCTCGATGGCGTTTCGCTTTTTGAAATGTCGGGCGTGGAGCGGACGCGACTGAGCAACGAGAAGATTGGGTTTGTGTTCCAGTCGTACAACCTGCTGCCGGAGTTGGACGCGCTGGAGAACGTTTGCTTGCCGGCGTTGCTCGCGGCACGACGCGAGGACGGCATGGCGGAGCGGGGCATTGAGTTGCTCAAGGTGGTCGGACTCGGTGAACGACTGGAGCATCGGCCGGCGGAGTTGAGCGGTGGCGAACAACAGCGGGTGGCGATTGCGCGGGCGTTGATGAATCGGCCGGCGTTGTTGCTGGCCGACGAGCCGACGGGCAACCTCGACTCGAAGACCGGCGAGGCGATTTTGGATTTGATGTGGCGGATGCGGGCGGAGTCGGGGACGACGTTGGTGATGGTGACGCACGACGAGCACATCGCCAAGCGCGGCGAACGGGTTTTGGAGATTGCGGACGGCCGGATTTTGGGGTAAGTAGCACGTACAATTGAGGATGAAGTGAAGATTTTTCTCGATGGCAAATTGGTTTCGGAAGACGAGGCGAAGATCTCGGTCTTCGACCACGGACTTCTCTACGGTGACGGCGTGTTCGAGGGCATCCGGCTGTACGGCGGCAAAATTTTCCGGTTGGAGCAGCACCTTAACCGGCTGTTCGCATCGGCGAAGGCGATCATGTTGCAGGTGCCGATGGCCAAGAAACAGCTCGTCGAAGCTTGTTGCGAGACGTGCCGGGCCAACAAGCTGCGCGACGGCTACATTCGGTTGGTCGTCACGCGTGGCGTGGGCTATCTTGGGCTTAATCCATTCAAGTGCAAAAACCCGACGGTGTTCATCATCGCGTCAACCATCGAACTTTACCCTGAAGAGGTTTACCGGAAGGGGTCGAACTTGATCACGGCGGCGACGCAGCGAACGAATTCGGCCGCCGTCAGTCCATCGATCAAGTCGTTGAATTATCTCAACAACATTCTCGCGAAGATCGAAGCGGTCAACGCCGGTACGGTCGAGGCAATTATGCTCAACAGCTCCGGCCATGTGGCCGAATGTACCGGCGACAACATTTTCATTGTGCGGAACGGCAAACTGGAAACGCCACCGATCAGCGCCGGGGCGCTCAACGGTATCACGCGCGGGGTCGTGTTCGAGTTGGCCGCGAAGATGGGGATTCCGGTCATTGAACCGGACCTGACCCGGTACGACTTGGTCACAGCGGACGAGTGTTTTCTGACCGGAACGGCGGCGGAGATCGTACCGGTGGCGACGATTGACGGCCGACCAGTGGGCACGGGCAAGCCGGGGACGCTCACCTTGAAATTGACGGCGGAGTTCCGTAAATTGACCTGCTCGGAGGGCACGGCCATCGAGGGCAAGTAAGACGATGCTTTGTGACATCTGCAAGAAGAACGAAGCGACGGTTCACCTGACACAGATTGTGGACGGCAACAAGCTGCAGAAGGCGGACTTGTGCGAGTCGTGCGCGAAGGAAAAAGGGGTGCAGGACCCGACGGGGTTTTCGTTGGCCGATTTGCTTGTCGGCTTGGGTGCCGCCGACGAAATCAAGACGGAAGGCGAGGGTGCGCGGTGCCCCGAATGTGGTTTTACGCAGGCGGATTTCAAGAAGACGGGCCGGCTCGGTTGCGCGACGTGTTGGGAGACATTCGAGCCGGGAATGTCTTCGTTGCTGAAGGCGATGCACAAGGGGACGCAGCACGTGGGCAAGATTCCGAGCAAGGCGGCGCACACGGTGGCCATCAGCGAGAAGATCAAAGAGCTTTCCGACGAACTGGAGAAGGCGGTGCGCACGGAGAAATACGAGGACGCCGCACAAATCCGCGACCAGATCCGGGAATTGGAATCCAAACTGAAGGTGACCGGCAGCGTTACCTGACCCTCGAGACGGGGCAGCGATGAAAATCGAAGAATTCCTCAAGAAGCCGAGCGAATGGGTGAAGGCCGAAGGGCCGAACTGCAAGATCGTGCTGTCCAGTCGCGTCCGGTTCGCGCGCAACCTCCGCGGTTTTTCCTTTCCGGGTTGGGCGAAGAAGGCCGACCGGCAGAAATCCCTCGAAGCCATTCAGCCGGTCGTCGAAGGCCTGCCGGAGATGAAAGACAACTTTAGCGATTCGATGGACAACATTACCGCCATCGACAAGCAGGTCCTCGTCGAACGGCACCTGATCAGCCGCGAACACGCGGCGCGCAACGTCGGCAGTGGCGTCATCATCAACGAGCGCGAGACCATCAGCGTGATGATCAATGAGGAAGACCACTTGCGGATGCAGGCGATTAAATCGGGTCTGCAACTCAAAAACGTGTTCAAGATCATCGACAAGGTGGACACCGAGTTGGAGGAGCAGCTTGACATCGCCTTCTCGCCACGCCTCGGCTATCTCACGGCCTGTCCAACCAATGTCGGCACGGGGATGCGCGGTTCGGCGATGGTGCACCTGCCGGCGATGGTGCTGAGCGACCAGATTAACCAAGTTGTGCAGGCGGTGAACAAACTTGGACTGGCGGTGCGCGGATTGTACGGCGAAGGCACGGAAGCCTTGGGTAACGTTTTTCAGGTGTCCAACCAGACGACTTTGGGTGAAAAGGAAGCCGAGGTAATCGAGCGGCTGAACAAGGTGATCTTGCAGATTATCGAGCACGAAGAGAACGCCCGAATCACGCTGCTTGAAAAGAAGCACCGGGTGGTTTACGATCAGGTCGGTCGGGCGTATGGCGTTTTGACCAACGCCCATACGATCAGTTCCAAGGAGGCACTGAACCTGCTCAGCCTGTTGCGTATGGGGGTTGATTTGGAGTTGTTACCGGCGACGGCGCGCGGTGTCGTGGACGAGTTGTTCATCCTCGCGCAACCGGCGCACGTGCAAAAGGCTGCGGAGCGAAAGCTCACGGCGGAAGAGCGGGACAGTTTCCGGGCGGATTTGATTCGGCTGCACCTGGCGCACGTGCCGCAACCGAAGGTCGAGGATAAGAAGTCAGAAGACGGTGGACAAACCGAGCTAGCTTGAGAGGACGGTGATGGAAATGAACAATTTCACGCCGCGAGCCCAACAGGTGCTCGCGCTGGCCCGCAAAGAAGCGGACCGGTTCAACCACAATTACGTCGGCACCGAACATCTCCTGCTCGGTTTGATCAAGCTCGGTCAAGGCGTCGCGGTCAACGTTCTCCAAAAGCTTGGACTCGATCTCGAAACCGTCCGCATGGAAGTCGAAAAGCAAATCGGTACCGGCCCCGAAACCAAGATGGTCGGCAACATTCCGTACACGCCGCGCGTGAAAAAGGTTCTTGCGCTCGCGCAGAAGGAAGCCAAGCAGCTCAATCATAATTATGTCGGCACCGAACACATTCTCCTCGGACTGCTCCGGGAAGGCGAGGGTGCCGCTGCGCGCATCCTCAAATCGCTCGACGTGGATATCGAGCGTTGCCGGAATGAGATTCTCAAGGAGCTCGATCCGAATTTCACGCCCAGCGAGAGCGGTATGGAAGAAGGTGAGGCACAACCCGGCAAGAAGGAACTCAAGACGCCGGCACTACGCATGTTTGGCCGCGACCTCACCGAACTGGCGAAGAAGAACGAACTCGATCCTGTGGTAGGTCGCCTCAACGAAATTGAGCGCGTCATTCAGATTTTGTGCCGCCGCACCAAGAACAACCCGGTATTGCTCGGTGAAGCGGGCGTCGGCAAGACCGCCATTGTCGAAGGGTTGGCCCAGGAAATCGCCCACGGCAACGTGCCGGAGATTCTGCGCGACAAACGCGTCGTCACGCTCGACCTCGCGTTGATGGTGGCCGGCACGAAGTACCGCGGCCAGTTCGAAGAACGCATCAAAGCCGTCATGGACGAAATCAAGCGTTCCAAGAACGTCATTCTTTTCGTGGACGAACTGCACACCATCGTCGGTGCCGGTAGTGCCGAAGGCGCGATGGACGCGAGCAACATTATCAAACCGGCCCTGAGTCGCGGCGAATTGCAGGTCGTCGGCGCGACGACGATGAACGAGTACCGGAAATACATCGAGAAGGATGCCGCGCTGGAGCGCCGCTTTCAAACCATTGTGGTCGAGCCGCCAACGGTCGAGCAGACCGTCGAGATTCTCAAGGGTCTGCGTCCGAAATACGAAGAGCATCACCGGGCCAAGTTTAGCGACGAATCGCTCGAAACGGCTTCCCGGCTGTCGGATCGCTATATCACGGGCCGCTTCCTGCCGGACAAGGCGATTGATGTCGTGGACGAGGCGGGGGCGCGTGCGCGCATTCAGGCGTTGACGCGACCGCCGAAGATTCAGGAACTCGAGCAGGACATCGAAAAGGTGAAGCTCGAAAAGGAAGCGGCCATCAAGGCTCAGGATTTTGAATTGGCGGCCAGTCTGCGCGACAAGGAGAAACAGGCGCGCGAGCGACTCGAACAAGTCATGGCCGAGTGGCGGCAGGCGCGCGAGGAAAAGGAGATTGTCATTACCGAAGAAGACATCATGCACATCGTCGCGAAGTGGACCGGCATTCCGCTCAGTCGCATGGAGCAGAAGGACGCCGAGAAACTGCTCCGCATGGAAGACGAACTGCGCAAGACGGTCATCGGTCAAGACGAAGCCGTTACCGCCATCAGCAAGGCGATGCGCCGCAGCCGCGCGGACCTGAAAGATCCCAGCCGGCCGATTGGCTCATTTGTGTTCCTCGGTCCGACCGGTGTCGGCAAGACGCTGATGGCGCGGGCGCTCGCGGAATTCATGTTTGGTGCCCAGGACGCGCTCATCCAACTCGACATGAGCGAGTACATGGAGAAATTCAACGTCTCGCGGTTGGTCGGTTCACCGCCCGGCTACGTCGGCTACGAAGAGGGCGGTCAGTTGACCGAAAAAGTCCGTCGTCGTCCGTATTCGGTCGTGCTGTTCGATGAAATTGAAAAGGCGCACCCGGACGTGATGAATATGCTGCTGCAGATTCTGGAGGACGGCCGGCTGACGGACTCACTAGGTAGCAAGGTGGACTTCCGCAATTGCGTGGTCA
>JBGQCJ010000049.1:0-27514 GCA_041495285.1 Verrucomicrobiia bacterium
TCGTTGTCCCGCCGGCCGCCGGGGCGGTGCCGGTGGTGACGGTGTAGCTGGTGGAAGCGAAGTTGGCGACTAGGCTGCGGTTGCCGGCGACGGTGAAGGAATAACTCGGGGAGCTGCTGACGACGGTACCGCCCTCGGTCCAGTTGACGAAACTGTAGCAGGCGTTTGGAGTCGCGGTCACTGTAGCAGTCGTGCCGCTGGAGACGGTGCCCGCGCCATTGATTGTGCCGCCAGCCGATGGTGACGCAGTGGCATTGATCACGACATCGCAAGGGACGGTGGCGCTCCCCACATTCGAGTAGCCGGAGTTGCCGGCAGAATTGAATGCCCGTACCCGGTAGTAATAGGTGGTGCAGGACGCAAGTCCGGTGTCCACATAACTCGTCGGGCTGGATGGCACTTGGGCGATCTGGGTGAAGTTCGTTGCGTCCGTGGAACGCTCGATCTTGAACCCGTCCACGGTGCTGTCGCTGCTTGACCAAGTCAGAGTAAGCTGGCCCGTGGCAGCCAGAATAGGAGTCGGCACGGCCAAGCCACAGATTGCCAGCAGCGCGAAAACAAACGCGAAAGTTCGAGATGTGAGAACTGCGCCTGGTAGATTATCAAGCCGAGAACCCGCCGGCCCCGGGAACTGCCTAGGCACGCGTCCGGTTCGCAGGTTGCCGACGTGATTCTTGGAGTGCAATTGGGAATAGTTCATAGCAACAACTCGTTGTGTCGATTTCGACGTTTCTTCTTGATGGACTTGAACGGAATTTTTCTATTCTCAGCTCTTCTCAACTTTGCGCCCGAACGCGCTTGGGTCTCTCAGTTCTGTTCTAGAAGAACGCGGGGTGTTCGTTCGACTTGGCGCTATTCAGGCAAAAAACTTTGCTCATGATGTCTCTTGACGGTCGACACACTAGCAGCAAGCCATATGCCGTCGCTTTGCCGGATCGGGTAACCGTAGGCCGCAGGAGACCTGCCGGGAACTTTGCGTTTTGCGGAGTTGTCGATCGGCCGGCTGATGGAATTATTCCGCCAGAATTATCCGCGCGAGTGGACGTGTGGCGTTTCGGATTCGAGCGATTCGGCCGCCGGTTTCCACCGAGGACAACCGAACATCCCCGGCGTCGGGCCGTAAGAAAACGTTGAACCCATCATCGGCTGCGCGCATCTAACTTGGTGCGCCCATGAATCGAACTTGGTTCAATATCAGCCTGATTCTATTGCTGGGCTGCGCGAGAGCCACCGAGCACGCGGGCGGTGACGCGGCGACCGTGACCGGGAAGGTGGCATTGGTGGAATTCAGCGATTCAGGAGAACGGAAAGGAGTGGTCACCGTGGACAAAGTCACCAAGACCGACGAGGAATGGCGCAAGCAACTGACGCCTGAGCAATTTGAAGTGACACGCAAGCAGGGCACGGAACGCGCGTTCACGGGCGCGTTGTGGAACAATCATGAAGCCGGCATTTATCGCTGTGTTTGTTGTGGCGCGGTATTGTTCAGCTCCGACACGAAATTTGAATCCGGAACCGGCTGGCCGAGTTTCTATGAACCGATCGCCAAGGAAAACGTGGCGGTTGCCACCGACACGAGCTATTTCATGACGCGCGACGAAGTGCATTGCGCTCGCTGCGAGGCCCACCTCGGACACGTTTTCGAGGACGGGCCGAAACCGACCGGCCTGCGTTACTGCATCAACTCGGCCGCGTTGTCCTTCGCCAAGAAGAAGTAGTGCGGCCCGGACGGTCGCGCTATCGCGAGGCGCTCGTCAGGCCGTACAGCGGTAGGTAGCGATAATAAACTTCCAGCGACAACGTCGCCAGCGCCGTGGCCACGGCGCGGCCGGACTCGCGGCTCCACTGGCCGGTCGGGTCCCAACTGCCGGAATCGTCGCCTTGCAGGTTCTGGGAGTTCACAAGAATATTGCGAAGCTGTTCGTTCCATTCCTCCCAGATCGGCCCCTGATGTTGGTACAACGCGAGACTGCCGTAGTACCAATAGTAAAAATTGATCTTCTCCTTTTCCTTCGACGGCAACATCGTCTTCAGATACGCCGCGGTCTCCCGCATGCGCGGATCGGTGGGCGGCCGACCGAGAAGTTGCTGACAAAACATTCCTTCCGCGCACATGGCCGGCAGTGGAATCTTGTCCTGATACCCATACAAACCGCCGGATTCGCCGCTGGCAACGCGCTCCAACCAGCCGCGGGCTTTCACGAGCACGTCCGGTGGGGTTTCTAAACCGGCCAGGCTGGCGCTTTTTAGGGCCATCAATTGCCAGCCGAACACCGACGTGTCGCCATCCGCGCCGGGAATGTAACGCCAGCCGCCGGTCTCCGGGTTTTGCGCATAAAGAATGAACCCGATCGCCTTGCGCAACGGCTCTACCAAATTCGCGTCCTTCGTCAACCCGTACGCCTCGGCCAACGCGATGGTGCCCATGCCGTGATCGTACATCGTCCCGCCGTCACCCCGCAGATCGCCTTTGAACTTCACTTGCTGCGTCATCCAGTCAAGCCCCCGGGCGATCGCCGCTTGATGCGGTCCCGGCTCCGTGTGTTTCGCGCCCCAGCCCATGTAACACAACAACGCCAGCGCCGTCGCCGACACATCGTGGCCTTGCAGACCGCCGTATTTAAGAATTGCCCAGTGACCGTCCGGCTCCTGATGACGCGTGAACCATTCCAGCGAGCGCGCGATGGCCGTTTCGGTCTGCGCCGTGCCGCCGAGCGACTCCAGCACCCGCGATCGTTGTTTCGGATCGCGCAACAAATACGCCGGCGGCGCTTCGCTCGGCCCGCTGAATGTGAGCGCCGCTGCCATTTCCAGCGCCGGGATTTTCAAACGCGGCGACTGACCCGGTCCGCGAATCTCGACGAGGTTCGGCGTGCTCTCCATCGGACGTACCGGCCCCGATTGCGGCTGAAAAACCTTCGGCGTGCCGCCGCCGGCGCCGATCTGTTGTTCGGTCTTCTGCGGCTCGCCGCGTGGTACCGGGAATTGCGACGCAGCCGAGGCGACGAGGAACTCGGCCTGCAACGATTTTAGTTCCTGTCCGCCCGACTGGACGTTTGCCGGCCGCTCCGCCTCCATGTCCACACGGGTTTGGAAACTGAGCGAACCGACGGTGTTGGTCAGACTTTTGTTTTCAGCAGTCAAGCGCGTACCGGCTTCCGATTCCTGCACGGGCGAATGATTGTCCAACGCCGAACGTTGCGCTGCCGGGTTGCCTGCCGTACCGGCAGCGAGGTTCTGCGCCAGTTTCTGCGGCCCCATCTGCGGCATGGACGATTCTCCTGCCGGTGCCGTCGCGAGCGACGAGCCGGTGCCCAACGGTTTAATTTCGGGGCCGGACCCTGCTGTGGATGCCGTCGCCTTCGCTGTTTCCAGTGCCACCTTGGTCGGAAGCTGGAGACTGTCCATCGCCCCGGCAGGTCCCGTTTTCGCCGGCGTGAGACGCGCCAACGTCTGCGACTCCGCGACCGGCAACTCTCGATCCAACGCCGAACGTTGCGGCTGACCTTTCCCGGTCCCGCCGGCGCCGATGTCGGGCGTTGTCCTTTGCGCTTGCTGGGTCGGCACCGGAGTGTCGGTCGCTGAGGCAAGGCTTGAACCAGTTTGGAGCGGTTTGACTTCGGGGCCGGTGCCTTGTGATTGCGCCGGCTTTTCGGTTTCCATTGTAAGTTTGGTGTTGATCGCAGGCGCATCCACCGATTTACCCGCCGCTTGTTGTGCCGAAGCGAGACGGGCGGTCGCTTGCGATTCGGTGACCGGTAGGTCACCGTTCAAGGCAGAGCCTTGAGTTTGTTCCTTGGCCGTCGAACCGCCGGGTACTTGTTGCGGCGCGGCTTGGGGCTGGCGTTGGGGTAGTGAGGTATCCGCGGCGGTGGCCAGGCTTTCGTTGGCTGCAAGCGGTTTGATTTGGGGGCCGGCGCCTTGTGGTTGCGACGGCTTGCCGGCTTCCATCGCGAGTTGCGTCGGCAGCTTTAGCGAATCGGGAACTTTGGCCGGCGCTTGCGACGTAGCGGTGGGCGTCGTGGCCGGGGTGGATTCGGAAACGGGAAGCTCGCGGTCGAGCGCAGAGCGTTGTGGCGACGGCTGCTGTTGCGCCATGTCAGCCTGAACGTTGACTGCGGCCACGTCGGGAACTTGCGGGCGTGCGGCGGTCTTCACGGGTCGGACGTCGACGGTGCTCGACGCGGGCGCGAGTTCTTTGGTGGCCTGCGGGGCGATGGGCTGCGGCGATTCGAGTTGGACGGGCGAAGCGGCCAACCGCGTGGCCGGGATTTCGCGGGCGTGCTCGGCTGGCTGCAATTTTTCCACCTGTTGTTTCTCAGCCGCCGGAGTCGGCACAGCGATGGCAACCGTCTCCACTTTCGTCGGTGCGGATTCAGGTTTGACTTCCTGCTTTTGCGGCTCGATTTCGGTGACCGGGAGATGCTCGATTTTTTCCTGCGGAGGCAACGGCACCGGCTGCCTTTGCATCTCGGTGATCTGCTCGCGAACGTCGAGCGCGAGCCGTTCCTTGGCGAGGACGCTTTCGTCGAGCGTGAGATCCGTGAACGGCTGTTGAGCCGTCTGGTAAATGGCGGAAGAAATGATCCACAAGCTGAGCAGAAAGGCGATGACCACGTGGAGGAGTGCAGAGCCGAGCAAACATTTTTGCAGGAGCGAGGCGCGCACGCGCCACTGCTCGTTCATGAAATTGCGGAGCAGATACAGCAGCGCGACGAGCGCAAACGTGAACAGCAGAATGAGCCACTTGAGCTTTTTGAACAAACCCAGAAACGCTAGGAGCGCCGAGTAGTCGCTGCGGACAAACACTTCGCGCGACACGCTGTGGTAGAGGTAAAACTCTTGTGGATTGGGCGAGTTGCGATTTGAGGAGAAGACGAGATCGTACCCTTCCATCCACACGGCCGGGTCGGTCTCGTCGGCGCTGCTGTTGACCGGCGCGTCGAGGTTTTGTGGACGTTGGAGTTTGCCGTCCAGGATGCGACTGCGATAGATGTCCATCCCGCCGTGGCCGCCGGGACGATTGGAGCTGAAATACACAAAATCGCCGCGCGGCGTCAGCGCCACGTGCAGATCGTCGGACGCGGAGTTCAGTTCGTCCACCCGGCGAGCGTCTGCGCCCGGTTTTAGCTCAGCGACGAAAATATCGTAGTCGTTGCCCGCGGCGGATTTCTTGCCGAGAACTTTATCCATCTCGGTGCGCTCTTTCTTGGAGCGGTTGGAGGAAAAGTAGAGACGTTCACCGTCCGGCGTCGGCACGGGGCCGGTCTCGTCGAACTCGGTGTTAATCTGCGGGCCGAGATTGACCGGCTCGACCCAGTCGCCGTCCTGTAAGCGCGCGACCCACAGGTCATAGCCGCCGAGGCCGCCGGGGCGGTTGGAGCTGAAGTAAAGATACTGACCGTTGCGACTGAGCGCCGGACTCAATTCGTCGAACGGCGTGTTGAGTGTCGCAACGGGATGCAGGTCGTCCCAGGCTTCGCCGTTCCAATGCGAGGAGTAGAGGTCGGCGTTCTTGCCGGCGCTGCCGCGGACGAACACCATCGTGCGACCGTCGGCGGAGACAGTGGGCGCGTGATTGTCGGCATTGTTGTTGAGCCGGCCACCCAGCGGTTGCGGATCTTCCCACAAGACGTGACGCAGCGGAGCGTTCTCGCTGGGCTGGCGAATGGAGATGCCGTCGGTGTAATACCTCCAGCGCTCGGACCGGATCAGCCACGCACCGACCACCAGCGTGAGGACGCTGAGGACGGCAAATGCCCCGGCAATCAGCCAGCGCCGCCCACGCGGGTCAAACGCGAGATACCGTGATCGCGCGCGCTTCCTGATTGTCTGCCAATCGGTTTGATAACGCTTGCTCAGGTTCTAATTTCCCCGCATGGCGGGTTCGAGTTGGTAGCCGATGTTGGCCTGATGTACGCCCGACTGTCGGCAGGCCAGCACAGCCGCCGCCACGTGCCCGTGCAATGCCAGCTTGTCGCCGCGGACAAGGACTTTTTGATCTGCTTTGGTTTTGATGGCGTCGGCCACCGCCTGTCGCAGTTGCGTGAGGTCCATCGGCCGATCCAACAGAAAATAACTGCCGTCTTGGCGAACGTTGATGGTGATGAGCGGCGCGGCGTCGCTGAGCGTCTTGCCTTCGACGGCGTCGGGCAGGTTCACCTGGATATCGCGTTCATCCTCGGTGAACGACGTGGTGACGAGGAAAAACAGCACCAGCGTGAACATCATGTCCACCAGCGGGGTGATGTCGATGAGCGAGCCGGCGGTTTCGGAGGCGCGGCGGATTCTCATGGTCAACGCCCTGCGGTGTGCGACGTCGAGATTCTCTGGGGCTCGTCGGCGCTGGTGAAATTGAGATGATTCATGAACTCGATGCCCATGTCATCGATCTCGTCAACGATAGCATCGACGCGACCACTGAAATACTGGTACAGCAGCAGCGTCGGGATCGCGATGGTCAATCCGGCGGCCGTGGTGACCAGCGCTTCGTAAATGCCGCTCGCCAGCAGTGTGCCTTTGCCGATGCCGACCATTGTGGAAGTCTCAAACGCGGTGATCATGCCGTACACCGTGCCGAGCAGTCCCAGCAACGGCGAGACCGACGTGATGACCGCCAGACCGCGCAGGCTTCGTTTCAACTTGTCCACTTCGCGCGCGCCCGCGTCCTCGATCGCCTTTTCCACGAACGCCTCGCCTTTGGACAAGTTCATGATGCCGGCCTTGAAGATGTTGCCGACGGGGCTCTTACTGTTGTCGCAATAATCAATTGCCGACCGCAGGTCCGACCCGGCGTTCTTGATCGCCACCATCAGCCCACCGATGAAATCCGGCGGAATGATCTTCGCGCGGCGCAGACTGATAAACCGTTCGATGGCGATGCCCAGTCCGACGATGGAGCAGATGCCCAGCGGAATCATCACGATGCCGCCCTTCACGGTCAGCGACCACACTGTTTCCTTCTTCTTGGGTGCATCGGTTTGCGGTGCCGCTTTCGGGTCTGCGGCCAACGCACCGGTGGCCACACACCAGATCAACGTCAGGCCGGCCAGCGCCGCCAAGCAAATTTTGCCAGATCGTGTTCTCGTTTTCATAGTTTGATTCCTTCCTCGATCAGAGGGACGCCAACTGTTTCAGTCGTTCCTGCGCGACGGTCGCCGAGTCGGTGTCGCCATATTTCTGCATCACTTCCTGATAGCGCGCGACCGCGTCCTCCTTCAATCCCTTGGCCTCCAAGACGCGGCCGATTTCCAAGAGCGCCTTCGAGCCCCAGGTCGGGAACGCGTAGTTGACCTCTACTTTGATCAGTTCCTTGATCGCGTCATCGTACTTGTTCAACTCAAACAAGCACTCGCCGATCTGGAACTGACTGCGCGCGCTCGTCTCATCGCGGTCGCCGCCGGTGAGCACCCCGCGGTACGCCTCCTGGGCGTCGGCGAATTTCTTCTGGCTCTCGCGCGCCCAACCGAGTCCGAGTTGCGCGCGGCGGAGCAGTTCGCTCTTCGGATATCGCTCCAGAAAATTGGCGTACGTGTTCTCCGATTCCGCCCAGCGTTTCGTCAGCGCCTGACATTCGCCGAGCCGCAGCAACGACTGTTCTTTCACTTCGTTGCCGCCTTCGCCCGAGGAAGCGCGGAGGAAATGCTGATAGGCCGGCTCGAATTCCTTGAGTTTCAACCGCGCCTCGCCGGCTTGGTACGAGGCCACGACCGCCAGCTCCGATTTCGGAAACTCCGTCAGCATCGTTTCGAACGCCTTGGCTGCCGGCAGGTATTCCTCCTTCTGGAACTCGCACCAGCCGAGCCGGTACAGCCCGCGCTCGCGCAACGTCTTGTCCTTCGTTTGCTCTACGAGACCGGTTAGCCGCTTGATGGCGGCGTCGTACTGCTTCGATTCAAACTCCAGTTCCGCCAACTCGAAGGCCACCGCGCCCACCAGTTCGCTCTGCGGAAACGTGGACAACAGCGCCGCGTACTGCTTCGCGGCCTCGGCCGGTTGTTTCAGTCCCTTCTCGCACCAGGCCCACTCGTACAGCGCCCGGTCGCGCAACGTGGACTTGGGAAATGCTTCGGTAATCTTCTTGAATTGATCACGAGCCGATGCCCATTGCTGCTGACGCGCCAGCGAAACGCCGAGATAAAACACCGCGATGTCGAGCTTCGGATCGGCCGGATAAGCCGGCACGAATTTTTCCAGCGCGGCGCGCGCCCCGGCGTAATCGGTCTTCTGCACGAGAATCATCGCCTGCTGCAGGCGGGCGTCCGGTGCGAGGGTATGTTTCGGATACTTGTCGGCGACGAGCGCGAAATGCTCGACGGCTTCCGCATCCTTCTTGGCCGCCAGCGAAACCCACCCGAGATAATACTCCGCTTGCGGCCGCATCGGGCCGTCGGCAAATTTTTGCGCGACTTGTTCCAAGGCCTGCCGGGCCGGGCCGTGTTGCCCGGTCTCGTAACGCAGCCGGCCGAGTTCCACCAGCGCCAACGGCAGGTGAATGCTCTTGTCTTGTTCGTTGACGAGTTTCTGGAGCGCGACGGCGGCTTTGTCGCGCTCGCCTTTGTGGTCGTACGCGAAACCGAGTTTCAGCAGCGCGGTGTCAACGTTCGCTTCCTTCGGCTGCTCGTTGACGAACCGAGTGAAATGAACGACCGCGCCATCCCAATCGTTCACCGAGAAACAGCAATCACCGGCCACGTAATGAATCTGCGTAAAGAACGGCCCGTCGAGTTTCTTGTCCGCCAGCGGAGAGAATTCCTTCAACGCCTCCGGCCATTTCTGTTGCTGGTACAACGCCAACCCGATGCGGAAGTGCGCCGAGTCCGCGTGCGGACTATCCTTGTACGTCGTCAGAAATCTTTGATAGGCGGATATCGCGTCATCAAGTTTTTCCAACAGGAACAAGTTCTCGGCCGCAAGGAAAGAAACGTCCGACGCATTTTTGTCCTGTGCGAATTTCGCCTGAAACTTTCCGCAGAGATCGAGGCTTTCCTGAAACTTCTTCGCGCGATGCAAGCAAAACGCCCACAGCCGCATCGCGTCCGCTGCTTGGGGCGCTTGCGGGAAGTCGGTGCTCACGCGCGCAAACGGCTTGGTCGCGTCCTCAAACTTCTCCTGTCCCATCAACGCGTTGGCGTAATCGAACAACAAGTCCGGCAACAGAGGATCTTTCGCAAGTTGTGGCAATGCCGGCGCGATAACGTTCGCCGCTTCGGCAAACTTGTCCTGCCGGAGAAACGTCTTGCCCAGCCACAAGGTTGCTTCCCCGGCAGTGTCGCCCTGCCCAGCGAGCGGGCGGAACGTCACCTCGGCCTTCTGAAAATCCTTCTTCTCCAAATACGCGCGGCCAAGGTAGAGACCGGCTTGTCCGACCAGCGGACTGTCCTTGTGCTGGGCGCGCAGTTCGTCGAAATCGCGGATGGCGTCGTCGTATTTCTTTTGCACGAAATGGACGAAGCCGAGACGGAACAACGCGTCAGCGGTGAACGCCCCCTTCATTTTCCGCGCGGCCACTTCGTACTGTGCCGCCGCGGCGTCGAGGTCGCCCAACTCGCGTTTGCATTCGGCGAGCAGAAAAACGGTCTGCTGCGCAAAGGGCGTGTCCTTCGCTTCGCCGGCCAGCGGCCCGAGGACACCGGCGGCTGGTTCGTACTGCTTCAATTCGTAGCGTGCCAGACCGCCTTGAAATCGCGCGCGCATGGCGAACTGACCTTTCGGGGCGAGCTTGATCAATTCATCGCTGCGCGTGACAACGTCCGGCCATTTCTGTTGCCGGAACAGCGCTTCGATCAACCCGGCCAGACTGTTTTCCTTGGCCGTCTGATCGGCGGCGTTGTTGACGCCCCAGAGGAACGATTTCTCGGCATCACCGGCGCGGTCGAGCGCCAACAGACATTGCCCCCACAACAAATGCACCTGACCCTGTTCCGGTGCCTTGTCATTGCCGGCCAGCTTAGCCAACAACGGCTCGGCGTCGGCGTGTTTGCCGGTGTTGTAGAGGCTCAACGCCAGACCGAGTTGGGCGTGCAACGCCTTCTCGTGATTCGGAAATTTCGTCAGGAAAGATTTGTATTCGTCAGCCGCCAACTCGTAGAGCTTGCGGTTGTACAGTCCGTTGGCCGAGTAATAGGAGTCCGCCGCTGCATCCGCGTTTTCCCCGTTACCGGCCCGCGCCGTGGCGAAAATCAAGAGTACCGCCGCCGCTGCCGGCCGCAACCAGCGAATAAAGTCATGAATTGAGTTGTTCTTGTTCATAATTTGCCTACCCCCATAGAGGAAAGAACACGCAGCCCGATCCTACCTTCAGGGACGTTTTTGGAGGTCTATTGGCGCAATTTCTGTGCCTCATTCCTTGGAAGGATGGGAAGCGTCAATAAACTGCCGGGAAAGGCCAGCCGAACTCCTTGGAGGACTCAGAGTTCGGAGGCGCGAGTTTTGCCAGAAGAGTCTGCCTCACGCTTGGGGAAGAGACAGTAGAGGGTCAGTTTCTCGCGCACGGTGGGACGGGAGACGCCCAACCATTTTGCAACCTTGGCTTGGTTACCTTGGGCCAACTCGATGGCTTGGGCGTAGAGTTCGCGCTCCGCAGCGGCGGTGAAAATGCCGTGGATGTTTTCGAGTTCACCGCGCGCAGCGCGCTGGAGGAGGTCGGAGATAAAAGCCGGTAGGGTCTGGTCGGCACCGGCGTGAAGCGGCTTGGTCTGGGCGAGCGCGTTGTGGATGTTCTCCAGCCCGATGGCGTAGCCACGCGCCAGCAGCAGTGCCTTGCGGACGGCGTTTTCGAGTTCGCGCACGTTGCCGGCCCACGCCTGTTGTTGCAGGAACTGGATGGCGTCCGAAGTCATGGAGGGATTGGGCGAACCGAGTTCCGCGCCGTAGCGCTGGAGGAAATAGTGGATCAACGCCGGGATGTCGTCCCGCCGGTCCCGCAACGGTGGGAGAGTGATCACGGCGACGTTGAGCCGGTAATAGAGATCTTCGCGGAACTGGTTCTGGTGGATGGCTGCTTCGAGGTCGCGGTGCGTGGCGGCGAGGATGCGGACATCCACCGGGATAAATTCTTTGCCGCCGAGCCGTTGGATGGTTTTCTCCTGAAGCACGCGCAACAGTTTGGCTTGGGTGCTCATGCTCATGTCGCCGATTTCATCGAGGAAGATCGTGCCACGATTGGCTTGTTCAAATCGCCCGATCCGGCGGGTGTGCGCGCCGGTGAACGCGCCTTGCTCGTGGCCGAACAGATCGCTCTCCAGCAGAGTTTCAGGAATGGCCACGCAGTTGACGACGATGAACGGCTGGGTGGCGCGATCGCTGTGCTGGTAGAGCGCGCGGGCGACAAGTTCCTTGCCCGTGCCGGTCTCGCCGCGGATGAGGACGGTGACCGGTTTGTCAGCCAGCCGGCCAATCTCTTTATAAACGGTCTGCATGGCGCGGCTGTTGCCGATGATGGCGTCCGCGGTGGAGGTGGTGTCGCCCAGCCCCACCGGCTCGGAGACCAGCCGGCTGCTGGCCACGGCTTTGTCAATCATGTCCAGCAGTTCGGCCGGATCGAATGGCTTGAGCAGGTAATCGTAGGCGCCGAGCTTGGTGGCTTCGATGGCTGTCGCCGTCGAGTGATGAGCGGTCATAAGAATGATCGGCAGTTGGGGTTTGCCGGCGTGAATCTGTTCAATGAGATCAAGCCCGGCCTTGATATCGAGCGGGACGGCTCCGGGCAACTGCAAATCCGTGACGACCACATCGAAGACGTCGTCTCTCGCGCGGGCCAGGCCGGTGACGGTGTCCGCCGCGAGCTCGACCCGGTAGCCTTCTCCTTGCAGGACACGCTTCAGCGCTGCGGCAAGGGGCTCGTCGTCCTCGATCAATAGGATTTTGGGTGACTGCTTCATGCGGCTTCCTTGCAAACAGGCAGTACGATGCCAAACGTGGACCCTTCGCCCGGCCGCGTCTGAAATTCAAGCTTGCCGCCATTTTTGTCAACGATTTGCGTCACAATGGACAAACCCAGTCCCGTACCGCCTTCCTTCGTGCTGAAGAATGGGTCGAACAACTGTTCTTGGATTTCGGCAGGAATCCCGCTGCCGGTATCCTGAACTTCGATGATGACGACTTCGGATTCTCGCTCGTGGAGCCGGCGCGTATCGAGGCGAGCGCGGAGCGTGATCGTTCCCTCGCCTTCGATGCTTTCGGCGGCATTGGTGATGAGGTTGATGAGAACTTGTTTGAGCTGCTGTGGGTCGCCGAGAAAGCGCGCGTCCACTGCGGATTCCAGCGTCAACTGGATGGACTGCTTTTCGTACTGTGCGGCGAACAAGTTCTGAATCTCCTCAAGCAAGGATGCCGCCGTCATCGGCACGAGTTGCGGCTCGGATGGCCGCGCCAGTTTCAGGAAATCGGTCACGATGCGATCCAGCCGGTGAATCTCATTGCGAATCATCGTCGCGTCCTCACGGGCGGCGGTTCCTTGAGCGAGGGTCTTCTCCAAGGTGTATAGACGCGCGCGGATGGCCATCAGTGGATTGCGAATCTCGTGCGCCACGCCCGCCGCCAGTTCGCCGAAATGGGCCAGTTTCTCCTGTCGTTCGATGATGGTGTCGCTCTCGATCAGCCTCGCGCGAAGCGGCGTGACGACGTGACGGTAGCGACGATACACGACGACGATCAACCACGCGCTCAATGCGCCTAGCGGCAGCAGAGCGAGGCGCATCAGTTTGTGCAGCGATTTGAGCCAGCCCTTTGAACCCGACAGGAAAATCTGGATGGCGTCCGCCTGAGAGCGCGCTTGATAGGCGAGCACCAGCAATTGTTGGGACTTCTTCTGAAGTTCGCTGAGATCCGTCGGGTTGATGGTCTGGCCGTCCCGTGACCCGGCAGGCTTCACGATCTTTCGGGCTTCTTGCAGATAAGCGTCGCAGGCGGCGTCAATCTCGTTGACCAATGGCAACAGTTCCACCGTCAGCTTGACGGGCGTGAGCATCATCCACTTCGGCTTCATGGCGACCGACTTCTGCTCCGTGATCCAAACTTTCAGGTTCAGGCTCTTGCGCTCGAAGGATTCCTCGTCGGCGGGATCGCGGCGCAGTGCGGAGCGAGACACCAAGTCGTTTAGTTCGGTGACGGACACTTCCAGACGCGTGGCGATGCGCAAATAGTCGTTCGTCATGTTCCCGAACGTCACGGGAAGCGTATCGATTTCCCTCACCGTTCGGAAGGACTTGAAGATGGTGTACCCAATGGCCAGCTCGAGGATGGCGAGCACAAGTAGGTACAGCACCAAGTCGATGCTGATCAGTCGAGACTTGCTCCGAACATTCATTGATCCCCCAGCCACGCCCGTTCGACAACGCGTTCGCCGACGCCGCTTGATGCTGCCGAGACGATACGGAGCGGAGCGAACTGAGTGTGAGGAAATTTTACTGCGATGCAAACTAAATTGACGTGATACCACAATCCACATCCCTTCGACTCTTGGAATCCTTAGGAAAACTGCAAAGTTACCGGCCTCGCCTCGGCTGGCATGCATTTCGCATGCCCTGCAGTTGTCACGTATGAAACTTCACTACAAAGAGGGGGATTATTCAGATCATGGAAGACGTCAGGCCATGTTTGCCGACGGACCAATCGTTCATACCCACGGATGACCAGTTCGTCTCACCGTCGCCGATTCGAGACGAGAACCGTGCTCACTACAAGTCCGAACTGTACCAAGAGGAGCGCAGGTCCGCTCATGACAGTCACCAAGGGGCCGGTCATCATCGGGAACCGGTCGACCAAGTCACACGACCCCAAGCACTCACTCGAAAACGACGCACGGTAACGCGCAGCACCGACATGATGCGCGCGGGCGAATTACTCAGCGAGCTGGGCGTGCCGCGCGAAATGGTGACGCGCTCGATGACACTCGCCCCGCGCTACGGCGCTTGGGGATATTACCATAACCGCGCAAGAAACCTCCGCCGGCTGGGCAGAAACCCGCGATCATCCTTCTGGCATCGGCCCACCAACGAACTATATGACCTGCTCGAAGCTGCACGCACGTCTTTCCGGGAGAAGATTAAGCGTGCTCATCCGGACAAGAGCTCAGAGTCACACCACGAAGCCGCCCGCCTGAATATGTTGTGGCGCAAAGCGAAAGTACTTTTCCGGCGTCATGGCATCGAGTTTGTCTCCGTCACACCTTCGAGGCAAGCGTCATGAGGCTCTCCGCATTGGTCATTTGTCTGCTTTCCGTTCTCGGCTTCCCCATCCGGACGAAAGGCGTGAGTCTCCCCAGTGGCACGACCGCGCAGTCGCGTATCTCGATGCTACCGGCGACCGACCTGAACTGGGGTCAGCTTACTCTCACTTGGTCTGGTGACAGCACTGCCGCTGGTTTCCAAATCGAACGTTCCACAGACTTGGTGAACTTTATCCAAATGGGGCAGGTGTTGGCCCCTCAAACCAGCTACCGGGATACGGGGCTGATAGTCGGCAAGACTTACTTCTATCGCCTCCGCGCCTACAATTCCGCCGGTGTCTCGGCTTACTCCGGTATCGCCAGTGCTACCGCGCCGGCTCCACCCCCGCGTCCGATTCTGATGAACTGGAGCGTCCGACGCCCCGCCGGCCTGACCAGCAACGTCGTGACCTGTGCGACCGTCCAATACGGACCAAACGCCGGTAATTTTGCGGACGTGCCGGGCTGCCAGTACTGCAGCACCAAGAACTTCACCGTCAACCATGTCGTCACCTCCACCAACCGCGCGGGCTTCTACCGGCTCAAACTGAGCGAGCCGTAGCGAGCAACCCGAGTTCGGCGCCGGTCTCCTGACCGCGCCGTGTCCGGCTGACTTCATCCACACGGATTCGCTTGACGGCAAGCGCCGCCGCCCCTAAGTCATTGGCTCGCGTGCAGTTTGGAAAATCACCTCTCGTCGCGCTCGTTCTGGCGGTGCTCGGTTCGCAAGCAGCCGGCCAGAATCCGTGGATTCCTCCCGGCGCGACGGTCGTAATCGTCGCGGGACTTCCCGGCGACGTGGAAAGCGAAAAGACCTACCGCGATCAGCTCAACTCACTGACGGAGTTGCTGCCGCAAGCGCAGACGCTCACCGACGCAACACGGGAGAAGTTTCTCACGCTCGGCAAAACGCTCGCGGGACAAACCAATCCGGTCGTGGTCATCGCGTGGGGACACGGCGGGACGCAGGGCCAAACGCCGGTCTTTCACGTGCGGGGACCGCGTCTGACGCCGGCCGATTTCAAAGAGTTTGCCGCGCGGATGCCGGAAGCGCCGTCGTGCTGGCTCCTCTTCTTCCGCAACAGCGGCGCGTTTGCCCGCGAACTGGCCGCGCCGAACCGGCAGATCATTTCCTCCGAGAAAGACACGTCGTTCAACAGTGACCCGGTCGGCATGGCGGTGTTCCTGAAAATCCTCCGCGCCAACCCGCGTCACACGATGGATTCGTTGAGCCGGGAACTCGGTCGCGCCACCGCCGCCTGGTACGAAGAACGCCACTTGGCGCGCACCGAAGAGCCGACGCTCTGGTCCGGCAAGCAACCGCCGCGGCTTCTCGCCCCGGTGTTGGACAACGACGCGCTCGCGTCCGAACCGAGCGAGAAACCGGAGCCGCAATCCGAACCGGCTCTAGCCTCGTCCGCGTGGAAGGACATCACGAAAGTGGACGCGCGCGATTTCCCGGACGCCGACGCCGTGGTGTTGCGTCGTCGCGTCGAATACACGCTCGGCAGCAGCCCGGCCATCAGCGCCGAACACGAGGAGTTCATCCAGATTCTCACCACCGAAGGCAAGCAGCACGGCGATTTCGACGTGGCTTACTGGCCGCCACAAGAAGACATCACGTTTCTCGACTGCGAAGTCCAGCAAGCCGACGGCAAACTCGCGCGGCTCGATCCCGACGACATCCACGAGTCTGCCGACGAATCAGTCGGCGATTATCACACGGCGCGCCGCAAACTGTTCTCATTGCCGGGCATTACGCCCGGCGCGGTGCTGCGCGTGCATTATCAGACGACGTGGCGAACGTTCCCGCTGCCGCACGTCACCTTGAGCGTGCCGGTCGCCGACGAATTGCCGGTCGCCAACCTCGCGGTGCAAATCACCGTGCCGCGCGACTCAGCATTTCATTACGCGTTCGACCAAACGCCGGCGCGCGACCCGGAAATCAAACAAACCACGTACGGAACGACCTACTCGTGGCGTTTCGCGAACGTCCCGGCCCACATTCGCGAAGTGCTCGCCCCCCCGCGCAGCGAGCCGATCTTGTTGCTCTCGACGTTTCCCGACTGGCCGGCCTTCGCCAACTGGTACGAACGCATCACGCGCTTGGCCGGAGAGATAACGCCCGAAATTTCCGCGAAGGCTGCCGAACTCACGCGCGACACGAAGACCGATCGCGAGAAAGTGCAGGCACTCTATCATTTCGTCACCAACCTCCGGTACGTCGCCATCCCGCTCGGCGTGAACTCATACCGGCCGCACGCCGCAGCGAACGTGTTCAAGAATCAGTTTGGCGACTGCAAGGACAAGGCGAACCTGTTCAACACGCTGCTGCGTTCGCAAAATATTCAGGCCGACCTCGTGTTGGTGCCGCGCTTCTCGCAGGCGCACGAAGCCGTACCGGGACTCGCCTTCAACCACGCCATCTCGCGCGTCTCGCTCTCGAATGAAACAATCTGGGTGGACACGACCGACGACACGTGTCCGTTCGGGTTGCTGCCGCCCGGCGACGCTGGCCGCAACGTGTTGGTCGTGGACGGCAAGACGACCACGTTGACGCGGTTGCCAGTGCCAAACCCGGTCGCGCACCAGTTGAAATTGCACGCGCAGATTGAGTGCTCCGGCGACTGGCCTGTCAAACTCGATGTGACCACGACCGGCTTCTGCGACTACACGCTGCGCGCCGCCGCCCGGTTGATCGGCGAAATGAAAACCACGCAGCCGCTCCTCGCGATGAAACTCCGGCCCGTTGCCGGCGCGTTTGCGATGACGAAGCAAAGCTTCACGCCGGTCTCGGCGCTCGAAGAAAACTTTGCGTGGCGCGCGGAAGGAACGTGGACGGGACTGAATCCGGCCACACTCGCTGCGCCGTTCTGGTTGCCGGAGGAATGGGATTCGGCCCTGCACGCGCGCACCGGGCCGCTGTTTTTGAATCAAGGTTATCCGCTCCGGCTCGACGAGGTGGTCGAGTTCGCCGCCGGTAAGAAGCCCGCCGCGTTACCGGCTGCGGCGGAAAATGCGTCACCGCCGTTGCGATGGAGTGTGCAGTGGGGAAGAGGCCGTGATTCAGGGTTTAGGGCGTTATTGCGAATCGAGCTTCCGAGCGGCGAAATCCCGGTGGAGCAGGTACCGGTATTCCAACGTCAACTGCGCGCGCTGCTGAACGCGCTTGCTGCCGGAGTCAATTTCAGTCAATGATACGGAGGGTCGCCTATGATGCCACAGCAAATTCCCGTGCCGCCGGTGATTGAGCAGGACCCCGCGAAGGTCTTGGAGCTATTGCCCGGTAAGGTGGACCGCATCCGACGTGAAGTCGGCAAGGTCGTAATCGGCCAGTCCGCGATTGTGGACGCGGCGCTGTACGCGTTGCTGGCGCGCGGCCACTGTTTGCTGGTCGGCGTGCCGGGCTTGGCGAAGACGCTTCTGGTACACGCGCTGGCGCGGTTGATGGATTTGAGTTTCTCGCGCATTCAATTCACGCCCGACTTGATGCCCTCCGACATTACCGGCACGGAAATCCTGGAGGAGGACAGCGCGACCGGCCAACGCAAGTTTGTGTTCACGCAGGGGCCGGTGTTCACGCATGTATTGCTGGCCGACGAGATCAACCGCACGCCGCCGAAGACGCAGGCGGCGTTGCTCGAGGCGATGCAGGAAAAGCAGGTCACCGTCGCCGGCAAACTCTACCGGCTCGAAGAACCATTCATCGTGCTCGCGACTCAGAATCCGATCGAGCAGGAAGGCACGTATCCGTTGCCGGAGGCGCAGCTTGACCGGTTTCTTTTCGAATTGTTGATCGAGTATCCGAGCGTTGAGGACGAGCGCAAAATTGTCGACCACCACTCGTTCAATCCGCTGAATCATCTCCAGCCGGTACTCACACGCGACGAAGTCCTGAAGTTCCGCGAGGCGGTCACGCCGATTCCCGCCGCGCCGAACGTGGTGGATTACGCCGTGCGGCTCGCGCGCGCGACGCGACCAACAGATCCGAGCGCGCCGGACTACATCAAACGCTGGATTCGCTGGGGCGCGAGTCCACGCGCCAGCCAGTTTCTCATTCTCGGCGGTCGCGCGCGTGCCGCGTGTCAGGGACGGTTCAACGTCGCGTGCGAAGATGTCTCCGTGTTGGCACCGCTGGTGTTGCGTCACCGGCTTATTCGCAGTTTTCAAGCCGACGCGGAAGGCAAGACCACCGATGACATCATCACGAAGTTGCTCGAAGACGTGCCGAGCGAAGTGTGAGTGAGTCATGTCTGCTTCATCCACCGCGACGCCGTTGCTGGCGCGGTTCGATCCGCAGGTGCTGGCCGCGCTGCAAGGTCTCGACTTCAAGGCGCGGTACGTCATGGAAGGTTTTCTGGCCGGCTTGCACGAAAGTCCGTTTCACGGATTCAGCGTCGAGTTCAGCGATTACCGCAACTACCAGCCCGGCGACGACCTCCGGCACGTGGACTGGCGATTGTACGCGCGCACCGACCGGCTCTTCATCAAGCGCTACATGCAGGAGACCAACGTCCGCTTCTACGTCGTGTGCGACACGAGCGCCTCGATGTCCTACCGGGGCGACAAAGCATGGGCGTCGAAACTCGACTGCGCGCGGATTCTCGCGGCGGCGCTGACGTGGTTTTTGCTGAAACAGAACGACGCGGCCGGGCTTGTCGCGCTCGGCGGCACGAACGACGCGCCACAGTTTATCCGGCCATCGCAGCGTCCGACGCAGTTCGGCGCGATGCTGCGTCACCTTGATCAGCTCACCGCCGGCGGCGGCGCCTGTCTCGCGAAACTGCTCGCGCACGCGGCCCGGCTGGTGCATCGCCGGAGCGTGATCTTGTTTTTCTCCGATTTGCTCGAACCGTCCGACAACGTGGCGCTCGGCTTCAAGCAACTCCGGTTTCACGGTCACGAGGTGATTGTGTTCCAAGTGCTCGACCGCGACGAGATCGAGTTCCCGTTTACCGGCTCGCGAGTGTTTGAGGATTTGGAGACGAGCGCCCGGCGGCTGGTCTCGCCGGAAGCGGTGCGCGAAAAGTATCTCGCGCGGTTCGACGAGTTCATGACGGGGCACCGTGAGTTGTTCCGCAGCATCGAAGTGCCGCACTGCGTCGTGCGCACCGACGAAAGTCCGTGGAAAGCGCTGGCGATGTTTCTGGCGGAACGGAAGCGGTTGAAATGAGCTTTTCATTTTTATATCCGCTGCTGTGGCTCGGCGCGTTGGCCGTCGCGGCGCCGGTCTGGTTGCACCTGCGCCGCAAACAGGAACAGAATCTCCACCAGTTTTCAGCAGTTCGCTTTCTCGAAGACGCGCCGCAACCGCGCCGCGCGCCGTTGCGGTTGCGGGACGTCGTGTTGTTTGCGCTGCGCGTGTTGGCGTTGCTTCTTCTTGTCGCGGCGTTCGCGTGGCCGTTTTACCGGCAAGCGGCGAATCGTGTCATCGCCGAGAGCCGCGTGTACATCCTTGATAACACGCTAAGTCATCAGGCCGGTGGCGGGTTCGCGCGTGACCGCGACCGGCTCGCCAAAGAAATCGCGCAGGCCGACCGGCGAACGCAGATCGCGGCGATCGAGTTGACCGCGCAGCCGCGCGTCGTCGCGTCGTTCGGCGATGACCGGGACGCGATGCGACAAAAGGTGCAGGAGTTGAAGCCGTCGTTTCAGCGCGGCTCGTATCTGGCCGCGTTCCGGCAGGCCAACACGCTGCTGGCCAATTCGCTCGGCGGACGGAAACGCATCGTCGTGCTCGGCGACAATCAGGAGAATCAGTGGAGCGAGTATCAGAACACGCCGCCGTTTCTCCGGGATGTCGAGGTGACATTGCCGGAGGTGCGCGCGGCGGACGCGCCCAACCTCGCGTTGGCCGAGCCGCACGTCGAACGGATTTTTCTCGGCGACAAATCGCTGGTGAATTTCACCGTGCGCTTCACGCATCAAGGCGACGCGAAGCAGGCGGTGATCACGCTGACCGGCAACGGGCAAACAATCTTTCGTCGCGCAGCGGAGTTGGCCGGTCAGCCCGACCGGATGGTGTTGCAGGCGCAGTGGGAGGTTGACCCGGCATTGTGGTTGCGGGGCGAAGTGAATGTCGAAGGCCAGCCGGATGCACTCGCCGGCGACAACCGGGTGTTCTTCTGCGTCCCGCCGGTGCAGGAGGGCACCGTGGCGTTGTTGGCGCAGTCGAAGTATCTCCGGCTGGCGTTGTCGCCGGACACGATGCGCGGCCGGTGGGCGACGCGCGTGATCGAACCGTCCCGGCTGGCCGACGAAGTGTCGGCGGAGCGCGACGCGGACGTGCTGTGCTTGGAGAGCAACTATCTGCAATCCGCCGACGCGCGCAAGCTGATGATGCGGTATCTCAACAACGGGCGTGGCGTGCTGCTGCTCGTCAATCGCGTCAGCCCGCTGATCGTTGGGGCGTTGCGCGACATTGGATTCGATCCGCAGGACGAGGTCTCCACGTCGGCGAGTTTTTATTACGTGTACGGGAATCATCCGATCTTTCATCCGTTCATCTCGTCGGACTTTGGCAATCTCGGCGAGGTGAAGGTGCTGCGTAGCACGCGCCTGAAAGCGCCGCAGGCTCTGCCGCTGATTTTTTCCGAGACCGGCGATGCGCTCATGTTTCAAGGGACGAAGACTGCCGGGAAGCTGTTCGTCTGCACGTTCGGCTTTGACCGCAGCCAGACAACGTGGCCGGTGCATCCGACGTTCATCCCATTTCTCGATCTGTGTCTGCAAACCGCGCGCGCCGAGGACACGACACCGACGACGTTCGAGCCCGGTGAGTTGAGCGTGATGAGTTTCGCGCCGGACTCGACCGTGCGTGAGGTGGTGTTGCGCGACGGTGAACGCGAGTTGCGACGCGCCTCGGTAATGGAACATCGCGTGCAGTTTACCGTGCCGGCGGCGCCGGGGTTGTACGCGCTGACGTATGACACCGGCAAGACCGTCGAGAAAATGATCGCGGTCAATCCGTCGCCCAAAGAATCAAGTCTCACCTACGTGGCGGCGCCGGAAGCGTTGGCCGCGTGGAAACTTCCCGACGCGCGCAACGTGGCCCGTGCGGCGACGACGGATTTGCCGTCGGCCACGACGCTGGCCGGCATCTTGCAGCAGCGGCTCTGGTGGTGGATGTTGCTCGGCGGCGCGGCGTTGTTGATTGCGGAAACGTTTTGGGCAACGGCTATGAGAGTGCGGACATGAAATTTCGCGGCGATCCCATCGAAACGAATCTGCGGCACGTGGCGTCCCGGCGGTTACGCTGGCTCCAACTGCAACACACGGCGACGATCGGCAGCGTCGTCTGCTTGGTGTTGCTGGCGCTGGCGGCGGCGATGATTCGCGGTTGGGTGACGCATCGAATGCCGGTCGCGGTGGCAATCGCGCTGATTGTCGCCGTCGCGTTTCTCGCGTGGATCGTGGCGATGGTGGTGGCGACGGCGTCACAACCAAAGCGGCCCCGGTTGGCGGCGGAAGTGGAACGAGTTCATCCGCGGTTGCTGGATCGGCTGAACACACTGGTGACGTTGCAGCACGTCCGGCACGCGTATCCGTTGCGCTCGTACTTCGCGCGCGTCGAGAAACAGGTCCGGGAAGTTTTGCTGTCGGAACAACCGCGCCGCGCCTTCCCGGCGTTGCGACCGCTGACGCATCTTGCGGTATTCGCGGCGTTGTTGGCGGCGACGATTTTCGTGTACGACCGGTACGATCCGTGGGAACGGTTGCGCCGCTTGCCGGAAGTCATTGAGACCGCGAAGAATCCCGAGCCGCCGGTGGACATCGCGTTGCCGGATGCGCATTTGGTCGAACAGAAGAAGAATTGGGGCGAAGTGCGCATCAGCGAGCCGGGTCGCGACCTGCGCGTGACGAAGGTGGACGCGGTGCCGCTGCAAATCGAGGCGGCCGCGGATCAATCGTTGAAAGAGGTGAAATGGTCGAGCGCGATCAACGGCGCGCAGGAAGAACCGCATCCGCTGCCGCCCCCAGCCGAACCCCGGTACGCGGTCTATCAGCCGGTACTATATATGGATGAGTTCCGCCTTGCCGACTGGGACGTGATGACCTACTACGCCAAGGCCGCCACGGAAGGCGAGAATTCGTACGGTTCGGAAATCTACTTCCTCGAAGTCCGCCCGTTCCGGGAAGACATCCTGAAGATGCCCGGCGGCGAGGGCGGCAAGTGCTACAACTTGTTGTCCAAACTGACGGAACTCATCAACCGGCAGCAACACATCATCCGCGAGACGCACCACTATGTTCAAGCGGCGCCGGACGAGCAGGACCGCGCCAAACTCGCACTGGCCGAAACGGATCTGGCCGATGCTTCGCGTCATCTTTACGCCGAGATCGCCAGCGAATTCGAGAACGAGCCGGTCGGCGAAGTACTCGATCATCTCGCGCAAGCCGAGTCGTGGCTTGAACGCGCCGGCGCCAAACTCGCCGACGACTTCCTGCCGGAAGCGCAGAGCCACGAACGCACCGCGTTGATGGAACTCGTAGCGACACGGAAGATTTTTCAGAAGACCATTAGCGATCACCCGGATGCTTTCAAGGATTCGGAGGACGAAGAACAATCGCCCATCGCCGAATCGTCGAAGAAGCTCAAGCAAGTCGAGGAATTCCGCAACGAAACGAAGGCGGCGCAGGAATTCGTGAAGAAGACGCAGGAGCGGCAGCAGGACATTGCGAAACGCGCCAACGCTGCGTCTCAGAAACCCCGCACCGAACTCGCCAACGAACAATCGGAACTGACGAAATCGCTGAAGGAATTTCAGGAGCAGCATCCCGAACCGTTCCGAGCCGTCACCAACGAACTCAGCGAGGCGCAGAGCACGATGAAGCAATCCGAAGACGCGTTGAAGGACAACAAGCCCACCGCGCGTCGCGCACCGGCACAGGCGGCCGAGAAACTGCAGAAACTTCAGGACGCGCTGAAGGAGCAGGCGTTCGAGCGTCAGCTCACCGACGCCTACAAGCTCAAGCAACTTCTCGACGAGCAGATCGCGCAGTGCGAGCAACTCGGCGAAAAGCCCGGCGCCTTGAAGCCCGACCAAATCAAAGTGCTGACGAAAAACGCAAAGCGGACGACCGGCCAACTCAAACAAGTTGCGGAAGAGCAGCCAACCCGGGACGCCTTCGGTCCGCCGTTGCGCAACGCGCTTGCCGACGACCGGAAAAGCGCGCTCGATTCGCAACTCGACACATTGGCGCACGCGCAAGATGACGACGCGACGAAGGAAGCGGCACGCAATGCCGGAGAAGCGCTCGGCAAAATCAGCAAGGCGTTCGCCGACAGCCAGCCGCGCGTGGCGCAGCAACTCGGCAAGTCCGATCCGCTGAAGGATGGCGGACGCGATGGACTGGAACGCGGCTTGTCGCTGCTGCAAAGTTTGCTCACACAATTGGAGAACAACCACCATCCGTCTCCCGAAAATGAAGGCAAGCAGCGCGGCGAAGCCTTGTATCTCCTCCGCGACAACCTCCGGGAATTGTACGGCAACGACGACCGCAGCGAGCAACTCGTGGTGTTGCTCGAAGAAGAATTGAAGGACAAAACGCTGCCGCTCGACCCGATCAAGATCAAGAAACTCATGGATGAAATTCGGAGTTTCTCCATCGAGGTTCGCGACGCGCATCAGAAGCCCGACGAGCCGGAGGTGACGCACATCGACCCATCCCGGCTTCCGCCCGCCTACCGGGCCCGCATCGAACGCTACTTCCGAAAACTTTCGGAACAATGACGGCGCGCTTCGTTTTTGATTTTCCGTTGGGCTGGCAAATCGGATTACCGCTTGTCCTGGCCGGGCTCGTCTTCGCCGCGTGGTCGCTGGCGCGGCGCGGGTTCGCGAAGGGCCGGATCGCGGTGCTGACCGGCGTGCGCGGCGCGATGTTGGGCGCGCTCGTATTTCTGGCCGCCCGGCCCACGTGGGTCGAACGCGAGAACTTGCCGGAGGGCGCGACGAAATCCGTCGCGGTGCTGGTGGATCGCAGCGAAAGCATGTCGCTGACGGAAGACCGTCAACCGCGCTACCAGCAAGCGTTGCGGTTTGCGCGCGAACAACTCTTACCGGCCATCAAGGCGGCTGGCTGGCAAGCGCAACCGTTGTTGTTCGCGGAAAGCGTCGAGCCAGCCGACGGCCCGCGGCTGGTCAACGCCGCGCCCAACGGCAAGCGGACGAATCTGGCGCGGGCCATCGCGCACGCGCTGGCCGGTACGGCGCACGCGCCGCTGGCAGCGATCGCGTTGACCGATGGCGCGGCCAACGAATCCGGTGAGAACACGCGGGCGTTGTCGGCGCTCGTCGAATCGCGCACACCATTCATCGGCATCGGATTCGGCAGCGACACGGAAGTGCAGACGTTGTCACTGCGTCAAGCCGAAGCGCCGCCGACGGTGCCGCCGAACCAGGTGTTCAATGTCTCGGCGCAACTGGAGATGGTCAACGCGCAGGAGATGCCGGCGTTCGATCTGGTGCTGCTGCGCGACGGACAATTCGCGCAGAAGAAGACCGTCGCGGCCGGGAAAGGTTCGCGGTTCTGGCTGGAGAATTTCAAGGTGACCGAGCCGGAGCAGGGAGTTCATCAGTACACGGTACAGCTGCTGCCGCCGACGGTGACCGGGCTGACGTGCGTGGACACGCTGGCGACGGCGAGCGTGCGCATCACGGCGGAGAAAGAGTTGCGCGTGCTGTTTGTGCAGGGCGCGCTGACGTGGGATTACAAGTTCATCACTCTGGCGTTGCGTAGCGATTCATCCATCAAACTGACTGGACTCACGCGCACGTCGGCGCATTCGGTGTTCCGCCAGAACGTCGAGAGCGCGGGCGAATTGGTGAGCGGCTTCCCGGCGTCGCTGGAGGAGATGGCACCGTTTCGCGTGGTCGTGCTCTCCAACTTAAAGCCCGCTGACCTGTCACCCTCGCAACAGGAGGTGCTGGCGCGATTTTGCGGCGAGTTGGGCGGTGGCGTGTTGATGATCGGCGGGCCGGCAACGTTTGACGCGTCGTGGCAGGGCAGCCGGTTGGAGCAACTGTTGCCGGTCGTGTTTTCGGCCAGCCGCGGCGTGCAGGGACTCGACCGCGAGTTTCGACTGCAACTGACCGATGAAGCGTTGCAGAGTCCGGTCTTTCAAATCACCGATGCCGGCTCGAATCGCGCGGCGTGGGACCGGTTGCCGACGTTCACACAGTACGGGCGCGTGGACGCGGCGAAGCCGGGCGCGCAGGTCTGGGCGTTGCATCAGCAGGACAGTGGCCCAAACGGCCGGCGCATTCTGATGGCGGCGCAACGGTACGGCTCGGGGTTGTCGGCGGTGATTTGCGTGCAGAACTTCTGGCGCTGGCGGTTGGACAAGGATTGCGACCCGCAGTTATTCGATCGTTTCTGGCGGCAGCTCTTCCGGTATCTCAGTGAATCGAGCCGGCAGGACGTGGCCATTCATTTCGCCGATCAGGAACTGCGACCGCAATCCGAGATCGCGATGATTCTGGAGAAGCAACCGGATCCCAAGAATCCGGTCGCGGCGAGTCAAAGTTTCCGCGTGCGCGTGGAGGACGAACTGAAGAAATCCGCGCTCGACCAAACGCTCGAACTTCAACCATCCCGCCCGGTCAACGTCAGCTTCCGGGCCGAACGGGCCGGCACGTACACGGTGACGGTGCTCGACACGCACAGCGCGCCGGTTGCCACGCGCTCGATTCAGATTCGCGACGTGAACGTCGAGTTTCAGAACACGGCGCGCAACATGGAGACGCTCCGGCAATGGGCGAGCGTGAGCGGTGGGCTGGCGTTGAAAGTCGAGGATTGCCGGGGCGTGAATGAGTTGCTCGCTCAACTCCGGTCAAAGGTCGAAGAGGCGCATCGCGGGAAGGTGACGCGGCGGCCGGTAGGAGTGAACGGTTGGGTGCTGGCGGCATTGCTCGGTTGTCTCGGCGCGGAATCTGTGCTACGAAAGCGGTGGGGACTAAGATGAGGACGCGCAACACATTGCTCAAAATGGCGGTTCGGCGCCGGTTTCCTGACCGCAGGTCTCCTCTTGTAACCAAACAGCAGGAAACCTTCGGTCGAACGACGTGCGGGGTCAGGAGACCCTCGCACAACTTGCTTTTGCTAGTCGCTCTAATCACCAGCTTGTTCGCGCGCACCGGTTTCGGCGCGGACAAGGACGAGAAGCTGGCCACGTTTTTCATGGGCCGCGTCAAGTACAGCACCAACGACGGCAATGATTGCGGCGGCGTCGGGCAGGATTTGATGAAGCTGGTGTCGCGCGCCTCGACGATTCAGGTGCAGGAAGAGCGGCGGGTAAAGCTGGGCGATGCGTTGTTGTTCGAGACGCCGTTTCTGTTCATGAACGGTCACAACGATTTTGCGCTCAGCGAGGCCGAACTGGAAAATCTCCGCAAGTATCTGTCGCACGGCGGATTTATCTTCGCGTCCGGCTGCTGCGACAATCCCGGCTTTCCGAAGGCGTGGCGGCGCGAGTTCAGCCGCATCTTCCCGCATGAACAGGTCAAAACTCTGTCCTACGATCATCTCATCTACCGCTCGTTCTACAAACTCGACCGGGTTCGGTCGGATAAAGACAACCACGACATCCGGTTGGACGGTCTGGTTCACGACGGCAACCTCGTGGCCGTGATGTGCGAGGACGGCCTGTGCTGCGCGTTCAGCGCCGATAACAATTGCAACCGCGGCAAGACGGTCAACATCGAAGACGGCAAGAAACTCGCGCTCAACATTGCCGTCTACGCACTGACGCACTGAGTGGCGGCGCTGCTCAATTGGCTCGACTTTCCGCCCTGCCGTCCGATACTTTGAACTTATTGGGCCGGCTGGTGTCGTAAGAAACAGTTCAACCAAGCAAGACCGGAAAGACAATTGTGAGAGGCGACGGAACTGAGGCAATCAATGACGTGCGGGCGGCGACATCTACGCCGCCGCGCGACGAAGACGTTGCCGCCATTGACCAACTCCGGTCATTCTACGGCGACCTCCGCGCCGAACTCGCCAAAGTCATCATTGGACAAGATGCCGTCATCGAGCAGATGGTTATCTCGATTCTCGGACGCGGCCACGCGCTGCTGATGGGCGTGCCGGGCCTCGCCAAAACCCTTCTCGTTCGATCGCTCGCCGAAACGATGGCGCTGAAGTTCAGCCGGATTCAATTCACGCCCGACCTGATGCCCGGCGACATTACCGGCACAGACATTTTGCAGGAAACTGCGCAGCCCGGCCGTCGCGCGTTCGAGTTTGTAAAGGGGCCGGTATTTGCCAACATTGTGCTGGCCGACGAGATCAACCGCGCCCCGCCCA
>JBGQCJ010000050.1:0-27349 GCA_041495285.1 Verrucomicrobiia bacterium
CGCCGCTACCCCGATCTGATTACCCAGCGATTGCTGAAAGCCGCCGTGGAGGGACGCTCCCGGCCCTACGAGGACGACGAATTGGAAGCGCTCGCCACGCACTGCACCGAAGCGGAAGACGCAGCGAAAAAAGTTGAACGGCAGGTCACAAAATCCGCCGCCGCAATTCTACTGGAAACAAGAATCGGAGAGCAGTTCGATGCCATCGTTACTGGCGCATCGGACAAAGGCACATGGGTCCGTCTTCTGCATCCGCCCATTGAAGGAAGACTGGAGAGCGGTTTTGAAGGCCTGGACGTCGGCCACCGGCTCCGCGTGCAACTGGTCCGCACGGATGTGGAGCGCGGATATATCGACTTTAAGAGCGTGGTGTAAAGAGAAGCGGCTTGCAGAATGACGAAGAAGTTATGGCTCGCAACGTGGAAATCAAAGCGCGGCTTCGCAATCCCGCACAGCTTCATGCCCGTGCCCAGTCAATTGCTGATCGTGGCCCTATCGCAATAGTCCAAGACGACACCTTCTTCGATTGTCCCAACGGCAGGCTGAAGCTTCGGGTTCTCTCGCCGTCCGAAGGCGAACTCATCTTCTACAAACGCCGTGACTCACTTGGGCCAAAGGAGTCTGAATACTTCGTAACTCCGACATCATCGCCCTTGAAACTTCGTGACACACTGGTTCTGGCGCTCGGTGAGTGTGGTCGGGTTCGCAAGAAGCGCACGATCTTCCACGTGGGAAACACAAGAATTCACATTGATGAGGTCGAGAATCTCGGTGATTTCGTAGAACTTGGGGTCGTCTTGAAAGAGAGCGAGACTGTTGCCAAAGGCATCGCTATCGCGCACCGTGTCATGCAGCAGTTGGGGATCAATGAAGAGGATCTGGTCGACAGAGCATATGTGGATCTGCTCAAAGGCAAAGCCTGAGAATTCAACGACCGCAGGCTCCAGCGAGTTCAGATCGCGTTTCGCCGAGTGTGGAGCGAACAGCAGTTTGTAATCAGCTCAGGTAGTCACGGTTGATGCGCCAGCCGATATAGGCTCCAACCATACTCCCAACGCCGCTGACAATATATGCCGTCAAGAACCCAACCTGCGAGCCTGCCCACCAACCAATCCAGCCGAAACCCATCATACCAATGAAAATACAAATCTTGTTCATCCGTTGTTCATAGGAAATCGCTTTTCCCTGCAACAGGCAAGAGCGTCAGAGCCTGCCGTCGATGGCTTCAACGTGTCGACCCTGTCACCTGCTCTAATTCGGGATGAACAGGTTCTTGCCCTCAAACTTCTTAGTGCCGTTGACATAGCTGAAGTACTTCCGGCATTCGCAGGAGAGATATTCGATGTCTATGGGTGTGAATTTCCTCCGTGCCTCGGGCCAGTAGGTCGCTTGGAGTTTGATCATCTTCTCGGCGGTCGCTTGGTGGTTGGCGCATTTCAGGTGCCGTTGCAGCAGGTCAAGGTAAGGGGCTGCGCCGATGCCGGTGGGAACCGGACTGTCCGGCCTGATCAGATCGGGGGCGAACAAGGCCAGATCCACCATCGCCATGAAGATGGGGAAATCATTGCTCATCTTGAATCGCGCATTGATGGCCTCATTGGCGGACATCACGTTGCCCTGTGCACCCCGTATGCACTCAACGAGAAAGCTAAGGCAGCGAGGGAACATCTCGACACAGGCGTCCAAGCGGTCGTATTCACGCCCTTCCCACTGCGCTGGCACCACGGGATATACCTCAGAGGCCCATGGCTGTTGTACTTCATGTAAGAGGGCATGGCGGAGTTTATCGGGGGTTTTCAGAATGCTGGGATCAAGAGCATTCAGGGTGGTGTGCTGATTGCACCAACGGGCAAAGAACAACGCGTGAATCAATCCGGAGTGTGACCCTTTCACTGGATCAGCAAAGCGCAGAACCGCTTTTGTGCCTTTGTCATCTTCACGAAATACATTCAAGAAGCGACCCTTCTGGAATACGGGGTCTTGGGTCCAAGGTGGTGGTTGGCCAACTTCGCGTCTGGCGCGGATCGCTTCCCGTTCGATACACCAATCGAAGAAGGCCTTGACCGGGTCAACAATCTCAAGCCCCGCCAGAGAATCCTGATATGGATTGTCCACGTTCGTTCTGTTCTCTTTTTTATTCATGTACCAACCGTTTTAGCAGGTAGCACAATTCTGCAGCCGATCCGAGCATCTTTGCAGATAGGACTAGGGGCTTGCTCCCGATCCGCTCTGCCGCTCGCTGTCTTAAGATAAGTAAGGAAAGCAGAAGCGCAGCCGGCGGCTTTAGTCCACCAAGACGTGAACGCGGGTAATTTTTCTGTTTACCGGCGTGCCGACACGGCTGCGCTCCCAGAGAATATGTTAGGGCACGAGCCGCACGCGGTGGTAAAATGACGGGACGTTGGTCGCCGCGCCGGTCAGTTGACTGTTTATGGAAACCCGCACATCCTTGTTGCAGGCCACCTCTTTGTTAAGGCACCGATGAAACCAGGTAAAGCACCCGATCCTGAAAAGCAGGCCCGGATCCTTGAGCAACTTCGCCGTGATTTGGCGATTCGACAAAAGGGGTATCGCGAGCGGGCACTCAGCCTGTTCCCGCATGTCTGTGCCAGTTGCGGGCGCGAATTCTCCGGCAAGCGGCTCAAAGAACTGACGGTTCACCACAAAGACCACAACCATCAAAACAATCCGCCCGATGGGAGCAACTGGGAGTTGCTGTGCATCTTTTGCCACGATCACGAGCACGAGAAATACAAGCTGGCTGGACAATTCGACGGTGCTTCACCGGCGGATGTACCCGAGCCGTCCAAAATAGCCAATCCGTTTGAGAAGCTGGATGATTTGCTGAAGTCCAAGGACAAGGATTCAGACGCGGAGCAGAAGAAGTGATGGCGGCCAGAAGCTGTGACTTCGAGTCGCTCTTAGCTGCTCGTTTACCCAGCCCCTTACTACACACCTTAACTGCTAGCTCAACCATGTCCGAGTTCCGCTGACGGTATCCACCCTGCCCCCTCGAAACTCCCCCACCTGACCAAGCATACCCCAAAGGTGTTAATCTCCCCGCACGCAGAAGAGTCCCATGAGGCTTGTCTGAACCTGCCCAAATCGCCCTCTGTGACGCTCTGTGACGCAATCCGGGAGCCTTTCTGCCCGTGGGGTATCGGCGGCTCTCTCCCTCGGCCTTTACCGAGCGGAAATGACTCCAAATCTCCACGCGCCGGTAGGTCTCGACACCCCCACTAGTCGGTGCCCCCTGACTGAGCGCGGTCAGTCGCTGCCCAACCATCATTTATATGGAGAAACGGTGTGGATAACAACTTCAGGAAGCCTTGCAAGGGCAGTGGGAAATCTGTCAACATCACCGTATGGCAAAAGTCCTAGGCAAAGCAGGACGCTACGTCGAAGACCAAACTGTTAGAAAGGCTCAACAGTTTGTGCTCTATTGTTTGATTGGTGTGAGCGTTTGCGCTGTGGCGAGCGGCTTCTTGCTGGCTAGGTCGTTTGGGGCAATCAAAGTTTCACCCTGGGTCAGCATCCCATTCCTTTTTCTCACGGTTGGTCTCATTCTACTCGGAAACCAACTGCTACGCAGAAAAACAGACGCTCTTGAACGAGAACGAATCTCATTTCGCAAAGGAGCCGTTGGCGAAGCTCTCATTGGCTACATTCTTGAGGGCTTGCCCGATGATTACTGTGTCCTTAATGACCTGACCACGCCGTTTGGGAACATTGACCATGTGGTCGTTGGGCCGACAGGGGTGTTTGCGATTGACGCGAAAAATTGGCGAGGGATTGTCGATTCTGATGGCAGCGGTGAGTTGCTGATCAATGGCAACCCGACCAACAAGAACGAAGTGAAAAGACTCGTCGCTACTTGTGCCGAGACGAAGAAGAAGATTAAGACGCTCTGCAATTATGAACCATTTATTCGGGCAGTGTTGGCGTTCACGTCTGCACACGTCGAAGCAAAATTCGGTTCAGTTAAGTATGCTGACTGTGTTCGAGATGAGAGGCTGCTCGAATACATCAGGGACAAGCACAACGCAAGGACGCTGACCAAAGAGCAAATTGACAACATCTCACGAGCTTTCCTGGCGCTGGCGCAGATGGACAGGAAATTCGGTGCCGCACCTGAAGAACCCAAACAATCATAACGAGGCCATCACCGAGACTGAAGGTAGGTTTCCGACCTCTTGTATCCGTCAGAGGAGATGGAGTTTTACCCCGTGTCACGACTGGTGAATTCGCCTGCCACAGATACCCCTGGCTGTATTACTCCGCTTGAGTCAAAGCGTTGACGCTCGTCGGTCATCCTCCGCAAATCTTGCAGGCCCTGCCGTCATCCTTACCGCAGGGCACGGCGCTCGGAGAATCGTAGTAGCGGCACTTGGCGTTGTGGCGCACTCCACTTTTGGTGATTTTGTAGGCCGTAGCAACGGCAATCTGATAACCGTTCGTCTCGGCCCCGCCGGTGTTCAGAGCCCAGGCGCCCACCCGATTCTTCTTGGCCTGCTGCTCCAATGAGACGAGGAGCTGTTCGGAGAAGGACTTATCCATCCCGGGGGGCGTTGCCGTGACGCCATAGATTCTTGCGAGCCCGTTCTCAACCAGCTTCAGGCTCAGGTCCTCGCCGTTCACGTTGATGAAGGCGTAACTTCGTCCGATCTTACTCTGACCGCCAGCGGGTTGATCCTTGGTGATGACGGTGAACGTGTTTGTCCCCAAGACTGACGCAGCAAAATCCTTTGCTAGGTAGCCGATGTCGATTGCTTGTTCTTCGGTGATGCCGAAATACTTCGCCTGATCACTGACGCGGTTCTCAAACCGGTCATCCGTCTCGGGGGCATCGACGGAGTAGAGCCGGAAGACATACTCCGTGCCTTCACAGTCGCAGTGGAAACTGTCGCCATCGTTGTAACGGTTGGAGATCAGGGTGCAGTCAGTCAGAGTTTGCCAATCGGCGGCGAAACCTATGGATAGGATTGAGGAGAAAAACAAAGACAAGAATGCACGTCGGACCTTCATGGAAGACTAGGGAGCAGATTATAGGCCCGAGTTGTCGGCGCGATGTCGGAAGCATCCGTCTGCCTGACGCGGCGCCCGACAAAAGGAACACAACAGCCTTGTGGTACAGATAAAATAAGGCTTGCATGCCGACACCCGGTTGGGGTATTCACTCATCTGTACTTGGAGAATCGGCTGCGGACTCGCCTGTTTCCGAAGGGTTGAGGCAGATCGTGAGGGGCAAAGGGCATGGTTTGGGGCAAGGGTTCTATTTGCACCAGCGGGTCCGCAGCGCCAAGTCACAAGAGAGCGGTAAATCTTGATCCGAAAGGGAGCTAGGGAATGAACGCGGATATTGCCCTCTACGCGCTGGTCGTGATTATCGTGGTGGCTCTGGAAGTGCAAATCATCAAGATCAACAAGAGGCTTGATGATCTGGCGGCCAGAGATGCCCATCCGTAGCCACGCAGCGACCGCAAGCTGGTAATCGAACCCACTGTTTTCCGAAGCGGGCTCCAGATGCGCTTTTTCAATGGACTCCTACTGCACAAGTGGCGGGCAACTCGTTGCTCTGATGAAAGCAGAAGCGCAGCCGGCGGCGATTCACCGAGCAGTGAACACGGCTTAGTTTGTTTAGCTGCCCGTTAATGCCGCACGGCTGCGCTCCCTATCAAACAGCAATCATGGCACCAACCGCATGCGGTGGTAGCGGGCCGGGGTGGAAGTGTCTCCGCCGATATGATTGCGTCTCCATGAAAGGCAAAAGGCCGAGGTTTGGGGCCTCGGCCTTTTATTGTCGGTGGCGAGGAGAAGCGCCTTCGACGAGGTATGGTGTGGTATAGGGTAAGCCGCTAAATAGCAGGGTCGATGCCAACCCCGACAGAGCGATGTCTTTTGCACAAACTGAGGCTGCAAAAGCCAACTATGACGGAGAAACTGTCTCCTTTCGTCTGAAGAATGCGAAGCGGGTTCCTCGGTCACTCTCAAACGCAAGACAGTATTATGCGTGTTGATGGGGACAATCTCCAACTGTTCGGATTGAAGCTGCGCAGCGGGTTGGGATTGGGGCTTCACGCAGATGCAGGCCAGGCGCACGGTTGCGCGAAGGTCGGCCCGGTCACTCCGCGCCTCTAAACTGATCGGGCTTGTTCTTGAACAAAACGTTGAAGGTCGTCAGCGAGCCGTAGGAATGAGTGATGTATTGTTGGAACTCCACTTTCTCGGTGTCGGTGAGTTTTTCGTGGCTGTTGATCTTCTGTTCGAGCACGCGCAGGTTGTTGCGCACCATGACGACCTTGTGAAAGAACACCTCCAGCGGCACTTCCTTGGCCTGCAATGTCGTGTCGGCCGGGTGCAGCACCATCCGCCCGCCATGCCAACGACTGCCAAGCTGCTCCACCACGTCCCCGGCCTTTTCCACGCCGAGTTCCGTGAGCAACACGCGCGCGATCTTCTCGACGAATTGCGTGAGCGGCATATCCAGCCCGTTGATGGCGACGTGCGCTTCAGCCACTTCCAGCTCGCTTGTTTCGGGTGCGATAGTTCGCGTCGCATCGTTGAAGCGAATGTCCGCTGTGTTCTCGGTGATAGCTTTGACGATGCCCATACCGTGATGCGGATGCTTGACGTTCATGCCGACATGCAATTCCTGAATCTTCATAAATCCTCCCGCCTGATAACTAACCCGCCAACTACAGGACTGTCCATCGTGAAAGCTGGTCGCGACGAGAAGATCGCTCTTACGGCACGAGCCGCACGCGGTAGTAGCGGGCGGTGACGCTTGCCTCACCTGCCACAACTGCTACACTGCGCGGGTATGAACCGGCTACTATTCGGAGACAATCGCCAGCGCTTGCGCGACAAGCCAACGTTCTAAGCAGAAACAGCAGATGGCATTGATCATATGCCCGGATTGCGGCGGGAAGGTTTCCACGGAAGCCAAAGCCTGTCCCACCTGTGGCCGTCCGCCCTCGTTGCCGAGCAGCGGAGAACTGCTGCGGGAAGTGCGTCCCTCGTGGATGGGACTCTTCTGGTACTTGTTTTTCTTCTTTTTGATCGTGCCGTTGCTGATCGCCCTGTGGAAACGATACTCGTTCGTCATGCGCATCTATGCGGATCGGGTGTCCATCGAGGAGGGTCTGCTGACAAAAGAGTTTACCGAGTTCTTCATTAAAGACATCCGCTCGATTGATGTCTCCCAGAGCGTTACGGGCAGAATCTTTGACGTTGGCGACGTAACAATCTCCACCGCGGCAACCGTTGACGCAGCCGAAGTGGCCGAAGGCGTGCCGCATCCCACACAGATCAGGGATCTGCTAATCGGCCAACGCCAACGGATCGGTGTCATGGATTGATCGAAGCTGGCCTCCAACCCGAGACAGTTTCCTTGGGGTATGAGGACTTTTACCCGCCCGTCGCATCGTCCGGTAGGGTCGGCGAGTAACGGTTTTGACTTTTTGGTCAAGCCCGGCTGGAAGTCCACTGTCCGATGCCAAGGGCATCAATGTCCCGTGTGCCGTTCCTGGTTTTACACGAATCATGTGAACCAGAAATTCTGCATCGTAGCCTGCTGGCTGGAATGGCTCCGGGCGCACTCGCGTCGCGCAACCTGCCCCGTATGCAAGTGCGAGTTCAGGCCTCGCAAGACGCCTCGGGGAATTCAAGTCCGTTGCAGTCGCCGGTGCTACGGCTTCTCGATACGCGGCGCAAGACACCACTGGTGGAAGTCTGGCCGGTTTTCCAAGCCGATACCGTCAGTGATCCAACCTGAGATCCCGGTGCGCAAGCGGCGAATCCGCCGAAGACGCGGGCGCGCGCCGATCCCCATCTCCCAAGGCCCGTCTCCAAGCCAATCCTTCTGAGCGGTTCACTACTGAGCCGTCCGTAGGCGCGCGAGTCTGTTCTGCGCCTCGGCCAAATCGGGGATGATTCGCAGCGCTTGCTTGAAATGTTCTACCGCCTCCGGCAGCTTGCCCATCTGCATCAAAGCGACCGCCAGATTGTTGTGGGCTTCGGCCGAATCGGGGTTGAGACGCACCGTCTGCTCGTAGTGAGCGATCGCCTCCGCCACCTTGCCCACTCCGAGCAAATGGTTCCCAAGGCTTATGTGCGCTTCAGCGAGGTCGGGGTTGAGACGCAGCGCCTGCTCGTATTGCGTGATCGCTTCCGGCACCTTGCCCCGTCGCTCCAGGGCAAATCCCAGATGGTAATGCGCCTCGCCGCAACGCCCGATGCTCGCTAACAGGTTAAACGTCACCGAGAAGCCCAGCAGGAGGCCCCAGCCCCAGCGCACCGCACGTCGCCAGACCGGCTGGCAAGCTAATGCGCGTTCCAAACTCAACATGCCGACGACAGCCAGCAGCACCAGCGTGGGAAGAAAATCCATCTCATACCGGGTGGACGCGGAGCAATAGAGGCAGAGGGTTAGAGCGCAAATCCCGAAAAGTGCGGCTAATACCGTCACGAACCCGCGCAACCTGAACCGCGACTCAGCGGACTGAGCACGCCAAACCAGCGGCACGGCCAGCGCGAGCCACACCAGCGGAATGTTGGTCAAAATTCCAAAGACATGTTCAATCCGCGCATAGCCCACTGGCACTAGTGGCACCCTGATGTCATGCACGAATGGAAACTGTGTGTTCCAGCGCGCCAGTTCTAGAAAGTAGACCCTGAAGTTGAACCACAGATACCGCAGGCTGAAGAATTCCTGCGGCCGATCTCCCATCAACTGGTAGCGAGTGCCGAACTCGAAGGGACTATCGAATCGCAACGCATTGTGGAGCATCAGCCCGAGACCAATGAGCACAATTGGAACAGTCGCCGCCATTAACGGAGCCCAAACCTTCCGGCGCTCGCGCCACGCTTGTGCGACCGGCACCATCAGGATTACCGCACCGAACAGTAAGGAGGGGCGCGCTCCCACCGCCAGCCCGTAGGCCAGACTAGCTGCTGCCAGCCACCTGCCTCGCCGCGATGGCTCGTGCAAGGCCTTCCAAATCGCCGCCAACGCCAGCATCATAAACGCATACCCACAACTGATGGAGGTCTCGTAAACATCACTCTGCGCCAGAAGAAATGGCGTGAACGTGGCCAACCCGATTGCGAGGTTGCCGGCTGCCACCGCCCAAACGTTGGCTTCCACAATATAGCGCCGCCACAACGCGCACAACACGCCCGCACTGACCAGAAATCCTACAATGCAAAAAATCACCGTAGCGTCCTTTTGAAACAGATATTGGCCGGTCAGCGCCACATAGGGCCAGAAAAGCACCACAGCGGGCGTAACCCCAAAATAGAGGTATAACTTCCCCTTGTAATAACTCACGTCGAGCACGCTAGACCGAGAACTAGCAGCCGGATCGTAGGGATCGGCTAGATGTGCCAGCGCAAGCGGTGGCTCTTTTTTCAAGCTGAGCTGGCCGGCGCGAAAACCCTGCACCAATAAATTGTAGTAAGCGTCAGCACCATTCTGACTCAACGATTCCAAAAAGCCCGAGTGAGCCGTGTAGGCATAAACCCCGATGACCAGTGCGCACATCGCGGCCAATACTCCGCGCTCCATCCAACGCGACTTCCCTACAGCCCGCTTCGCCTCTAAATCCATTTCGCCAAGCCGCGAGTCTATTCTGCCGCACCGACCGCGGCAAACAGTATTGTCGGCTCCTACCGCGCGCGATTGTGCGTGAAGCAAATCTGCAATCCGCCCAAGCACAGTCCCATGAGGGCTCGTCTGAACCTGCCCAAATCGCCCCCTGTGGCGAGCTGTGGCGCGATCCGGTGGGCTTTCTCACGCCCTATGGATCTCGCTGTCCCCCAGCTTCTTAGCGAGCGCATTTGACGCCATGGCTCGTCACGACAGCAGGTCAAGGCACCCCCGGCAAGTGTCAAGAAGACTGTCAAAAAATATGACAAAGTACAAGACCGCCGGGTCACCCTCCAGACCGTTGCCCCGGCAGCGTGCTGAGAATCGCCTAGAAAGGCGACTTTCAATTGCCACTTATTGCCACTTGCGGAGGTAAAACAGGCGACTTCCGGCGACTTCCGGCGACATGAAATCTCAATTTTACTGAGAAATATGCAAAATAGGCGGAAGGTGAGAAACGCGTTTCTGGTTTTCGAGACCAGCCCGTTCAACCGCTCTGGCACCCCTCCGAAAGCCGCCGCCAGCCTAACTCACCGCCGCCGTTCACGCAAGCCGTCGCTGATCAGATTGAACGCGAGCACCGTCCACGCAATCGCCACGCCCGGCGCGATGCACAACCACGGCGCGACGCGAAACGCGCTCCGCTCCTCGCGTAACATCATACCCCACTCGGCCACATCCGGCTGACCGCTCAATCCCAGAAACGCCAGCCCCGCTGACTCCAACACAGCGCTGCCGAGCGTCAGCGTCGTCAGCACCAGAATCAGTCCGACGCAATTCGGCAGAATCTCGCGCACGGCAATGCGCCACCGCCCGGCTCCCGCCGCGCGTGCCGCCAACACGTAATCTTTCGAGCGTTCCGAAACGAATGCCGCTCGCACTTGTCGAACGACGGTCGGCAGCGATGAAATGCCCACCGCAATCGCCACGCTTGTCGGCGACGGCTGCAACGCCGTCAACGCCACGAGCCCCAGCAGGATTGAAGGAAACGCTAGCAGGAAGTCCGTGACGTGGCTCACGATTGCGTCGAGCAAGCCGCGTAGCGTGCCGGCAGCGGCACCTAGCACGACACCGAGCCCGATGGCAATCGCCGTCGCGCCGATCGCGATCCCCAGCGTGACCCGTGCGCCGAACAGCATCCGCGTCAACACATCGCGCCCGGCGCCGTCCACGCCCAGCCAGTGTTCCGTCGACGGCCCGGCCAGCGCCTCGGCCCGGTAAGGCTGCTCCGTCGGGCGGTGTTTGGCGATGACCGGCGCGAGCGATGCCGCGGCGACGATCACGGCGAGCAGCGCGACGCCAACGTTAAGTCCTAAGTTTCGGCTCAAGTGCATGATGCAAGAAATCCACCACGAGATTGACGATCATCACCATCGCCACGAGAACGAGTAGTGCGCCTTGAATCGCCGGATAATCTCGCGCCAACACCGCCGTCGCGACATACCGGCCAATGCCCGGCCACGCGAACACGGTTTCCGTCAGCACCGCGCCGCCGAGCAGGTAGGCGAACTCCACGCCGATCATCGTGACGATAGGTGGCAGTGACACCCATAGGGCATGCCGCCACAGGACGCTGCGCTCGGTCATGCCTTTGGCCCGAGCGGTGCGGACAAAATCCTGACTGAGTGCGTTCAACATCGCCGCGCGCGTGACGCGGGCGACAAACGCTGCCGGGATTGTCGCCAGCACAACGGAGGGTAACACCAAGTGCTGGAGACCATCGCGCCCGCCCGACGGAAGCCAGCCAAGTTTCAGTGAGAACAACAGCATCGCCAGCAAACCCAACCAGAACACCGGCACACTCAACCCGACGAGACTGACCGTTGTTGCGACCGCATCCTTCCACGTGCCGGCGTGCTTCGCGGAAAAAATCCCAAGCCACAGACCGGCCGCAGTCGCAATCAGCATTGAGGCGACGGCTAATTCGATCGTGGCCGGCCATGTCCGCGCCAAATCCTCCTTCACATCGCGCCCCGTGACGATGGATTCGCCGAAGCTGCCGCGCCCGAGCACGTTCTTCAACCAGATCGCGTATTGCACCGGCAGTGGTCGGTCGAGCGCCAGCCGGTTACGAATTGCTGCGATTCGTTCGGGCGTTGGATTCTTCAAAAGCATCCGTGCCGGATCGCCCGGCACGAGACGCACAAGCAAGAAGATGGCGACGCTGGCGAAAAAGAGTGCCGCCGCCAGCGACCCAATCCGCCGCAACAAGAATGCGCGCATGGCGAAAATCTTAAGTCGTCGTGCCGAGCTTGTCGAAGCATCTCTGTTGTTGTAATCTCGCGGTCCCGTTTGTGAGAGGAGACCTTGTGACGACGCCGACGCGCTTTGTTCTGCCGCAATCTGAAATCCCAGCTCATTGGTATAACGTATTGGCTGATGTGCCGGAGCCGTTGCCACCGCCGTTGCATCCCGGCACGAAGCAGCCGGTCACGTCGGACCTGATGACGGCGATTTTCCCGGAGAACCTCGTCGCACAGGAAATGACCAGCGAGCGCTGGGTCGAAATCCCCGAACCGGTCCGGCAGATTTATGCGATGTGGCGGCCGACGGCGCTGTTGCGGGCGGTGCGGTTGGAGAAGGCGCTGCAGACGCCGGCGCACATTTATTTCAAGTACGAAGGCGACAATCCCACCGGCAGCCATAAGCCGAACACGGCGGTGGCGCAGGCGTATTACAACAAGCTCGCCGGCACGAAACGGTTGGCGACCGAGACCGGCGCGGGTCAATGGGGTTCGGCGCTGGCGATGGCGTGCAAGTTGTTCGGGTTGGAATGCCGGGTGTACATGGTTAAGGTGAGCTACCACCAGAAGCCGTACCGGCGGTTGCTGATGCACGCGTGGGGCGCGACCGTTCACGCGAGCCCGAGTCATTACACCGAGTACGGAAAGAAGCTGCTCGCGGAAAACCCGGACAACCCCGGCAGCCTCGGCATCGCCATCAGTGAGGCCATCGAAGACACGGTCAAACATCCCGGCACAAAATACTCGCTCGGCAGCGTGCTCAACCACGTTTGCATGCACCAGACAATCATCGGCCAGGAAGCCATCAAACAAATGGAACAAGCTGGCGAAGAACCCGACGTCGTCATCGGTTGCGTCGGCGGCGGCAGCAATTTTGCCGGCATCGCGTTCCCGTTCGTTCGCGGCAAGCTCGTGGACAAGAAGAAGACGCGCATCGTTGCCGTCGAACCCGCCGTCTGCGCCTCGTTGACCAAGGGCGAACTCCGGTACGACTTCGGCGACACGGCGATGACAACACCGTTGCTCTGGATGTACACACTCGGCCACGACTTCATTCCGCCGGAAATTCACGCCGGCGGCCTGCGTTACCACGGCATGGCGCCGACTGTCAGCCATTTGTGCAAACTCGGTCTGATCGATGCTGTCGCCTACCAGCAGACGAAAGTGTTTGAGGCGGCGGTGCAGTTCGCGCAAACCGAAGGCATCGTACCGGCGCCCGAATCGGCGCACGCCGTGCGAGCGGCGATTGACGAGGCGATCGCGGCGCGCGAGGAAGACAAGAAACGTGTCATCCTGTTCAATCTCTCCGGCCACGGATTGCTCGACCTCACATCGTACGAAGCCTATTTCACCGGCAAGTTGCGTGACGAATAGAACGGAGTTTCGAAGATGCTGATTGTTCACGTTCACGTGCACGTAAAGCCCGAGCATGTCGAGGCGTTCAAGCGGGCGAGTCTCGAGAACGCCCGCGCCAGCGTGAAAGAACCCGGCATCGGGCGATTCGATGTTGTTCAGCAAGCGGACGATCCGACGCGATTCGTGCTCGTCGAGGTTTACCGCACGGCCGACGCGGCGGCCAAGCACAAGGAGACGGCCCACTACGCAAAATGGCGTGACACCGTCGCTCCGATGGTGGCCGAACCACGCGCGAGCGTGAAATTCAGCGAGGTATTTTGGACGTTGTGAACTTCGAGTTTGCGACCACGACGCGCATCATCTTCGGTCCCGGCAGGCTCGCGGCGGTCGGGGCGATTGCCAAGGAACTCGGCCGGCGCGCTCTCGTTGTCATCGGCAAGTCCGCCGGGGCGGTTCAGCGTGCCGAGCCATTGCTCCGGCAGCTCGACGAGTACGCCACGTTTTCGGTTGCGGGTGAGCCAACTTTCGATGTGGTACGTGACGGTACGCAGCGCGCCCGGGATGAGCGGTGCGATCTGGTTATCGGCTTCGGCGGCGGGAGCGTCATTGATACCGGTAAAGCGATTGCGGCGTTGCTGACCAACGGCGGCGACGCGCTCGGTTACGTCGAGGTCATCGGCCAAGGCAAACCGTTGACGATGCCTTCCGCGCCGTTCATCGCGATACCAACCACTGCCGGTACCGGCTCGGAGGTCACGCGCAACGCGGTGCTGGGATCTCCGGAGCGCAAAGTGAAAGTGAGCATGCGCAGCGCGTTGATGTTGCCCACCGTGGCGTTGGTTGATCCGGAAATTGTATGCGTCAGGACGGCGACCGGGTTGGACGCACTCACACAACTCATCGAGCCATTTGTGTCCAACCGGGCGAACCCGATGACGGACGCGCTGTGCCGCGAAGGAATGCTCCGCGTGGCCCGGTCACTGCGTCGAGCGGTTGAAATGGATGACGCGGCAGCGAGAGAGGACATGGCGTTAGCGGCGATGTTTAGCGGGATGGCGCTCGCGAATGCCGGTCTTGGCGCGGTACATGGGTTCGCGGCGCCGCTCGGCGGAATGTACGACGCGCCGCACGGAGCGTTGTGCGCGGCGTTGTTGCCGCACGTTTTTGCCGTGAACAAACGTCGCGCTGCGTCGGAGCGGTTTGCGGAAGTTGAGCAGACGGTCGGCGATCTGGCTGAGTTGTGCGAAGCGTTGCACATTCCTCCGCTGCGAACGTATGGTGTGAAGCGCGAAGATTTTCCGGTGCTTATCGAGAAGGCGGCAGCCTCCAACAGCATGAAAGGAAATCCCGTGCAGCTCACCGGCGATGAACTGCGCGAGATTCTGGAGCGAGCGCTGTAAGCGCTGACAATCGCGGTGAAAAGCGGTATTGTCTGGCCCATGTCGTTTGCGTTGGGACAACTAAATCTGGCGTCGAATCTCTTTCTCTCGCCGTTGGCGGGCTACACGAACCTGCCGTTTCGGCTCATTATTCGCGAGGTTGGCGGTGTCGGTTTGTGCACAACGGATTTGGTCAACGCGCGGTCGTTGCTGGAGAAGAATCGTAAGGCGATTCAATTGATTGAAACTTGCCCACGCGACCGGCCGTTGGCCGTCCAACTTTTCGGCACCGTCCCCGAAGAGATGCGCGACGCGGCATTACTGCTTGAATCGCTGGGCGTGGATGCGGTGGACGTGAACATGGGTTGTCCGGTACGCAAGGTGTGCCGGAGCGGTGGCGGTTCGTCGATGATGACCGATCACGAGAACACGACACGGTTGGTCAAAACGATGGTGGACGCGGTGAAGATTCCGGTAACGTGCAAGATGCGGCTCGGTTGGGACGAGGCGAACATCACGGCACCGGAGTTGGCCCGGGCCCTCGAAGGTGCCGGCGCGGCGGCGATCACGGTGCACGGGCGGACGCGTCAGCAGGGGTTTAGCGGCCGCGTGAATCTGGCCGGCATTCGCGCAGTGGTACAGGCGGTGAAAGACATTCCGGTGGTCGGCAACGGTGACGTGACCACGGCGCAGACGGCGAAGAGGATGTTTGAGTTGACCGGCTGCGCGGCGGTCGGAATCGGTCGCGGTGCTTTCTATAACCCGTGGATCTTCCAGCATACGGCGCATTATCTGGCGACGGGAGCGATTTTGCCGGAACCGAGTTTTGAAGAGCGCATCTCAATAATGAACAAACATCTCGATCTGATGGTCAAAGTATTCGGCGAGAAACACGGGTGCCTGAAATTCCGCAAAGTGGCCTTGCAGTACTCGAAGCGTTTCGGACCGGCAAAGGAGTTTGACCGGCGGGTGGTGTGGCTGAATTCGCGGGCAGAGTATGACGAAATCATGCGAGACTACCGGGAGTGGAGGAGTCAGTTTCTGGATGAGAATCAGCGATTACGTCCGCAGTATGAGCCGCGTCCGCTCGGCGAAGCGGTTGTCGTGCCGAAGGGACCGAACGAATTATGGTGAGAGCATTCTTGCTGGTAATGGCCGTCGGATGGGCGGGTTGCACGGAAACGAGGCGCGTGCCGGTGGAGCAGGTGCAGGTGAGTCCGGTGACGGCGCAGGCGTTGTTGAAGATCGTGCGCGACTCCGGCGCGAAGGTGGTGTTAGTCAACGTGTGGGCGACGTGGTGCGGGCCATGCCGGGAGGAGCTCCCCGATTTGGTGCGATTGGCGCGGGACTACGAGACGAAGAGATTGAAGGTGTTGCTCGTGTCGGCCGACATGGAGTCGGATCTTCCGCAGGTGAAGAAGTTTCTGGCCGAGCACGGCGTGGACTTTCCGGCGTACTTGCAGGCCCAGAAAGATCAGGAGTTCATCGACGCGATCAATCCGCACTGGACGGGGGCGATACCGGCGACGTTCATCTATGACGGCACCGGCAAGCTGCACGAGTTCTGGGAAGGCTCGGCATCGTATGCGACGTTTGAACAAAAGGTGCAACAGGTTTTGAAGTAACAACGCAAAGGGAGGAAAACGATGAAAGTCATCGGAGTCGTAGCGTGTGCAGCGGTTCTCGTGATGGCAGGTTCGGCATTCGCCGAGGGATTGAAGATCGGCGACAAGGCGCCCATGACGACGGTGAAGATGAAGAACGTCGACGGCAGCGAGGTGTCCGTTGCGGACGTCGCCGGCAAGGAAGGCACGTTGGTCATTTTCTCGTGCAATCACTGCCCGTTTGTGAAGGCGTGGGAGGGTCGCATCACCGAGATCAGCAACGCGTACAAAGACAAAGGCGTCGGCGTGATCATCATCAACTCCAATGATCCCACCGAATTCGCCGAGGACAGCTTCGAGCAAATGCAAAAACGCGCGCAGAAACTCGGCTTGAAAGTTCCGTATGTAGTGGACGCCACTTCGGACGTGGCGCGAGCCTACGGCGCGACGCGGACACCCGAGGCGTTCCTGTTCGACAAAGAAGGCAAGCTCGTTTACCACGGCGCGATCGACGACTCGAAGAACGCCGCTGATGTGGAGAAGCATTTCCTGCGTGACGCGCTGGATGCGTTGCTGGCCGGCAAGCCCGCTCCGGTTCAGGAGACAAAGTTTGTCGGTTGCTCCATCAAGTTTCGCCCGAAGGCGTGAGGCTCCTGCTACTTCAACGACACCTTGTGGAATAGGAGGTCACCGTTGACCTCGAACGCGAGGCCTTCGACGTTGGCGCGGCAGGCGGCGAGCGAGTTGGCGTGCGCCAGCGGCACCAGCGGCACTTCGTCAAAGATGATTTCCTGCGCTTTGCGATAGAGCGCAGCACGCTTTTCTGGATCGAGTTCGCGCCGGGCGGCAACCATCAGGTCGTGGTACGCATCGTTCTTCCAGAAGCAAATGTTCAGCGCCGAGCCGAGCGTAGCGGTGTCTTTGTCGAGCAACACGTAGAGAAAGTTGTCAGCATCGCCGTTGTCGCCAACCCAACCCATCAAAGCCATTTCGTGTTCACCGTGGCTCGTACGGCTCAAGTGCGCGCCCCATTCGTTGGGAACGATTTCGACCGGGATGCCGATTTTTTCGAGGTCGGCTTTGATCATCTCGGCGGCGCGCAACGGGTTGGGAAGATAAGGGCGCGGATTGGTCATGACGTCGAAGCGCACCGGGCGGGCGAATTGGTAATCCAGCACAGATGGTTTGGGGGATTCCGGAGTTTCGTCGTTGTGGCCGGCAATGAAGGGTGGCAGGGGGTTGCGAGCGACGGTTGCGGCACCGCGATAGACGATGTCCACCAAGTCGCGCTTGTTGATCGCGGCGGCGATGGCGCGACGGAGATACCGGTCAGTGAGCGGCGGCCTTTCGCAGTTGAACGCGAGGTAGCAAACGTTGAGGCCGGGACCGGTGATGAGTTTGAGTGCTTTGTCGCGCTCGATGATCGGTAGGTCGTTGGGGTCAATGCCGTCCATTGCCTGAATCTCACCGGTTTGGAGTTGGACGAGACGAGTGGCCGAGTCCGGGACGACTTTGAAGATGAGGTGCTTGATGGCCGGCGCGCCGTCCCAATAGTTCGGGTTGACCTCCAACACAATCTTTTCATTCGGCACCCATTCGACAAAGCGAAACGGTCCGGTACCGATGGGGCGCCGCTGGTCGGCGATTTTCGGACTGATCAAATAAGCCGGGAAGATCGCAAGGTCGGCGAGGAACGGCGCGTGCGGCTCGCGCAACCGGAATTCCAGCGTGCCGGCATCAAGCGCGCGCACCGATTCGACCATCGAGTACATCGCCGACCAGTAGGCAAACGTGGCGTTCGGGAAGTGTGCCGGGTGCAATTTGTCCATCTGCCGCAAGAAACTGAACGCGGCGGTTTGCGCGTCGAGTGGCGTACCGTCTTGAAAGTAGACGCGCTCCCGGAGTTTGAATGTGTAGGTGAGTCCATCCGGGCTGATTGTCCACGACGTCGCGAGACAGGGCTCGATTTCGGTCGTGCCGGGTTTGAAGCGCACGAGGCCTTCGCAGATGTTGTTGAGCACTTTGATGGACTCACCGTCATCCACATCGGCGGGGTCGAGTTTCTGCGAATCGGCTCCGCGAGCAAAGACGAGCGTGGCCGGCTCGGGCGTGGAAGGGCGCTGGCAACCGGTCCACGGCAGACACAAACAGAGCAGCAGGACCCGAGGCAGGTGTTTCACGCCGGCGATGGTAACGCGGGCGGAGCAGGATTTGCAAGGGTTGCCAGTCGGCGCGCGGAATGTTCTTTTCGGTGGCACGCCGGGAGTATAAGGTGCGCCCGGTGATGCTCCCCGTTCGAGCACGAGGCACTCGATGAAAACGACGTTCGGTCCAACGGATTGTCAGAACCTCAAGAACGCCACCTCCAAGGAATGGTTGGAGACCAACGGCTTGGGCGGGTTCGCGTCTTCCACGATCATCGGCGCCAATACGCGCCGGCAGCATGGATTGCTGGTCGTCGCGTTGCGGCCGCCCGTGGATCGGCACGTGTTGTTGTCTAAATTTGAGGAACGCGTGTTGGTCGGCGGTCACGAGGCGCACATCAGCACCAATCTTTATCCCGGCACGGTTTTTCCGCACGGGTTCAACATCCAAACGGAATTCCGACTGCGTCCGTGGCCGACGTTCCGGTACGCGAGCGGTGATTTTGAGATTGAGAAGAGTGTGTTCCTCGTCCACGCCGAGAACAGCGTCGTGGTCGGCTATCGGAACATTCAGTCGCGCGGGCCGCTGGAGTTGAAGGTGCGACCGCTGCTGGCTTTCCGCGACTACAACTCGCTTGTGGAACACGACGACGAAGAAATGGATATGACGGTGGAACGTAGCGGCGGGGTGATTTCCGTGCAACCGCGCGAGAAACTGCCGCGGCTTTATTTCCACACGAAGCCTGACAACGTTGAAACGAAGGCCGATTGGTACTACCAGTTCACGTATCCGATCGAAGAAGAACGCGGACTCGACTTCGAAGAGGATTTGTTCACACCGTTCGAGATGACGTTTCGCATTCCGGGGGGGCAAACGGCGTTCATCGTCATCTCCACGGAAAGGAAGAGCGGTGTCGATGCGCAAGAGTTGACGGCGCGTGAGCAGGAGCGGCGCAAGCAGTTCGTCGACAAGAAGGATCCGGTGCGGGAAGCGTTGGTGATCGCCGCCGATTCGTTCATCGCGCGCCGCAGCAAAGACAATCTCACGGTGTTAGCAGGTTTCCCGTGGTTCACAGATTGGGGACGCGACACGATGATCGCGTTGCCGGGCCTGACGTTGACGTCGGGCCGGTTCGACGTGGCGCGGAAGATTTTGCTGACGTTCGCACAGTATTGCGACCGAGGCATGATTCCGAATGTGTTTCCGGACGCCGGTGAGACGCCCGAGTACAATACCGTGGACGCGTCGTTGTGGTTTGTCGTGGCGAGTTGGCAGTATTGGAAAGCCAGCGGCGACAAGGGAGGCGCGCGACAGTTGTTGCCGGCGGTGCGCGACGTGGTCAAATATTACAAGGAAGGCACGCGATACGACATTTATGCTGACCGGGATGGATTAATCACCGCCGGCACGCCCGGCACGCAGTTGACGTGGATGGATGTGAAGGTGGACGGCTATGTGCCGACGCCGCGTCATGGAAAACCGGTGGAGATCAACGCGCTGTGGCTGAACGCGCTGTTGATGCTGGCCGAGATGGAGGAGAAACTGGCGAACGATGTTCACGCGGCGGTCGTGCTGCGCAAACTCGCCGACCAGGTCGCCGCCAGCTTCAACAAGACGTTCTGGTTTGCGGAGGGCGGCTATCTTTTCGATGTGATTCAGGGCGACTTCCGCGATCCGAGCGTGCGTCCCAACCAGATTTTTGCCGTCAGCCTGCCGTACTCGCCATTGGAAAAGGCGCAGCAGAAATCCGTGTTCGACGTGGTGACGCAGCATTTGCTCACGCCGTACGGTTTGCGTTCCCTGTCCCCGCAGCACGAAAAGTTCTGCCGCAAATACACCGGTAATCGCTGGCAGCGGGATTGTGTCTATCATCAAGGCACTGTCTGGGCGTGGCTCATCGGGCCTTACTGCGACGCGTACATCAAGGTTCACGGCTCCGGTAGAGCGCAACGCAAGGAAGTCGCGCGGCTGTTGCAGGGCTTGACCGATCACCTCGACGACGCCGGACTCGGTACGATCTCGGAGATTTTCGACGGCGATCTACCGTACCGGCCCGTCGGTTGTTTTGGCCAAGCGTGGAGCGTCTCTGAGGTTCTGCGCATCTACGATACGTACGTGCGCTGACGAGCGTCACGCCGGGGCTGGGGGCTTGACTCGCCAAAAGCTTTCTTACAGAATCCCGCCATCATGCAAACTCTCCCGCTGACGTTGTCTGGAAGGAACGCTCTCGTGTTCGGCGTAGCCAGTAAACGCTCGATCGCGTGGGCCATCGCGCAAGCCTGGCACGAAGCGGGCGCGCGCTTGGCGTTCACCTACCAAGGCGAGCGGCTGAAGGAGAACGTCGAAGAGTTGGCCGGCAGCTTCGGCCAGGATACGCCGCTGTATCCCTGTGATGTGACGCGCGACGAGGACATCGCCCGGGTCTTCGGGCAAGTCGCCAAGGATTTTGGTAAACTCCATATCCTTTTACATTCCGTAGCCTTTGCTCCCAAGGAGGCGTTGGAGGGCGAATTCGTCAACACTTCGCGCGAGGCGTTCCGGATGGCGCACGATGTCAGCGCCTATTCACTGGTCGCGCTGGCGCGCGGTGCCGCGCCGCTGATGACGGAGGGTGGGTCCATCGTGGCGATGACGTATCATGGCTCGGTGAAAGTGGTGCCGCACTACAACGTGATGGGCGTGGCGAAAGCCGCGTTGGAAGCCAGCGTCCGGTATCTGGCATACGACTTGGGACCAAAGAAGATTCGCGTGAACGCCATCAGCGCCGGTCCCGTCAACACACTGGCGGCGCGCGGCATTGCCGGCTTCACGCAAATGCTCAAGCATTACGAGGAACGGGCACCGCTGAAGCGCAATATCGAACCGCGCGAGCTGGGCTCTGCAGGGCTGTTTCTCGCCAGCGACATGTCCACGGGCACGACTGGCCAAATCCTCTACGTCGATAGCGGCTACGAGATTATGGGGATGTAACCGCGCCGCCGCGGGCTGGCCCTCGACATCGCTGAACAATCTCGTCAGCTTCTGATCGAGGATTGCCGCCAGCGTCTTCCGAACATGTCCACCGCGTGCGTCCAAGACTGTTCAGTGAGCTGGGAGCGTCGTCCTGTAAGCCTTGACATAGCTGCCTCGGAAGGCTATGAACACTTCTGATCGTAAACCCGGCAGGCGACGGAGTTTCGCGCTGCTGGTCTGGAAGCTGCTGAACATGCCCACGAGACTGTCAAGTTGCAGTGTCCAGCGGCAGGGGGCGCACAGGGTTTCAAGGATTACCCGCTGGACGATGATATCTGGACATGCCGAAAGCGAAAATATTGCTGGTTGACGAAGATGCTTCCTGGACACTGACCTTGTCCGACGCGCTGATCCACGAGGACTACGAGGTCTTTTCGGCCAATGGCGTGCCGGACGCCCTCCTTCTGCTGGACGCTCACAGTATTGACCTGCTCATCGGCGAAATTAACCTGACGAAGGTGGATGCCATCGGCTTTCTGGAGCAACTCCGTCAGCTCTATCCCGAAACGATCGTAATCGTCAGCACAAAATGCTCTTCGGTACCGCAGGCCGTACAGGCCACCAGGCTGGGGGCGTTCGACTATTCTCAGAAGTCTAACGAGCCACCGGCCTTGGCGGCGTTGCGCGCCACGGTCGCCCGGGCCGTGCAGGAGCAACGCACAAGATTTCGCGGCGCAGTCATCGACCCCAGAAATCGCGGCTTACTGGCGACCCCGTCACAAGGATTCTACGGAATCATCAGCCAGAACGAGCAGATGCGCGACATCTTTGAACTGATCCAGACCATTGCCGACAGTTTTGCTAACATTCTGATCCACGGCGAGACGGGCACCGGCAAGGAACTCGTGGCGCGCGCCGTTCACGAAGCAAGCAACCGGCACGGCAAACCGTTCGTCACGCTCGATTGCAGTGCGCTGGCACGGGAACTTTTGGAGAGCGAGCTTTTCGGGCATGAAAAAGGCGCCTTCACGGGCGCCGTGGACCGGCACGTCGGCCGGTTCGAGCGCGCCAACGGCGGCACGTTGTTTCTCGACGAGGTCTCCAACATCAGCCTCAATGTGCAAGCCAAACTTCTGCGCGTGCTGCAGACGCGGACGTTCGAGCGCGTGGGCGGACAGAAATCCATTTCCGTGGACGTCCGAATCATTGCCGCCACCAACCGGCCGCTGGAACAAGGCGTGGCCGAAGGATCGTTCCGCGACGATTTGTATCACCGGCTCAACGTCGTGCAGATTGACCTGCCGCCCCTGCGCGAACGCACGGAAGACATCCCGCTGCTGGCCATGGAGTTTCTCCGCAGGTTCGCCCGGCAGAACGGGAAAGACCTCCGGGGGTTCACGCCGGCCGCGGTCGAGGTGCTCTGCCGGCACAATTGGCCGGGCAACGTGCGCGAACTGGAAAACGTCGTGCTCCAGGCCGTCGTGCTCGCGAAATCCGCGTTGATTGATGTTAGTGATTTGCCCAAACGCATCATTGACGCGCCCATCCTCGCCGTGTCCTCCACGCGATTGATTGACCAGCTCGGCCAACCGGAAAAGCAAATCCTCATCAATGCGATCCGCCAACACGCCGGCAACATCAAGCGCACGGCGGAAATGCTTCAGATCAGTCGCACCACGCTCTACGCCAAGCTCAAAAAGTACCAGATCGATCCCGACACGATCCGCTAAGGCGCGATGCGCGCCCGGACCGCCGCGACTTCATCGGTGTAGACAACTTTCCAGCCGGGATACAATCCGAGCACAGTGTTCAGCGCGTGCTTGGCCGGCAGAATCGTCCAGCCGACGTTGTACTTCTCGAACACGGCTTCCCAGCCGGGCTGTGGGCCGTCCGCAGTTTTGAAATCTTTCACCAACTCTTCGCCGTAAAAGTCATTACGGCCATCTACGAACACCTTGCGCTCCGGCAGCGCCAGCATCAAATAGCCGCCCCAACCATAATCATTGAACATCTCGCCGCGAACCGCCTCCGGATGCGCGCTAAGGAATTGCGCGGCGGCGACCGGGAATCTGTTGGTCAGAATTTCGGTCGTCACGATTGGTTCGCTGCCGAGCCAGCGCGGTTTCGCCGCGACGAACAACATCGCCACCACCGCCCCCGCGACGAGAATCGCTCCACCCGCGCCCCGGTCAACCGCACCAATGACGGCTGAAACCCGCCGGTACAGCCGCACGCCGATGGACTCGCGCACCTCGCGCAGAAACGCATTCAGATGTTCCGCCAGAATGGGTGTGACGACGAGCGCGAAGACCGGCACGTTGCGCACGGCGTGCAGCGCGAAAAATCCCCACACACCAATTAGAAGTATCTCGGTGGAGCTCAGCCGGGGTCGAACCACGATCAACACGACGGCCAGCACGAGCAACTGCAGTGCAAATCCGGTCATGCCGCCTGAGTGAAAATTCGGCGAACGGAATTCGTTGGCGAACTTCGCGACCAGAGGCGTGTGCAGAAACTCCAGAATGTGGACGTGCAACCTCCAGCCGTTCGGATTGATCAACGAAGCCAACACGCAACCGGCCAGCACGGCCAACAACGTCCCGGCCTTGCGTCGGTCGGCGAACAAGTTGCCCACCAGAAACACGCCAATCAACACGAAGCCGGTAAAGAACGCGCCGTGCAAGTTCGCCCACAGCATCATTAACGGCACCAGCACCAGAAACACTCGCATGGCCGGCAACCGGCCGCGGTCGTAGGCGCGCAGTTGCCATAGGAAAATCACCGCGAGCAGGTGCGTCATCAGATGTGGCCGGGCCAGCCAGTGCATCGAGCACGCCATCGCCGCGAGCAGAACCAGCCCGGTGGACAACAACAGTTCGTTGCCCTCCGCCAGCAACAGCCGGTGCAACAACCACAGGCACGTCGCAATCAGCGCCGCCGATAGCAGCACGATGCCGTTCCATCCGAAAAGATTTCCCGCCGCCGCGAACAACACTTCACTGAGCCACTCCTTCGACACCAACGGAGCGCCCGGGCGTGTGTGAGAAAAATGGTCGGTGTGAATGATCGCATGATTCTTGATCATCCAATCGCCGATCCGCCAATGCAGACTCGGATCGCCGTCGGCGTTGATCATCACGAGCCGCCAATTGAACAAGCTCAACCCCACAAAAAACAGCACCCACAACCACGCGCTGAGAGACGGCAGCCACCAGCGGCGCGCTCGAAAGCGTGAATCAGTCATTGCGATTCTGAGTCCTTTCGAAGACCACGGCGGTCCGGTCGGCATAAACCTGCCGCCAGACGACGTTCGTGGCCATGCGCTGGACGAACGCCCGGCCTTCGGAGTTGTCCAGCCCGATCAACAGATGGCTGATGTCAAATTGCTGCACGAGCCGGCCGAAGGTCGCCTCGTCACTCAACACCACCAAGGCGTCGCCCCAGAACTCTGCCGGATAAGCCTCTGCGCGTCCATCCACAAACACTCCCGGCTGCCCCTGCCACGCCCATATCAAGTAGTTGCCGGCATGAAACGGAGCATTCAGCAGCCGCGCGTTCGCCCCTACGTGCTCGCGCACAAACGCGGCGGCACCCTCGGGCAACCATTGCCGGGCCACGCCCCAACCGAAAGTGCGTCCGCCGCCCCGCGAACGCAGCAGTCGGTGCGTGCCGATCGCAAAATCCGCCGCCACCGCCAGCATCAGCGTCAGCAAAGCGGTCCGCAGCCAACGCGTTCGCGGTTCCGGAATCGCTGCCGCACACCGCAGCAAGCCCGGTAATGAACACAACACAAGCACCGGCACACCGCGCCGCATCGCCAACGCCAACGGCACCGTCGCCACCATCGCCATCCAGTCAAAAGGTAACATGGTACGCCATCCGCGCGCCAGCAACAGTGCCGCCGTGATCAGAAACACGATCAACAACAACCCGCTGCCGTCGCTCGACCAGACCAACGGGTGAAACGGGCTCACACTTTCCTCGATCTGCCGGTTGAACTGGGGGCTCGAGGCGAACAGCGATTTTGCCGCCCACAGATTCCTCCACCCAAACGGCGAGATTGCTGACGCCGCAACGCAAGCCAGCATGACGATCGCCGCGCTACCGGCCGCGCGCCGCTGGCCGCGCAGCCATTCGCTCACCGCCCAACCGCCGGCCAGCATGGGACCGAAGATGAAAAAACCATGCACATTCGCCCACAGCGCCTGCAACGGAACGCACCACCAGCCGCGGTGCCGGTACCACAGTGTCAACATCGCGGCCAATAACACGAACGAGATCAACTCGGGCCGGTCCGTCAATCGCGGCAGCATCAACAGCCAACCGATCATCAACACCGTAGCTTCGACCGTCCCGAGCGGACGCCGGCAGTCCCGCAGCCCGCACAAGACCAGCGCGGCCAGCGCGATGTTCATGGCGACCCTGAATCCCACCACGGCCGCCGCCGCTCCCCGGTTCCACAACCAGCTCAGTGCGACATCGTACAACCAGTACAGATCCGTGTAGGGACGATCAGGGTACGTGAACGAGAAAAAATTCTGACGCAGGACGGCGCCCGTTTTCACGATGCGGTCCCCCTGAGCGAGGTGATACCAGAAATCGGGATCGTAGATTTTGTGCAGCGCGAGCGAAGTGATGAACACGAACAGCGCGATGATAGGATAGCGGCTCGATTTCATGGGAGGCGACGGTAAATCGCGCTGACCTCGTCGGTGTACGCGACCCTCCACTCAGATTTCAACGCGAGTGCCACGTTCAGCCGGTGATCCGTCGGCATCAACGTCCAGCGCACGTCGTACTTGGCCAGAATTTGCGTCCAGTTCGTCCGCAGCGCCGTGACGTCGTCAAATTCCTTCACAAGCGGTTCGCCGTAAAAATCCGCGCGACCATCCACGAACACTCGGTGGTCCGGCAAGTACTCCATCAGATAACCGCCCCACATGTATTGATTGAACATGTTGCCGGCGAACTGGCCGGGGTTCCCCTTGACGAACTTCACCGCCGCGACGGGCCAACGGTCACCGGGAATCGCGGTCGGGCGCGGGACGCAGGCAATCGCCACGATGGCCGCCGCCACAGCCACCGGCCAGCCGCGTCCGCTCGCGCTGAGTTGCGTCGAGTGTTTGGAGAATTCTCGCCACCGCCTCCGTGCCGCTTCAGACAGCGCAGGCGCGATGATGGGCGCGGTGAAGATGGCCATCAACGGAATGTTGCGCGCCGCGTACAAGGCGAAATATGTCCATGAAATCAACACCAGCGCCGAGGCCGCCGACAGTTTTGGCCGGCACGACGCCAGCGTCAGAAACAACAGCGCCAGCCACAACGCAAATCCGAGTGCGTCCGGCGAATCGAATTTCATCGAACTATACTCGGCGAGCCAGTTCTTAAAAAAGTCCGATTGTAGAAACCGGATATTGTGAACGTGAAGCAGGTAACCGTTCGGATTGAGGAGCGAGGCGATGCCGCACAGCAGTGCGACCCCGGTCAATGTGGCGAGCTTCGTCCGACTCCGTTCCATCAGCGCCCCAAGCCAGTACGCGCCGAGAACCAAGAACCCGGCCAGATATCCGCCGTGCAGGTTCACCCACAACACGGTCAGCACGCACAACGCCGCCGCAAGCATGCGGGCATTCCCGGTACGCTCGAAACGCCGCAGTGCATCGCCCCACAGCACGGCCATCAGAAAACTGAACGCGTGCGGCCGGGCCAGCCAATGCGCGCTCGCGGCGCACGCCGCCAGCAACGCCACGCCGGTCGCCACGAGCGCATCGTTGCCTCCCCGGAGTAACTGCCGGTGCAACAACGCAAACGTCGTGGCGATCAGCAACGCGCCTACGACGGCCACGCCATACAGACCACCCAATCGACTGGCTGCCGCAAAGATGACCTCGGACAGCCATTCCTTGGAAACGATCGACGCCTCAAAGCGCGTGTGGGAAAAAACGTCGGCCCGGATGATTCGGTCGTGCTGGAGCATCCATTCGCCAACGCGCCAGTGCATGCACGAGTCGCCGTCGCCCGAAA
>JBGQCJ010000051.1:0-27117 GCA_041495285.1 Verrucomicrobiia bacterium
ACGGTGCGGCTCAAGGATGGCCGCGAGTTCGAGGCAAAGTTGATCGGTGGAGACCCGGCCCCGCGCACCGACATCGCCGTGCTCAAGATTGACGCCAAGGATTTACCAGCCGCGCAACTCGGCGACAGCGAGAAGGTCAAGGTCGGCCAATGGGCCATCGCCATCGGCGCGCCGTATGAACTCGACTACAGTTTCACCGTCGGATTTGTCAGCGCCAAAGGCCGGTCCGCCGTTTGGGGTCGCGGCGAAAACGCCTATGAGGATTACATTCAGACCGACGCCTCCATCAATCCCGGCAACTCCGGCGGCCCGCTCTGCGACATCGAGGGCCGCGTCATCGCCATGAACACGCTCATTCGCGGCATCAATCGCGGCATCGGTTTCGCCATTCCCATCAACATGGCCAAGGACATCGCCGAACAGATCATCGAGAAGGGAAAAATCGTGCGCTCCTGGATCGGCATCAAACCGGAGCCGCTTTCCGAGAACAAGGAACTCGCCGACGCGCTACCCAACGTCAAAAATGGCATCGTCGTGCGCGACATTTACCCGGACACGCCCGCCGCTGCCAGCGACTTGAAACCTGCCGACGTCATCGTCGCCGTGGATGGCACCCCAATCAAATCCATCAAAGAACTCCAACTCGGTATCCTGCGCAAACCGGTCGGCCAGAAAGTCGCGCTCGACGTGATCCGCGACGGCAAACCGATCAAGGTCGCACTGCAAACCGCCGAGATGCCGGACGAGACGCAATTCGCTTCCCGGCAGAAACCCGGCAAGGCCAAATCAGAATCCGCCTTCGGTCTGACCGTGCAGACGTTGACGAAGGAACTGGCCCAACGACTCAACCTCAACGACACGACCGGCGTTGTCGTCACCGAAGTCGCCGAAGGCAGCATCGCGCAGGAAAAAGGGATGCAGCATGGCGACGTGATTACCGAGGTCGGTCGCGAGCCGGTGCGCAGCGCCGAAGAATTCAAGAAAGTCATTGCGGCGGTAAGCTCCAAGGACGGCGTCCTGTTGTACGTCAGACGCAACGGCACCTCCACGTTCGTCGTGCTGAAAGACTCGAAGTAGCCGACGACGGACTTGATTGTGGGCGTCCGGCGCGCTAAAAGAAGCGTATGAAAAAGCTCTTGCTCCGGATTCTCATCGGTGTGGTCGTTCTGCTCGTGGTGCTGTTTCTGGCGCGCAATTTCATCGCCCGCAAGTCCGTGGAAATCGGCGCCACGAAAGCGACCGGCTTCCCGCTCACCATCGGTTCGGTGGATGTCGGCTTGTTCTCCAGCAAACTCGACGTCCGCGACCTCAAACTGATGAACCCACCGGATTTCCCCGAGAAAATGTTCGTGGACATGCCGCAGTTGTACGTGGACTACCGGCTCGGCTCGATGTTCAGCGGCGCGCCCCACGTTAACGACATGCTCATCAACATCAAGCAGCTCGTCATCGTCAAGAACGACAAGGGCGATTCCAACGCCATGAAACTCAAAGGCGTCGTTTCCCCGCCCGGCAGCACCAGTTCAACCAAATACAGCGTGGACAAACTCCGCATTCACGTCGGCACCGTGACCACCGTGGACCGCTCCGGCAAGAGGAAGGACATTCCGCTCAACGTGGACGCCACCTACAACAACATCACCGACTCCACCGACATCAGCCGCCTTGTCCTGCTCACCGTCATGAGCCAGGTCCATCTGCCGGACATCGGAATCAAGACTGACGACCTGAAGAAAGGTCTCGGCAACGTCACCGACGCCGCCGGCAAAACTCTGCAGGGCGTCTCCGAAACCGGCAAGGGGCTATTCGAATCGCTCAAGAAAGCCGTGCCCGGTCAACAGAACCAGTAACGCTCAGAATCCCTTCACCTGCCGGACCGCTTCGTACAACACGATGGCCACGGCGGTGGCAGGTGTTCAAACGCAGTCTTCTGCACTGCAGATGGGTGACTCGATAATCCTAATGTTTGACCGCATTTCGCCCGGTCGCTGACCCTCACGACAGCGATTGCTGACCGCGATTGGCAAATCGAAACTCGCCCCGCCCTTCTGAACATCTGCGGGCGCGAGATTTACCACGAGCTTGCTCACTGCATACTTGAAGCCGCTGTTCTCAATGGCCGTTTCAAAGACCCTACAACCTGAGCTTTCAACTTAAAAAAGGTCGATCTCGATCCGACGGTCGAATTCTATTGATGAAAGTACTCGCGGACTTTCGCCGCGATCTGGCGATCTGTCATCTTGTCGACTGATTCAATGGCGATGATGCGGTCGCCGAGTTTGGCGTGCTCGAGACGTTTTTTCAGCTCGCCCTTGGCCTCACCAGGACCAAACAGCAGAATCGATTCGGCATCACGAATCGCCGCAATAACCTCAGCGTAGTAATTGTTGAGATAGCCTGTAAACTCCCTCTCGTGGCTGTCATCGGCCGGAGCCTGCTGTCCATAGTGAGTCGTCGAACGTACGCCGGCAAAACGTCCCGGCTGTTTCTCACCGTTTGATCTGATCTCCATCGTTTCTTCCCCTTCGGCCGAGACAATCGCCATCACAGCCTTCCGATGATCAATCCACAAACCCACGGTCGTTTTCATGACATTCTCCTGTTCGACTGCCTGACGGGACAACCGGCTTGTCCTTCTCAATCTCATCGCGGCGGCAGTCATGCGTTTGGGCTTCGGTCTCCAACCGCTCGATATCAATTCTGGTGTCGTCCGCGTCCGTAGTCGTCGGCAACGGTGTGCTGGCCGGCTTGTTTTTCATGCCATGATAATAAGCACCGGAAACTTGGCGGGCGCTATGGGCTGTTGACCCCACCGGGGGTTTCATGAATCCAGCCCGGCGCGTCAAGTTGGGGTGGCCGCAGGCTGAGATCAGAACGAGAGAGGAAAGCCACGACCCGGCGTATCGGGGCCATTTGATCGTTACTTGAACGCTGCTTTCGATAATGCCGGCTGCGATGGCGTAGCGGGTGTTGAACTTGTCTACGAGACGCTGCCGATGGTCTTTTGGAAAGCAGAGGGATGTGAGATGTGTCAATGGTCAACAGTTGCCCGCGCGCCGTTCTATCCGTCATGCGCTTGGGCCGCCACTGATCTTCCTTGCGTCCAAGACTTCGCGCACCTTGTGCGCCAGCGCACTCGGTGTGAACGGTTTTGTTCATGCGCAAGTTTGAGTCTCATGCCTTGGGGCGAGTGATCATTGGTTTTGTGGGTTGAGGGCGTTCTGAATCGCCGTGAGAAGCTCTTCCGCCTCGTAGGGCTTCTCGAAATATCCTGCCGCTCCCAGTTTGTTCGCCTTTTGGCGGAAGCCGGGCTGCTTGCTGGCTGTAAGAAAAATATAGGGAGTGGTCGTGGGGAGGAGAGTTTGGATTCTTTCGGACAGGGTAAAGCCATTGCCGACGGGCAGGCAGATATCCAACAGCACTAGGTCCGGGGCATTTTTGACTGCGGCATTCAATCCAGTCAGAGCGTCGTAAGCCGCAGTTGCCTCATAGCCGGCGGATTTGAGCCGAAGGGTCAGCGCCATGGCGAGATTCCGGTCATCTTCGATGATGAGGATCTTTTTCATTGTTCAAGTGGTTTGTTGGGCGACGGAACGTTGTCGGGCATTCAACGAGTCCGTTATGCGGTCAAATTCACGGTCGATGCTACTGAGCAATTTTTCGGTATCGAACGGCTTCTCGAACAGGCCGATAGCCCCCAACTCCATGACTTTTTGCAGGAGTTCGGGGTTCTTGGACGCGGTGATAAAAATAATCGGCGTTCCATTTGTTTCGGGCATGCGAAGAAAAGTTTCTGCCAGTTTGAAGCCATTGCCCGCCGGCATGGAAATATCCAGAAGGATCAAGTCAGGTTTGATTGCGCGGGCCTGGCTTGCCCCGGCGAGCGCATCCGGCGCGACTGATGCGTTGTAACCATTGGCTTTGAGTCGAATCACCAAAGCCATGGCGATTTTCTGATCGTCTTCGACAATGAGTATTTTTTTCATTTTGTGATTTCTTCATTGGTTGAATGTTTTGATTGCAGGGCCCGGAAGATTGCCGCCAGCAGTTTTTCTGTATCGAACGGCTTTTCAAAGAAGCCAACCGCGTTCAACTCTTCGGCTCTTTCTCTCAGGTTCTTTTCCTTGCTGGCGGTCATGAAGATGATCGGAATGTCGGCCAGTCCGGCGCGCTTCAACTCCTGGGCCACTGCCAAACCGCTCCCCACGGGCATGTAGATGTCCATGAGAATCAGGTCGGGTTGGTCGGTCATCGCCCGAATGTAGCTGCCAAAACCATCCGGGACGACCTGCACCTCATAGCCTGCTGCCTCGAGCCGAATTTTCAGGGCGGCGCCAATCTTCCTGTCATCTTCTGCGATCAGTATTTTTTTCATGAATTGAGTTGGTGGTGTCGTGCCGGGCCTTCGCTCGTGAAATAGTTTCGCGCGCTCTGCGCTACGGGCGCCTGGCTGGCCTTGGCTTTCTTCTTCAGGAATCGAGTCTCATGAGTGTGGCACATTCGCCGGACTGTTTCGACAAACCGCTTCGGCGGGCACGACTTGGCCAGCAAAGTGAAAGGAGAAGATTCCATGGCCTGCCGCATGAGACGGCCGTCGGGATAGCCGGTGTACACGATCACGGGAATAAGCCCCCAGTTCATTCTGATTTCCTTCAACGTGCTCGGCCCGTCCAACCCAGTCATCATCAAGTCCAGCACCACGACGTCCGGAGTGTTTTGGTCCATCAGTTGCAGGGCTTCACTTCCTCCCTCAGCCGTCGTGACCTCAAAATTTTGATCCTCCAGGATGAGGCGGAGCGTATCCCGCATCCCGTAGTCGTCGTCCACGATGAGCACATGCGCGCCTTTCGTCATCGCCTGCTTCGGGACCGCGAATGAAAACGTGCTGCCCTTTCCGATCTCGCTTTCCACCCAGATACGCCCGCCATGCAAGTCCACCAATTCCTGGCAAATGTATAAGCCCAAGCCCAAGCCACTCCGTGACTCGACAGCCTGGGCATTGTGGTTCGCTTGGTAGAGGCGATTAAAGATCACGTCGAGCTGGTCCTTGGGAATGCCCCGCCCGGTATCGCGAACGGCAACCTGGAGGCATTCGGGATCCGCCGGGGCCTCGCTGAGACTGAGACGAATGTGACCTCCTACCGGGGTAAACTTGATGGCATTGGTGGTGAGATTGATCAGCACCTGCAGGATGCGCTGCTTGTCGATGGGGACGGCCGGCAGGTCCGGTTGACAGTCACAGCTCAGGCTGACACCTTTTCCCGCCGCGGCCGGGGCCAGCATTTCCACCACTCGTTCCACCAGCGCCGCCAAAGGTAGCGCTTGGAACTCGATGCTCATTTTGCCGGTCTCCAGTCTCGTCACATCCAACAGATCGTTGATATAGAGGCGCAACTGATCGCAACTCTCTTTGGCCATGCCCAAATATTCTAATTGGGTTCCGTTCAGCGGACCGGCCAGACCATCCATGACAATGGAAACAAACTCGTGGGCGGAGGTGAGCGGCGTCTTCAGTTCGTGTGAGAGGATATGGTAAAAATTCTGGATCTCGGTGTTCAGGTCGCCAACTTCCTTGAACGATGCCTTCAACTGCTCTTCAGCTCGCTTGCGTGCAGTGATGTCGCGGATATTGCATTGGATTACGTTGCGGTCACCGGCTTGATACACGTTGCTGACAAACTCCACGGCATGGCGGCGACCGTCTCTCGCCTCCAACGGGAGGTTTTCGTAACGGACATACCCCTGTTGTTGCAGTTGCACGAACTTGGCCTTGTTGGACACGATGTCCTTGAAGGGACTGATCTCCCAGATGGTCTTGCCGACCATTTCGCCGCGGGAGAAGCCCAACATCTCCAGCAAGAAGGGGTTCACATCGCTGATTCGCCCTGTGTCGGCCTCCAGAATCAGGATGCCGTCCTTCGCTGCTTCGAACAGCCTCCGGTAACTGAGTTCGGAGGCGCAAAGCGTCTGTTCAGTCCGCGTCTCGGCCTGCTCAGTGATGACTCCTTCCTGCAGACCTTTCATATCTTTCATAGCATGCTCTACATGAGCAGGTGACGAGCCACCAACAGTGTGGGCGATATGGGGTGTTCACCCCATACGGGATTTAATGAATCCAGCCTGACATAGCATGTCAGCGTGGCCATGGACTTGGAGTCGGAGCGAGGGAGAAACCCGCGGAGAACTGCTAGCGGATTGTTAGCTGGACACTGCTCTCGATGATGCCGGCGCCGATGGCGTACCGGGTGAACAAGAGCTACGCAGCATGTTGAACCGAATCCCGCCGGGTTGCATCTAAGTAAGTGAAGGGTCGCAGTTACCGGTTGTCCCTAATCGACACAGGCGTAGTGCGTTTACTGAAAGAACACTTATGGTTATTGACCGATACAACGAAACCGGAGACTCCCACCAACTCTACATGCAGGAGATTGGGAAAACACCGCTGTTGACGCGCGAGGAGGAGATCAAACTCGCTGCGCAGGTCAAGCGAGGCGACAAGCGCGCGCGAACGAATGATCAAGGCGAATCTGCGCCTCGTGGTCAAGATCGCCCACGATTATTCCAATCTCGGCTTGCCGCTGCTTGATCTCATCAACGAAGGTAACATCGGCCTGATGAAAGCCGTCGAGCGATTTGATCCCAAGAAGGGCGCCAAACTTTCCACGTACGCTGCTTTGTGGATCAAACAATCCATCCGCCGCGCTCTCTCGAACCAGTCGAAGACGATCCGGTTGCCCGTTCATATCGTGGACAAGGTTCACAAATTGCATCGGGCCAGCCTGCAACTTGCCGAGACACTTGGCCGCGATCCAAGTGATGCAGAGTTGGCCGAGCGCCTCGGCATTTCGGCGTCCAGGGCGGCTCAGCTTCGCACGGTCGGCGCAAGTCCCATGAGCCTCGACGCCCCGATTGGAGATGAGGACGACAACCGATTCAGCGACATTGTCCAAGACGAGGGAGCGTTGACCCCTTACGAACTGCTTCGCGTAAAGACGATGTGGCAGGAAATCCGCCAGCACCTCAACTACCTGACACCACGCGAGGCTAAAATTCTGACTTTGCGTTTCGGACTAGACGGGAAGGAACCTCGGACGTTGGATGTAGTGGGGAAGAAATTCAAGGTGACCCGCGAACGTGTCCGTCAGATTCAGGAAATTGCGCTGAAGAAACTCCGCCGCCACCTCGAAGCGATCGACCGCGGCGATCTCGTTGGCAAATCCTGACCGCTGTGGCCGGATGCATTGACTGGTATACGGCTGCGCGCAAGCCGTCCGTTCGACCCAGCGGTGATGCCTACTCGCCCAGGAATCACACATCTGCCCGGGAACCAGAACCAACAGCGACGAGGAAAAAGGAACGGCTCCGTGTTCCGGTTCTTCTTGCCGTTTTGACATCCAGCGGGCGCGAGATTGATCGTCCTGCGGCCCACCATGTACTTGAAGCCGCTGTTCTCGATCGCGGTCTTCGCACGGTCGCGAGATTCTTTGACGGCGGCGTCTGGCAAGCCGTCGACAGACCGGTCAAAACTGTATGCCATTTGATCAAGAAGCCCTAAAATCCCTTGATTTGCCGCATTGTTTCAAAAAGCACGATGGCCACCGCCGTCGCCAGATTCAGACTCCGCGCCTGCGGATTAAACATCGGAATCGTGATCGTTGAATCGGCGTGCGCCTTCAGCAATTCCTCCGGCAACCCGGCAGTCTCTCGTCCGAACACCAGATAGTCGCCCCACCGGTAACGCGAGACGGTGTACGCCCGTTTCGACTTCGTCGTCACGTAGTAGAAGTTCGGCGTCGTTGGTAGGGCGCGACCGCCGGGCGCGCCGTCAGCCCCAACCGCCTTCTTCAACTCCTCCAGCGAGTCCCAACACTTCCACGTCACCTGCTCCCAGTAATCCATGCCGGCACGCTTCAACTCCCGGTCATCGATCCGAAACCCCAGCGGCCCGACCAAATGCAACGTCGCCCCCGTCGCCGCGCACAACCGCGCCACGTTCCCCGTGTTCGGCGGAATCTCCGGCTCAACCAGTACCACGTTCATCGTAGGTCGGAGGCTAGTTTGTCATTCCGAGCCTGTCGAGGAATCTCTGCTGCGCCGGTAACTCCCAGGAATCAGATTGACCACGCGATTCTCGCCAACTACTCTAATTGCAGCAGTAGCACTTTGTCATTTCATAGAGGACTTTGTGCTAATAACACCGTTCTGCTAAGAAATGAATGCCACGTTGCAGCGAGACCAAGCAGCTGAGCTCGCCAAAACCAATCCTAGCAAAGCATTGGAAAAGGCCCGCAAAATTCAAGATCCCTGGTTTCGTGCTCAAGCACTCTCATGGGTTGCTAGATTTCACGATGACAACCCGATGGGAGTCGCTGATGAGGCGGCGAAAGCCGCCAGTGAATGCGATGACGATTACAAGAGGACGGCTGTGCGCGCTTGGGAGATCGCTGCGCTGGCAGAACGCACTTTTGTTTCGGAGGCTCGCGCAGCGTTGAAAACCGCCTTGGGTCAGTCGCGAAGCATTACTCCGTTATCTTCCCGCAGCGAAGCGCTCATGCTACTCTTGCAAGCGGCATTTAGAATCAGCGAAAGAGACGCAAGAATGATTGGAGACGAGTTAGAGGTGTCATGTGGTCGCGACGCGCATTGGCGATGCAAGCGAGCAGTGCGGGACGCGAAGAATTTGTTTGCCCGTGACCTTGAAGCGCGACCCTTCTTTTGGTAAAGAGAGCAGAACAAGGCGGTGGACTCAACAATGCTTCCGCTGTCGCTTCAGGATTGTGAGTCATCTTTTGCGTTAGTAATCCACCTTCCACAAGAACAACCCCTTCGCCGGTGCCGTCTCGACGAGTGCAGTGCGTTTCTTACCGCGCACCAACTCGCGCAACTGTTCGACTGTCAGCTTGCCCTCGCCCACTTTCACCAACGCGCCGACGATAGAGCGAACCATCTTGTAAAGAAAACCATTTGCCCGGACTGAAATCGTCAGTTGACTGCCGTGCTTCGTCACCGTGATCTTTGAGATCTTGCGCACGGGATCACGCTCGGACTTCGCCGACAACGCCGAGAAATCATGCCGGCCTTTCAGCAGAGCGGCAGCCTCTCGCATCGCGGCAATGTTCAACGGCCTCGGATGATGCCAGGCGTAACCGCGCAGAAACGGGTCGGCCACTGCGCCGGCATCAATTTGATACCGGTATTCCTTCGCCTTCGCCGAAAACCGGGCGTGGAACTTCGCATCCACCTCTTGTGCGCGCAATACGCGGACATCTTCCGGCAGATTCGCGTTCAGCGCGCTTCTCAGAATTGCCGGCGTGTGGCGCGTCGCAAACGAGCAATTGGCAATTTGTCTTCGGGCATGAACGCCGGCATCGGTGCGGCCAGAACCGTGCACGACGACGTGTTTGCCGGCGATTCTCTTCAGCGCGGCTTCGAGCAGTCCTTGAATCGTGAGCGCGTTCGGTTGCAACTGCCAACCACCGTACTGCGTCCCGTCGTAGGCAATGGTGAGTTTGTAGGAGCGACCTCCCGGTCGCGATTTCCCGGTCGCGTGCGGGAGCACGCTCCTACGTTTCGCTTCGCGATGGCGGGTTGGTCGCATCCAGGTAACTCTGCAACAGAATCGTCGCGGCGAGTTGGTCGCGTTTCTCTTTACGTTCGGCGCGGCGCACGTCGGCTTCGACCAACACGCGTTCGGCTTGCGCCGTGGTCAGTCGCTCGTCCCAACCTTCGACCGGCAACGTCGTCGCCTGTTTCAACGCGCCCATGAACTTTTGCGTGCTCTCGGTTTGTGCGCTCACCGTTCCGTCCATCCGGCGAGGTACGCCGACGACAATCTTGCCGGCGCCTCGTTCCGCCGCCACGCGCAGGACTTCGTTCACACCGCCGGTCACGTAGCCGACCGGTAGCGCCACCGTACCGGTCTCGTCACTGATCGCCAATCCGATTCGCTTGCTGCCGTGATCCACACCGAGAATTCTCATGATTTGTAGCCGCGAACCTGTTCGCGGCGCCGCGAGTAGACTCGCGGCTACAAAAGTTTCTTGAATTTCTTCTGCCCGGCCAATTTCTTCACCAACTCGCGAACCTTCTGCGCCTCGTTCTTGTGACAAACCAGTGTCGCGTCCGGCGTGTGGACAATGACGAGGTCACGCACACCGACCGCGGTGACGACGTGCTCCTTGTCACCGCTGACGATGACGCAGTTGCTCGCGTCCAGCGGCACAAACTCAGCGCGCGCGACGTTGCCGGCGGCGTCCTTCGGATTATGACGCTCAATGGCCGGCCAGTCACCCACGTCGTCCCACGGAAAATCGCCGTTGGCCACGACGACGTTATCAGCCTTTTCCATGATTGCGTAATCCACGGAGATTTTCTCCAACCGCTCGTATTCTCGCACAAAGTTCTTGAGCTTCGACGACGCAAGCCGCGCGCAACTCTCCGCCATCGCCGGCTGCAACTTCTCGAACGCCTTCCAGATCGCCTGCGCCGACCACACAAACATCCCGGCATTCCAGCGATAGTCACCGGAGGCGAGAAACTCTTTCACGCGAGCCAAGTCTGGTTTCTCGACGAACCGCTTCGCCTTGAAAAATATGCCTTCCAACGTCTCCCCCACTTGCACGTAACCGTAGCCGGTATGCGGCGAGGTCGGTTGGATGCCGATGGTGATGAGCACGTCGCGCTGCGCCGCCAGTGCCAGCGATTCGCCGACGACGCGCCGGTACTTCTCCACATCGCCAATCCACGAATCCGCCGGTACGACGGCAATCGTCGCATCCGGGTCGAGCCGCTGAATCATCGCCGTCGCCAGCGCGATGCACGGCGCGGTGTTGCGTCCCATCGGCTCGGCGATCACGTGCTTGACGCGCGGCAACTGTTTGCGCACTTGCGGTGCCTGCACCGCGTTTGTCACCACCACGATCCGCGACGGTGGCACCAGTGGATGCAATCGTTCCGCTGCGTCCTGAATCATCGTCCGCTTGCCGACAATCGCAAGCAACTGCTTCGGTCGCGTGCGCCGGCTCAGCGGCCAGAACCGTTCGCCAAACCCACCTGCCATGATCACGGCCCAATTCATCGTTTCACCGCTTTCACCATCGGCGCCACGAAGCGCGCCACGTTCGTCGCCAATTGTCTGTTCTTCCCGTGCTTCGCAATCTGATTCACGATCGCGCTGCCCACGACGACCGCGTCCGCCGTCCGCGCTACAGCGCGCGCTTGTTGCGGTGTCGAGATGCCGAAGCCGACTGCGACCGGCAGCTTCGAGTGTCGGCGAATCCTCGCCACCATCGGCTTGATGGACGCCGCCACCGATTTCTGCATACCGGTTACGCCTTCGCGCGAAACGTAGTAAATGAAACCCGATGCGTGCCGGGCGATCTGCCGCACGCGAGCTTCCGGCGTCGTCGGTGCGATCAAATAGATTGGATGCAGCCCGGCACGTTCAATCGCCTCTTCGTAACTGCCGGCTTCTTCAGGAGGCAAATCCAGCGCGAGCACGCTATCTACGCCGGCAACCGCCGCGTCTTTCGCAAACCGTTTCACGCCGTAGTGATAGACGACGTTGAAATACACGTAGAGCACCACCGGAGTTTGAAAGCCGCCTTTGCGCAGCGATGCGACCGTCTTCAACACGCCGCGCAGCGTTGTACCGGCTCGCAGGGCGCGTTCCGCGGCGAGTTGATTCACCACACCGTCGGCGAGCGGATCGCTGAACGGCACGCCCAATTCCAACACATCCACGCCGGCACGCTCGAACGCGCACGCCAGTTCCGCCGTGGCTTTCAGGTTCGGATCGCCGGCGCAAATGTACGCGATGAAGCCTCTTTGCTTCGCTTTGCGCAGTGCCTGAAATGTTGTGTCAATCCGATTCATTTTTCTGTAGGCCACGTCTCCTGACGTGGCACCGCGTGAGGGCACGCTACAACGACGCATTGCAGTTTCGCAGGTAGATAAACCGCAGACCTTCCAGGGTCAATAACGGATTCACATGCTGAATCTCCGGTACCTTGCTCGCGATTAAGTCTCCGTACCCACCGGTCGCGACAACCACCGCGTTTTTCATCCCGCGTTCGCGCCGGAGTGCCGACAGGATTTCCTTCACCAACCCACGATAGCCGACGACCGCGCCGACGCGCATCGCTTCGACCGTGCTCTTGCCGACGACCGACCGGGGCTCGCGCAAGGTGATGCGCGGCAGCAGCGCTGTGCGTTGATAAAGATAATCGGTCACCGCCGCCAGCCCGGGCGCGATCACGCCGCCGATGTACGCGCGGCCCGCGTTGACGATGTCGAACGTCACCGCCGTGCCGAAGTCCACCACGATGGCCGGTGACCCGTACAGTTCTGCAACCCCGACGGCATTGGCGATCCGGTCCGCGCCGATCTGCCGCTTGTGCGGATAATCCACGCCGATGCCGAGATCAATGTCCGCATTGACGATGATCGGTGTCACTAACATCCATCGTCGCAGTCGCCGGGTGGCTGACGGCACAACGGAGGCCAGGATCGCGCCGGCCAGTCCATGCTGCCGGAAGGGAACGCCCTTCAGTTTTGCCGTCGGCACGACCTTGCGCGTGAGGATCCGGTCGCGATTGGCCAGCGCAAAGGTCGTGTTCGTGTTGTTGAGGTTGACGATCAGAAACCGCTCGCTCATCGCTCCACCACCACGTCGCCGCCGAGGATACGCTCCACCCGGCCGTCGTCCTTGCGCAACAACAGTGCGCCGTCGCCATCGAGAGCCTGCGCTTCGCCTTCGGTGCGGCGCGCGCCCATCGTGACGACAAGTTGTTTGCCGAGCGTCGTGCTCAGCTTCGCCCATTCCTCAATGACCGCGTCGAAGTTCGTCAACGTCTCGCGGTAACAATCGTCCAGCGCGTTCAACACTTGCACGGCGAATTCCGTGCGGTCCTGTGCCTCGCCGGTTTCAATCTGCAATGACGTTGCCGCATCCACGATCTCGGGCGGGAAATCCTCGCGCCGGCAATTCACGTCAATGCCGATGCCGAGGATCGCGTAAAGAATCTCGTCGGCCTCAGCGCGCAACTCGGTGAGGATGCCGGCCAGCTTTTTGCCGCGCACTGTCACGTCGTTGGGCCATTTGATCCGCGCATCGAGGCCGGTGATCTTGCGCACGGCACCGGCTACCGCGACACTGGCGGCCACGGTGATGCGCGTGACCGCTGCCGGCGCGAGTTTGGGCCGCAACAGCACCGAAAACCATAACCCCTTCCCGCGCGGCGACGCCCACGCTCGCCCGTGCCGGCCGCGCCCGCGCGTTTGCGATTCGGCAAATACAACCAGACCTTCCCGGTCTTGCGAGCGCGCCATGTGTTCGATGACATCATTCGTGGAAGCTGTTTGGTCGAAGACAATAACTTCCGAGCCGATCACGCGCGTTTTGAGCCGCGCTTTGATGTCGTCGGCAATCAATCGGTCCGGCGACTTAACCAGACGGTAGCCGAGGTGCGGATGCGATTCGATGACGTAGCCGAGTTCCTCCAATTCCGAAATCTGCGCGGTGACGTTGGCCGATGCTGACTTCAACAGCCGCGCGAGTTCCGCGGCGGGCACAAATTGCCCGGCCGCCTGATAGAATGCTTCGAGGATCGCCGTGCCCGCCTTCATCGTCCGGCAACTGTAGCGACGCGATGCGTCAAACGTCCAGATAATAGCGATGAAACGCCGTGTCGCGCTTCCAGCCAAGTTTTTCGTACAGTTTCTGTGCGGGAATGTTGTCCACCGCCGTCTCAAGGATAAGCCCTTTCGCATTCGTCTCGACCGCGAACTGCCGAGCACGCTCCATCAGCGACCTCGCTACTCCGCGTTTCCTCGTAGCCGGCACGACGAACAAATCGTAGAGAATCCACACCCGCCGCATCGTCACCGAATCAAACGACGGATACAGTTGAACGAACCCCAGCGCTTTTTCCTCGTCCATCGCCAGAAAGATCACCGACTCACTCCGCTCCAGTCGCTCCCGCAAGAACTCTCGCACACCCGGCACGTCCGACGGTTGCCCGTAGAATTGCCGGTACGCATCAAACAGCGGGACGATGAATTCGACGTGCGAAAGTCCGGCACGAATGACGGACACCTTTCCCGTTCGCTTCACTTCGAACCCTCGGCTGGTTCAGGCGGTGCGTTCACGACGAGGTATGGGCGAATCTTCTCCAGCAGCTTCGGGCCGATGCCGGTCACGTGCTGCAGGTCGTCCACACTCTTGTAGGGCCGGTGGGCAATGATTCTCCCGGCGAGCACCGGGCCGATGCCGCCGATGGACTGGAGTTCCGCCGTGGTGCCGATATTCAGATCGACCGGACCCGCGAGCGACTTCTTACCGGCGGAGGCGCGCTGGATGTCCTTCAACTCGCGCTCCTCTTCCTGCTCTTGAGCGCGCAATTGGGCAATGACGCTGGAATCCGTCGCCGCCCAAATGCCCTCTCGCTGGAGCATCGCTTCCGATTCGAGGTCTTGCAGTTCCCGCTGAATCTGTTTCGCCGCGGTGCCGGTCGGGCCTTCGCGCTTTGCACCGTGCGCGCGGCCAAGACCGTTTTCGACGAGCAAGCGGCCGAGGTCTTTGCCTTCCGATGTGATCACAAACGCATAGATACGGCCGCCCGGCGAACGTCCGAGTGCATTGGCGAACGCCGTATAGACGGTGAACGGTTCGGCGAGCGCGTTCGTTGTGAATGCTTTCGCCTCGCGTCCGAAATCAAAAACCTTCTTTGCGTCGGTGATACCGAAATACCGGGCTTGTTCGCGCACCCGCTTCGCGTCGGCGTCCGTTGTTGCCACGCTCTCCGGGCAGTCCACGAAGTACAACCGGACATGCATCCGCCGCTCGCCTGCCTGCACGACGAAACTGTCGCCATCGTTGCTCGGGTTCTCGACGAGCCGGACATCGGTAAACTTCTGCAAGTCGGCCGCCAGCGCACCGACGGCAAAGCACAACAGCCCCATTACGTTGACGAACGTCTTCAATCTGTTATCTCCAGCGAAAAATCCACGGCACGGGCGGAGTGAGTCAAGGCGCCGACGCTGATGTAGTCCACGCCCGTCGCCGCGATGGCCGAGACATTCTGCAACCGGATGCCGCCGCTGGCTTCCATCTTGGCCCGACCGGCAACGAGTTTGACAGCTTCCTGGAGTTCGTCTGTCGTCATGTTGTCGAGCAGAATGTGATCGGCACCGGCCGCGAGCGCATCTTCGACCTGCTCCAACGCGTCGGCTTCGATGATGACCGGGGCGCGCGGGTGATTTTCCCGAGCAACGCGGACGGCATCACCGAGCGCCTTCGGACCGAGCCGCGCGAGAATGGTCCGGTGATTGTCTTTGATCATCATCGCATCAAACAAGCCCATGCGATGATTTTCGCCGCCCGCGACGGCGACGGCGTATTTTTCCAGTTGCCGGAGCGTCGGCGTCGTCTTGCGTGTATCCAGAATCTTCGCCTTCGTGCCGGCAATCGCCTCGACAAAATGGCGCGTGAACGTGGCGATGCCGGAGAGCCGCTGCAAGAAATTGAGAGCGGTGCGTTCGCCGGTAAGGATGGCGCGGGCCGGGCCGCTGAGTAAACACACGCGCTCACCTGCTTCAACTGTATCGCCCTCCTGCACGAGTCTTTTCACGGCAACCTTCTCGTCCAGTTCAGCGAACACCGCCTCGACAAGAGGCAGACCGGCAACGACGCACGGCTCTTTCGCCACGATCATTGCTTCCGCGCGTAGGTCCGCAGGTACTGCCGACTCGGTTGTGATGTCGCCGGCGCCGATGTCTTCGGCCAACGCTGCGCGGACAATGCTGCGGACGGTTTCAGTAGAAAGCGTTGTCATCCGCAGGCAGAATACCACAAAGCACATCCGCGTTGTAGCCGCGAGCCTGCTCGCGGCAGTGCGGAACAGTCGCGACAAAACAGGCCACGAGCAGGCTCGCGGCTACAGTTCCAGAGGGTGAATCTCGCCCGCATACGGCCAGTCCTCGGGCTTCTTTACGAGCCCATGACGGACCGGGTTCTGGCGGACGTACTCCCATTTCACCGCGTAGCCCTCATCCGAGCGCAAGAGGCGATCGAAGAACTCGCGCTGCCAAAACGGGTATGGGTAACCGAGCAGACGCAGGTTCTTCGTCACGAAGGAACGAAACGCCTGAACGTACTTTGACAGACTCGCATCGCGATCCAAAGGCGAGACAAAGAAATGGATGTGATCGGGCATGATCACGTAGCGGCCCACTCGCCAAGTATCGAGTCGTTGCCACGCAGCAACAAACGCCGCATGCGCATCTGGATTCGCCAGCACTTTCTGGCGCGAGGCAGTGCAGCTAGTCACAAAATAAATGACTGCCGCATCATCTGGCAACCAGACCGGAACCCGCTTTAGATGCTTGTGCATTCCATGGTTGTAGCCGCGAGCCTGCTCGCGGCAAACCTGAAAACAACGAGGAAAAAACCGCGAGCAGGCTCGCGGCTACAAATTCGCCCGACTCCGTTTTACCACATTTACCTTCAGCTTGCGGTCGTATTTGACTTGGCGTTTCGGTGCAGACGCGACGCTTCGGCTGCGCTCAGCGCCGGCTCCGCGCGTCCCTCCAGCCTTCAACTCTGCGATCTGATCGCGAAGGATGGCCGCTTTCTCGAACTGCAGGTTTTCGGCAGCCTCAATCATCTCCCCTTCAAGTTCGCGCAGCAACTCAGCAGTGCGGTAGCCGCCGGGCGATTCGCGGACAACCGAGGCTTCAACGTCGCGCGCCTTCGTCAACGCGGCAAGGCTGAGTTGAAGTTCGCGTTTCGTGCTTTTCGGCGTGATGTTGTGCTCTTTGTTGTAAGCAAGTTGCTTCGTGCGCCGGTACTCAGTTGTCTCGATGAACTTCTTGATCGAATTGGTCATCACGTCGGCGTAGAGAATCACTTCCGCGTTGATATGCCGGGCGGCACGACCAGCGGTCTGGATCAGCGACGTGGCTGACCGGAGAAACCCTTCCTTGTCGGCATCGAGAATGGCGACGAGCGACACTTCCGGCAGGTCGAGTCCTTCGCGCAACAGATTGATGCCGACCAGCACGTCAAAATCGTGGGCGCGAAGGCCACGCAGCACTTCGACACGTTCAATGGCGTCGATTTCGCTGTGCAGATACTTCACGCGAATGCCGACCTCGCGGAGGTAATCGGCAAGATCTTCGGAGGTGCGTTTCGTCAGCGTCGTGACGAGAACGCGCTCGTGTTTCTCGGCGCGCGCCCGGCATTGTTCGATGAGATCGTCAATCTGACCGGTCAGTGGCTTGACGATGACCGGCGGATCAACGAGGCCGGTCGGACGGATGATCTGCTCGGCGACGACGGCGCTGCGCTGCAATTCATTCGGGCCGGGCGTCGCGGACATGAAGATACACTGGTGAACGAGATTCTCGAACTCCGGGAAGTTCAACGGACGATTGTCGAGCGCTGACGGCAGACGAAAGCCGTGCTCAACGAGCGTGGTCTTGCGGGAGCGGTCACCGGCGTACATGCCGCCGATCTGCGGGACGGTGACGTGCGATTCGTCGATGAGAAGCAGGTAATCTTTGGGGAAAAAATCGAGCAGGCAACACGGTCGCTCGCCCGCGGCGCGGCCGCTGATGTGGCGCGAGTAATTCTCAATACCGGAACAGAAGCCCATCTCGCCAAGCATCTCCAAGTCGTACATCGTACGGGAATGGATGCGTTGCGCCTCCAGCAGTTTGGCGTGTTGCTCAAACCACGCGACGCGCTGCGTCATCTCGGCCTTGATCGCCTCGGACGCGCGGGCAATCTTGTGGTACGGCGTGACCCAGTGTTTGGCCGGGTAGATCGAAACGGTGGTCGCGGACTCGCGCTTGTGTCCCGTGAGCGGATCGAAGCGAGTAATTTGAGAAATGACGTCTCCCTCGAACTCGATCCGTACGGCATCCTCGGTATAGCTCGGGCAAACCTCGATGGTATCGCCCCGCGCGCGGAAATTGCCGCGTGTGAACTCGACATCGTTGCGGTTGTACTGCATGTCCACGAGTTTACGCAGCAGGTCATCCCGGCCCATCTGACTGCCGACGTTGAGCAACGCCATCATCTCGAAGTAATCTTCCGGCGAACCCAAGCCGTAAATGCACGAAACGCTGGCGACGACGATCACGTCCCGACGCGAGAGCAACGAACTGGTCGTCGAGAGTCGCAGCTTCTCGATTTGCTCGTTGATGCTCGCGTCCTTCTCGATGTACGTGTCGGTCTGCGGAATGTAAGCTTCCGGCTGGTAGTAATCGTAGTAACTAACGAAGTATTCGACGGCATTGCGCGGGAAGAACTGTTTGAACTCGCTGAAAAGCTGCGCCGCCAGCGTTTTGTTGTGCGAGATCACCAGCGTGGGCCGGTCGAGTGCCTGAATCACGTTCGCCATCGTAAATGTCTTGCCACTGCCGGTCACACCTAGCAACGTTTGGTAGCGATTACCGGCCGACAGCGATTCGGTTAACGCCTTGATCGCTGAAGGCTGGTCTCCGCGCGGTTTGAACTTGCTGACAAGTTGGAACGACATCGGCACAAACCTATCACAATTCTGTAGCAGCGGTCTATGCCGCCAAGAGCCATTTCTAGGTTGTCGGCTCTTGGTGCGAAGCAGTAAAGATGTGGTAGCGAATTAATAACACATGCCGCGTCGCAAGCAGATGATGTGGACTTTAGCCGCCTTCACGGTCGCTGTTGTGGGCGCTGCGCTCATTGCTCACCGTGCCATTCGCCCGTTGGCCCGCTCGGACGCACAGTGTCGCTCTCTTGCTGAGGCACTTGAACGCAAACAGGAGTCGAAGGAATGGGACAAGCTCCAAGTTTACTACGGTCTTAAGGAAACCGAGATGTCTGACGAGGAGGCGTGGCGAAAAGCTGTCCAGAAAGTCGAAGGTGAACTCGCCGCACTCTCCAATCGTGTTGCAGACTGCCAAGCGGGCAAGTGATCCTACAGTGTTTCGCCGAGCCAGTCCACGGTTTCGGTGATGACGCGGTGTTCCCAGACGTGCCGGTTGAAGGTGTGGTCGGCGCCGGAGATGATGACCTTCTTGACGACGCGGTCGGGAGCGCGAAGGGCACGCTCGTACATGTCGGCGTGATGGACCGGCACGGTCTCGTCTTTCGAGCCATGGATGATGAGCGCCGGGCAATTCGATTTCACCACTTCGCGGAGCGGTCGCATATCGGCAAACTGACGGACGAACGTCACACCAACGAGATTGCCCTCGTGATCGGTGATACCGGTCTCGGCCAATGAAGACACGGCGTCGGGCGTGGAAAGATCGTCGAGGATGCCGGCGCCTTCGGCGACCGGCGCAAAGAGCACGAGCGATTTGACGCGGTGTTTTTCGCGCGCCACCACGTACGAAGCGACCGCGCCGCCCATGCTCAAGCCGATGAGAGCCAAACGACGTGAGTTGATGCGCTTGTGGCTGGCGAGAAACTTGATGGCTTCGAGCGCGTCGGCGACTTCGGAGCGGATGGTCATGTCCTCGAACTCCCCGGCGCTGTCGCCGGAGCCGCGATAATCGAAACGCAGCGTCGCGATGCCGTGTTGCGCGAGCGCTCGCGCCAGCTTCACAAACAGGCGGTGGGCTTCCACCTTCGTGCCGGTAAAGCCGTGCAGCAGCAACGCGGTGGGGAATCGGCCGCGGCCTTCCGGCAGATGCAGCATACCGACCATTGGCTGGCCTCTGTGTTCAAAGACGACCGGAGTTTCCATGCGGGCGATACTAATCGCGGCGGTTCAAAGTTCAAGGTTCAAAGTTCGCGGTCGCCGTGCTAGATTGCGCGGCCAATCATGCCGATTCAATGCGATTATCACATGCACACGCCGTTGTGCAAACACGCTGCGGGACCGATGGAAGCGTACATCGAACGCGGCATCGAACTGGGTTTGAAAGAAATCGGCTTTTCCGATCACAATCCATTGCCGCGCGGACTGAGCGCGAACGTGCGGATGGCGGAGGCCGAACTCGATTACTACGTCGGCGAAGTGCTGCGGCTGCGAGAGGAATATTTCGGCCAAATCGAAGTGAAGCTCGGATTGGAGATGGACTACCTCGAAGGTCTTGAGCCGTACCTCGCCAAACAGATCGAGAAGTATCCGTGGGATTACGTCATTGGCTCGGTGCATTTCCTCGATCCCGAGTGTCGTACCGGCTCGTGGCCGAAGAATTACCGGGGCAATGTCCGGGAGTTGTTTGCACGCTACTTCGAATTGGTGCGCAAACTGGCCGGCAGCGGTCTGTACGACATCGTCGGGCATCTCGATGTGGTGAAACGCTCTGGTCACCTACCCAATGATCCCGCCGACGCCGAGCAGATCACGCGGACGCTGGAGGAAATCGCTCGTACCGGAATGTGCATCGAGATCAACACGTCCGGCTTTCGCCACACCGATGTGCCGCAGCCGGAGTCTTATCCAAGCTTCCCGGTGGTCGAGCAGGCGTTGGCGCTGGAAATTCCACTGACGGTCAACTCGGACGCACATGCGCCGGAACAGGTCGGGTTGGAGTTTCCCAGAGTCGAAGAGTTTCTCCGCAGCAAAGGCTGCCGGTCACTCGTGAGGTTTGACCGGCGAAGCCGCGTCGCTTATCCGTTCTAGGCCGCGTGAGCCGGCCTTGATTCCGACTCGCTGCGCCACGACACGATGATGTAGAGCGCGACGCCGACGCAAATGGCGCTGTCGGCCACATTGAACGCGGGCCAGTGGTGCCGCCCGACAAAGAAGTCGAGAAAATCCACGACATAGCCGACGCGCACGCGGTCGAGAAAGTTGCCGACGATGCCGCCGGCGATGAGGCCGAGCGCGATCCGGGAAGTCTTGTGCTGCAGTTGGAAGGAGTGCCGGAACAGTAACAGCACGAGGATCGTCACCACTGACACAACGGCCAGGATGGAGTTGTAGTCCTGAAAAATGCCCCACGCGGCACCGGTGTTGCGCCAGTGAACGAGGTTGAAGAAGCCGTTGATGACGACGCGCGATTCCCCCTCGCTGATGAACCGGACGACCAGCCACTTGCTCAACTGGTCCGCCGCCGCAATCGCCGCCGCGATGAGGACGACCCAGATCACTGGCTATTCCTCGGAATCTTCGGCCTCGGAACCTTCCTCGTCGGACGTCTCGCTGAAGACTGCGCCCGCCGCGGCGGGCCGACGGCGATCCTTCTCGATGTTGGACTGGCAATGCACGCACAGCCGCGCGAACGGTACGGCTTCGAGACGTTCCTTGCGGACCGGTTTCTCGCACATCTCGCAGAGACCGTAGGTGCTCCCTTCCAGCCGCTTCAGCGCTTCTTCGATTTCGTAAATCGCTTCCTGCTCGCTGGACACAAGGCTCAAGGCAAATTCGCGGTCGAAATTGTCGGTGCCGGCATCGGCCATGTGCAAGCTGTAGCCGCTCAACTCGCCCGAGGCGTCCCGGTGGGTACGCTTGAGGTTGTCGCTCGCCAGAAAATTCACGCCATCAATCAAATGATCGCGCAGGTTCAGCAGCAGCCCCTTGTACTTGGCGATGACTTCCTTGGAAAGTTTCAGTGTCTTGGGCGGCGCCTCGACCACCTTGACCGGCGTTTTCGCAGCGGCTCTTGCTGGCGCGGTCTTCTTCGCCGGCTTGGCGGTTTTGACTCGCATCACCGCTTGCTTGACTCGCGCGAGCGTCGTCTTCTTCTTCTTAATTGTCTTCGCTTTCTTCATAAAAACCCCAACTCCTTTACCACTTCGACACATCGCCCGCACAACTCCGGATGTGCTGCGTCGCGACCCACATCCTGCGTCCAGCGCCAGCAGCGAACGCATTTCCTTCCCGCTGCCGGGCTGACTTTGATCCGCAATTCTTTGCCGGTGACCTTGCCCACTCGCGCCTGCGACACGATGAGCACCGTTTCCAACAGCGACCCGACTTTCTCCAACATCGCGCGCGTCTCGTCGGTGTCCGGCTCGATCTCCACCTGCGCTTCGAGCGATTTGCCGATCACCTTCGCCTGCCGGGCCTTCTCCAATTCCAGCGACGCGGCCTCGCGCACTGTCAGCAACTTCTCCCAGCGTGCTTCCAAATCCTTGTCGCGCAACTTCTCGTCCGTTTTCGGGAAATCGGCGAGGTGCACCGACTCCGTTTCACGCCCCGGTAACGCGTTCCAAACTTCGTCCGCCGTGAACGGCATGACCGGCGCGATCAACTTCGCCAACGCGCCCACGGTCTCGTAAATCGCTGTTTGCGCCGACCGCCGCTCCGTTGAATTGGGCGCAAGCGTATACAACAGGTCTTTCGTTACGTCAACGTAAAAGGAGGAAATTTCCACGGCACAAAATGCGTTGAGCAGATGATAGACCCGATGAAATTCGTAGCTCTCGTATGCCGCGCCGATTTCGCCGGTCAGCCACTGCAATCGCGCCAGCAACCAGCGGTCGATTTCGGTCAATTTCTCACGAGGCACCGCGTGCTTGGCCGGTTCGAAGTCGTAGAGATTGGCGAGCAGAATGCGCAGCGTGTTGCGGACTTTGAAGTATGTCTCGCCGATGCGCGCGAAGATTTCTTCCGAGAGCGGGATGTCGGCCTGATAATCCTCCGACACGACCCACAGCCGCAGCACGTCGGCGCCGAACCGCTTGATGTAGTCTTCGGCGTTGGCTGGCTTACCGGCGGACTTCGAGATTTTCTGTTTCTTGCCGGTCTCCTCGACGTGCACGACGAGGAAGCCGTGCGTCACCACCGCTTTGAACGGCGCGCGTTTCTCGGTGGCCATCGCGGTCAGCAGCGACGATTGAAACCAACCGCGATGCTGGTCGCTGCCTTCGAGATACACGTCAGCGGGGAAAGCTAGTTCACTGCGCGTCTTCAGCACCGCACGATGACTCACGCCGGACTCGAACCAGACGTCCACGATGTCGTCGGACTTCTTCAGGTTCGCCGAGCCACAGGCCGGGCATTTCACGTCGCCAAACAAATCCTTCACGTCACGCTCAAACCAAATGTCCACGCCTTCTTTCGCGACCTGTTCCCGGAACTTGAGAATCAGTTGCTTGTCCAGCACGCCCTTGCCGCAATCGTTGCATTCCAGAAATGGCAGCGGCACGCCCCAAGCGCGTTGCCGGGAGATCACCCAGTCGAGCCGTTGCGTGATCGTGCCAGAGATGCGGCTCTCGCCCCACTTTGGCACCCACTGAACTTTGCGCACCTCATCGAGCACGCTCTGACGCAGACCGCGATGATCGAGCGCGATGAACCACTGCTCCATCGCGCGGAAGATGACCGGGTTCTTGCAGCGCCAGCAGTGCGGATAAGAATGTTTGACCTCCGCGTGACCGGCCAGCATGCCGGTGGTGCGCAAATGTTCGACGATGGACTTGTTCGCTTTGAACACGAACTGACCAGCAAACGGACCGGCTTCCTTCGTGAATACGCCGCCGTCATCTACCGGCGCCAGCGTTTCGAGTCCGTACTTCTGGCCGATTTCGTAGTCCTCGGCACCATGACCGGGCGCGGTGTGCACCAAGCCTGTCCCCTGCTCCAGCGTGACGTGGGGCGACAGGACGACGGGCGAATCGCGATCCATAAATGGATGCCGGGTGACCAAGCCTTCGAGTTTGCTTCCCGGCAACTTCTCGGCCACAGTCAACTCGACGCCACACGCCTTGCCGACTTGCTCGACCAGACCTTCCGCCAAAATCCACGTCTCACCCGTACCGGTTGTTGCCCGGACATAACTCAAGTCCGGCTTCACGGCGATGGCGAGGTTGGCCGGTAACGTCCACGGCGTCGTCGTCCAGATCACGGCGAATTCGTTCGCACGATCTTTGACCGGAAACTTGACGTACACCGACGGCGAGACGTGATCGGCGTACTCAACCTCGGCTTCGGCGAGCGCAGTCCGGCACGTCGCACACCAGTAAACGGGTTTCTTGCCCCGGTAGACGAAGCCGTCGCCGACCATGTCGGCCAGCACGCCGATGATCTCCGCTTCGTACAGCGGACTCATCGTCAAATACGGCCGCTCCCAATCACCGAACACGCCGCAGCGTTTGAATTGCTTCCGCTGGATGTCGATGTACTTCTCGGCGTACTCCCGGCACAGCTTGCGCAATTCGGTCTGCGAAATTGTCTTCGCCCGCTCGCCGAGTTCTTTCTTCACCTTGAATTCGATGGGCTGGCCGTGACAATCCCAACCCGGTACGTAGGGCGCGCGGAAGCCGCGCATCGTCTTGTACTTGATGATGACGTCCTTAAGAATCTTGTTGAGTGCGGTGCCGATGTGAACGTCGCCGTTGGCGAACGGCGGCCCATCGTGCAGGACAAAAAGCGGGGCTTTGGCGCGGGCGGTTTGCGTCTTCTCGTAAAGCTTCGCGCTCTCCCAACGCGCGAGAAGTTCCGGCTCCCGCTGCGGCAGATTCGCTTTCATCGGGAACTGCGTTTGCGGAAGATTCAGCGTATCTTTGTAGTTGATTTGGCTCATTTTCCCCGCCAAAAGCGGGCAAACGTAGCACGCAGCCCGAGGAGTGTCAACGGCAGGTCAGCCACAAAGCGAGGCTCTGACTTCGTCCGTCACTGACCTGACAAGAATTCGATTGCGCCGACCGCGCCACGCCGATATTGTTTGCCGCGCGCATAGGGCGCCGTCGTGGCGGAACTGGCAGACGCGCGGGACTCAAAATCCCGTGCCCGCAAGGGCGTGTGGGTTCGATTCCCTCCGACGGCACCAACTCTTCACTTCTTTTCCGGCTGCGGACCAAGATCAAGATGTTGCGGCGGATTCGGCGGCAACTTCCAGACAATCTCCCCATGATTGCTCGAGACGTGCATCGTGTTCGCGAGGTCGATGCCGGCCATGTAGGTCTTCTCAAATGCGGGGAAGTTCTTCGCGGTAATGTGTTGCGCCAGCGGCTCGAAAATCTTCTTAGCGTAATTGTCGAGCATACTCGTGTATTTCGGTCGCGTCGTGCTCATCTTCGTCCACAAACTCTTTAGGCTCCGCAGTTCGTAGTCGGCCAGCGCCCAGTTGCCACCCTTCGCCGCGTAATACAACGTCCAATACCGCTCGCCGACCAGCGGCATGAGCTGTCCAAGTCCCGGCTGCAACTCCGCAAGCTGATCCAGCGTCAATCCACCGTGCTTCGTCCGACCCACGATTGGTTTTTCCTCTGCCATCGCGCCCTCCAGTGGTTGTCATTCTGAGCGAAGCGAAGAATCTCATCAACCCAAAAGAAAACCCCAACACCGAAGTGCCGGGGTCTCTCAATCGACTGTTAGCAATTCTAGCTCTTCTTCTCGCCCTTCATGAACGGGCACTCGCCGCCAGCCTTCATCTTCTCGCAATCCGTTTTCCACTGACTGTACTGCTCCGGCGTGAGAATATCTTGTATGCCTTTCGAAAACATCTCGTGACGCTCCGACGTTGAAGTCGCCTTCTCGCACTGCTCTGACAGAACCTTCACCTGGGCTTTCTGTTTGTCCGACAGATTCAGCTTCCCGAACATGTCTGGGCAACTCGCCTTCGCATCGCCCTTGGCCTTCTTCGACATGCAACAACCACCGCCGTCGGCAAACGCCGAAGCCACTCCGGCCAAAACAACCACTGCAACCGCTAATCCTAAGATTCTCTTCATCTTCCTTGTCTCTCCTTTTGCTTCATTTGACACGAAACTACCAGCCCTCGTTCAAACTGCCAACGTTATTTCTTCGCCATCAACGCGGCGAGCACACGTTCCGGCGTGAATGGGGCCTTCTTCATGCGGATGCCACAGGCGTCGTAGATGGCGTTGGCAATCGCCGGTAGTGGGCCGTTGATGCCGATTTCGGCGATGCTCTTTGCGCCGAAGGGGCCGGACGGCTCGAAGGTCTCAACGAGAATTGTTCTTACCGGCGGGGCGTCGGCGGTGGTGAAGATTTTGTAGTCGAAGAAACTCGGGTTGAGCATCCGGCCACGGTCGTCGAAGATCATGTCTTCACTCAGCGCGTAGCTCATGCCGTTCATCACTGCGCCTTCGACTTGGCCTTCGGCGAGTTTCGGATTCACGGCGACGCCGCAGTCAACGGCGGCGACGTAATCGATGACGCGGACTTTGCCGGTCTCGGTATCCACTTCGACCTCGGCGATGTGCGCCGCGAACGGCGGCGGTGACACGTACGAAATGTGCGACGCCTCGCCTTGAATCTGGTTTTGACTCTGGCCGTAGAGGGAACGCTGAATGATGTTCGTGTACGGCACTTTCTTGCCGGTCTTGCGGCTGATGACGGTTGCGTTCTCGCAATACAAATCAGCGACGTTCTCCTTCAGCATCTCGGCGGCGACTTTCAGGATGATATCCCGGCAGGCTTCGGCGGCTTTCTTCGCTGCACCGCCGGAGACGTACGTCGTGCTCGATGCGTACGCGCCCTTGTCGAAGGGCGTCATGTCGGTGTCGGACGAATAACATTGTATCTTGTCGACGGTGACGCCGAGGACTTGCCCGGCAATCTGCGCGAGGACGGTATCACTGCCGGTGCCAAGATCAGTCGCGCCCATTGCCAAGTTGAACGAGCCATCCTCGTTCATCTTGATGCGCGCCGACGCCATATCAATGCCGGCAATTCCCGAGCCTTGCATCAGGCAGGCGATGCCGATACCACGCTTCACTTTCGCGTTCGCGTCGCGCTTCTGATATAGCCGGTGTTTCTTGTTCCAGCCAATCGCTGCCGAGGCGCGCTCAATGCATTCGCCCAGTCCGCAGCTTTCAATCGGATTGTCGTGACCTTCCTTGCCTTCGCCCAACGCCGCGAATACCGGATTCGTCTCGCCCTTCTGAATGTGGTTCTTCTTCCGCAGCTCAATCGGGTCGATGCCGAGTTTCTCGGCGATGATGTCCATCATCTGCTCGATGGCGAACGCGCCTTGCGTCGCGCCGTAACCCCGGTACGCGCCCGTGATCGGCGTGTTCGTGTACACCGAGTCGCCCCAAAACTTCACGTTCTTGCACCGGTAAAACGGCAGCGTCTTGCTGCCGACGTTGGTCAGCAACGTCAACGAATGCGTCCCGTAGCCGCCCGTCCAACTCGTCACGCGCTGGTCCATCGCCGTGAACGTACCGTCCTTCTTCACGCCGATGGTCATCTTCACAATCGACGGATC
>JBGQCJ010000052.1:0-26890 GCA_041495285.1 Verrucomicrobiia bacterium
CCGCGCAGTACAACAACGTGGCCGGCATGTTGACCGTTGCCAACCCGACGTTGTTCATCGGTTTGTTGCTGGGCGGCGCGGTGCCGTTCCTGTTCAGTTCGATGACGATTCGCGCGGTCGGTCGCGCGGCGTTCCTCATCGTGAAGGAATGCCGGATTCAGTTCCGCGACAAGGAAATTTGGGCGGGAACAAAGACACCCGATTACGCCCGCGTCGTCGGCATTTGCACCAGTGCGGCGCAGAAAGAATTGATCGGCCCCGGTCTGTTGGCGATCATGGCGCCGCTGGCGGTGGGTTTCCTGCTCGGGCCGCTGGCGCTGGCCGGTTTCCTCGCCGGGATGATCCTCGTGGGACAACTGCTGGCCGTGTTCATGGCCAATGCCGGTGGCGCGTGGGACAACGCGAAGAAGTTGATCGAAGACGAGCCGCGCGACATCGAGAAGAATACCGGCAAAGGCTCCGAACGTCACAAAGCCGCCGTCACCGGTGACACCGTGGGCGATCCGCTCAAAGACACCGCCGGCCCGGCCATCAATCCGCTCATCAAAGTCATGAACATGGTGAGCTTGCTGTTGCTGCCCATCGTCCTCAAGTTCCACGTCGTCGCGGGCGTGGAAGGCACGGGACAGAAGCCGTTCGGCATCGCCATCGTGATCGCGATCGTGGCGCTTGCCGCGATCGTTTGGGCCGTGCACAAGTCGAAGATGGACTCACCGGAGATGGCGGCCATCGAGCAGGAAGCCGAATCCGCCAAGGCGTGACGAATGTCCATCCTGCTCACCAATGCGACGCTGCTCGAACTGAGCGGCCCGCGTGTGGAGCGGGCTGACCTGCGCATCAAGCACGGCATCATTGTCGAACGGGCTCGACGACTGAAACCCAAAGCCGGTGAGCCTGTTTCTGATTTGTCCGGCAAGTTCGTCATGCCGGGCATGGTCTGCGGCCACACGCACCTCTACTCCGCGCTCGCGCGCGGCATGCCGGCCCCGAAGAAAACCCCGCGCAACTTCTACGAAATCCTCAAGTACATCTGGTGGACGCTCGACCGCGCGCTCGACGAGGAAGCCGTGTATTTCAGCACGCTCGTCGGCGCCTTCGACGCCGTGCGCTGCGGCACCACTACATTGATTGACCACCACGCCTCGCCGAATTTCATTCGCGGCTCGCTCGACGTGATGAAGGATGCGTTCCTCGAAGTCGGCTTGCGCGGTGTGTTCTGCTACGAAGTCACCGACCGTAACGGCATGGCCGGAGCGAAGGCCGGTCTCGAAGAGAATCGCCGGTGGGTCTCGCAGAACAACGGCCCGATGTTTGCCGGCTTGATTGGCGCGCACGCCTCCTTCACGCTTTGCGACCGGTCGCTGCGCGCTTGTGCGGAGTTGGCGAAGGAATTGAAGTCCGGCGTTCATATCCACGTCGCCGAAGACCCGGTCGACCAAGCCAAGTGCCGGCAACGTTTGATCGACCGGCTGGGCAACGCCGGTATTCTCGGACCGAGAACAATTCTCGGGCACTGCACGCATCTCGACCGGGCATCGTTGGAGAAAGCGAAGCGTGCCGGTTGCTGGTTCGCGCACAACACGCGGTCGAACATGAACAACGCGGTCGGTTACGCGCCGGTTCATCTGATGGGTGACCGGGTCGCGCTCGGCACGGACGGCATCGGTGCCGACATGTTTGAGGAAGTGAAGTTCGCGTGGTTCAAAGCGCGCGATGGCCGGAACGGATTGGGTATCGGCGAGGTGGTCGGCTTTCTTGCCGGCGCGCAGCGGCTCGCGTCCATGTTGCTCGGCACAAAGCTCGGCAAGCTGGAAACCGGCGCCGCGGCCGATCTCGCCGTGCTCGATTATCCGACGCCCACGCCGGTCACGGCGGGCAATCTCTACGGTCATCTGATCTTCGGCATGTCGTCGCAATTCGTAACCGACACGATGGTCAACGGTCAGTGGATCATGCGCAACCGCAAACTGGTTGGCGTGGACGAACAAGCGGTGCGCGAGGAATCCCGGAAGGTTGCGAACAAAGTTTGGAAACGATTCCGGGCTTTGTAGCGGCGGTCTGTGACCGCCGGGAGGAATCAGGACGGCGCTCATAGAGCGCCGCTACAGTCATGCACCTCTCGCCACGACCTTGGCGTCGATCTCGCGGATGATCGCGGTGTTTTCCTTGATGACGCGGTACTCGATCCAAAACGAGTAGAGGTTGAACGCGACGACCGCGTAGGCGAACCAAGCGTGCGTCATTCCTTTCAACCTGCCGGTGTCTTTGGCCGCTCCGAGTACGGCAGCGGCAATGATAAGCAAACTACAAAGTGTCGCCATCGCCGAGGCGCGGGCGTGGAGTTTGCGGCTGCGGCGCGTGTAGCCGGTCTGCGGATCGTTCGGCAGGTTGTGCGTTTCGACAGCTTCCTTGATGCCTTTACCGGAGCCCATGAAGTGCATCATGACGATGGAGTGGGTGAGGCAGGTGTAAATGCCGGTGAGCACGCCGACGGCTTGGTGCTGCCAGTGCGACGAATGATGTGTCACCCCCAACCAGATCGTTACCGTGAACAGCACGACATTCCAGAAGACGAGACCGATGAAGATTTTCCCCATCTGCAGCATGACGTTCAGGCGGCAGCGGGCTGCGCGAGCGCTTGTTCGATGGCGGCCAGTTCGTCGCGCGTCAAGGGAGGCAGGATGCTGGCGGCGACGTTGTGTTCGAGCTGCGCGCGGTTTCGCGTGCCGGGGATGGCGGTCGAGACGGCGACGTGTGTGAGGACGAATTTGACGGCCAACTCCGAGAGGATGAAACCGTTCTTCTGCGCGATGGGTTTGAGTCGCTCGACGATTTCCATGTCGCGCTCAAACGTCTGACGATTCGTGCCTTCCAGCCATTTGCTGCGGATGTCGTCGGGCGCGAACGTCGTCGTCTTGCTGATCTTACCGGAGAGCTTGCCCATCGCCAGCGGCCCGCGGGCGATGAACGCAATCCCGCGCGCGCGACAGTACGGCAAGACTTCTTTCTCGGCGTGCCGGTCAAGCAGATTGTAGTTGGCTTGTACCGACGCGAGCGATTTGCGTTCGTCGAAACGCTGAACCATGTCGAAGTCGTTGGTCGAAACGCCAAAGAACCGGATCTTGCCCTGCTTCTGCAACGTCTCAAACGCGCCGAGAAACTCCGGCCAATGTTCCGTGCGCCAGAGGTGGCATTGATAGAGATCGATGCGATCGGTCTGCAACCGGCGCAGGCTGGCGTCACAGGCGCGCAGGATGTAGTCTTTCGACTCGTTGAACGTCCGGTTGCCGGCCTCGTCGTGCCAGAACCCGACCTTCGACGCGATGTAAACTTTGTCGCGGCACCCCGCGGCCTTGATCGCTTGGCCAAGCACCTCCTCGCTGTGCCCCCAGCCGTACATGTCGGCGGTGTCGAAGAAGTTGATGCCGAGTTCGACGGCGCGCTGGATGGTGGCGATGGATTCGTCGTTGGTGATGCCCGTCCAGCCGTCCGGCTTGCCGTCCAGCGTGATCGCGCCGCCGAATTGCCAGCAACCGACGCCGACCTGACTCACCCGCCAACCCGTTTTTCCGAAGATGCGATAAATCACGGTGGTCTTCGATTAACCGATTTGTGTGGAATTGGCAAGAACAGCGGCGGCCGGTAGCGTGCTAATCGGGATTGACCGCCGATACGTTCAGGCCTAGAATACGTGCACAAACGGGAGGCGACCCCACCTAGAACCACGCAGCATCAACACAACAGATTCCTATCACGACCAAGATGTCGAAATTCCTCATTAGTCTTTGTGTCTGTTTCTGTCTTTCGCGTGCCGTCCTAGCTTGGAATGCCGAAGGGCACATGGTCGTGGCGCAAATTGCCTACAATCACCTCGACCCCGAAGTTAAAGCCAAATGCGATGCGCTCCTCACCAACACGGTTTATCACTCGAGTTCCATAAACAGCAATTTTGTGACTGCAGCCGTCTGGGCCGATGATATCAAGAATTTTACGTCGGCCTACAGCACCTGGCACTACATCGATTTGGCCGTCAATCTTACCAACCTCAATAACACGATCACCAACAACTTTCCGCCCCCTTCGACCAACGTGGTCTGGGCCATCCGGCAATGCATCGCCACGCTACAGAATCCCAGCGAGACCGAGAGTAACCAAGCCGTCGCCTTACGATTTCTACTCCACTTCGCCGGCGATATTCAGCAGCCGCTTCACTGCGCAGAGGGCTATTCCTCTTCCCATCCCAGCGGCGATGCCGGCGGCAACGGGTTCGGCCTCAGCAACAATAGCGATTGGAGCAATCTCCATTCTCTCTGGGACGCCGGCGGCGGCTATCTGAGCGACAATGTTTCAAGCCGGTACAGTGCCTCCACTCAATCCATACTGAGCAACAAAGTAGCCGCCAGCGAAGCCGCTTACCCCTACAGCTTCAGCGTCGGTAGGATTCCCGATCCGATGGACTGGGCGGTAGAAGGCTGGGGACTGGCGCGAACAATAGCCTATGTTGGAATCAATGAAGGCGACACACCGTCGGTCACTTACACCAATGCCGCGCAGACCACCACCAAACAGCGCATGGCCATCGGCGGTCAACGCCTCGCCAAGTTGCTCAACACGATCTTCGTCACCAATGCGCCCGTCGCGACCGCGGTGAACCTCACCACCGGCAACTTCGCTTTTTCGTGGAGCACCGTTTCGGGTAGAACCTACCGGGTTCAATGGAAGCAGCAACCGGGTGACGCAGTGTGGAACGATCTGACCGATCTCACCGCGTCCACCAACTCGATCACATTCATCGACTCGACCGCACAAACGCAGCGATTCTATCGGGCGATTGTCGTGAACTGAGCCGGTCTGCTACCCGCGAACAACGTCCAGTAGTGCAATTCATCGAACCTCTGATGTAGATTTACCCGCATGTGCGGGCGCACGGGCTGTCCGCCCGGGTGTGAGTCGCAAGTGCGCGATGGTAAGTTCTCGTCGCCATCTCGACGGCAGTTTGGTTTGTGGACGGTAGGCCGCAAAGGTGTCAGCCAGCCGGTAGTGCTTTCCCTTACCACAGGGTCAAGGTTCGCTCCGCTCGAAATATGTTGACATCTCGAGTCGCCAAGTCTATACGGGCGACGTCACTCAGTTATGGGTCTGTCGTCTACGACCCAACGAAGCGTCTCGTCTGCGCAAAGGTTCATTCTCTCGTCGGAGTCAGTGCGAGTTTTATTTCAGGTCTAAACCAACAAGTGCGAAGCCTTGCGCCGGAGTCAGGCACAGGTCTTCGAAAACCGTGATACAGCCGAGAAGCTGTCCGAGGGTGGGGAGAAAAGGAAGATTACCATGGACAGCACAGAGAATCGAGTTTCAGACCGGGACGCGTTTTGCCGATCTGTCGTTGAACTAACCAGCCCCGTCGGAGCAGCAACCACCACAACTGCGGATCTCTTCAGGTTTCCGACTGAGAGCTTCGCGAAGGAAGCGCCTCCCGATGTTACGGGCCCGCTTCCATGGTGGAAGCGGGCGATGGACATCACATGTGTCTTGCTTGCTCTTCCAACGCTGCTTCCATTGTTGCTGGTCATTGCACTCTTGATCAAACTCAGATCGTCAGGGCCGATTCTGTTCAAACAAGAGCGCATCGGTTACCGGGGCCAGCGGTTCATGCTTTTCAAGTTTCGTAGCATGATACTCGGCGCCAGTACGGCCGCACACCAACAGTACTTGAGTAGTCTGATTGGGTCCGATCGTCCCATGGTGAAACTGGATACGCACGGGGACCAGCGGCTCATTCCCTATGGACGGCTGCTTCGTGCGTCGGGACTTGACGAGCTGCCGCAGATGATCAACGTGCTGCGCGGCGAAATGAGTCTCGTCGGGCCACGCCCTTGCATTCCGTATGAGTACGAGAAATACCTTCCGTGGCAAAAGGAACGGTTCGATGCCGTGCCTGGGCTGACGGGCCTCTGGCAAGTGAGCGGCAAGAATAGGACCACCTTCGATGAGATGATCCGGTTAGACATCCGCTACGCACAGAACAGATCCTTCGGGTTAGACGTGAAGATCATGCTCAAGACTCTTCCAGCAGTGACCAGTCAAATCCGGGATACGGTGAGGCGTAAGAAGTCGCACGTACCGGTCATCGCAGGCAAAAGTCCCCATCTTGAATCGAACGCCCCCACCGCGAACTTGGGTGTTGAACAGGTTCCGGAGGCATCCGAAATGATGAGTCGACTTGAACGCGGGAGGGATGGCCGCAGAGGGATAACCGCATAATGCCCGTCATGAGGCACAACGTAATTTGCTCATGTCTCATCCAATGGGCAACAACATATCGCAGCTTGGCCGGAATCCTCCACGAGGCAAGAAGGTGAAGTTCTTGCAGCCGGTTTGCCTTTGCGGCATGGAGGCCTATGGTTCCGTAGATCACAGCAAAGTAGACGTCACCGCATTGGGGCAACGTAGCAGGATGGGACGTTAGTGCCTGCTGCCGGGAGGCAGTTGTGCCAGTTCAGAAGATAGGCAGAGATGAGTTCGTCCACCTCTACCCGGACGTTAAAGGGTTAACGCCCTTCATTGGTGATGCCGAGGAGGTCGAATGGTTTACTGATGATGCGCGGAATGCCCTCGGCCTCATTTTCCGAAGCACAGTACAACCTGTCTGGCGTTATGCCGTTCTCAAGCGCAGCAGGCGGGGCGACTTCAGAGTGTTGCATCTCGGCGCAGAGTTCATTGACCTCCCGACAACAAGAGATAAATGTCTGCTTGCGATAACGGCGGCTGAATACCAAGCAGAAGCAGGTGACGATAAACTTCTGGTCCCTCAGCGACAGCCCGAGCAACGCGTTGAGGAGAAGCACTGGGGCAGCCTTGTCGTCGTTCTGTTGATACTGGCAGGGGATTTGGTCACGATCGGAGTAGTTCTACTGATGTTGCGTCACTGGTTTCGCTGATCACTGAGACGGGCAATATCCGTCGAGTTGGCATTGACCTCCTCCGCGCGCGTGTCAGTCGCAATGGCGCGACGGTAAGTTCGCGTTGCTGCAATGTCAGGGACGATATCTCCGGTGCGAGACACAGTCGCGCGAGGGTGACCGGGTTCAACTCTCCCCTCGTGACGGAAGCATGAAGTTTGTGCTACCGGCGAACTGATGTAGAGTTGCCGGCGTGTGCGCGCTGTCGCGAATCTGATTGCATCGCGGGTTGGAGCGGAGTAAACAGGCTCCACAACTCGAAGGGAGCAATCGAGCCATGACCTACCGGATCCCGAAGTTGCTTGTCCTCGTCGTATCCCTCTCCGCATTCACTCGCGCGTCGGTCTATTCGAACTGTTGCAACAATTGCGACGTGTCGGCCGACAAGAAGGCGCAGTACGATGCGCTGTTGCAGTTGTCGGATGCGAAGAAGGCGCAGGCGGAAGCGCGCGACGTGGTTGGAGACCCTTCGACTTCGCTCAGGGTGACAACTTAAAAGCGCGTCACTTCACCACGTCCAGCTTCATGACCGGATGCAGTTCCCAGATGGTGACTTGTTCTTCGCCGGGTTTGCTGCGGTTGTTGGCGTTGTAATTGCCGCCACAGTGCCAGCCGTCGTAGAAGGCGCGGCCGGTCATTGCCACGAAAACGACATCGCGGGTTTGCCGCAAACGACAGCGGCGTCTCGCTTCGCTCGGCTCCGTCGGATTCGGCCTTAATCACGGAATGATTGGTCAATGGCAGCACGGCGCTGGAGCAGTTGTAGCGGGTGGGGACGTTCCGGCCACCGAGGCTCTAGGCTCGGTCTGCATTGTTTCTTCAATAGACCGCCAACCCCATTGGAATCCAAATAGGGAAATTACCGGCGGCTCGTCGTTGACAGTGGCGGGGACTTGTGGAACGGTGCGCGCGAGTGGTAGCATGAGTCGATTCGCGAATGCTTGCTCGACTTCTCAAAATCTTCGGATCGCTGAAGCTGGCCGTGGTGTTGCTGGTCATCATCACGGCCGTGCTGGCCGTCGCAACATTCTATGAGTCTGCGGAAAGCACCAAGGCGGCAACGACGCAGGTGTACAAGAGTTGGTGGTTCAACTACGTGTTGCTCGGACTGCTGGCGGTCAATCTCGCCGCCGCCGCGTTGACCCGGTGGCCGTGGAAGCGGAAACACATCGGCTTCGTCATCACGCACGCCGGTATCATTATTATACTCGGCGGCTGCGGCGCGGCATTTCATTACGGCACGGAAGGGATGATGGAACTCCGCGTCGGTCATCCGCCGGGCAGCACGGTGCGGATCGACGAGGAGGCGCTCACGGTCGTTGTCCCCGAAACCGGTCAGCGGGTGAAGACGACGCTTCGCATCCGCAAGGACGGTTCACTCGAGCCGCGCGCCGTGACGTTGGCCAAGAACATCCGTCTCACTCTCGACGAGTTCATTCCGAACACGCGCGCGGAACTGGCGGTCGCCGAAGGCGGGCCGGAGTCGAATCCCGCGTTGCGGTTCAAGCTCGACAGCGAGGCGACGCAGCAGCACGTCAGCGACTGGTTGTTGGCGTCGCCACCCGAGCGCAGTCGTGCCAGTGTCGGACCGGCGCAGTTCGAATTCATCGTCGCGCACGACGAGGCGGACTTGAAACGCCTCACGACGGCGACCGAGGAGCGCACGGACACGAAGCCGGTGGTGGTCATCAGCGTTGGCGGGAAGAGCTTTCGATTTGAAGTCACGGACGATCGCGAAAAGCACCTTGATCTCGGCGATACCGGCATCAGCGCGCACATCAAAGGTTACTGGCCGGATTTTCGGATGGATGAGAATCACAAGCCGGTCAGCGTCTCCGACCAGCCGAACAACCCGGCGGCCGCCGTGATTCTGTCCGGCAGCGGCAACGAGCAGGTCCATTTCGTGTTCGCCAATCCGCAGATGCCGCCGGTGGTGCGGACCACGAGCGGCCAGCCGATTGACGCCGACGTGCGCCTCACCGTCGGTGGACTGCAACGGCGCAGCGGCGTGATGACGATCGTGCTCGCGCCCGACGGCAAGACGCTGCACTACGCGGTCGCGGCGAAAGCGGGTTTCAAGTCCGGTCCGTTGACGGTGGGCGAGCCGGTCGCGACGGGCTGGATGGATTTCCAGTTCACGGCGGAGAAGTTCGTGCCGAACGCCAAAGTGACTGACCGGCTGGAGCGCGCACCGGAAGACTCCGAGGGCGGTTTCCCGGCCGTGGCCGTGACGGCGCATGCGGACGGCGCGACGCAATCGCAATGGGTCCGGTTCGGTCAGCCGGCGGTGATCGATGTGGCCGGTAAGGCCATCCATATAATGTACAGTTGGGACTCGATGCCGCTGCCGTTCACGGTTGCGTTGGAGGATTTCGTCGTCGAGCGGGACGAGGGCACTGAGAACGTGGCCGGGTGGACGAGCAAAGTGGTGTTTCACGATGAGGAGCACGGTTTGACGCAGCGCGCGTCCATCTGGATGAACCATCCCGCGTGGTTTGAGGGCTATAAGTTTTCGCAAGCGTCGTGGAATCCCAACGACCTGAAGTACACGGCGCTGCAGGTAAAGAAAGACCCGCGGTTCGTGGCTTGGTTGACATGGACGGGGGCGATCCTCATCGTCGCCGGTATCGCGCTCATGTTTTATTTCCGCCGGTGGTTTGGAGGAGGAGATGCAAGCGGAGAGGTGGAGAAGGAAGCGCGGAAAGTCGAGGAGATGGTAACGGCATGAGAAAAATTTTGCTGCTGCTCGCTTTGGTTGCGTGGGCGTCGCCAACCTTCGCCGACGATCTCGATTTCTCCGCGCTGAAGTATCTCGCCGTCCAAAAGGACGGACGCAAGAAGCCGCTCGACACGGTGGCCATCGAGACGGTGCAAAAGCTGACGGGCAAGAAGGCGTTTGTTGAACCCGATAGCGGCCGCAAGATGCAGCCGATGGACGTGCTGTTGTCCATGTGGCTGCAGACGCGCGATTGGGAACGCACGCCGGTCATTCTGGTGACGCACAAACCGTTGAAGGAAATGCTCGGGCTACCGGCAGATCAAAAATATTTCAGCTACAGCCAACTGGCAATGCCGCAATTCGACAAGATTGTCCAACAAATCGCGTTCAAGTCGGAAGGTCAGCAGAAACCTCAACTCACCCACGAAGAGCGCGAGGCGGAGAACATCCATCAGCGGATGAACGTGCTGACGCAGGCGGTCGGCTTGGATTTGCTGGCCGTCGTGCCGCATCCGAACGATCCGAAAGGCGCGTGGGTGCCCATCACGCGAATCGGAGAATACTACGGCAAAGACAAGGAAGCTCAGTCGCAGAAACTCCTTCAATCGCTTGCCGGTGCGTACGTGCAACGCGACCCGGAAGCTTTCGCTGCAGCCTCGCGCGAGTTGCGCGCGTTTTTGTACGCGCTGAGTCCCTCCGTCTACCCGGCAGCGACGGAATTGCGTCGGGAGACGCGCTACAATTCGTTTCATCCATTTCGCAAGGCGCTCGCGTTGTACGCGTTTGCGTTTGTGTGGATGCTGGCGACGTGGCACGTGCGTAAGCCGGGAGTTTATTGGATAGGCTTCGCCGCGTTTCTCGCCGGTGTGCTCGTGCACGGCTACGGGTTTTATCTGCGCGTCATGATCTCCGGTCGGCCGCCGATTACGAACATGTACGAGTCAGTGGTTTGGGTGAGTTTCGGTGCCGCGTTTTTCGCGCTGATTCTGGAGGCGATTTACCGGCAGCGTTATTACATCGTGGGAGTCGCGCCTCTGTCGGTGTTGATGTTGCTGCTGGCTGATCAATTCCCGGCGGTGCTCGATGCAAGCATCGGGCCGCTCGTGCCGGTGTTGCGGAGCAATTACTGGTTGTCGGTGCACGTGCCGACGATCACGCTCGGCTACGCAGCATTTGCGGTGGCGATGGCCGTGGGGCACATTGCGCTGGGCTATTACATTTTTGCGCCGCAGGCGCGCGCGAAGATCGAAAGGTTGGAGCATTTGATTTACCGGGCCATGCAAATCGGCGTTTTGCTCCTCGCCGCCGGTACGATTCTCGGCGGCATCTGGGCGCAGGAAGCGTGGGGAAGATTTTGGGGTTGGGATCCGAAGGAAACGTGGGCGTTGATTGCGCTGCTGAGTTATTTGATTCCGTTGCACGGACGGCTGGCGGGTTGGATGAGCAATTTCGCGTTGAGCGTGGCCAGCGTCGTGTGTTTCTTGTCCGTGCTCATGGCGTGGTACGGCGTGAATTTCGTTCTCGGCAAGGGATTGCACAGTTACGGCTTCGGCGTCGGCGGATTCAGCTACGTGCTGGGGTTCGTCGCGCTGGAGCTAGTGTTTGTGGGCGTTGCCGCGTTGCGCCGTAACCGGACAAGTGTAGCGGCGGAGCCGTAAACTCGCACGGACGTGTCGGTTGCCTTACAAGAAGAAGCAGCCAGCATCTCCGTTCTTGCTCTTGCCACGCGTGGGCATACACTTCGTTCGGGATTCGGATGAAACTCTTGAGGCCAATCCTGACTGGAGTGGGCGTCGCATTTGGCATGTTGGGCTGTGCGATCCTCCTGCGCTGCCTCTTTCTGGTTTTGTGGTTGGGAGGGTGGGAGTATGCCGACTTCACGCATTTCGATTCCCTCGGCAAGAATGCCGAAACCGGCCAAGTCGAATTCACCGAGTACCACACTGGCGAGGGTCCTTGGTACGCATACTTTCCGGCATGGGGCTGGGGGCTTGCGTGCTTTGGAGTGTCTGGCGTGTGCTTCGCGGCCAACCGATTCGGTAACAAGCTGCAACGATTGAGACCAATCCTCAAGAAGCTCGCCATCGGGTTCGCTGTTCTTATCGCCGTTCTCGTGCTTTTCATCTTGGAAGAGAACATACGCGGGAGAATCGCGCTTCACTCCTACCTGCGTGAACTACGCGCCCACGGTGAGAAACTGACATTGGCCGACTTCGATCTGCCGAAGCCGGCTACGGAGAACAACGGCGCACCGGCCTTGCTCGCGTTGACGAATCAGTTCGAGTCCTTACGGCAGAGTTGCCCATTTGAGCCCGGTATTGCTCCTATGAAGCTGAAGTTCGTCATGCCGGGGCGCGCGCTGGTGCGCTGCGAACAACCGGATTTGGGGATCAACCTCCGCCGCCGCGACAAAGAAGAGCCCAGCGGCAGCCACCCAGCCGAAACCGGAATGGTGATCGGACGGGGCGGCAGAACGAATACCTTCGTATTCTACACGGCCGATTGGACCGACCTTCAACAGCAAATTCTCAGAGCTTCGAATACTCTGACGCAAATCAGAACAGCACTGGCGCAACCGGCGTTAAGCGCGTCAATCGATTACTCACAGGGCATGGATGCCAGACTCCCACACGTTAACACAGTGCGTGCCGCGGCAATTTGGCTGGCGTGGGCTGCGCTCAACGATCTTCATCAGCACAACTTACCCGCCGCGACAGAGGATATCGCAACGCTTGTTTCTTTCACGCGATTTCAGAAAGACGAAAAACACCTCATCTCCCAGATCGTACGGCAGGCAATCGCCGAGGCCGGATGGACTATGACGTGGGAGGCGCTACAGACAAACGGTTGGAGTGATGCCCAGTTGAATACATTGCAGCAGAAGTGGCAAAGTTTCAGTGTTATCCAAGAGCTTGTTCCCACAGCCGAGATGAATCGCATCTTCTTTCGCCAGCTATTCAGACAACAGCATCACTTTCCCACCTGGAACGAGATTCGACCCGGCGCATACGATTGGAGAGAGCTTTTCGACAGCATCCCAGAATCGATTCGCGCAGTGTTTTGGCGGTTGGCATGGCTGGAGCAAGACGAACTGCATTACCTGCGACGCAGTCAGCTCATGCTTGATCATGCCCGCGCTGCTGTTTCACAAGGCGCTTGGACGGGATTTGCCCTCTCGGACAAGGACTTCCCATACGCCACCAGTTTTTACGACCGCTGGCGCTACGTCTTTTCCAACATTTACCAGCCGCCGTGGGAAACAGCCGTCCGCAAGATGTTTCAGTTCGAGACGCAGCGGGAGATGACGATTACGGTCATTGCCATCAAACGGTATCAGCTTCGTACCGGACAACTGCCGGCCGATCTCACGACTCTCGTACCGGAATATCTTCCGCAACTCCCGCACGATTGGATGGACGGTCAGTCTCTCCGGTATCATCCGAATCCGGATGGGACATTCACGCTGTATTCCGTTGGCGTGGATGGACACGATGATGGTGGCGATCCGGTGCCTATTGGCGGGAGGAAGGCGGTCTCAATTTGGGACGGGCGCGATGCCGTATGGCCCATGCCGGCCTCGGCAGAGGAAGTTGCGTCGATGCGACCCAGCCGATAAACGGCGCACTTCGGTCTTTCCCGGCGGAGGTGCGTGACGTGCGACGCGGTATCTGGTAAATTTCGAATATGAACTCGTTGTGGCTCATCATCGGAGCGCTCGCGGCGTTTGCCGTGGCCTACCGGTATTACGCGGCGTTTCTGGCGACGAAGGTGGCGATGCTCGATGACAAGCGCCCCACACCAGCGCACCGGCTCAAGGACGGTGTTGATTATCATCCGACAAGCCGGCTGGTTCTGTTCGGCCATCACTTTGCGGCGATTGCCGGGCCGGGGCCGCTGGTGGGGCCGGTGCTGGCGGCGCAATGGGGTTACTTGCCGGGCTACATCTGGATCGTCATCGGCGCGTGTCTGGCCGGTGCGGTGCACGACTTTGTCATTCTATGGGCGTCAGTCCGGCAAGACGGGTTGACGCTTCCAAAGATCGCCCGCGCCAACATCGGTCCGCTCTCCGGTGTGACCACGTCGATCGCAACGCTGTTCATCATCGTGACGATTCTGGCCAGCATCGGCATCGTTGTCGTCAACGCGCTCAGCGAGAGCGCGTGGGGAATGTTCACCATCATCGTGACGATACCGGCGGCGCTCATCACCGGACTTTGGATGTACAAGATTCGTCCCGGCAAAATTGCCGAGGCGTCGGTCATCGGTGTTGTCATGGTGATGCTCGGTGTGTTGCTCGGTCGCCTGTTCGCGGCGTCGGGGTTCGCGCATTTGTTGCTGTTCGACAAGCCGACGTTGTCCATTATGCTGCCGGTGTACGCCTTCATCGCGTCGGTGCTGCCGGTGTGGGTATTGATGTGTCCGCGCGACTACCTGAGTTCGTACATGAAGATCGGCGTGATGGTCGTGCTGGCGGTTGGCATCTTTGCGGTGCATCCCGAATTGAAGATGCCGGCAACGACGCCATTCCTTGGCGGTGGCGGCCCGGTCATCTCCGGCGCGGTCTGGCCGTTCGTTTGTATCGTCATCATGTGCGGCGCGCTGTCAGGATTTCATTCGCTCATCGCGTCCGGTACGACGCCGAAGATGCTCAACAAAGAATCCGATATTCGCGCGATTGGCTTCGGTGCGATGGTCGTGGAAGGATTTGTGGCGGTGACGGCGTTGGTGGCGGCGTGCGCGTTGCAGCCCGGCGACTATTTTGCCATCAACGTCGCGCAAGACAAGCCGGCGCAGAAGGTGGCGTACGTCCAGATGGTTGAGACGGCGCGTACGCAACAGAACTGGGACCTCGCGCCGAAGGAGCTGTCACAGTTGGAGGCGGGAACGGGCGAGAAACTCGAGGGGCGCGTCGGCGGTGCGGTAACGCTGGCGGTTGGCATGGCGAAAGTCTTCGCCAGCGTGCCGGGCATGAAGAAGCTGATGTCGTACTGGTATCACTTCGTCATCATGTTCGAGGCGCTGTTCATCTTGACGTTGCTGGAGACCGGTACGCGCGTGGCGCGATTTGTCTTTCAGGAAACAGCGGTGCAGTTCATGCCGCGCGCCACCATTGCCGGCAAGCCGCATTGGGGAATGAATATCGGGATGAGTTTGCTAACGTGTTTCTGTTGGGGTTATCTGCTGTATACCGGTAACATCAACACGCTGTGGCGAATGCTTGGCATCTCGAACCAATTGCTGGCCGCGATTGCGTTGGCGGTCGGCACGACGTACTTGCTCAATCACGCGCCGAAGCGGGTGTATGCGTTGTGCACCGGGATTCCGTTTGTCTTCGTTCTCGCAACGGTGGCGACCGCGAGCGTCCAGAGCGTGCAAGGTTGGTGGCGGAAGATTCCGTCATCGCCACCAGCCGAACAGCTCTCGCTGCAAATCATGTGTTGGCTGGCTTCGATTATGTTGGTGCTGACGATCGTGATCGCGGTGGATGCCATGCGACGGTGGCGCACCATTCTCGCGCAGCCGGCGGTTGCTGCGCGCAAAGCGGCAGCTATTGAAACAGCCTGACGCCGCGCTTCTTGAAAAGCGGAATCAGCGCGATACCGGCTACGAATCCGCCGATGTGCGCCCAGAATGCGACTCCGCCGCTATTCACGTCAGCACCGGCCACCGCTAGGCCGCTGAACGCTTGCAGCAAGAACCACAACCCCAACATGACGACCGCCGGTACGTAGAAGATTCGCCAGAAAATCCAAATCGGAAAAAGCACCAGCACGCGAGCGCGCGGAAAAAGAAGCAAGTACGCGCCGAGTACGCCGGAGATTGCGCCGCTCGCGCCGATCATGGGGATGTTGGAGTTGGGCGAGATGGCAACTTGCGCGGCAGCGGCGCCGATTCCGCAGAGCAGGTAGAACACAATGAATTTGAAGTGGCCGACCGAGTCTTCGACGTTGTCCCCGAAGATCCAGAGAAACCACATGTTGCCGATGATGTGCAGCCAGCTCCCGTGCAGGAACATCGAGGTGAAGACGGTTTCGTAAGCGGCCGCCGAGGACGCGCGCGCCACTTCTGCCGGCACGAGGGCGAAGTCCGCGAAGAATGCCTGCACGTGAGCCGGGCTTGGCAGCATGAGTTCGTGGATGAAGACGAATATGTTGGCGGCAATGATCGCGATCGTGACGAAGGCCACCGTCTTTGTCGGATTGTCGTCGCGCAGCGGAATCATTTCGTGGCCGACAACGTTTGTTTCAGCCAATTCGTGAGCCACTCGGCCAGACCGTCCACGCGGCGCACCAGATCGGTGCCGTGCGCATTGCCGGCGCACGCCTTCATCTCCGTCTGGCTCGACGCGTCCTGAAGCTCTTTGCGAATCTCCATCAGTCGCTTGCACGATTCGAAGGCAAACGCATCGTCTTGCGCGACCAGCAGCCGCAGCGGGTGGTTGGGAATCTTGCCGATCACGTCGTCGGTGCGCACCTCCTTGTAAACAAGGCCGGGGCTGAGCGCGACGATGGCGGCCAGGTCGGTGTTGACGACGGCGTAGCGCAGCACAATGTTGCCGCCGATGCTGGCGCCCACGATGCCGATACGGTGCGGGTCAACGCCCGGCTGTTCCAGCAACCAGTCCACCGCGCTGTTCACGTCCAGCAGCATGTCGTGGAAATCAATTGCCCGAAACTCCCGGTAATCCAGGTAGATCGTACCGGCGGCGGTCGCTCGTCGCACGCTGTCGCCGTACCCGCGCAGATCAATGGCCAGCGAGGCGATTCCATTCGACGCGAGCAGACCGGCAAAGTTCGTCCACACGCCGCGGCTCTCGCTCAATCCGTGCACGAGCACAACGGCCGGCGCCGGGGCGCGTTCGACGGAAGTGTACGTCGCGGCAATTCCCACGCCATCGGGCGTCTGAAACCGGACGGTGCGGTTCGTTGCAGCCGGGACCGACCCGGTAGCTGCCAGAATCATGAGCGTGGCGATCAATGTCGGTTTCAGCATGCCGGCGACTCTAACAAATCACTACTTCAGTTCAACGGTTTTCAAAAGCTGTTCCCGCAACGTTTCGCGCGAACGCCGGCGGCGTTCCTCGGCCGGCAAGTAGACGGGCGACCATAAACAGAACGGATAGCCAAACGTGATGCTCATCGTTTCGCGTTTGAACCAGTTGCGCCAGTTGTACGGCTTGCGCGTGTCGCGCACGATGACCGGCAAGATGGCCGCGCCGCCCAGCAGCGCGATCGAGCCGGCGCCGGGCTTGAATACCGGATCGCCGCCCAGCACGGATTTGTCGCCGAGCCGGATACCGGCCTCTGGAAAAATGGAGACGCACCGGCCCGCGCGCAATCGCCGGATGGCTTCGCGCGCCGCGCCGTGGTCCACCCGGGACCGATCCACGGGGAAACAGCCAACCGTGCGCAGGAGTTTCGCCATCCACGGTTTGCGAAACATCTCGGCCATGGTCATGAACTCGACCGGGCGCGGCATTGTCACACCCAGCATCGGCGGATCGGCGAAACTGATGTGATTGCTGACGACAAGCAACCCGCCGGTACGCGGCACGCGGTCGCGCCCTGCGATGCGCGTCCGGAAGATTCCGCGGAGGATGACCATGAAAAGCGCCCTGCCGACGCAGTAATATAATATGAAGAAACCCAGCCGCACGGTGCGCTTGTACACGAAACGAGCGAGGCCCGCAACCCCGGTGCGTGCGCTTCCGGTTCACACTTGCGCCCGAAGCCAGTTCGCTTCTATCATACCGGCATCATGTTTACGGGTGCATATACCGCTTTGGTCACGCCGTTCGCCAAGGACGGCGCGGTGGACGAAGCGCGGCTGCGCGACGTGGTTGAATTGCAGATTCGCGGCGGCATTGACGGGCTTGTTCCGTGCGGCACGACCGGCGAATCGCCGACGCTCAACTACGACGAGCACAATCACGTCATCGAACTCGTGGTGAAGTTCGCCGCGGGCCGGTGCAAAGTCATTGCCGGCACAGGTTCAAACTCGACCGCCGAAGCCATTTTCATGACGAAGCACGCGAAGGACGTCGGTGCCGATGCTTCGCTGCAAATTGCGCCGTACTACAACAAGCCGCCGCAAGCCGGTCTTTACGCGCATTTCCGCGCGATTGCCGAGGCGGTGGATTTGCCGATGGTGCTTTACAATATCCCCGGCCGTTGTGCGGTGGACATTTCCAACGACACCATCGCGAAGCTCCGTCGCGATTTCCCGAAGCACGTCGTCGGTTTGAAAGAGGCGACCGGCGTCGTGGATCGTGTCAGTCAACTTCGCCCGATGGTGGACCGCGACTTCTGCATTGTGTCCGGTGACGATTCGCTGACGCTGCCGATGATGAGCGTTGGCGCGGTCGGCGTGATCAGCGTGGCCTCCAACGTTGTACCGCGCGAGGTGACTGAGATGACGCACGCCGCGCTCAAAGGCGACTACGAGCGCGCGGGACGAATCCACGCGAAGATTTTTCCGCTGTTCAAAGACTTGTTCATCGAGACGAATCCGATTCCGGTCAAAGCCGCGATGGCGATGATGGGGCAGATTGAGGAGACGTACCGGCTGCCGCTCGTGACGATGGCCGACGCCAATCGCGCGCAGTTGCGGCGCACGCTGCAGAGCTTGGGACTTGTCAAAGCATGAGCCCGGTCAAGGTCATTATCTGCGGCGCAAAAGGTCGCATGGGGCAGACGCTCATTGCATGCGCGAAGTCCGATCCGGAACTTCAACTTGCCGGCGAGGTCGATCTTGGCGATGACTTGGCGAAAATCATCGGTCGCAGCGACGTAGTGGTGGATTTCTCGTCACACGAAGCGACCGCGATGATTGCCAAGATGGCCGCCGATCATAAAAAGGCGCTGGTGATCGGCACGACCGGACACACTGACCGCGAGCGCAAGGTCGTTCGAGATCTGGCCACGATGATTCCAATTGTCTGGTCGGCGAATTTCAGTACCGGCGTGAACGCACTGTTCTGGGCGACCGGCAAGGTCGCGGAGATCGTCGGCGACACGTGGGAAGTTGAGATTGTGGAGACGCACCATACCGCGAAGAAAGACGCCCCGAGCGGCACCGCGAAGCGGTTGCAGGAAATCTTGAAGCAAGCGCGAGGCAAAGACGTGCCGGCGCACGCACTTCGCATCGGTGACGTCGTTGGCGATCACACCGTCACGTTCGGCACTGCGGGCGAACGCATTGAGTTGACGCACCGGGCCAGCAGCCGCGAGACGTTTGCGCGCGGCGCGCTGCGTGCCGCCAAGTGGGCCGTGACACGGCGCCCCGGTCTCTACGACATGCAAGACGTGCTCGGCCTCCGGTGACCCGGCGATGAAAGTCGGGCTCGCATTGGGATCGAATCTCGGGGATCGGTTGCTGCACCTGCAGCAGGTGAAGCGGTACTTGCTGAGTTTGTCGCAGGAGCAATGGCACCGGGCGTCGCCGCTGTACGAGACCGAGCCGGTCGGGTGTCCGCCGAATTCTCCAAAGTTTCTCAATGCGGTGCTGGAGATCGAGTGTGAGGGATCGCCGAAGACGTTGCTGAGAAAAATCATCGCGTATGAAAACGCGCACGGCCGGGACCGTGATTTGCCCAAGAACGCGGCGCGCACGATTGATATCGACATTCTGTACTTCGGCGAGAAGGAGATTTTGGAGAAGAACCTCGTGGTGCCGCATCCGCGACTGGCGGAGCGGCGTTTCATGCTGTTGCCGCTGTCCACGATCGAGCCGGGGATGATCGTCAAGGGCACCGGCAAGACAGTACAGATGTTGTTACGCGAGTTGCCGGGACGCGAGGGCGAGGTTAAGTTCGTTCAACAGGAATGGTGAATGCGATGAACGAACGAAAGGTGACCGTCCACACATTGCGCGCGATGAAACAGCGCGGCGAGAAGATCGTGACGTTGACGGCATACGACTATTTCACGACGAAGATCATGGATGAGGTTGGCGTGCAGATGATTCTTGTCGGCGATTCGCTGGGCATGGCGGTGTTGGGCTACGACAACACGTTGCCGGTCACGATGGAGGAGATGATTCACCACACGAAAGCGGTGGCGCGCGCCAAGCCGAATGCGTTGCTGATTGGGGACATGCCGTTCATGACGTACTCGACAGTGCCGCAGGCGCTGGAAAACGCGCACCGCTTCATTCAGGCCGGTGCCGAAGCCGTGAAACTGGAAGGCGGGGAGGCGATTATCGAACAAGTCCGCGCGCTGGTCGCCGCCGGTATTCCCGTGCTCGGACACATCGGTCTCTTGCCACAATCCATCTTGGAGACCGGCGGTTACAAGATTCAAGGACGCAAACCGGAATCCGCCGAGAAGTTGCTGCGCGACGCCAAGATGCTGCAGGAGGCGGGCGTGTTTGCGGTGGTCATCGAATGTGTGGTCGCCGAGGTTGCGCAGCGCATCACCGAATCACTCACAGTTCCCACCATTGGCATCGGTGCTGGGCCGCATTGCGACGGACAGGTTTTGGTCAGCAACGACATGCTCGGTCAGTTCACGTGGTTCACGCCGAAGCACGTGAAGCGTTACGCCAATCTCGCGGAGGAAATGCGCAAAGCATTCGCGGCGTACAAGCAGGAAGTCGAGTGCGGAGAGTTTCCCGGTGAAGAGCAAAGTTTTCGTTAGCGCCGTAGTCCTGATAACAGTGTGGGTCGCCGCGACTCGGGGCGTCGAATCCAGCGCGGAGAAGGAATCTTCGTCGCCAACCATATATAAAGCAACGGAGCTCTATTATCAGAAGGACTTGGAAGGCTCTTACCGGATGTTCCTTGAGATCGCGTCGAGAGCTGCAGCAAAGACGAACTGGTCTGAGAGGTCTTCAGCGGAAGGGTGGTTGGGGTGGATTCAGGAACGACTCGGAAATCTCGAAAGTGCGAACGAACACTATGAAAGAAGTTTGGTGTTCATGGACGAGTCGCGCCAAGAGGTTGACCTTGAGAAGCTCCTAGAACTTTCGAATCTAACGCGAGTATGCGAACAACAAGGCAAGGTTGGCTGCGCGCTCGCGACGCATACCGAAGGCAGCCGGCTTCTGGACTTGTTCTGGATCAAACTGCAAGAGGCGAAGGCCAAGTCGGGAACAAATTATCACCGGTTCGCGCTGGATTACTCGACTTTCCGGATCTCCCGGTACATCGGGGACGCGATGAGAGAACGCGCCCACTGGCTGCAGCGGACCGGCCAATTCGAAGAAGCCGAAGAGGGCTTGAAACGAATTATTGCTGAAATCGAAGCACAGTGGCAGGAACGTCTCACTGAGTATCATGGTTATCCGCCGGCCAATTCCCTTCCAAATGGCGTACCGTGGCAGGATCAAGATTTACAGACGTTGTGGTGGGAACTGGGGAAACAATATGCTTTTCTGGAAAGGCTGGACGAAGCGGTTGAGCTTGGCGCTCAAATAGAAGCTGTGCCTCCAGAGCACCGATTCTTCGAACTGGGCTGGCAGCAGGTGATTGATTACGCCGGATGGCTGGCTCAACGGGAGGGCGTCAGCCAACGAGTCTGGGAGCTGCTGAACGAAGCCCTAAAGCCTTACGAGGACTCGCTCCAGTACTATACATGCTTGATGCAGGGCAAAATCGTCAAGGCAGACTTGTTGGCGCAAGGTGGGCAAGTCGAACCCGCGTTGGCGCTCCTGAATGAAATCATCGAGTCGCTCCGCTCAAAGCAACATGCCGAGTTATTAGCACAGGCACTAAAATCTCGCGCCCGATATAGACTCATGGCCGGTTATTCGCAGCCGGTAGTGGACGACTTGAAAGAATCTCTGGGGCTTTACCGCACCTTGGGCAACAAAGTGGCAGAAGTGGAATTATACGAGCTCTATGCCCACTGGCTCGGCGATCAAGGTCGTTTTGCAGAAGCGCTCCGGACTTGGGAGGATGCCTACCAACTGTGCGAAACACTACGCCTGCATTTTCGCTCGTTGCACATGCTGCTTGGCATTGCAGAACTCCAGTTGCGCCTGGGCAACAAAGCCGAGTTGGCCCGCGTCTGGGAGCGCATCAACAAGTTCGTCATCGCCCACAAGGAATTGCCGGAGCCGACGCGACTTCGTCTTCGCTTGGCCGAGATGGATTGTCTGAAGTTTCAAGGCAATCAAGAAGCCTTGCGTGCGGCGTACAGTGAAACGCTCGCCTTCGTAAAAATCTCCAGACTTACCCCTTACCAGACTCGCAGTTTCAAATCCTATGTTTTGGAAAACCCAGTCGGCATTACTGTGATCGTTGCACAACCAGAACCGTCGGTGGATATTCAGCCCGTTCTCACTAGCACACAAGTTTCCACAGGTGAGCTTGCGCACGCCCGGTTCGGCATTTTTAATCCGTCCACCCGCGCCGCCCGGGGCAGTGTCAAACTTGTCTCTGCCGACACGCGGTACGAATGGACGCCAACGGATCAAGGTTGGAACGTGGAGCTCAGCCACGGAACTGTCGGTCAGGCCGGTGCCACCAAGGAACTCACCATCCCACCCGGCAGTGCTTCGGCGCTCTATTTTGAGGCGTTGCCATCAAACTCGGGCGCTACGAATCGTCTCTCCATCGCTTGGCAGGGCGAGTCCAGAGCCGAAGCCCTTTGGGAATTCAGCGCCAGCCCTGATTCCCGCACCGTGGCCATCATCAACGCCAGCACAGTTGCCGAGAATCCGTTCTATGCCGTGCCGTTCTACCACGAATTATATTTTCGCGGCACCGGGCAGGGACTTCGTAACCTTCGTGTCAAAGCCAGCGAGCCCTGCCGCGTTGAAATCCTAGACGTTGCCACCGACAAGCTCTTGGCAATCGATGCCACCGGCGACGGCGACTTCGATGGTCCCGGTGACGTTCTGTACGGCGACAAGGGCGGCAACGGTTTCCCAGACTTTGTTTTGGACAAAGAGCGCGACGTGATTGGTTTCGAACTGCTGGTCTACCCTGAATCCGGAACCGGCCGCAGGGCGTCGCAGATCGAGATCAGCTTGCTTGTCGAAGAGAATGGCGATTGGGTCGAGCAGGCGGTTGATAGGTTGGTGGTGAAACAGGCCTCCGGCAAGGAACAGAGCTTCCAGTGACCGGCGCTATGGGCGGGACGGTGCCGCGATGTGTGGGAACGCCCAAACCAGAAACCCTAGGATCGCCAGCAGCAGCACGAAGGCGACAACGATCAGGCCGGCACGCGCCACTTGTTTCTTCAGCCAACACAAATCCACAAAGATCCGCCACGCCCGCGTGAACCGCGGGTCGGTCTCCAGTTGCTGCTGCTCCTTTTCGTTGAGCATCCCCTGCAACAGTCCGTCATAGGTGCGCTTGTTGCCAAACACGACGAGATCGCTGAACAATCGCGCCGCGAAATCGTGCTTCATCACGCGCATCTCCTGCTGGCGACCACGCTCGAATTCCACGAACCGCCGCTGAAACTCGCTCACATACACGCTGACGGTGTCCGTCTTGGGATTCGGTCTGGAGGACGGTTCGCTCATCGCGTCAGAATTCAAACTTCAGTCCCGCGAACCGTTTTTCGATCTCGCCGGTCACGCGCCGCTCATCCGCTTCGTTCTTGGCGATGAACGTCACGGACAAACGCAGATACGCGCCGGCGTCGTCCCACGGCACCGTCGAGATCAGCTTCTCGGTGATCAACCATTGCGACACGTCTTCGGCGGACTTGAATGCGGTGCGGTCACCATCAGCATTAACCACAGCGACCGGCGCGCGCACGTACAAGAAAAACGAGCCGTGCGGCTTGTGCGCGTCGAACCCAAACTTGCGCAGGCAAGCCACGAGCAAGTCCATGCGCCGGGAATACTTCGCCGCGATTTTCTGCGTGATCTCCGGATGCTGCAACGTCGCCGCGCACGCTTTCTGGATCGCGAGAAACTGGCCACTGTCGGTGTTGTCCTTCACGTTCGCGTAAGCGCTGACCAGCAGAGGGTTGCCGGCCACAAAACCGAGTCGCCAGCCGGTCATGTTGAACGCCTTGCTCATCGAATGCAGTTCAATCGCCACGTCCTTCGCGCCCGGTACGGACAGAATCGAGAGCGGCTTGCCCTCAAACACCAGCGCCGCGTACGCCGCATCGGAGACGATGACCAGCTTGTTGCGTCGCGCAAACTCGACGGAGCACGCGAAGAACTCGCCGGTCGCGCTCGCGCCGGTCGGGTTGTTCGGATAATTCAACACGAGTACCTTCGCGCGCTTGAGCACATCCTTCGGAATCTCGTCGAAGTCCGGTAGGAACCCGTTCGCTTCGGTCAGCTTAAGATTGAACACCTCGCCGCCGTACCACTGCGTGTGCGTGCCGAAGACCGGATACCCCGGCACCGTCATGATCGCCACGTCACCGGGGTTGATCAACGCCGCCGGCAAAATGGACAACGCCGCTTTGCTGCCGATGCTGTGAATGATTTCCGTCTCGGGATCAAGCCCGGTCACGCCGAAGACCTTATCCATCCATTGCGCGGCGGCGCGACGAAACTCCGGGCCGCCGTTGTCGGCGTAACCGCGGTTCTCCGGCTTGGCCGCTTCCTCGCACAACGCCCGCACGCTCAACGGAAACGCCATCTCGTCCGGCTCACCGACGCCCAGATCAATCAATTCCTTGCCGGGATGGGCGGCCAGCGCGGCGCGTTTGGCGCGTTTGATTTTTTCAAACTTATAAACCGCCGTGCTCTTGCCGAAACTTTTCCCGCCGATGCGCTCGGCGAAGAGCCGTTGAATGTAAGATTCCGTCATTGCGAAATCGAATAGACACAAAACGCCGCGCCTTGTCAATGCGTCGGGCGTGGAGAGCGTCGCACCGCGGTGGCCGCTTCTCAGTCGAACGGACTACTTGCGGACCACCTCAGACCGGATGGTTAGGAACTTTCACTTACCCCTCGGCAAATCAGTCGGGCGAGTGGCCTGCTCGCCCAAATAAGGATGAGGCCAATCACGATCTGAACGATCAACTGACTGACCGCATACCACAATGCCAAGTGGAATGCCCGAAATCCGGCTTCTTGGCGGTCAGCTTGCGAGAGTGGCTCGGTCGCAGAATTCGTGGAGCGCACATCGGAGGAACTGACTGTAATCCGCGAACTACTGCTTGAATACGTCCTCGCCATTGAGGGCACTCTCAAGAAGGTCACCGGCCCTGCGAGCATGGTGATGACCCCGAACACTCTGAACAGCACGATCGCCATTGTCTCAGGTTTCATCGTCTCTTCCTAACGACAAAGATCAGCCACCGCTACCCGCGCGCCAGCGTGGGTAGCGGTTGGCTGCATCGGATTGATAGGTGAAGTGCTGGTAGTCAATCGCGCAACTCATCCTCCAATGATATGTCCTCTCCCTGTGACCGGCAATAATCTCGATACTGGATAAGCCCCTTCTTATAATCTTGGTACTCGGCCTCTAAGCGAGACCAAACCCATAATCCGAAAACGACGCCACCGACTAGAGAAACTGGCAGCGCTATGAAAAGAACTTCCGCACTGCTCAGCCGGTCACCCACGGAAAGGCGAATAGCGAGAGGGAACGCGAGCGTGAAAAGGGCGGCAAATGGGACACCCCACCCCACGCCCAAAAGCAATACGAACCGGAATCTGCCAAGACGCCGCCGCCGCTTCCACTTTTCGTACTGCTTGGGCGTCATCGTGGTTGTTCACCTATCGTAAGAAGTCAGCGACGCGGGCGCTAGCCCGCGTTCGCTGCACTGACTGGATAGACCCTTTCATCTGCAACCGTTCAGTCGTGCCAATACTTCTGAACTCGACCGTGCTTATCAAATCCGAATCCCTCATGAATAGTAGTGGTCCACTTGACGTAACCATCGTTGGAAAGCCTGAAACTATAAATCAAAGGGAATGGGTCTTGATTCTTGTGCTTCTGGAAATCCACCACCGGTCCCAACCGGTCGGAATACCCTGCGGCTATCCAAGCGTCGTCTTTCCTCAGAAATGACTGCCAATCGCCTTTCATACCTTGTGTAACCGGTATCTTGCCAACCTCGACATCGTGCATGAAGCCTCGAAACTCCGCTAAGTGTTCTTCGAGCTGACTCACAGAGTTCGACAGCTCCGACTTGGAACGTGGGCCAGTGTAGGAGGGAACAAACACCTCCCTCAGATAACGCTCGTCTATTGGATCATCCTTCGACAGTCGCTTCATCACGGGCGCTTTCGGCGGGAAGCATCCTACGGCCAGCTCGATGACTGTGGCCAAGAGCAGAAAGGTCTTCATCTTTCGTCTATCGATAAAGGTCAGCCACCGCTGGCCGCGCAGCGGGCAGCGGTTGGCTGCACCGAATTGATAGATACTGATACATCAGTCACCGAATCTACGCATCACCCAAAGCCCAACGAAACAGACAACTCCAAGCACAATACCACCGGCGCCATAACGAATCGCTAGGTCGGCTAGTACGTGCTTCTCAGGTGGCGCAAGTGCGCCAGCAACGACTCCGGCAATGCCGAACCCCAAGAAAAGCAGTCCGAACACAAAGACTATAACTTGATACTCAGAACGGGTTGGCTGTTTGCTTGGGAATGCGAGCATATCATCTATCGAAAGAGATCAGCCACCGTGAACCGCCCGTTAGGGCGGGTCGCGGTTGGCTGCATCGGGTTGTTAGACAATCCTCTGCCTGAATACGACATAAACAAGACGCTCTCCGAAAAACAAGCCGACTGCCATAGCGATATGCCAGCAAAACAACATCCAGCCCTGTGCATCCGTGTGAGGCAACGCGAACGCCGAGCCGATGCAATACAGCACGGCGAAAATCAAAGAAATGCGAATCGGCTGCAAAGTATCTGTCCACCAGCCAAGGGGCTGACGCCGAAAATTCGGACGCTGGTACTTATCAATACCTCTGCGCCGGCTGTACGCCATCGCACCGAGCGGGAAGAAAAGAAGCGTAACAAAAGTGATGCTAACAAAAATCCAATCAGCGTTGGTCTGTCGCGTTTGCTCTGGTGACAAACTCTGGTATCCGCCAGCCAACGTACCGACAGCAGCAGCGGCGTAGATGAAAGGCCAAACACGTTCCATGATCTTTCTGTCTAACGTCTGAGGTGAGCTACCGTGGCCGCGAAGCGGACACGGTTAGCTCCACCGATTTGATACTCATCTAAGCCCTCGGTTGTTGGAGTAAACTGAGCGGGCCATGGCGGGGAGCATAGAAGAAGAGCTCCCCGCTCTCAAAGACAAACAGCCAACGGTGTCTTAGCACCATGAGAG
>JBGQCJ010000053.1:0-26578 GCA_041495285.1 Verrucomicrobiia bacterium
GCCACCGACAACGCTGCCCCAAGTGCTGCCGCCATCGGTCGATTGCTGCCATTGAATCGTGCCGGTATAACCACTCACACTCACCGCAGTGCTGTTGCCACTGCAAATGGCCGTCGTACCAGAGGCTGTGCCGCCCACGGAAGCCGGATCAAGCGTCACCGTCACATCCAGCCTCGAGCTGCTCTCGCAACCGCCAACCGTCTGGGACGCGTAGTAATGGGTGCCATTCGCAAGAGCCGTCGAAGTTGACAGCGGGCTTCCACCGCTGGCAGCCGCATACCACTGGATCGCAGTGCCGGTGGCCACCAAGTTCGCGACGGTCGGGCTGCTGCCCGAGCAGAAGGTTTGCGGCGTGGTGCCGGTCGGCGCCAACGGCGTGGTGGTCACGGTCAGCGTCGCCGTGCTGGAGGTAATTGTGCCGCACGAATTGGACACAACCACGCTGAAGGAGGAGCCGGTATCAGCTATCTGGACGTTGTTGGTCGTCAGAGTCGCCAACGTCGCGCCCGAGATAAGGGTCGACGTGGCGCCGACAAGACTCATATTGTTACAAGCGAAATTGTTACCGCCGTTACAACAGTTCCACATACGGAAACTGGTGATCGCAGACCCTGCCGTACCTGCCAACGTGCCCGTGAGGGTCGTCGTCGAGTGGGTGCTCATGTTCGAGTACGTAAGCGAGAAGGTATCGGCAGTCACCAGCGTAAAGGCAAGATGCAGTCCCGTGGTTGTAGTTGGAATGCCCGAGTTTTGATCCACGCCGGCCGACGTGGTGAGCATATAGTTCGCTTGCCCGCTCTTGTAGTAGAACTCGAACCTGTTTGCGTTGCTCGCGTTTCGCAAGCCAATCCCGCAAGAGGTGCCAGGGGTGGCGTTATCCATGTCAATCGAGAACGTATCCCCGACCTGCATGGATACGCCCAAAGGACGAAGCGCTTCCGTACTACCAGATCCAGCCCACATAAGCCACGCATTGCCATTGGGAGAGTTGATATCCGATCCCCAGGTTTCCCCAAAGCCGCCGCTGTTCGCATTCAAGGTCCAAGTGGTGCCAAAATTGCCGCCGCTGGAGCCGTTGGTCCAACTGGTACTGCTGTAGTTGCCGGCATTGTCGCTCAGGTTGACGCCGCTGCCGCTGCCCTTGTACCACTGGTAGGTCAGGCCGCCGCCGCTGGCGGACACCGTGAAGGCCGCCGTGTTGCCCGCGCAAGCCGTGTAGTTGGTTGGGCTGCTGCTAATCGACGGCGCGCTGTTGACCGTCAACGCCACGCGCGAGGAAGTGAGCGGTGAACTGCAGTCGCTGCTGACGACGCAGTCGTAACCGGAGCCGGCCGCCACGGTATTGGCCGAGGTGAGTGTGGAGAGCGACAAAGTTGACGAAGTCGCGCCGGCAACGGTGGAGCCGTTGCCCTGTCCACCGTTAGACAGATCCACACCGTTCAAGCGCCATCGATAAGTTAGGTTCGCGCCGGTCGCGGTGACGGAATACGAGGCGGTGCCGGGCGTCTGGCAGGCGGTCTGATCGGTCGGCTGAACGCTGATGCTTGTGCTGGACGCCACCGTCACGGAGATCGCGTAGCCGCTGCTGGCCAAGCCGGTCGTGCTGTTGCTGACGGTGAGTGTACCATTGTAGGTGGTGGCCGCGGCACCACCGGGCACAGTCAACACAATCGGGCTGGACGGCAACGCGGTGTTCGAGACATCGGTAAATCCTGCCGAATGTGCAGTGCCATCGTAAACGATGTAGTACTTGTCCGGGCTGCCCGTGGTCTCGGCGTATGTCAGGTTCGCGGTGGTCGTCCCGGAACAGACGGTCGGGTTGCTGCCCAAGGTGATCGCCGGCGTCGCCGTAACCGTGACATTGTCCAGGCCGATGATCTGGTCCGGGGAGGATTGGCTAGCGTTGTCATCCACCCAGCGCAGGCGGAGTTCCGCGCCAGCGGCAACGGCGGAGCCGAGCGTGATGGTCGCTTGGGAGACAGTGGTCGTACCGGTCGTGTTCGGCACGTTGACCGTGCCACCGGTGAGGACAGGATTCAGCGCGGACACATTCACCCAGTTGGTGCCCAAATCGGTGCTGTAAAAGAGCTGGTAGCCGGGCAGTTCATTGGCCGTGCCGGCGACGGTGAACCGGCGGATGTCATAGCCGACTCGGATGCTGCTCAACGAGGCACCGGTGTTGTTGAGGAGGCGGAGTTGCAGGATTTGGCCCGCATTGTCGGTGGGGGAGGTGCCGAGCGCACGGTCGCTGGTGGAGCCGGAGAGGGCGAAATTGTAAGCTATGGTATCGCTTACTGCTGAGGCATTGGCCGCATCGGAGTTCACGGTCAGCGTGTTGTTCTCGGTGCCTGCCGACGCCGCCGATGGGCTGCCACTGGCAGGGATGCTGGCCGCCCAAGTGGTGTTAATGCCGCCCAAGACCCCGATGTGCGACCAGCCCTGGGGCGGTGCCGTGCCGGTTCCCATGGAGTTGAAGTTTTCTGTGTAACTCCCGGACAGGTAGGCGAAGGCTGGGGCCGGAATAGTGAATCCTGGTGTTGAATCTGTCGCCGTTAAGCTGCCCGAAGTGAAGTGGATCGTGGCACCACTAACTGATGCCGCGCTGGTGGCGGTCAGACCCGAAAACGTTGCAACACCAGAGGATGCTCCAACGGAAGTCGTGCCCCCCAAAGTCCAAGTGCCTTGCACAGGCGCCGCGACGATGGTGGCACTGCTGTTGACCGTGTTGCCATATTGATCTTGAACGGTCACCTTTGGTTGCTGGGCTAGTACGCCACCGTTGCTGGCCGGCGCCGTGGGCTGTTGGGTGACGGCCAATTTCGTCGCCGCACCGGCTCCGATGTCTTGGGAGACGGTGGCATTGCTATAACCCGTGGCGATGACCACAATGCTCTTCGTGCCGGAACTCTGCAGCAACGTAGATTGAGAAGGTGTGAACACAATTTGGCCGGCTGAAATTGAATAGGCCGCCGACGCAAGGGTCGAGCCGCCAACGGTAATGCTCGTAATCGCGGCCCGCCAAGTGGAGTTGTCCGTGAAGGTAACTGTGAACTGTCCATCGACGGTAGCACCAGCGGCTGCCGTAAGTGTCGGGGGTGGAGGCGCCGGAATAGTAAATCCTGGTGTTGAATCTGCCGCCGTTAAGCTGCCCGAAGTGAAGTGGAGCGTGGCACCACTAACTGATGCCGCGCTGGTGGCGGTCAGACCCGAAAACGTTGCGACGCCAGAGGATGCTCCAACGGAAGTCGTGCCCCCCAAAGTCCAAGTGCCTTGCACAGGCGCCGCGACGATGGTGGCACTGCTGTTGACCGTGTTGCCATATTGATCTTGAACGGTCACCTTTGGTTGCTGGGCCAGTGCGCCACCGTTGCTGGCTGGTGCCGTGGGTTGTTGGGTAACGGCCAATTTCGTCGCGGCCCCGGCTCCGATGTCTTGGGATACAGTGGCGTTGCTATAACCCGTGGCGATCACGACAATCGCCTTGCCGGTGCCGGAAGTCTGCAGCAACGAGGCCGGCGCGGAAGCAGAAGGCGTAAAAGTGATCTTGCCTGAAGAAGCGCTATAGCCAGCCGTCAACGTCGTGCCTCCCACCGTGATGCTTGTAATCGCGGCTCGCCATGCTGCATCGTCCGTAAAGGTCACATCGAATGGCGCATCCACGGTGGCGCTACCTGAAGCGGTCAATGTCGGAGGAGTGGATGCTGAGTACGTCAGAGTCAACTGGAGCGAGCCGGCGTAGACATTGAGAGTGGAGCCCCCCGCAGGAGTCGGCGTGATCGTTCCCACCGTGAAGCCGCTTCCCGACTGACTGGTCCAAGTCATCAACGTGTAAGTCTTGGTACCCGTGGGGCTCCCGCTTACCGTGGCGTTGATTGTCACCGCGGCTTTCTCCGTCACGGCGCTGGTGACCTTCACCTCGTCATTGATCCCGCCGCCTTCGGTTGTATCTGTGCCACTCAGGTCGAAATTGATGGCGGGATTATTGTTGCTCAAAATCAGATTCGCGCCGAGATACAGCGGGTTGCCGATCGCGCCGACGCCGCCGGGATTGATGCTGCCCGTACTGATCACGTTGCAGAGGATCGTGCCGGACCCGCTAATTGCGCCGGAGTTGTAGTTCGTGCGAGTCGAGTTCGCGGTTGTGCCGTCGGCAGTCTGGAGCGTGCCGCCGTTCATGAGAATCGTGCCCGCGTTCGTCCATGTACTCCAGTTAGCGGCAGTACGACTGAGAATAAATGTCGCGCCCGAGTCGATCTGCAACGTGCCGCCGTTGGTGATGTTGAGGCCGTTGTAGGTTGTTGCCACGCCGGTATTGAAGTAGGTAATACCGCCGCTGGCACGCAGCAGCCCGTTGGATGCTACTTGGAACCCATTGCCCGCTGAGTTGGGTACGTTCGTGGCGGAGGCGCACATGAACGTTCCGCTGAACACCATGCTCACGGCACTGCCCGACCAATTGAGAGAGCCGCGGTTCAGAAAGAATGTTCCACCTCTATTCAAGGTGATCTTGCTATTTGCGTCGTACACGATGTACTGCCCGGCCGCCTCGAAAAGACCGTTGGAACCAATGACCGTCGTGTTTCCCGAGGTCATGTTCATCGTCCCGCCGCTGGTAATGTACACCTTGTTCAGCCCACCGACGGAGTTGCTAAGGATGAGGTTGCGCCCGTTGGCGGTCGTGCCCGAGGCTATGTAGGCACAGTTCGTCTTGGCAACTACCGTGTTGTTCGTTATCCAATAGAAGTCGTAATCATTGCCTGACGGGCTCCAATTCGTTGTGACCCAAAAGTTGTTGCTGCCGCCGATGCTATTCCAAGTGTTGAGCCAAGCCCGAGTTGTATCTGTAGCAAAGGCAGTCGTTGCCACGAAGCTGGCAGCAACAAGGCAGTAAAACGCGATCCCAAGAAGTTTGTTTCTGATGATCATGGCGCTTCCTCCATATTCATTGACTGCTTGCTTCTGCCACGGTTTGAAACGGCACGGGCGTCCGGCACAATGCCGGTCGGATGAGAGATGAGAATCGGATTGAAGTAAGACCGAAAAGGAGCAAAACACACCTCCTGCCTTCCAGCACAATGCAGCAAACGTGACCACACGCTAGTTGTCGACGAAGCGTATGTCGCACTGAGATCCAGGTGAATCTCCTCACCGTCGAAACTACTTTATCCTATAACACCCACAAAGAATCGCACTGTGTTGTTACCGGATTGTTACGGCCAAGAACTCTTTTGTGTTATTTTTATCTGACCGGGCCGTGTCAATCGAGTCGAGAAAAAGGCGAAGTCGCAGCCGCTGGTCAGTTCACCGAGCAGTGAACACGGCTTGTTGTTGTTTAACTGCTCGTTATGCCCAGCCACGCGGCTGCGCCTCTCAATTGTACGTTCTATGGGCCGATGATCTGCAGCGAGTTGAAGAACGCATCACGGTCACTGGTGCTGCCGGCGTTGCGGTTGAAGAGCGCGATGCTGTTCACCGTGCCGCTGCCGGTCAGCGTGCCGCTGAATGTGTTCGTCGCGCCGCTCGCATTATCGATCGTCAGCAGCGTGTACGTGTCGGTCCCGGTCAGCGTGAACACCAGTCGTTTGCCGGTGCCGGTCCAGCCCGTGCCGATGTCGTGCACGCCTGTCAAGTCCACCACTTGATAGTCCGCGCCGCCGCCGATGAAGAAGAACTCAAACCGAGCACCGACGTTGTAGTCGCTCGGGCTGCTCGTTGCATTGCCATTGCGCAGCACGAACCCATCCGACGCCCCGGTGTCGATGTAGCCGTTGTCCATGCTGATCAGCAACGACTGCCCGACCACCAGCGAGCTGTTGAACGCCCGGTACGCTGCGGTAAAGTTGCCGCTGTTGGCCCAGATACCCCACGATTTGCCGCTGACGTCAATACCGGGCGCCGCTTTACCCGCATTGTTCGTAGACGAGCCGATAAAGTAACCGTTGGTGTTACTTCCTAGCACGCCGGTACCTGTCAACGTCCACGGGCCGAAGCCGGTCCCGCCGTTGCTTCCGCTCGCCCAGCCGCCGCTGTACGCAGCATCGGCGGCGTTATCGGACCCCTGCGCCCCCGCTGGGGGCACCTTCTTGATGCGATAGAAGCGGTTTAAGACGTTGGCTGCTGTCGTGTCCGTGTAGCTCATGCTGAATTGGGCCTGAGCGGCGGTCTGAGTGGCCGACAGCGACGAGAATGGCAACGTCAGACTATCGGTGGACTCCACGACATAGGAGGTCCCGGGCACCGATGACCAAGTGATGGTTAATCCGCCACCACCGCCAACCGGTATTACGCTCTGGATGACGAACAGCGGAGTTGATAATGCTGTCGCACAGACTGACGGAGATTCCGCCGAACTGCCTGCGGCATTGGTGGCGGCAATCGTATAGCAGTACTGCGTGCTCGGCGCACGGCCTGTGTCCGCATAGGACGTGGCCGTCGTGTTGGTCACAACCGAGCCGTCACGCCTGAGAACATACGACGTGGCATTGCTCACGGAAGCCCAACTCACGTTGATCTGATTCGTGCTAACGGCCGTCGCGACGAGGTTCGTCGGCGTGGCCGGCGCCTGCGGCAGCGCTTGGGTTGTGGCGCAAGCCGACGGGGACGATTCTGCTGACGCGCCCGACGAGTTAGTCGCGATCACCGTGTAGCAATACTGTGTGTTGGGCGAGAGACCCGTGTTCGGATAGCTCGTGGACGCAGTGGTGGCGATCGGCGTGCCGCCACGCTTCACGACATACTGTGATGCTCCGGTTACAGCCGTCCAACTCACATCGATCTCAGCAGAACTGACGGCCGTGGCTAGGACATTCGCCGGCGTGGCCGGTGGGCCAAGCGAGTCGAAAACCCGGTCGCAGTCCTCGTCATGGATTGCTGCTACGGATACGGCAACAAACTCGTTAGCGTCCAAGTTGCCATCGCCGTTGCCGGCCGGTATCTGCAATCCTGCCGCCAGTGCTCCACCATCCGCTGTGGCATACGGCGCGAACGCGATGTACAAGGTGCTTGGCACGCTACCAAACACCTGCACAAGATCCAGTGTGCCTTCCACAACGCCGGCAGCCTCGAAGTCTGCAGCGATTAGCGCGCTCGCACCACCGTTGTTCCAAGTCTTATAGTTACTGGCGGACTCATCTGCCATCCACGGCTTGGTGCTCCAACTGACGGCCACTTGGCCAGCTTTGGCCCAAGGGGCAGCCGTCAGCGCACTGGTGGCATCCGTGACGAAGACGAAGCTATCGTTCGCGCCGCCCGCATCACCCGCGGCGGGCGCGGCCACATACAATATGTTGCCTTTGACCATCGCGTACAGATTGGTGTTGCCGCCTCTGGAAGCAATCACGTAGCCCTGAGAGTCCCCCTCCCCGTCCAGTACAATGCACGGGCCGGAGAGCGTTGTCGCGCACGTCGCAAACGACTCGACAGAGGCGCCGGTGATGTTGGTCGCGGTAATCGTGTAGCAATACTGCGTACTCGGGGCGCGGCCCGTGTCCGAATAGGCCGTGGCCGCCGTGGTGGTGACGACCGTGCCATCGCGGCGGAGAACATACGCCGAAGCGTTGGCCGAGGAGGACCAGCTCACGTTGACCTGAGTCGAGTCAGAAGCCGTCGCGACGAGATTCGCCGGCGTATCCGGCAGCGGCGGCGGCGGCTGCGTTGTGGCGCATGCCGATGGCGACGATTCAGCCGAGGCGCCGGTCGAGTTGCTGGCAATCACCGTGTAGCAATACAGCGTACTTGGTGAGAGGCCAGTATCCGGGAAGCTCGTGGACACGGCGGTGCCAATCGGCGAACCGCCACGTTTCACAATATAAGATGTTGCGTTGCTCGCGACCGCCCAGGTAACGTCGATCTCCGTTGCGCTGGCGGCGGTAGCTACGACGTTCGTCGGCGTGTTCGGGAGCGGCGGCGGCGTGAAGCTCATCACAGCCATTTCCGCCGCGTCGATATTGCCGTCTCCGTTGCCGGCCGGGCATTGCGAAGCGGCCACAAGGGCGCCGCCACTGCCATTGGCGTACCGTGCCGCCGTCACATAGAGCGTACCCGGAACGCCGCCGTACAGCTTTTGCAGATCAATGATCGTCTCGAAGTAATTGCCTCTCCCGAACCGACAGACGGCGTTGGCGTTGGTGATCGGGATGGCCGTGCCATCGGGTTTAAACCATTTATTAATCATCTTGTACGTGCTGCCGGTCGTCTGGTCGTTCTCAGCGACCGCAACCGCATCAAACGCTGCCACAGTACCGGCCTTCGTCTGATAAGCGACGCTGCTGGTGCCGGAGCCGGGGTTCGTGCTGATAAACAGCATCACATCGTTGCCTGAGCTTGCCGGGTCCTGCGTCGCCAGATACAGCCAGCGATTCCCCTGTAGGTTATACCAAATGCTTTGGCCGCCGCTGCGGGAGGCGAGGAGCGTGGCGTTCGTGTCCAGCAAGCCATCCAGTGAATGGTGGTAACTATGATCAATCACAGACTCATCAAGCAGGTTGTTGCCGGTATCATAATATCGCATGTACAACTGAGTTCCGCTGATATCCGCAATGCCGTAGCTATCCTGGTTCATCATGCCAGCCGCGCCATAGGTCTGGATGGTGCTGAAGGTGTAAAGCGATGCGCCGCCCGCGCCTTCCGTGACGCTGATAACGCCATGAATCGGCACGCTGCGCCAGAAAAAGTGACTGTGGCCGTTAATAATAAGGTCACCGCCAGCGTCCCCAAAGGCATCGCATGTCGCCTTGTACCCGGTATTCTCGCCGTGACCACTGCCGCCGCCGCCGCTGTAGGCGGGCTCATGGTACGCGAAGATCTTCCACGGGGCCGAGGAGTTGGCCACCGCGGCTAGCAACGTCGACTGGCTGGGTAGGCAGTCGCCCCCGGTAAAGATATCAATGTCACCATATCGGACATGGTAGTTTTGGTTAGCGGCTCCCAGATCGCCGGGCTGCTTATTCCAGATGGTCTGCGCGATTCCGCAGTTACATCCTTCGTGGTTGCCGGGAGTCCAGAAATAGGAGACGCGAGCCAGCGCGGCTCCGAATTGTCCGAACAGACCACACTCGATGTCGCCCTGAGAGCAACTGTTGCCGACGTCACCGGCGTCCACCCACAAATCCGCGTTCGCGGCGCCCATGAAGCCGCCCACGTCTCCACCGAAGCAATCGCGATGGTCAGAAGAGATTAGGATTCGGATTGGTTGGCCGGGGGCCTTGCCGCTAGCCATCGAACCGGTGTTGACGACCGTCGCCCCGTTCTTCGTCCGGTAGTAATAATTGGTGCCCGGAATCATCCCGGTCATTAGAACTCTATGCTCGTTAACGCTGCTCGCCTCAGTCGCCGTCGAGCCGTAAGATGTCGTCAGGCCATAATCAACAGAGCCTTGGTAGGCGGAGGTGGTGTACCACGACGCCCAAGCCTGCGAAGCGCCGTTGGTGTAAACGCTCATTTGAAAGTAGGGGCCGTGGTCGGCGTACGCCCCGGTGGCCAGCAGAGCACCCACGACAAACGCGAAGAGGAAACGGCAACAAGACTGTTTTCGATTCATGGCGATGATCTCCTTCAAGATTTGTGAAAAGATTCACATACGATTGTTACCTCATTATTACGATTTGAAACTTTTTTTGGGCATTTTTCTGCGGGAATTCGCTGAAATGGTGCGGTGAGATGACTAAGATGACTAAGATGCAACGATCACGACATTTCAACTTGCTCAACTGTTGCTGCGGATGTAGAGAGTGCAATCGCTATGAAATCTCTCCGAGCGCATTTCCCCCGTCACACTAACAAACTCTTATTGTTGCTTGTGGTTTTCTTCGGCATCTCTTGCGCGCTGCTGGTCGGGTGCGCCCACCAACGGGTACACGACACCGGGATGTCTGCCGACCAGCAACGTCGAGCAGCCTGCCTTCAAGAGCTGAGTTCCATCAGCACGGGCATAGTTCACCGCTTGAACGTTTCGTTGGACGCGCTCACCGACAAGCTTCGGAAATCCGAAACGAACCAAGTCGCGTTTTGGAATGACGCGCTTGGCCAAATCTCGTCCGATCAAACGCTCAAGATGGTTTTCGTCCTCTCCCCTAAAGGCAAACTGATCACCCCCGCCGCCGTGCGAGAGCCAGTCGCGGCTCTGGCCGGATTGTCGCTCCCGCATCCCCTGCGTCCAACGTTGATCGAAGCGCGCCGTGCGCACTGGATCGACGGCGATTACCCCCGCGCTATTGAGTTGTACTGGGAAGTGAGGCACCAACGGCACGTGCTCGGGCCTATCTACGCCGTCGTCGCGTCAGAGATGGCACAGATTCAGTGGCAGCAAGGAGATATCCGCGCCGCGCTCCCGAACTACGGGGACGTGGCGGACGACGATACGCTAGAACGCAAGCCGGACCCGATTTGGTGGTATCTGGCGTTGGCTCGCGCCGTGGAAAATGCCGCCCAATCGGGAACGGCGGATGAACAGATGCGCGGGGTTATCCTCAAAGAGGGGCCTGAGCTCTTATTAGAGGACTGCGAAAGCAAATGGATGACGCTGCCACCCAATCACCTGGCATTTGTCGTTCGCAAGCTCAAGAAATTCCTTCCTGCGGAACAACTCGCGCAAGCCAGCAACGTGCTGGACCGGATTGACCAAATGGCCCGCTTGAGCTTTGCCATGGGTGCATTCGCGCGCGAGTACGGTGCTGACACATTCCAACTCGCAGCGCGATCTGAGGATAATCACCAACAGGCTATTCCAATCCGGCATGACTCGGCGGATGCCAAATCCAACGACCCGCACTGCTTCTTGGTCAATACCGGTTCGCCGTTGTCCGACGGCAACCTTCTGGGCGTCGAGTTCAACGTGGCTGCCTTGCGTGAAACTCTGCTGGAGCCAGCGCTCCGCAAAATGACGTTAGCCCAAGGAGGACGGTTTGAAATCGTTCCGACGATGACGTCCAGCGCTTCCGAGAAGGCACCTGTTGAGAAGGGCAATCTCATCATCTTCCAATTACCGGCACCACTGGACTTCTGGACCGTGCGTTACGAGATCCAGTCGCCGCCCTTGCCGCGGCGGTTGCCGGAACCGCAGTCCGTGTCTCGGACAGCATCGCCTCCAGCTTCCGTCGCCGCTGAGACGCCTCAGAACACCTTTCAAGAAGCGATGTATTTAGAACTGGGATGTGGGGACCTCGCCGCTGCCGCGAAACTTTACAAGGAAATTGCCGGCAACCCGCAGGCGAATAGCGATTTGAAAGCGTGCGCTCAACTCCGTTTGGGCTACTGCCAGGAGCAGCTAGGCAAAACGATGCAAGCTGTCGAGCTATACACGACCCTGGTGCAAAGCCTGAGAGGCACCGATGACAGCGGGCTGAGTCAAGTGCGGTATGCGGCCACACAGTCTCTTCTGCGAATCGCCGAGCAGTCCGCCCACGCGGGAGAAAAGGATGCTGCGAGCGCCGTTTACGAAGCACTCAACAAGATCGATCCGCAGATTGTAAAGGAACGCGAACGCGATTGCCAAACTCCCAAGTTCAAGCTGCACGGCCCGGTCAACACCTGGGACAACCGATGGCTGCCCGTCATTAACGTAGCGGTCAAAACGCTCACGCCAGCGGCCGACGCGACGGCGACGAACACTTGGACTTGGTCCGGTAAGACCGACGATCTGTGCCGGTACCAAGTCTTCGTGCCCCAAGGCCAGTGCGAAGTGAGAGCTTGGGCTCCAACCTACGGGCCAGCCCGCCGCCAGTTGATGTTGATCGAAGAGATGAGCTTCGATATCCCAGCGGCCTTGACGGTGCAGCACATCAAGCTTCCAGCCCGCATCGAGCACGTGTACCTGAAAGGAAACTGGCTGGATAATTGGAGCGGCGCCGCGCCGTTAGACAAAGTGGGCGATGGTGTTTGGGAGACGCGAGTGCGCTTGAAACCCGGTAGCTACGAATACAAGTTCCGGATCGACGATCTGCCCGAAACGATTACCGACGTGCGAGCCACCAAGTTCGTTGACGACGGCAAAGGCGATTTCAACGCCAAGCTTGATGTCGCGGAGGAAACGGATATTACTTTCCGCTTTGACGAGAATGACCCGCACTTCGAGCGTCAAGCGCCTTGATCAGCGGACTTCGACCGCATCTCCGACATCAAGAGCGGCGCCATAAGCCCGTCATTGAGCAGTGAAACGACCGGGATGTTCTCTCCGCCAAGTCGGCTACTGCCCGGGAGCCTTGACCACGCCACATCCCATCCGTGCGCCCGAGTCCCCGCCGGGCTCTGTTGTCAAAGCCCCTGCGTTGCGAGGAACTACGCCGGGGCCAAGGTTTCTCTCATAAACAGCCACGGCACGCCCAATAATGGCATTCGTACCATCGAGGGTTATCTTCTTAGTCAAGAATCCGTCTTGGCCGTTGCCGTACGCATCTCCCACGACGTAGCCGAGGTAGCGTTTTACGAGATTAGAACCGCCTTTGGAATTGTGAGCACGATCATCTGCCGACGATGCTTCACGTGCGTTGCAATCCCCGGTGGCGAGGAGATAGACCCCGTGATAAGAACCCGGCACCAGCCCATTCACATGAGTAACCACATATACGCCCCTCTCTTGTTTCTCGAATGTGATTGTCCCCGACACGTAGTACCCTTTCATTGGCTCCAGCACTGCCATCGCGCTCGTGATGGGTAAGGTGCGCGACGGCTTGGCATCGGATGCTGTTGCTGAGTCTTCGGCGGCAAACCCATTTACTGAAACAACCGCAAACGCCACCGCACTCATGAGAACTCTGCAGGTTTTAACCTTCATGCTTACTCTCCTGATTGTCCAAAGTACATGACGCTCTTGGTCGCCATCGCGAAAACCATATCATGCTGCTGTCTGGTTGTCACCAGAGTCTGATTCTCGGCGTCCCGACCCAAGAAGATCACGCGACCAATTCGCCCTTGTGGCCAATCGGCCCCCGGCCTGCCGCTTCCAGTTTGTCGTCGGGTGAGAAAACCCAGCCCACGCCGTTTTCCGCTCTCTAATAAGAAGAGAAGGCGCAACCACTGGTCAGCTCACCGAGCAGTGAACACGGCTTATTGTTGTTTAACTGCTCGTTATGCCCAGCCACGCGGCTGCGCCTCTCAATTGTATGTCCTATGTATGTCCTATGGGCTGGTGATATGCAGCGAGTTGAAGAACACATCATGGTCACTGCCGCTGCCGGCCCTAGCCAGCGTGCCGCTGAATGTGTTTGTCGCGCCGCTCGCATTATCAATCGTCAGCAGCGAGTTTCGCATTGGTCGCCAGCAGAGCAATCACAACAAACGAAAAGAATAAACGGCAGCACGTATCGTTGTCGATACATGGCAACGATTTCCTCAAAGAACCTCTGAAATACTTACATGTCATTGTTACCCGATTATTACTGCCGAAAGGCTTTCTTTCGTTTTACTTCAGCGGTAACAATCTCGTAACATCTCTGTGGGAAAGTGACAGTAAATGACGAAACCGCAACTCTATCTCAAACGCGACGTCCAGCGGTTAATGCTCGCGCTCGTGGTCTTCATTGTGGTTCCGTACGCCGTGCTGATCATCATGGCGCACCGCAGCATCCACGCCATGGACGAGTCAGTGGTTCGAGAGCACCGCCAGGCGTGTGTCCGCGACCTGCAGGCCATCGGAGCATCGGCTCACCGTCGCCTGGACAGTTCGCTGGAGTCGGCCACCGAAGAACTCAGGATCTTGTCTCCCTCACAACCGGAGTTTTGGAATGGAGCCCTCGCGCGTCTGTCGGCGGAGAAGATGATCAAGACACCATTCGTTTTGGCTCCCGACGGCAAACTGCTCATCCCACACCCCAAACTTGAGCCCTTGTCGGGCCTGCCGGAGTTGTCGGTCGTCCATCCACTCCAGCCGGTATTGCTCGCCGCGCGCCGCGCCCACTGGATCGAAGTGGACTACGCGAGCGCCGTGAAGTTCTACCATCAGGTTGCGGCGAGTGGGCACGACATCCCCTTGTTTGTCCGAATCAGCGCTTTTTCAGAAATGGCCCAGTGCGAACAGTTACGCGGAAATCGCGCCGCGGCGCTGCGCGACTACGACCAAATGCTGGATGAAATTGAAAAAGACACGGGCCCTGCATCTGCCAGTGCACCGCCGGTGTTCACATACCTTCAGGCTGCGGAAGTCTCGCGGGAAGCGGGCCTCCCCGACCAGATGAAACGGTGGACCGGTGTGCTGCTCGACGGTTGTGAGAAACGCTGGCTCGACGTAGGCGCCGACGAACTGGCGTTCGTCGTCCGCCGGCTCAAAGAACTGTTCCCGGAGAGTGAACCGGGCGACATCAGCAGGGGGTTGCGGCGGCTCGAGCAACTGAGCCACTTGCGCTCCGCGATGGCGGCGTTCACGCGCGATTACGGGACAGGCCCGTTTCAACTCCGGCCACTGCCGGCGCACCACGACTTTGAACAGGCCACGCCGACCGGGCCTTCTTCAGAACCGACAGCGGACGCCAAGCTGTCCCGTCTGCTGGTGGACACTCGCGCGCCGCTGCCGGACGGCAACTCGCTCGCATTCGAGATCGATCTCGCTGAATTGCGGGACGAAGTGTTGGAGCCCGCGCTGCACCTGTTGACGCAAACCCGCGGCGGCCGAGCCGATCTCGTGATAACGCCCGGCCAGGGCGGTGCAGCCCCGGAGGGCGCTAATGACACCGACCTGATCGGTTTTCAACTGCCGGCGCCGCTGGAGTTCTGGACCGTGCGCTACCACATCGAGCCGTCGCCACTGCTTCACGCGCTGGCGGCATCGCAGTCGCGGTACCAGAGGACACTTCTGGGATCGGCTGTGGTGTTGATTGTCGTTGGCCTGATTGTCATCGTGCTTCAAATCAACCGCTCAATGCGCTTGGCCCGGCTACAAGCGGACGTCATGGACCGAATCAGCCACGAATTGAAGACGCCGGTTTCCACTGTGTCCGTGTTGGCCAGCACTCTCGCGCAGGAACCCAATGTGGACACCGCGACGCACCAGCGGGTCGTTAGCCTCCTTCAAGACGAAGCGCAGAAGCTGGCGCGGCTCAGCGAGCGATTGCTCAGTTTCGTGGGGCAACGCTCCGGCACGCCGAAGCTGAACCTGACGGAAACTCAATTGGATCGCGTGGTGGCTGAACCGGTGCGTCTGTTCCCCGTCGAGGCGGGCATTGACGCCTCCCGGCTCAGTCTCGAAATTGAACCAGCGGATTATCGCGGCTTGTTCGACCGCGAGGCCGTCGAGGAGATTGTGCGTAACCTGCTGGACAACGCCGTCAAGTACTGCGAAGGCCCGCCGCAAGTGCGCGTAACGTTACGCCGCGCCGACAGTGAGGCGGTGCTCTCGGTGACAGACAATGGCAGTGGGATGGACTCCCACATTCAGCGGCGAATCTTCGAGCCTTACTTCCGGGCGGACACGACCCTGGCTGCACACGTGCCGGGTGTCGGCTTGGGTTTGACGATTGTGAGAAACCTTGTGCGCGCACACGGCGGCACGATCGCCGTCCGTTCCGCTCCAAACAAGGGATCAACCTTTGAAGTCCACCTGCCGTTGAACAAGACCGGAGATAATCACGCATGAACGGGAAAAAGAAAATTCTGATCGTGGAAGATCACTTGCCGCTAAGGACAGCGCTGGAGATCTCCCTGCAGAAACGCGGCTACCAAACCGTTTCTGCCGGCGATGGCGAAACCGCGCTACAATTGGCCAGCGAACAGCGCCCGGACCTGCTGCTGCTGGACATCATGTTGCCGCGCAAGAGTGGTTTTGAGATCTGTCAGCATCTGCGTCGGCGCAACGTAAGCCTACCGATCATCGTGCTGACGGCGAAAACGGCTGACGAGGACGAGTTGCTCAGCTTCCAGTTGGGCGCCGACGATTTTGTGCGCAAGCCGTTCAACATCGAAACTCTGCTGGCCCGCATCGAATCGCTCCTGCTGCGGTCCACGCTCCACGGCGAAACGCCGCACATTAGCTTTGGCCAGTTCACATTGGATGTGGCCGCCAAGACGTTGCAGAACAATGGACAGCCGGTGGAGTTGACCCCGCGCGAGTATAGGTTGCTTGAGTACTTGGTCATCAACAGCGGCCGCGTCTTCAGTCGCGACCAGTTGCTTGACCAAGTCTGGGGCGCAGACTTTGAAGGCACGGATCGCACCGTGGACCGATTCGTCACTGTCTTGCGCCAAAAAATCGAGGCCAACCCCCACAACCCCGTGCACTTGCTGACGGTGCGCACCTACGGATACAAGTTCGAACGATGACACCAAAGCTCTTTCTGCGCTTGTGCCTGATAACGACGGTTGCTGCGTTCGCCACCCACGCGCCGGTCGCGTCGGCTGCCGGCCCGCCCGAGCAAACCTTTCAGGACGCGATGTATGTTGAGTTGGGCCGGGGGGATCTCGCTGCGGCCAGCCGCCTCTACGAGCAAATCGTCGCCCGCGTCGAGTCGTCTGCCGAACTCAAAGCACGCGCTCGCTGGCGTTTGGCCCTGTGCCAGGACCAACTCGGGAACACGGCGCAGGCGGTGGCCTTGCATCAAGCTCTGCTGGAGAGCATCAAGGACACTGACCAGTCCGAACTGAAGCAAGTGCGCGACGCCGCTGGCCGATCCCTGCTGAAGATTGCGGACCGAGCCATGCGCGAAGGGAAAGAACAGGCGGCGCAGGAGATTTACCAGACGGTGCGCAAGTTTCAGCCGCAGATCGTTGATCAGTACACAAGAGAACGGGAATCGTTGAAACTGAAACTGCAGGGTGTTGTCAACGTATGGGACAATCGCTCGCCAGTCAACGCCAACATCCGCATTCGCGCCGTGACGCCACCCCCGACGGCCCCGTCGCCGTTGACAACGGCCCCCGTCTCGCAGAACACTTGGGTCGCCCAGACCGACGCCAAGGGCCGATTTGAAGTGGAGCTGCCCCCCGGCCAATATGAAATCCGCGCTTCCGCGCCTCTCTCCGAACGGAAGTACTGCACCTTCGATCTGCTGCCTGAAAAAGAGGGGCCGCTCGTTGTCAACCTGACTCTAGAACACATCAAGCTGCCCGCGACGATTCACCAAGTATACCTCGTCGGCAACTGGCTCGATAACTGGAACAAAGCGATCCCCATGACCAAAGTCGCCGCGGGAATCTGGGAAGTCCGGGTCACACTCAAGCCGGGCGCTTACGAGTACAAGTTCCGCTTGGACGACCAGCCGCGCTGGATCAGCGACGTGCGCGCTGCCAATCTGATAAGCGACAGCCACGACGGCTACAACGCGCGCCTCGTGGTTGAACAGGAAAGGGAAGTCAGCTTCCGCTTCGACGAAAACGATCCACTTTTCGAAAGGCTGCCACCCTGAGCGGGTGCGTGCGTTCGCTCGCCGCCGAAAGGAATGATCGTTGGTTTCTCAAACTCAAACCAGTAACCGGTGGCGCAGCGTCGTTCGCGGCAATGTGCTGATGATGGGGTTCGTCAGCCTGTTCACGGATTTTTCCAGCGAAATGATGAATCCGTTGTTGCCGATTTTTATCGCGGGTTTGGTACCACTGGGTCTGGCGCCAGTGTACGTGGGGCTGATGGAAGGCGTCGCGGAGACAACGGCGAGCCTGCTGAAGATGATTTCAGGCCGGGTCAGCGATGCCCTCGGCAAACGGAAGGCGATCGTCGTTCTTGGCTACGGGATCTCGACTCTGTTGCGCCCCGCCATGGCGCTGGCCGGTGGTGGCTGGCAGGTCGTGCTGATGAAACTCGGCGACCGCGTCGGGAAAGGGTTGCGCACGGCCCCGCGCGATGCGTTGATCGGGGATGCGGTCGGGCCGGAGGTCCGCGGTTTGGCGTTCAGTTTTCACCGGGCGATGGATCACACGGGGGCGGTGCTCGGTCCGCTGGCAGCGTTTGGGCTGTTGTACGGACTTCTCGGCAGCGATTTGTGGACGCGGACCACACTGGCGCCCACCGGCGCGGAGATGGCCGCCCTGCGCTGGCTGTTTGGAATCGCGTTGGTGCCCGGCCTGTTGGCGATGCTGACCCTGGTGGGGAAGGTTCGTGAAATCGCCCCCCACCAGATGCACGCAGTGACAGCGGATCGAGCGAATGGGAAGCTGTCCGGCCAGTTCTACGTGTTCGTCGGCATCGTGACATTGTTTGCGCTGGGCAACAGTTCCGACATGTTCCTGCTGCTGTATGCCCAGACCAAGTTCGGCCTGAGCCTGGCCGCTCTGGTCGGATTGTGGATCGTGTTGCACCTGTCGAAGATCGTGTGGAGCATTCCCGGCGGTCTGTTGTCGGACCGGCTTGGACGTCGGCCGTTGATCGTGACGGGTTGGATTGTGTATGCGCTGGTGTACCTCGGCATGGCGCTGGCGACGCGGCAATGGCATTTCTGGGCTCTGTTTGTTGTCTACGGCATCTACTACGGGATGTGCGAAGGCGTCGAGAAAGCTCTGGTGACAGATTTCGTGCCGAGCGCGCATCGCGGGAGGGCATTCGGAATTTATCACGGCGCCATCGGGTTTGCGGCGTTACCGGCGAGCCTGCTGTTCGGCGTTTTCTGGAAGGAAATCGGCCCGTCTTGGGCGTTCGGAATCGGCGCGGGTCTGGCCGGCGTCGCCGCGCTGTTGTTGCTGGTGATGCTGTCCGTGAGTAGAGGCTCAGCGGAAACTTCGACCGCCCCGCCGGGCACTCACGGTCAACTCGTTATCCGAAACTGAGAACAATGCAAGTATCATAATCTGAAAAGGGAGAATAACTTGAAATGGCTTCTTACGTTCTTACTGTCTTTGTGCATCACGCTCACGGTTTGCGCGGATAACCAAAGCGGGCAAAATCAGGACAACCGTACAAACAATACGACGGCTTTAGAACAACCGAAGATCGAGGGAACCAACGAACCGGTCAAATTGCCTGAAGTTGTTGTTGTCTCAAAATCGCTGGAGACTTCGCGAGACCAGATTGTGCCAAGCCTCGGCGCGACGAAATACACCGTCAACGCCGACCAAATCGATGTGCAATCGCAAGGGGACAACGCCGGTTTTGACCAGACGATGTATCGGTTTCCCGGTGTTGTGCAGGACGAATTAGACAAGCGCTTGCACGTGCGCGGTGAGGAGGCGAATCTCCAATACCGCATCAATGATGTGATATTGCCCGATGGCCTGCTGGGTTTTGGCCAGGAACTAAGCCCGAAGTTTGTCGACCAGTTGTCCCTCATCACCGGCACGCTGCCGGCGCAATATGGCGGACGGACGGCGGGTGTCGTTGATATTCGCACCAAAAGCGGAGCCGACCTGAACGGAGGCGACATCTCCTTGTACGGTGGAAGCTACGACACCGTCAACCCCAGTTTTGAGTATGGCAACACCAGCGGGAAACTAACTTATTACTTCACCGGCAGCTTTCTTCACGATGACATTGGCATGGCAAACCCCACTAGCAGCATTCGTCCCCTCCATGATGATACCGACCAGTTCAAAGGGTTTGCCTATTTGACTTATCTCATCGACGACACAAGCCAGTTCACGTTGGTCTTGAGCGGTGCGCACAGTGATTTTCAGCTACCGAACATCCCCGGACAAACGACCACATACACCAACGGCACCCTCACCACGTTTGATTCGGCCACCCTGAACGAGAATCAAACTGAGCAGAGCTATTACGAGGTGCTGGCGTATCAGAAAAAGATCGGCGATCTGAATTTTCAGTTGGCCCAATTCTCGCGCTATAGCGAAGTCTTGTTTAAGCCCGACGAGGTCGGCGACCTGATGTTCAATGGCGTTGCCAGCCGCGCGGATCATAGCCAGTTGGGGATCGGTCTTCAGGGAGATGCGAGTTACGAACTAACTGACAGTCACACTCTTCGTGGCGGTTTTACCTTTACCGCCGAGCATGCGAAGGTGGACACATTCAATCGGGTGTTCCCTGCTACATGGGATGGCACCGCGTGGGTGCAGACCAGCACCACACCCTTCAACATCATCGATGACTACGGCAAACAAGCTTACCTCTACGCGTTTTATCTCCAGGATGAATGGAAGGTCTTTGAAAAACTGACCATTAACTACGGTGTGCGGTTTGATGAACTGAATGCATACCTCAATGAGAGCCAGCTTAGCCCGCGCATCAATGCGGTTTATCAAGCGACCGACAAAACCACCTTACACCTCGGCTACGCCCGCTATTTCACTCCGCCTCCGCTGTACCTTGTGCAAGCGGGAAGCGTCGCGAAATTCGACAACACGACTCACGGCGCCGATCCCAATAACAATGAAAGCTCGCCGGTCAGATCGGAGCGGTATCATTATTTCGACGCCGGGCTCACGCAAAAGATTCTTCCTGGACTTCAACTCGGTCTGGATGGCTATTACAAAATCAAAAAGTATGTCTTGGACGAAGGACAATTTGGACCAGCCATGATTTTCTCTCCGAACAATGCCGATCACGGCGAAGTCTACGGTGTTGAACTCACACTGAATTACGAGAAAGGTGGCTTTTCCGCTTACGGGAATCTTGCCGTGAGCCGCGCCAAAGCCAACGGTCTCATTTCCGGTCAGTTCCAGTTCGACGCAGACGAACTGGCCTACCTGCAAACCCACTGGTATCACCTCGATCACGATCAAGATGTCACGGCGTCGGTTGGCACATCGTACAAATGGGATAATACGAGAGTGTATGCGGACGCTCTTTATGGAAGCGGTTTGTACGGAGGTTTTGGCAATCAGCAGGAACTTCCCCAATACGTGACGGTCAACATTGGCATTGGGCACACTTTTAAAGTATCCAACTGGGGCAGATTGAAGGCGCGTTTCGACATCGTCAATCTATTCGATAAAGTGTACGCGATCAGAGATGGCGATGGCATTGGCGTCTTCGCGCCACAGTATCTCCCCCGGAGGGGATTTTACGGCGGCTTGACTTATGAGTTCTAACTTAAAACCATCGGCGTGATTACAGGAAATGTGTCATGTCCGATGTTTCTGAACTTATAAACCCGGAGACGCAGGAGAAATGAAACGCGGGGGTTGGTTGCGCTGTCATTGGTAACGGTGTGTGGGATGGCGAAACCGGTGAAGGTAGATGAACCGGGTTCGCGATTGAATTCAGGTGCAGCAAAGACCGCGAAGGATAGGCGCCTACCTCCCTCAGGGCAAACTGAAGCAAAGCGCGAGCTGTACAATCAACTGCTACCGGCGAACTGAGCGACCGGGGTCAGAGCGCCAGCCGGAACGTGATGGGAATCTCCACGACGGAGCGGACCGGCACGCCGCCGGCATGAGCCGGGAAGAACCTCCAGAGTTGCACGGTTTGCACCGATGTGTTGTCGAGGATCGGATAACCCGAACTCTCGACAATCTCGACCTTGCCTGCGGTGCCGTCGGCGAGCACTTCGACGCGCAACAGAGTCGTGCCTTCCCAACGATGTTCGCGTGCCTCACGCGGATACGGCGGTGGCGGATTGCGCAAGTAAGCCGGCAGTCCGCGTTTGCCGCCGATTCCCCAACCGGCCGAACCGCTGCCGCCAAGCGACACGCCGATCCCAACGGGAGTCGTCCCCTGACCGCCGACCACACCCGCGCGCATGACGTCATCGGAGCCGGTGACTGCCATCAAAGTTTCCAGGGATTGTCTCGTCGCAATCGGTAAACTCTCCGACATTGCAACCAGTGGTGGCGGCGCCGGTCCCGCCGGCGATCCTAGATCTTTAGCGTCCGAAGGCCGGTGGGAAACGCCATCGCCACCGGCGTCCTCCGTGCTGACAGAAAACTTCGGCAGGCTTGCACCGGTGTCCACAGCGGCCGGAACCGAGGTGACGGGGTAGATGATGTTCAGTTTCGCCGCAATGATGATCAGCAATGCAACGTGGATCGCAAGTGAGAGAATGATCGCCGGTGTCAGACGTCGTAGCGAAACCGTGGGCGCGTCGGAACCGCTCTGCGATTCACGTCTCCCTCGCAGTTTCACTGGAAAATCCTTGTCGACACCACGTGCGGCTAAAGACATTTCCGCTGAGAATATCCGTCGCCGCCTGCCCGGTCAAATACATGCAGCCGCTCATTAGCGGAAGCATGGAGTCCATCAGTGCTTTGAGACCTTCAACAGCAGCTTGAAGCTCCATTCTGTTATTCGTGGTGGCCGGTATGCCCCCACTGATTTCTCTGCTGTGCTGTTGATAGGTGAGAATCGTCGCCCAACCGCCTGAACCCGGATTCCCCTCGCAAGCGCCATCTGAATGAAGCGTGACGTTTTTCATTCAGTTGCTAAGCCGTGGCATGTGCGATGGCTGTCAAGCCGAGACTAAATCCTGCATCATTCAGTCGCTGCCCAGCTTCGGCTCTCCGAAGTAGGGCTCCCCAAAGTAGCGCTCACAAGAAATGTTCCCGGATTGTCACGGTTTGTCGCAGGTGGGCGTAGATGCGTGGCTCCTAATCACAACGTTTGCGGCAATCGGAGCGTATGAGTTTTACAGTACAGGATGGCTACCCGACAACATCCGATCCACCTCGCTTGGAAATGGTAGGAGATGCTGAAAAGCGATCGAGACCTCACGCGAGCACAAGTTGCTGCCACAGAAGGCACTTCGCGTGCACGGGTCACACAGGTAATGAGCTTGCTGACGCTCCCGCTGGATATTCAGCGTCTTCTTGAAACACTGGTTGACTCAAAGCAAATCCACTTTTTCAGCGAGCGCCGATTGCGTCGGTTGCTGTGTACGAAGGATCCGCAGGCATTGGGTTACGCGAGGGAAAAGATTCTGCGAGAGTCCGGGATTCGGAACTCGATTTGAGCCAATTAGTGCCGTTTGTGCCACCGATTGGCGTGAATCCTGTGGCTATTGACCCCTTCACAGACCTGCACGATTTGAGCCATTTGAGCCGTGATGCGATCCAGATAGACGGAACCACAGCGTCTATTCGCGGAATCAAGACAACGGAAACGCTGGACAATCTGACTCTGGTCGCAAAGAGCATGTCCACCACCTCTTCAAGCAGATCGAACATCATCGCAACCGGCAACGACCTCACCGGTAGACTGCCGCAATAATCGTGAGTAGCGGAGCACCACGTTTCATTTGCTTTTCTCGTCGACTTTGAAGGGGCGGCCGGCTATGCTTTATAGGAAGGTCGTGCTTCCAGTCGAGCACGTCACCTATGAGAAGCCTTCTCCGAGTTGTCACGTTTGCAACGACACTTGCGGTCGCGTCGACGCTGAATGCGTTTGGCGCCGTAGGTTCAGAGGTCGCGGGGACCGTCAGGGTTCAAATTTTGTCGCCCACGTTGGTCCGGCTGGAGAACAAAGGGCCGGACGGTTTTGAGGACCGGACGACGTTCCATATCGTCAACCGTAACGGGCCCGGTGCCACATATTCCCGGCTCGCTTCTGGCGGCTACGCTCTGATCCAGACTTCTGATTTTATCGTCAAAGTTCCCACGAACGCCACTTCACTCAGTGGCATCATCATTACGAAGACCAACAACACCCAGATTTGGTCGTATAGCTCGCTGCCCGATGACCGGGCTTGGCTGCCTGCTATTACTTCTAACACTTGGGCTTGGGCGATTGCGGATAATCCGCGCATGGTGCCGGCCAGTCGGGGTTACAATCCGGCCGCGTCGGGATCTACCAATTACAGTTCGAATGGGTGGGACCTGAACAATAACGCTGCCGATATGTACGTATTCTTGCCCAAGGGAGATGTCAGTAAACTGCGCACCGATTTTCTTGATCTGACCGGTAGAACGGAATTGATACCGCTTCACGGGCTTGGCTTCTGGGACAGCCGCTGGCATGACTACACGGCGCAAACCGCGTTGCAGCAGATCACTGATTATCGCAGTCATGACATCCCGCTCGATGTGCTGGTGATTGATACCGGCTGGCGTGTCGGCGGGTCAACCGGTTACGATGTTAACACCACCGACTTTCCGAACATGACCAGCTTCATGAATTCCGTACACGCCAATAATGTCCGAGTCATGTTCAACGACCATCCGCAGCCGGTGGCAAGCGCCTTGGATCCCACCGAAGTCACTTTCCGGAATAACGGTTTGCGCAGTCTCTTCCAAAAAGGGCTGGACATTTGGTGGTATGACCGGAACTGGATTCCTTCCTATGCAGCGCCGAGCGGGATCAACAAAGAGGTCTGGGGCATGTATGTTTACGACTGGATCACCGGGGATTACTACTCCACCCGGCGGCCCTTGATCATGGCTAACGTTGACGGCATCGACAGCGGAACCCGGAGCAGCGCGCCGGCGTTTATCGCCCACCGTTATCCCATTCAATGGACCGGCGACATCGCGTCGGATTTCGCGTCGCTCCAGCGTGAGGTGGATAACGCGGTTTACGAGGGCATGTACGCCGCATCTCCATATACGGCCTGCGATCTGGGCGGGTTTACCTCGGATCCGGACACGGAGGGATATATCCGCTGGATTCAATACGGCTCCCTCGCGCCGGTTTGTCGCGTCCACTGCACCTTGGATCATACCCGGATGCCGTGGACCTTCGGCGCGCCCGCGGAAGACGTCTCGCGGAAATTCATCAAGATGCGCTATCGTCTGTTGCCACTTTTCTACGCTTCGGCCCGGAGAAACTATGACACCGGCGAGCCGATTCTAAGACGATGCGACTTTGATTACTCATCCTATACGGAGGCCGGCACCAATACTCAGTATCTCTTGGGTGACGCGGTGCTGGTGGCGCCCGTGTTACACGCCTTGCCCTATACGGTTGTCCCATCAAGTTGGCTGAAGACAACGAACGGAGAAACCGGCCTGACAGGTCAGTACTTCAGCAACACCAATTTATCCGGCAGTGCGGTGCTCACTAGGACCGATACCACAGTAAATTTCAGCTGGGGAACCGGGAATCCGGGGAGCGGCGTGCCGTCCGACAATTTCAGCGCCCGTTGGACCGGCAATATCACCATTGGAACCCAAGATGTGGTCCTCGCGGTCACCGGTGATGACGGTACCCGTCTGTATATTGACAACAACCTGGTGATTGACGCTTGGAAGATACAGAACTCGATCCTCAACGAGACGACCGTCACTTTTGCGAAGAACACTACTCACAGCATCAAGCTTGAGTATGTCGAATTCACCGGGTCTGCCGTCTGCAAACTGCAATGGCGTCCCGTCACGGTCAGCCAAAGTGTCTGGATTCCACCGGGTAACTGGGTTGACGCTTGGACGGGGAACGTCACCAATGGACCACAAACGATAAGCGTTAATGTCCCTCTGGAGAAGATGCCGCTCTATATCAAGCCCGGGACTTTGGTGGCTCTGGCCCCGGATATGTCGTATACCGCGCAGAAGCCTTGGGATCCGATTACCATCGATGTTTATCCCAGCGTCGACAGAACCGCCAGTTTCAACCTGTATGAAGATGACACCGTCAGCAAGGATTACCGCACCGGCTCCTACCGGACAACCCAGATCACCGCTGCGACGGATAATACAAACAAGAATGTCACAGTAACGATCAACCCGGCACAAGGCACCTTCAGCGGGGCGTCAACCAACCGCTCATGGGTGGTCCGGATCCACAAACCTTTGGAATGGGAAAACCCGACGCCGTCCTCAGCGAAGGTGAATGGCGTTGCCGCCGGTTTCAGCGCGAGGACCCAAGACACTAACGCCATGCCGTTTATGAACAGTGGAGGATCGCCTGACGGCAACGTCGCCGAAATCACAGTACCATCCGGAGCCGTCCTCAACGCCCAAACAGTAGTGGTGAATTACTCCACCGCGCTGTCGATTATCTGCCCATCGGACGTGACGGTTAACGCTGATGCCGGCCAGTGCTGTGCCAGTGGCGTGGTCTTGGGCAGCCCGACAACATCAGGTGTATGCAGCGGCACGGTCACCGTGGTTAACAACGCGCCGACCCAGTACCCGACTGGAACAAACCAGATCCTATGGACGGCCATGGACTCTTGCAGCAACGTTGCGACTTGTATCCAGAAGGTCATCGTAGTGGACAACCAGCCGCCGACGGTCTCGATCGGGGCGCCCGTGAGTAGCTCGGTCGTCTCGGGCAACCTGAGTATCTCAGGCACCGCGAGCGACAACGTCTTGGTTCAGAAGGTCGAAGTTCGACTCGACACCGGCGACTGGTTTTCGGCCGCCGGCACCACATCGTGGAGCTTCTTACTGAACACCGCGGGGTTACTCAACGGAAACCATGTCATTTCCGCCCGTTCGACTGATTCGTCAGGGAATACATCGAGCATTATCTCCGTCACTGTCCGGTTCTTCAACGTGCCCGGCGCTTATCTCGCCCGCATCAGCGCCGGCAACCCAAGCAGCGTTACCGACTGCGTCAACAACGTGTGGGTGGCTGACCAGGCGTATGCGCCCAGTTCCTTCGGTTACTCCGGCGGCGCCAATGGTTACATCGCGAATGTCATCTCCAACGTTTGCGCCGCCGAGTACCCACTCTACCAACGCGAGCGTTACAGCACATCCTCTGGAGGTTTCCGGTATTTGTTCGACTGCCCCGTTGGCGTCTACGAAATCACGCTACTGGAAGACGAAACCTACTGGAACGCGACCAACCAGCGCGTGTTCAACGTCTTCATCGAAGGTCAGCAGGTGCTCACCAACTTCGATA
>JBGQCJ010000054.1:0-25830 GCA_041495285.1 Verrucomicrobiia bacterium
GGGCGGCACTTCCTCGATTAACTCCGGCGGCGCTTTTGGCACCTCGACGCCTGGCTCAGGATTGAAGGTGACGATGCCGGCAAACGCCTCATGCACCGGCCCGCGGGTGAGCACTTGCACCCCTTGCTCATCACCAGTATCAGACGGCTCAGCACGGCAAATGGTCCAGTCCAAGACGAAGCACGTTCCGAAGACAGCCAGTGCGGTGACCATGTACCGCAGGGGAGCATGGCAGGTGTTCATGTTGGTTTTTTTGTTTGAAAAAGTCACAAGAGTTTTCATGATGCGATAATAAGCTGGGAAGCCGGGCGGGCGCTATGGGGTGTTGACCCCAGCCCCGACTCGATGTGGCGGGGCTAGGTTGTGGACTGTTGGCGCTGCGCGATGAGCAGGTCTTTGATCCGGTTGGGATGCGGAACGCCACGGGCCTCTTCCGCGGCGTCAACGGTCGCGGCGGTGGAGATGGTGACGTCGCCGATTCCGACTAGTCGGCCCCACACGCCTTGGCGCACGTCAACGGAGCGAATATCTTTGATGAAAAACTCGCTCGTCTCTTTGGCGAAAAAACCTTCTTCGACGGAAATGCGGTCGGTATAAATTCGCATGACGAACGAGTGTCGCCGGTACAGCGCGACGAGCAGCGGCACCAGCAGCCAAAAGAACAGCAGATGCCAGCCAAACGTCCACCACGAGGGACGCACCTCCAGCAGCACCGACTGCGCGCCAACAGAAGCGACCGCCGTAGCTTGAGTTGCCGGCGGCAGGGACACAGGGTCGCTGTGTTCCCGCTGTGCTACCGGATAACCGCAGGACGGACAAGCGTTGGCTTCGGTGGAAACCTGATTGCCGCACTCCGGACAAGTGATCAAGGCCATGCGCCTGATAGGATAGGCCGGGAAACCGGACGGGTGCTATGGGGTGTTGACCCCATAGAAAACGGGCCGGCTCTTGGCGTAGCTTACCGGCAGCAATAAAGAAAGGAACAACAGTATGGGATTAGTCCTATTGATATTGGTCGTTCTCTTCCTCGTGGGCGCATTGCCCACTTGGCCCCACAGCAAGAATTGGGGTTACTTTCCAAGCGGCGGGCTTGGACTGGTAGCCGTGATTCTGCTCGTATTGGTTCTTGTGGGTCGGATTTGAACGAAAGACACGGCGAAGAAAGTCAGCGTGCACAAGACCCAAGCCAGCCTGAGGCATTCATGAAAAGACGGGCTTGGGTCTATGGAACGCTGATCGTGTGCGCGCTGGCGGTGACGGCCTGTTCAACGGTACAGAAAATTCTCCCGACCACCGCCTGGCGTGAGGCTCGCGTGCGCAACGAAGGCTACAGCCTGCTGTACCAACTGCTAAGTCAGGAAAGTGACGCAGCCAAAATCCTCATCATCAAACACGCGGACTCCCCGATCGCCGACATCGTCAAAGGGATCGCGAACACCTCCGGTCAGGCTAAGAAAGAGCTGGATCTGTTTCATGAAAAAGACCGGCACCTCAACCTGGAGATGCCACACCTGCCCGAGATCGAACAGAAGACGCGCGTCGCGATCGAGTCGACCGAAACCAAACAGTTGCTATTCTCCAGCGGCAAGAAGTTTGAAGTTCGCTTCCTCTTCACCCAAGCCGAGGCCATGAACTACGCCGCCCATCTGGCGAAAGTGTTGCACGATCAAGAAGACAACCCGGCCCGCAAAGAGTTTTTGGCCACGCTCTCCGAACGCTGCACCACACTCCATGACCGAGTGATGGAACTGCTGAAGTACTGAGCGCGGTACGGGAGATTTCCCGTTTCCAACCGGGCCTGCCGCTGATCAGAAAAGTTGCAGAGGGATGCTTGTGTGTGCAAACATTCGCCCAGAGATGCACGGACCGCGGTCCAGTCGTAGGGAAGAATTGGCGAACACCGTCACCAGCGGGGTTGGGTTCGTCTTTGCGGTCGCGGGAGCTGCCGTCCTGATTACTTTGGCCAGCAAACAAGGCACCGCCCGGCACATCGTCAGTTGCAGCGTTTACGCCGGGACGCTGATTTTTCTCTACGCGACTTCGACGCTATACCACAGCCGCCATTTCCCGAATGCCAAACTCATTCTCCGGCTCCTCGATCATGGCGCGATCTTTCTGCTGATTGCTGGCACCTACACACCGTTCGCCCTGGTGAAACTCCGTGGCGCTTGGGGCTGGTCTCTGTTTGGAGTGATCTGGGGACTGGCGGCGCTCGGGATCGCATTCCAAGCATGGCTGCGCCGGTCGCCTGTTGCGCGGGTTGGTCTGTACGTCGGTATGGGTTGGGCCGTGGTTGTAGCCGTCAAACCGCTGTTCGCGGCCGTCGCGCCGGGCGGACTGGTGTTATTGCTTGTGGGCGGTCTGGCTTACACCACAGGGATCGGTTTCTACGCCTGGCGCCGGCTGCTTTATCACCATGCGATTTGGCATGTCTTCGTGTTGGCGGGCAGCATTTTCCACTTCTTCACCATTCTCTTCTATGTCATACCGACCGGGCGGTAGCGTGAACCAAGGAACGCCGGTGCCGTGGGGACCTCAGCCGATACTAACTTGGGTCGGCCGCCCCTTAAGAAATTGCAAAGTGCCGGTGTCCACGAAACGCCACCACGTGCGCATTGACGGCGAGCCGCACAATGTCGCGCGCCCGGCGTTTCCCGCAGACGCTGTAAACGGCCGCGATGAGATCACCAAACGTCAACGTCTTCTTCTTGTGATTGGTTTTCATGGCATCACGATAAGACGGGAAACCGTGCTCTGATACTGGCTACTGCTGGTCGCGATCCTGATGTTTGCGCTCGTGCTCTTCCTCGTGCCTCTGGCGTGGGTATTTCGCCCGCACTTCATCATGGTGCCTGTACGGCTCAGGCGAATCGAGATCAACCGTCACATGAGAACGCAACACGATGTTCTGCGGCACGCGTGGGCCCGAGCGCCACGCGCCGCCTTCCGGCCAATAATAGACATGGCGGTGGGGTTCGAAATACACTTCCACATCAGGGTAATACACATAGGTGTACGAAGCTTCGACAGCCGGACCGCGTGCGTATCCGTGAGGACGCTCGACATAACAGCCGATCAGGAGCAGCGAACTACCAATGGCGAGTAAGGTGAGTTTGGTTTTCATACGTTTCCTTTGTTGTCGGGAGTTGATGGCATCACGATAAGCCGGGAAACCGTGCGGGCGCTATGGGGTGTTGACCCCACCGGGGGTTTCATGAATTCAGCCACGGCTCGGCATGCGGGCGGACGCTCGGCTGAACGAACGTCGAGCATCAGCATGGGCTGAGCACAATGCGGCTGGATGTGGCAGCCGAGTCGGAAAGATCCTTTGCGAAAGAAGTGGGTCATTCGGGAAGTAGGTGGGGTTATACCCCATAGCGAAAGGTCAGCCCATCGCGTAGCGTCTCTCCAAGGATCAGGACAGGCACGCATCGACACCCGGGTTGGTGCGGGTCAGACGGGGCAGATACGAACTTTTTTCCCCGCAAGGATGAAGGAGTTTTATGGTGATTGAATTGGAAAGAGAACACGCCCAAAGCGCCGAGCCCATTCAGGTCTACCTGCGCGAGATCGGCCGGGTGCCATTGTTGACTCTCCAACAAGAGTCCGACCTGGCCAAGCGCATCAAACGCGGCGATCACAAAGCCCGCGCGCACATGATCAAGGCGAATTTGCGTCTCGTGGTCAAGATCGCCCATGATTACGATGGGCTCGGTCTGCCGCTGCTCGACCTCATCAGCGAGGGCAACATCGGTCTGATGACTGCCGTCGAACGATTCGACACCAAGAAAGGCGCGAAGTGTTCCACCTACGCCTCGTGGTGGATCAAGCAATCCATCCGCCGCGCCTTATCCAACCAATCCCGGACGATCCGCCTGCCCGTCCATGTCGTGGACAAAATGAGCCGACTGAAACGGCTCAGCCACAGTTTAGCGGATCAACTCGGTCGCGAGCCGACGGATGTCGAACTGGCCAACCGATGCAAGGTGCCGACCGACAAGATCGCCCAACTCCGCACGCTCGGCATCCGTCCCGCCAGCCTCGATGCGCCGATTGGGGACGATGACGACAATCGGTTCAGCGACGTTATCGAAGACGAAACGGCGCTGAGCCCGCACGAACTGCTTCGCATGAAAGCGATGCGCGAGGAAATCCGACAGCACGTCAAGCAACTGACTCCGCGTGAAGCGGAAATCCTCACCTTGCGTTTTGGGATCGATGGCCGGGGATCGCGGACGCTGGATACCGTCGGCAAGAAATTCAAAGTGACCCGCGAACGCATTCGCCAGATTCAGGACATGGCCCTGACCAAGCTACGCCGCCGCCTGGAAAAGCTGGACCGCCGCGGCTGGGACACGGATCATGGCAATTAGAGATACAGACCGAGCGGAATTCATCCGCCGACTATCATTGCTCGGCGATCTGGAGCGATTGATCGGAAAGGAGGTTGAATGGTTCGCCAATGCCGCGGGAAACGTCATCGGCACCATTGCCCTGGCGGCCAGAGACAGGGGCTGGAACTTCGTAGTGTTGAGGAAGAATAAGCTGGGTAACTTCCAAGCCTCCGACCGAAGAGAAAACCTCTTCAGTCTCGACGAAGCACGGATGGACTGTCTGCAAGCGATGGGGATGACTGACTGCAATGCACCGAACGATCTTCCCGGAAGAGATAGAGACTAGCGCCGCCTCTTGCAGCTATCGAAAGGAACGCGCTCCGTGCTACCTAAATCTCTGAAATTGCCGCCGCTGGTCGTGCTGGGCACGCTGATGTTGATCGTCGCTTCGATGTACTGGGCACGCCCGGTCCTGATACCGGTGGCGCTGGCGATGTTGCTGACCTTTCTGCTCAGCCCGGTGGACAGCGCGCTCCAGCGCCTCGGCTTGGGCCGGATCGTTTCCGTCGCGTTGTTGGCAGTATTGACGTTTGCTTTGATCGCCGGCATCGGCTGGGTCATCTCGCTTCAGGTGAGGGAATTCGCTCACCATTTGCCCGGCTATCATGGCAACATCAAAAAAAGGATCGAGGATTTGCAGGTCGGCAAAGGCACGACACTGGATAAAGTGCGCCTTGAATTCGAGCAGTTGATCGGCGACGTGACCACCAACGCGCCGTCAGCCGAGCAAGCTCGCCAGCCGGTCTTGGTTGCGGTGCAAGAGGGGAGGTTTTCCTCCGGGATGTGGCAGTTGTCACCAATGGTTCGACCGCTGCTGGAATCGCTGTTCTACATCTTGCTGGTTGCCATCCTGGTGATCTTCATGCTCCTGGAACGCGACGAGTTGCGCAACCGCGCCATTCGTCTGCTGGGCTACGGACGACTGAGCCTGACGACCCAGGCGCTCGATGAAGCCGGCCAGCGAGTCAGTCGTTATCTCTTCGCCCAATTCATCGTCAATGCCTGTCTGGGCGTGGCGATTGGGTTGGGGTTGTTTCTGCTGGGAGTGCCTTACGCGTTGTTGTGGGGATTTTTGATCATCATCCTGCGGTTCGCTCCCTACGTCGGCATCTGGATCGCGGCGATTCTTCCGGTCGCGGTCAGCCTCGCCACTTCATCGAACTGGTGGCAACCGCTATCCGTGCTCGCGCTGTTTGCCGTGCTTGAGCCGGTCGTGGCGCTGGTTATCGAGCCGATGCTGTTTAGCAAGAGCGCCGGCACTTCCAAACTGGCCATGCTGATCGCGATTGCGTTTTGGACGTGGCTGTGGGGCCCGGTCGGACTTCTGTTGGCGACGCCATTGACCGCCTGCTTGGCTGTCGTCGCGAAGCATGTCCCACAACTGGAATTCATCGCCGTGCTCCTCGGTGACGAACCGATGATGCAGGCCTCGGTCGCCTACTACAAGCGGCTGTTGGCGCTGGATCAGGATGAGGCCGAGGCGATCGTCGAAGAACAGTTGCAGACTCATCCGGTCGCGCACGTCTTTGACGAAGTGCTTGTTCCCGCCCTGCATTACGCCAAACGCGATAGCCGGCTGGGCATTCTGTCGGATGACGAACAAGAGTTCATTTACAAGTCTACGCGTGAGATCATCGACCGAATCGGCCTTCCATCGACCGACCTCATCGCCGGTATCGCCACAGACAAAATCCGCATCCTAGCTTGGCCGGCCCGCGATGAAGGCGACGCCATCGCACTCATGATGTTGCAACAACTGCTCGACCCGACCCGGTATGAGATGGAGATAATCGCTGCCGGCAAACGCTTGTCCGAAATCCTACTGGACGTGGAACAGAAAAATCCCGCGTTGTTCTGCGTTGGCTTTATTCCACCCGGCGGATTGTCCGCCAGCCGCCACCTATGCAAACTGCTGCACGCCCGACTCCCCGAACTGACCATCGTGGTGGGCCATTGGGGATTGCACGAGAAAGTTCACAACGACCGCGAAGCGCTCCTGACTACCGGCGCCACCCATGTTGCCGCCACCCTCATCGAAACCCGCGACCAGATAGCCCAAGCTCTGCATCCCCACGTCAAACTTCAACCCGCCCCTGCCTAGCAAATTCCCTTGGGGGGGACAGTTTCTCATATGGAGTAATTTAAACAAAGGGGTCAGTCCGCTTTCGGACTGACCCGTTTTCTTTGTGCTCGCGCGCCGGCGCCTATGTTGTGAGGTTTCGGCGTGGGGAACGCCATTTTGAGGGGGTGCCAGCGGCGCTCGCGAATATCCGGGCCGCTATGCGGCCTTCAGATGTTTGGCCCGCTCTTCGCGCATTGCGTCCTTGCCGGCTTCGACGGCAGCGGTCAGCTCCGCCTTCTTGCCTTGGACGAAATCCTTGGCATCATCCAGAGCATCTGACGCCTTGCCCTTGAGTTCGCGACCTTTCTTGGCGAGCAGTTCCCGCGTCTCTTTGCCCGAACGCGGCGCGTACAGCAGCGCGGCCCCGGTCCCGATGAGCGCGCCGATGGCAAACGCTGCGAGATAGCCGCCGATGCGAGTTGATTCATTACTGTCTGACATGGTGTTCCTCCGCTTTCTGTGTTTGGTGATGGTTTCGGTTCAAGAACGTCTCAAAGAACTTCGCGATCCCCTTGCGAAAAATCTGTGCGTTGCGCGCCGCCGTCAGGATCGGGGGCTCAACTGCGGCGCCGACTTCCTCGACAACGCGATCCACTCGCTCCGTCCAGTCGCGCACGGTTTGGATCACGCGCTCGACGTCGTCCCATTGCTGGTTGGCGCGTGTGGACAGTTCGTTGACGCTGTGCAACAACTTGCGGCTGTCCTGTACCACCTGCGAAATCTCGGCTTTGAGTTCTGCCAGCGTCTGCGTCATCCGCTCGGCGTGCTTACGAAGCTGGAGCATAAACGGAATACAGAACGCGACAAAGATCACGACCGCAACCGATGCGAGAAACAGGGCGATCTGGAGTGACATTGACATTCAGTTCACTCAGCTTGCTGGGTTGTTGTTCACGACATCATAATAGGCGGTGAGACCGTGCGGCCGCTATGGGGTGTTCACCCCATGTGAGACTTCAGGGATCCAATCCCGGCAAGACTGCGTCGGGGAGGCGAGCGGTACAGCAACTAGACGATCGTTAGCTGGACACTGCTTTCGATGATGCCGGCCCCGATGGCGTACCGGGTGAGGCCGGCCACGTCGTGGATGTTCAGCTTCTGCATGAGACTCTGCCGGTGCTTCTCGACGGTTTTGATGCTGATGTCCAGTTCACCGGCCACTTGTTTGTTGGGCAGGCCTTCGGCAATCAGTTGGAGCACCTCCAGCTCGCGCGAACTCAGGCGGTTGGCTTTCTTCTTGAGCTGTCCCATGCGATCCGGCGACTTCTGACCGTGGAGGCGCTTGGCAATGGAGGGACTGAAAAATGTCTTTCCTTTCTGCGCTTCCCGAATCGCCCGGGACAGATCGTGCGAGGAGGTTTGTTTCAGCAGAAATCCCACCGCCCCGAACGCAATCGCTTGTTCGACGTACGCGTCATCGCCGTGCGCGGAGAGCATGAGCACCTTGGTGCGGGGAATGGCTTTGCGAATTTGCCGGGTGGCTTCCAACCCATTGAGCAACGGCATGGCAATATCCATCACGACGACAGCGGGGCGCAGCTTTTTGGCCAGAGCCACCGCTTGGCGGCCCGTCTGCGCTTCGCCGACCACCTCGAGATCGCTTTCGCCTTTCAATAAAGACCGAAACCCCTCGCGAACGACCATGTGATCTTCAGCCAGCAGGACGGTGATGCGTTTCATAACACCAGACCCTAGAGGCGTATCGTGGAAAGGTGAAATTACGACATTACCTATTTCCGACCGGGAATTCACCCTAGAAACTCGGCGCACCGCTTCAAGCTTCAATGATCTGATTGCGAAAAGTGTAGCGGACGAGGTCTGTCACGGAAGGCAGGTCGAGTTTGTGCATGACGTTGGCCCGGTGCGCAAAGCTAATGCGTAACGCTGGCGGTCGTGCGGACGATACTCGGCTTGGAAGGAGCGCCGGTAATCCTACAACGCGTTCGACTAGACGATGGTTAACTGGACGCTGCTTTCGATGAAGCCGGCACCGATGGCGTACCGGGTGAGACCGGCCACTTCGTGGATGTTCAGTTTCTGCATGAGAGTCTGCCGGTGCTTCTCGACGGTTTTGATGCTGATGCCCAGTTCATCGGCCACTTGTTTGTTGGGTTGGCCTTCGGCAATAAGTTGGAGCACCTCCAGCTCGCGCGAAGTCAGGCGGGCCACTCGCTTCCGTAGTGGTCGTCCTCCGGCCGGCGACACCTGCTCGTGGAGGCGTTTGGCAATCGAGGGACTGAAAAACGTGTTTCCTTTCTCCACTTCTCGAATCGCCCGGGACAAATCGTTCGAGGAGGTTTGTTTCAGCAGAAATCCCACCGCCCCGAACGCGATCGCTTGTTCGACGTACGCGTCATCGTTGTGCGCGGAGAGCATGAGCACCTTGGCGCCGGGAATGGCTTGGCGAATTTGCCGGGTGGCTTCCAACCCATTGAGCAACGGCATGGCGATATCCATCACGATCACCGCGGGGCGCAGTTTTTTCGCCAGCGCCACCGCTTGGCGGCCAGTCTGCGCTTCGCCGACCACTTCGATGTCGCTTTCGGACTTCAACAAAGACCGAAACCCTTCGCGGACGATCAGGTGGTCTTCGGCCAGCAGGACGGTAATGCGTTTCATAAATACTAAACCCTGTTGCCGTTGGTGAATGGAATCTCGGCGCGGATGGTTGTGCCTTTACCCGGTGCGGATTCGACGCGCAGACTACCGCCGACCATTTCCACCCGTTCGCGCATGCCGAGCAATCCCAAGCGTTTGTTCTTTTTGGCGTGCAACACGCGCTCCACATGAAAGGACTTGCCGTTGTCTTTGATCGTCAGGCAAATCGCGTGCGGAAGTTTCTGGATCCTGACGTCCACCCGGCTGGCGTGCGCATGGCGGGCGACATTGGTCAGCGCTTCCTGGGCGACGCGGTAGAAGACAGTGCGCGTGGCATTGTTCAATTGTTTAATCCTGCCGGAAGTAAAGGTCATGAAATGAATGTGGAGGCCCGTTCGTTTTGTAAATGCTTTCATAAACGTATGGAGGGCGGGAATCAGCCCCAGGTCGTCCAACACCATCGGGCGCAGTTCCCGGGCGAACCGATGCACGATGTCCACCGACTTCTCGACCATCCGTTGTGTGCTGGTGATCTTTTTCTGGAGGTCTTTGGTGTTGACCGTGGCCTCGGTTTTTAAGGCCGCCAGCCGGATATTGATACCGGTCAAGGTCTGGGCGATTTCATCATGCAGCTCGCGACTGATCCGCTTGCGCTCCTCCTCCTGCGCGGACAAAATCTGGTGGGACAAATGACGCAATTGTCCCTGTAGTAGCCGCGACTGCTCCAGCAGTTTGCTGTAGTGTTGCTCGCTTTTCCGGAGGGATTCCTCCACCGTCTTGCGCTGCGCGATTTCCTGTTTCAATTGCCGGTTCGAGTCGTCCAGATCCGCGCTGTGCCGGTTCAACGTCGCGATCATTTGATTCAAGCGGACGTTGGCCTCGCGCGCGGTGCGATGAGTTTTCTCGATCGGGGTGAGGGCCTCGGCAAAAAAAGCCCCGGCCCGCCGGACCATCGCATCCCGGGTTCTGGCGGAATAGCCCGGCAACACGAGGGCAATCAACGCCTGCTCGTGAACCTTGCACAGGTCCAGCGTCTCCAGCCCGATGGTCATGGCATGGCATCCCAGTCCATGCGCCGTATGCAAGCGCGGCTGTGAGCCATTCTTCAGGTGTTTTCGCAACGCCGCCTGATAGCGTCGCGATAACCCGTTCAATTTATGTGTCATGATGTTCTCCGAATTCATGCCCGAACCGACTCATGGTTTTGACCAATTTTTCCACAAGCCGTTGGGTGCTGGCAATCTCTTTTTTAAAGCCTTTGGAGTTGACCGTGTCTTCCTTTTTCAACGTCAACAGCCGAACATTGATGCCCAACAAAGTCTGGGCGATTTCATCATGCAGCTTGCGGCTGATCTTCGTTCGTCGCTTCTCCTGCGTCGACAGAAGCTGGTGGGTTAGATGCTGCAAACGTTTCTGCAGGCGCCGGGACTCCGTCAACAGCCGGGCGTAGCGTCGCGCGCTTTTCTTGAGGGCTCGCTCCGCGCCCTTGCGCTGGACGATTCCCTTTTTCAAGGACTGGTTGCTGGTGGCCAGATCCACCGTACGCCGGCCCAGAGCCTGGGCCAGTTCATTCAAGTGGACGTTGGCCTTCAGCGCGGCGCGATGAGTCTTCTCGATCGGGCTGATGGCCTCGGCAAAAAAAATCTCCGCCCGTTTGATGATCCCATCTTTGCTGCTGGCGGCTTCCAGTGAGGCGAGTGCGGCCTCGTGAATCCGGGCCACGTCCAACGTCTCCAGCCCGATGGCCACAGCCTGATGACCCAGTCCCCGCGCCGGTTGCAGGCTGGCTCGCGGGCCTTGCTTCAAATGTTTATCCAAGGCCGTCGCATATCCTCGCGACAGCCTGGTCAATTTTCGTTTCATAACATGTTGCGAATTCGCGCGCCACCACCAAGGCAGCCACTGTTCCACCGTCACCATCGGACGATCGCGACAACCCGTCTATGGGGTGAACACCCCATAGCGAATGGCCAGTCCGCGACTTAACATGCTTCGCGATGGCGAACGCAGCATTCATGAATACTGGGTAAACAATCAGCCGTCAGGAGCGAAAGAAACATTGTGTCAAAAATATCTGCAAACAGGAGCAAGACTCTCAACGCGTGGGGATTGATCATCTGTCTCGGGGCGCTGGCATTACTCGGTGCAGTGACCGGTTGCGCCAGCAGTCGCTATACGCAAAGCACAGGCGAGCGTAGTGATGACTATGCCACTTCTTCCCGTGTGAGCACAGCACTGGCAGACGACCCACAGCACAAATACTTCGAGGGAGTGAAAGTGGAAACGTTCAAGGGCGTTGTCCAGTTAAGTGGCTTTGTGAACACGAGAGATCTGAAGAACAGGGCCGGAGACATCGCCAGGAACACAGCGGGCGTGAGCGATGTCCGCAATAACATCACTGTGAAAGAGTGATTGAATTAACAATGGTGCATCCACATGAATGCGACGGAGGCGGGTAAGGTACAGAATGCACGCGTGCGTCCGATTGGTAGATTGGGGGAGGTGCGGCATGCGGAGATAAGGTGGTTCGAGCCGAATCGTTCCCGGCTGGCTAAGTGGACGATGGGCGTCGGGATTGCCCTGATCGTCTACGCACTGGTTGGCTTCTTTCTTCTACCCGCGATCATCAAGCGGCAGATGTTGCAACGACTACCGGCGATCACCCAGCGCATGGTCGCTGTGCAGCAGGTCAAGCTGAACCCCTTCGCCCTGTCGCTGACGATCCGGGGATTCACGCTGAAGGAGACGAACGGCGACGTGTTCTACTCGTTCGATGAGTTGTATGTGAATCTCCAACTCGTCTCGATCTTCAAGCGCGCCTTTGTGTTTAAGGAGATTAGGCTCAAGAAACCGGTTGGGAGCGTCATCTTTCAGCAAGACGGAAAGTTTAACTTCTCCAATCTGTTGAGCGCATTACCGCCTGAAACCAAAGCGAAGCTCAAGCCGCAGGAGTTGCCGCACTTCGTTGTCGAGCGATTGAGCATCGAGGAGGGCGCGCTTTTCTTTAGCGATTTGAATCGGAACTTTCTCCTGAAACTCAGTCAGATCGGTCTCACGCTTGAAGGGCTTTCGAATCAGGCGAATGTGCCCGTTTCGACCGTGTTATCCTTGCTTTGCAACGGGACTGGGACGGTTGCGTTACAGGGCACGGTGCTTCCCTTCATGCGCTTGGCCGACGTTCAAGTTCAGTTGACCGATCTGGATCTGCGGGCCATCCAGCCGTACGTCAAAGAAATCTGGAAACTCGAAATCACGGGCGGCGCGCTCACCGCCAACGGGCGTGTGCAATATGCGGGGGCCGGGCATGCCGCTCCGCTGGTGCAGTTCACGGGGGAGCTTGGCGTTGCCAACTTCACCTCCGTGGACACGGAGGCGCGCGATGAGTTCCTCAAGCTGGATTCGCTCACGCTGACCGGACTCGACCTGCGGTATCAGCCCCACGGACTTGACGTCGCGGCGGTCAACGTTGTCGGCCTGCGAGGCAACGTGTTCATCCACGCCGACAAAACTTCCAACTGGAAAGACATGGTCAAGAATGCGGAACAACTTCACGACCTGATCGTGAAGCTCCAACTGAACAAACTGTTTCCGTTCCAGATCGGTACGGTGTCCTTTGAAAACGCCTCGCTTGCTTTTGTCGACCGATCGATCGAACCCCATGTCGTTTCCGAGATTCAGGACATCGCCGGCAGCGTCACCGGACTGTCTTCCGCCGAGAGAGCGACCGCGAGCGTAGACCTGCACGGAAAAGTGGATGGCCACTCGACGTTGGCAGTCTCGGGCACGATTAACCCGCTGGCGGACGATCTGAAGATCGATCTCGTTCTTTCGTTGAAGAACGGGGAAATGACGCCCGGGTCGCCGTATGCGGCAAAATACGTCGGCTACCCGATCCGCCAAGGCCAGCTCTCGATCGAGGCGCACTACGTGGTGAACCAACGCGCGCTCAAGGCGGAAAACAAATTCAGTGCGCACCAATTGAGGCTCGGGGCGAAGAGCAACAGTCCCGACGCCACACGACTCCGCGTCAAACTCGCCATCGCGTTGCTGCAGGATCGCGACGGTGTCGTCACGTTCGATGTGCCGGTGAACGGCAATCTGGACGATCCCCAATTCAAACTTGGCCCGGTCATCACGCAAGTCTTCATGAACATCATCACGAAGGTCGTGAGCAATCCGTTCGCGTTGCTCGGCTCGCTGGTTGGCGGTGGCGAGCACCTGAGCTTCGTGAACTTCGAGCCGGGCAGCTCCGACTTCGCGGCCGGGGAGACCAAGAAGCTGGACACACTCGCGAAAGCCCTCTTCGCGCGTCCCGCTCTCGAACTCGAAATCACCGGCTCCGTCGACACCACGAACGACCGCGTCGCCTTGGCCACAATCAAACTCTACCAGCAACTCAAGGCCCGTCGGATCAAGGAACTCACCGCCGCGGGAAAACCGACCGGCTCCGTCGACACATTCCAAATCGAGGCACAAGATTACGAGCGTCTGATCCACATCACCTATCTTGAGGTTGTCGGCACAAAGCCGGTCGTCACCGCCACGCCGCCGTCCTCGACGAGGCCTAAACAAAATTTCGGGCCGCGCAGACCGTCAGGCGGGGAGGCGAAACAGTTGTCGCGGCTTCCACCCCAAGTCGCAAAGGCCTTCGCTGATCATACGTTCACGGACATGGAAGCGAGAATCATCGAAACGATCGAAGTCACGCCGGACGACTTTCACGCCTTGATGCAAGCGCGCGCCGACACAGTGCAGAATTACCTGCTGCAGACCGGCCAAGTCGCCGCCGAACGGCTGTTCATCGTCGCGCCCAAGCCTGTCGATACATCGCTCCAAGGCCAAAGCCGCGTGGACTTGTCGTTGCAGTGAGTGATCGCGGTAGGGTTCTACCCCATAGCAATGGGTCCGCCCATCGCCTAACTTGCTTCCAACCCAAAGACGTAACAACAGAAAGAAGGAAGTCGAATGAAAGTAACGTACCCATTGGCGCTTGTTATGGCCACAGCCGCTCTGCTAGGCAGCAGCGTGGCTCTGCGCGCGTCCGAAACGGATGACCGCATTGAGTCAGCGTTCAAGAAGAGCTACGTCTATAAGACGTATCTCAAGGACGAACACATCAAGATCAACTCCAAGGACGGAGCCGTCACCTTGTCGGGCGACGTGTTTAACGAAACCCACAAGCCGATGGCCCAGGACGTTGCCGAGGCGTTGCCCGGGGTCAAGAGCGTGGACAATCGTATCGAAGTCACCGGCGATCGCGCCGCTGAGAATTCGGATACGTGGGTCAGCATGAAAGTGAAATCGGCGCTGCTGTATCATCGCAACGTCAGCGGCACCAAGACCGAGGTGTACGTGAAAGATGGCGTCGTGACGTTGAAAGGCGAGGCCGCTAACCAGGCCCAAAAGGACCTGACCACAGAATTCGCCAAGGACGTTGACGGCGTCAAAGACGTCAAGAACGAGATGACGGTGGCAGCAAAACCGGAAAAACCGCGCGAAACGATGGGCGAAAAGATTGATGACGCATCCATCACTGCTCAGGTCAAGGCGACGTTGCTGTCGCATCGCTCGACCGGCGTCCTCCGGACCAAGGTGGAGACGAACGATGGCGTGGTCACGCTGGGCGGCCAAGCCCGGAACGCTGCCGAAAAGGACCTCGTCACCAAGCTCGTCACAGATATCAACGGTGTGAAGAGCGTGGTCAACAACATGACCATCGACGAAGCCAAAAAAGAGTAACCAACCAATTGGATCGCTGCTCGCTGGTGCGATAAGTAAATTGCGCACCAGCCGGCAGTAGGTCTGAACAAGACGAAAGAAAACTGATCATGACTACGAAAAACACAGGACTGGTTGAGTCGGTAAAGAATGGCATTGTTAGCGCGGTTAAAGGGACCGGCGACATCACCAAAGCGACGGTGGATACCGTCAGCAACACGCTCTCCACAACCCTGAGGGATGCTGGCAAGGTGGGTGCGTCGGCGACCGAAGCCATTGGCGACGTTGCCGGCGGCGCGATTGACGGCGCCGCACACGTCGGTGCGCATCTCGGACATGCCTCGAAAGGGATCGTCATCGGAGTGCTCCACGGCACCAAACATGTTGGCAGCGCGGCCCTGGATACCATCGGCCATACGGCCGGGGCGGTCATCCATCACACCGCCGCCGTCGGCGGCAAACTTGAACACGCCTCGACCGGTTTGGTTGAAGGCGCAATTCATTCCGCCAAAGGGATCGGCGTGAGCGCCGAGGACGCTGTATCGGCGGTTGCCGATGGGGCCTTGAAAGCCGCGGGCAAGATCGGTTCGACCGCAGTGGAGACGGTACGCAACGCAGTGACCAAGACCGCGCATGGCGCCAAGGTCGTGCTGAAGCAAGCAAAGGGGGCCGTGTCCAGTAACAAGTAGATATTAAATTCGTTGCTGGCTGGTGTGAGGGGCCGTGCGGGGTGCACCAGCCCGCAGTGAATCCAAAGCAAAGCGAAAGGAGAATCATATGTTGTGGACAATAGCTGTCGTACTAATCGTTCTGTGGCTGCTGGGACTGGTGACCAGCTATACAATGAGCGGGTTCATTCACATTCTGCTGGTGATTGCCGTGATCATGATTCTGGTCAACATCATTCAGGGCCGGCGAGTGTCGTAAGAAGCGGTTAACCGAGAAAAGAAACTGGAGATTCGAAATGAATACAAAAACGATTGCAATCATACTGATCGCGCTAGGCTTCGTGGTGCTCGCTTACTCGGGCATCACATACACGACGAGAGGAAAGGACGTCAACGTCCTCGGCGCGCACTTTGAGACCACGAAAAGCCACTTTATCCCGCCAGTGGCTGGGGCACTCGCGCTGGCCGGCGGAGTCGCGTTGCTGCTCGTGAATCCCAAGCGGGAGTGAGTCCGGGTAAAGCTGGCCGACTATGCGGACGTCATCAACATGCCGCTGGATTGTGACATTCGTCTCGATCCGCAGACCGTCCCTGCCCCTTACCGTGAATAGACTCTTCACCGTGTACCATGTAAATACTCGTAGGCCCTTTAAGTGTTCGGGTTTCGACGTTTCTTGTCTCCAGCAGATATGGGGTCTTGTACCCTCGCTGGGATGAAATCCCGTCTTTGCGGCGCCGCCGCGCCGCTCATCACTAGAATCCAGAAACTCTTCAGCGAGGACCTCGCCAAGGAGAACGATTTTCTTCACCAGTAGAACAAGATTCTGTGCAGTAAGTTGGGCGACGTGTACCGTTGACCGAGGCCGATCGACGGACACCGGTCCGGTACGGCCTGCCCATCAAGGATCGGCTGTGAGATGTCATTTTCGTCTTCCGACCCGAAACGCTGCTAGCCTGGAACCGACGGATGAAGCGTCAGAAGTGGACTTTCGGCAACACACCCAAGCGCTGTCTGTGTAAAATGTCGTACACTCAAAGGGGTAGAATTTCGTAGACCCAACAGGCATGCCAACCAACATCCGAAGTTCTGTCGCTCCGCATCTATGCCAACTCGAGACAATCCGTGCCAATCTGAGACATTTTCTTGTGAGCGCAGTTGTGAGCATGACCAAACTTACCATCAAATTCCTTAGGAAAATCGCGAAACAATTCGGGTTCGAGCCCTGTCACTCCCGTCTAGATGTCCTGCGGGAAAGAAAAGGTGGGCATTGCCCACCTTTTGAGATCGAGTTGTTCTGGCTGGGAAAGTCACACTCCAACACAACTAAATGCCCCTTGCCTTCGGGCTGCAGAAGGCGGTTGGGTGGGGACGCTTCGGGGACGCAACAGATGCATTTTCCTGCATGATCGTGCGCTCAGATGCTCAATGGCCTGTCTCTGTAAGTCCTTCATGTTTTGGTAAATAGCTAATCGGCAGCACGATGCGCCTTTGCGCCCCAGAGGGTTCAAATCCTTCGGGGGTTGCTCGGTTTTCCGAGCAATTATTAGGGAATGGCAGGATCGGGGACGGTTTGGGGACATCAGCCGTCTCATGCGGCGACCTCGGCGGACGCAGTCGGCACTGCGCTGGGTTGCAGCGCCCAATACTTCCCAGCAACGGTTTCGCGGACGAAAATAACGTAATACTTGTAGAGCGTGCGAAGCCCTCCGATGTGTCCCATCTGACGCGCGGTTTCATCGGGATTCTTGAACGCAGCAACATGATGACTTGCAAACGCTTTGCGAAGAGCATCGTGGGGCCACTCGGTGACGCCGGCCGCCACACGCCAGTCATCGAAACGGTCATCGTAATTCGTCGGCTCAACAATCGGCCCCGCCTCGCGGTAGCAGAGTGAAAGCCATGCGAGCATGGTCGGGTTGATCGGTATTTCGCGGGCCACGTGGATTTTCGAGATGTGCTCAGGAATTTCGATCACCTTGTCATCGATGTGGACGAGGCTCCAATCCATCCTCTGAACTTCCTCGGGACGGATGCCGCCGAACAGAGCCAAGACTGCGCAGCCCAAGAAATCGAACCGACCAGCTACTAGAAGTAGCTGGTAGGCTTCGTCCACCGTCAGAACGCGCTTCTTTCTATTTTTCGTGCGCGGAGCGCCGAGGCAATTGGCGAGGTTTTTGTTCGCCCTGTTGGGTAAATTCGGCGGTATATCCGAGGCCAGTTTTTTACACGCCTGCTCATCGCATACGCATCCGTTTCATGGTCGTGATAGGCGACCTTCATCGGTAATTCCTCGGTGCGGATGCAATTCCCTCTATCGTATATGACTTCAGCGCCTCCTCGACGGCGGCGCGCTTGTATCGAATTACGTGGCCGAGTTGGACGTAGGGGATTTGGCGACGGCGGCGCATGTTGACGACCGTTCGCAGCGACACGCCCAACAATTCTGCCAGTTGCTGCGAATTCAGATATTCTTTTGTATCGGCACTCATATCATTACTGATTATTTAGAGTTCGATCGTCTTGCTGGTCTCGGCCAGAAAACGGTGAAGTTCGGCGACAGCGAAGATTTTGCGCCGCCCGACACCGCTGGGGTGAATGAGGCCGGCGGCAACCCAGCGATCAAATGCCCTTTGACTCACCGACAATTGTTGGGCAGCCTCCTTTCGGCTGAGAGCGAGTTTGGTGACGGTCGTGGCGGACGGCGCGGCCTTGTCGATGGCCGATACGGTTGTCGGCGGTTGCTCTTGCTGCGGCAACACAATCAGACCTTCTCGGATATCTCGCAGGCTGCGGTTAAAGCGCAGTCTTGCCACGAAGCGGCGAGCTGGGGTTGCGTTAATGTTTGTGGTGTTCATGACGGCGATCTCCGGTACGCGGCGTTGATCGGGATGACGTTAGTGGGCGGCCTATCTTCGTCATCATCGAAAATCATGCGACGGGCCATCGCCGCACTATGTTCCTTGCGTAAGTGGCCGTAGGTCTTGCAAGCCAGCGCACCATTGTCTTTATGCCCGACCCAGTACGCGATCGTCTCGAAGTCCACTCCCTGCGCGATCGCGGTGGTGCAAAGGTAATGACGAAATGTGTGATGCCCGTATCGCGGCAAACCGAGTTTTCGGCAGGCGTTCTCCAACGCCGTCCGCGCCGAAGCGATGGGAATGATGCGATCATCGGGCTGGTGCGGCCCCGGCGACTCGGCTGGCAGCTCACGCAAGCACTCCTCCATTTTTGGGAGTAGATCGACCGTTCTGCCTTCGTGGTTCTTCGACTTGGTGACGGTATACATCTTCCGGTCAAAATCGATGTCCCGCCAGCGCATCGGCTCTTTCTTATATTTCTTGTTACCGACAATTTCGGAGAGTCGGCAGCCGGAGCGGGCCAACAGTTTGATCAGGTTGGCCGAGTCGTTGGCGCCGTTCGCTCTCATCGCGGCCAACAGTTGTTTGAATTCTTCGCGCGTCGGTATCTGGATGACTTTTTTGTGACCTTTGCGCCGCGCGATGCTGCGGGCGGGGTTGTCCAACAAGAGGCCGTGCTTAGACGCCATGTTCGAGGATCCTTCGGAACACGTCCCGCTCTTTATTGAACGTTTCCGCCGAACACTGGGGAGCACGAGCCTTGGCCCAATCATCGACCTCGTTCAAACCGATGTTGCCGACACGGATGCCATGAAGGAACGAGGAGAGTTGCTTGATATTGTCCAGATAGCGGTCTCTGGTGCTGGGATCAATCGTCGTGCTCGTGATGTCGAGCCAACGCTTGGCCAAACCGCCAATCAAGCGGTGTTGGTCGTCGTATTCGGCGAAGGGCAGGGTTTTCGCATCGCCTGATTTCAGACGGTCGATTTTGTGACGGAGTTCATCCAAGCGGCGGCGGGCCAGTTCCCTGTTGGTCGTTCTCAAGCTGCGCTTGACTTGCCGTCGCTTCCGCTTGAAAATCGCGTAGTAAACGCCTGACTGACTAGAGCGATATAGATTGGTTGCCACCCGTTTTAGCGTCTGTTGTCCGGTAGCGATTGACAGCTCGGTATTCATCGGCTACTCGGGGTATACAGTTTTGCCCCGGCCCGGCGCGGGCGGGTGACAAGACGGGGTGCCAACTGGCGGAGAAATTTTTGTAAGTCATTGGGGCGCCTGTAGCTCAGTAGGACAGAGCAGCGGATTTCTAATCCGCGGGTCGCGTGTTCGAATCACGCCAGGCGCGCCAGACCGGGCGCAGCAAGACAGCAACCGAGCGACGCGAGACAACATGAAACTCCTGAACACCATGCGCCACCTGATGTGTCTCGCCACCGGTCTGTGCCTCTTGATGACCACAACGGGCTGCCCCAAGCGTCCACCCCGTCCCGTGGCGCCGGCGACCGCCGTACGCACGGCACCTTCGCCCGCCACTTCCGCATCGGCCCGTATCAACTTTACGAACCTCGAAAACCGCTTCGTCGTCGTTGAGTTCACCTCCGGGACGATGCCCGCCATCGGCACCCGCCTGAAACTGTACCGCAGCGGCAAACCAGTCGGCACGGTGCAGATTACCGAGCCGACACGGGGACGATTCGCCACCGCGGACATTTTGGACGGCGAACCGAGAGCGGGCGACGAAGTCCGTTAGAAAATCCTCATGCTGACAGTTGCCGAAGCCAAACAAACCATCCTCGACGGCATCCATGTCCTGCCGCCGCGCGCGCGCGCGCTGACCGAGGCGCTCGATTGCGTGCTGGCCGAGGACATTGTTTCTCCGATGAACCTGCCCGCGTGGGACAACAGCGCCGTGGACGGCTATGCGGTGCGCTGCGCCGACATTGAGAACGCCACCGAAAACAATCCGATCCACCTGCGAGTCACCGGCGAAATCCCGGCCGGCGCGAAAGCCGGCGGCACGCTTGAGCCGCAGACATGCGCGCGTATCTTTACCGGCGCGCCGATTCCAAAAGGTGCCGACGCCGTGGTGATGCAGGAGGACACTCGGCCACACCACGAAGGCTTCGTGGCCGTCGTCGAGTCGGTGGAAGCGGGTGAGAACATCCGCCGCGCCGGTGACGACGTGACAGCGGGCGAGGTTGTCTTACGCGCCGGTACGGTTCTGGGCCCGGCACAGATCGGGATGGCCGCGGCCATGGGGTTCCACGAGTTGAAGACACACCCCCGGCCGCGCGTGGGCATTCTCGTCACCGGAGCGGAGATTGTCGAACCGGGCCGGCCATTGCCGAATGGAAAGATTTACGACTCCAACAGCTACTCACTGGACGGTTGGGTGAGACGAGCGGGCTGCGAAGCAGTAAATCTGGGCATCGCCGACGACACGCGCGAAGATTTGCACGAGAAACTCGATTACGGTTTAAGCGAATGCGATGTGGTCGTCACCGTCGGCGGCGTGTCCGTCGGCGCGTACGATTTGGTCAAGGACGTGCTGGCAGAATTGGGCTGCGAACAGAAGTTCTGGCGTGTGGCGATGAGACCCGGGAAACCTTTCGTGTTTGGTACGCGTGGAGACCGATTGGTGTTCGGTCTGCCCGGTAATCCTGTCAGCGCCGCCGTGACGTTCCTCGTGCTTGTGCGACCGGCCCTGCTCAAGCTGCGCGGTCTGACGGATCTTGAACTTTCGTCCGTGATGGCCGAAGTGGCTGAAGACTTCGTCAATCGTAGCGATCGACTCCACTACATGCGGGCGCGATTGGAGAGCCGCGACGGCAAGTGGTTAGTCAAGCCGTTACCGAAACAAGGGTCGCATGTGATCTCCTCGATGTCCGAGGCTGATTGTCTCGTCGAAGTGCCTGAAACAAGCACGATCGCGCGCGGAACGGTGGTTCGCGCGTGGCGGTTGTAGGACTCATTTCAAAGCCCGGGGGCACAGGCCTTCGTGCCTGTGCAGCGCCTGTCCCCACGGGCAGGGACGCCCGGGTGCATCCACTCTCTGAGGTTGAGCATGCAAAACAGAAGAGGAGTTATCATTCGGAGATCCGCGGTTTCACGTCCGGGGCAGCCGTCGGAGAATATTTCTCGGCGATGAGGTCGTTGTACTCGCGAGTGTGGCGCAGGAACAACAGATCTGGGTCTTTGACGGCCAAGTTGTAGTAGGTATGTTTGGCATCGTCGTTGTCCAGGCACATGCGCAGGTGGCGCATGGCGTTCTCTGGTCGCTCTAGTAACGCATACGCGCACACCAGGTTGTAACGCGCTTCTAGGTTTTGAGCGTCCTGCTGCAAGGCCGTTTCGAGTCGTTCGACAGCCTGATGCAGAATCTTGCGATCATTCGTGAGTTTGGCGTACTCCACCAGCGCAATTCCCCAACGCGCAGACAGTTGCGCTGTGTTGGCGACTGTATCGACCTGAGCGGCGGAGCCAAACCGGCGAATAGCTTCTTCGTACAAGCTGCGTTTCTCGGTCGTGTCGCTCACATTCTGACCCATCAGTAACAGACAGAACCCCAAATCGCGCTCCAGCCTTGCGTGTTCGCCGCTGAAGCCCTTGAGATTCAATCCTGATTCGAGCGCGCGCTTCGCATCGCGAAGCAGCGCTAAGCGATCGCGACTCTCTTCATAGGAACCGAGCTCGGAAATGAGCATCCCTGCCCATTCCCGAAACAACGCTGGATTCACGTCTGTGCAACGCGCTGCGATCTCAAACCGATTGCGGGCTGCCTGAATGGATTCGCGGTGCTGCTGCCGAGTCGTGTTCAGTTGTGCCAGGCGATTGAGGCAGTGGGCGGCCAGTGCATGAGCGCGAAAAAAGTCCGGCCTGATCTTCGTTGTGGCGTCGCACTGTTCAATTGCCTTGTTGAAGTAGGTTCTTGAATCCTCCGGCGACTTGGATTCCTCGGCTTGCTTCTGCAGTTCCCAAGCGGAGCGGTAACAACTGTCGGCGTCTACGGGCGTATCACCGGGCTGGCCCGAAGCCGTTGCAGCCATCGCCAAGAGAACCACCGTGAGTGATCGCACAAGTCTTGTCCAACACATACTAATTGAATCCTAACACGTCAGCGGTGGCGCTCAAGCCACTCGTGGAGTGTCAAAGCCCGTCTTGCGCCGAGACAGCGGCTTACGGCATCGTGACTTTGATCCGATAGAATAGTTTCTGGACCGCCGGCGGGCTGGGATCGGTCAAGGTCACAGTTGTGTCGGTGCTGAGCGGGCCTGTTGAGCTCACATCCGTCCACGGCGTTGATGCCGTCAGGTTGGTGGCGCGCTGCAAGGTGTAGAGGCGGCTAACATGACCCGTGACACTGAGTTGGGTGTTGGAGGTGACCAAGCCGCTGGTGGCGAAAACGTCGTTCGGATCCAGCGGGTTGATATTCGCAATCAGATCCGTGTAATACGTTTGTCCCTTACTATCGACGATCGTCATGGGGTCAACACCCTTGGGCATCGTCGTGGCTTTCAGGCCGGCGACGCTGACGTCAAAGACCGTGGAGTTGTTGACGGAGAAGGTGACGGACTGTCCCCAGTAGGTGGCGCTGTTGGTTGTGGGCGCATCAAACACCCGTGCAAAAATCTTTGTCCCATTCGCCGGGCGGGGGGTGAACGAGGTGTCCAGTTGATGGCCGAGGGTGCACGGGTTCAAGCCGTTATAATCCCCAATCACGGTCGTGAACAACACGGTATCGCCACCACTGGGAGTGCCATCGAGATTGGGCAGGTGGGCGATGTTGCCCGTGCCGACCTTCAGGATCTGCACCAAGCCACCCGGTGCGTTGGCGCACCCAAAATTCGTCAGCGTGCCCGGCAACACTGAGCCGGCGGCATCGAGAATGGGAGCACTGGCACGGACATCGAGGGGCGTTAGTTGCGCCGAAGCAGCATGGGTCACCATCAGCCAAGCCAAAGCTACTGCCGCAACGACCCAGTTCTTCATGCGTAGTCCCTACGGCCAGCTTACGCTATGCCGAGCTTCGTCCGTCGCCGCCACAGCCAGTAACCCCAAGCGATCAATCCAAACAGGAACAAGTTCGAGGGCTCGGGAATCACCAAGGCGTTAAACGGCTGATCCGTGATGTGCGGACTGGAACCGGTCGGCACAAAATCCCATGCGGCCTGATCCGAACCGGGGCCCGTGCCCGCGAGCAGGGTAAAGTTCGTCGAGTTGCCGTAATAGGTGGCCGCCCCCGGCGTCGCGGCATTCCAGAACCGCACGAAGACATTGCTGCCGACGAGGCTGGAATCGTACTGCAACGGAAACACATCCAGCAAACCCTGGTCGGGATTGAACGGCACACCAAACCCCACGTGAAGCCAACTGTTCGTGGGGTTGCCGAAAGACAGCAGCGTATCGTCGCCGCCCGGATTGCCGTAGATGTCCGGCGCATTGATCGTATTATCGGCCCCCAGCAGGATCACCTGCACCAGATCGCCGGAGTTCGTGGTGCCCAGCAGCGGTGTAAACGCATCGCTGTTCAGCAGCGCCTCGGTGTTGTACAGATCGAGGTTGATGAGCGTGGCGGCGCAAGGCCGCATCAGCCCCCCCAGCACAGCGCTGACGACGATCAGAATGATGAGTGTCCGTTTCATCTTATGGCCCTTGCAGTTGCGGTACTGTAGTATACGGCACGGTGTTTGTCCAGGTGATGTTCCCCGCGTGGCCGCCAAAGGTTGACCGCTGGATCAGGAACGCTTCCCCGGGTTGGAGGTTTCTCGTGGTGACGGAACCGTCGGCATTATGCCACTTGCTATCCCCGGTGGCGTACCAGATCCGGATGTCGAACAGCTGCGTCGCCGGGTTGAAGAACAACAGGTTGTCGGAGCGGCTCACACTGGTCCCGCCCAGGAATCCACTGGCCACCAACCCGCTGCCGTCGCCGCCGCCGGTGGCGTTCAGCGGAATCGGCGTCGGGAACGTGGAACTGGCGACCGTGTAGCCGTTGGTCCCTTGCACGACCTGCACCTCGTTGGCGGTCGGCACGTATCCCACAATTCGCAGGGTCTGTGGGCCTTGACCTGTGCGGATCGTAATCGCCAAGCCTTTATTCGGATCCAGCAACACGCCATTCGATGGCGCGCTATCGCCGTGGTGTATCCAGCCGTTATCGCCCGTCGCCAGCCAGTAGCGGGCACCGGAGATCTGAGTGTTCTGGTTCCAGATGTCCACGGTCGTGGCGGTGGATTCGGAGCTGCCCTGCGGCAGTTGATTGGTTCCCAGCACGCTCAACAGCGTGTTGGTGCCCGGCAGCATGGACAGCGAAACGTAGTTGGCACCCTCCACCAGATGCAGAGTGTGAACTCCTGCGATCTCCGGTGTGGCCACGTCGTTGGTGTGGCCGGCGATGGTCACGCGGTAGAACCGCTGGGTGATGTTCGCAGCGTTGACGTCATCCTCGACGCCACTGGTGGCGCCTTGCGGAGCCTCATTCGACAGCGGGCGCGTCCAGGCAACGCTGTTGCTGAACGGCCCGGTGTGGGTATACACATCATAGAGTCGCTGCGCGGTCGTGCCATCCTGCTTACTGTTCCAGTCGACGGTCACGATGCCGGCCGGGGTCACCGAGATGTTTCCGATCTTCAAACGATCACCCACCGTGTTCGTTGGATCCACGCCCGCCAGATAATTCTGCAGCAGCGTCATCCCGTTGTTGCCCGAGCTTAACGACGACGTATTGGACGCGTACCCATGGTCGCTCTTCCATTGATCTGGAATCGTCCCGTCCGTCGTGGCCAGTACGATCACGTTCGTCGAACCAGATCCCGTGCACGAGGTCGTCGGTACTGTCACCGTGTAGGTGTACGTACCCGCCGGCGGCGTGTCGCTTACGGATTGACCGCTCGCGGAGAATCCGCCGCCGCTCCTGCTCCAGTTGTAGGCCGTCGCGTTCAGCACGGAAGAAGCCGAGAGTTGCAGCGGCTGGCCGGCCACGATCCGATAGGCGCCGTTGAAGTACGGCGCATCGCTGGTCACTGTCGATGTCGGGGTGGAGCTGACCGACACCGCCACTGGGCCCGCGCTGGACTGGCAACCATTCGCATCGGTGACCGTCACGCTGTAGTTCCCGGCTGTGGTGACGTGGTTCGTCTGTGTCGTCACCCCGCCCGGCGACCAGAGCCACGAACTGCCGGTGCTGGCGGCAAGGTCCACCGAGCCGCCCGGACAGAATGAGGTCGGACCAAGGGCGGTAATCGCCGCGGCGCCTTGCGAGCCGACTACTTTGATGTCGTCGAGGCGGAAGGAGTTGGTGTTGCTGGTGTCCTTCGAGAACCGAACACTGAGCGTATGCGTCGCCGGTACGCCGGTCAGCGCCATTAGATTCCATGGAGCCGTGTTGCCCGGCATTGTCACCGTCAACGGCGTCCAGCCGGAGCCATCATTGACTTCGACAGTCAGCGGCTGGGTCGTGCGCGACTGCAAC
>JBGQCJ010000055.1:0-25824 GCA_041495285.1 Verrucomicrobiia bacterium
GCGCCTCGTTCGCAACGAGGAGGTCAGGGGTTCAAATCCCCTCATCTCCACCAATTCTTCAACGCAGGAGAGCGCGATGGCATCAACCTACGCACAGCCACAAGTCCTCGTGTCCGCCGATTGGGTCGAACAGCACAAGAACGATAAGAACGTCCGGCTCGTCGAAGTGGACGTGGACACCACCGCCTACGAGCAAGGACACATTGACGGCGCCGTCGGCTGGAACTGGCAGAGTCAGCTTTGCGATAACGTCCGCCGCGACATTCTCACCAAAGACGGTTTCGAGAAGTTGATGCGCGCCACCGGCATCGCCAACGAAACGACGGTGGTGCTGTACGGGGATAACAACAACTGGTTTGCCTGCTACGCGTTTTGGCAAATGAAATTGTACGGCCACGCCGACGCTCGCATCATGAACGGTGGCCGGAAAATCTGGCTCGCGCAGAACCGGCCGCTGACGAAGGACGTACCAAGCTATCCCGCGACGAATTATCGTGCCGGTGAGCCTGATCTTTCGATTCGCGCATTTCGCGACGACGTAATGCAGGCGATCAAAGAAAGTAAATTCAATCTCGTGGACGTGCGCTCGCCCGATGAGTATACCGGCAAGGTAATCGCCCCACCCGGTATGAGCGAAACCGCACAGCGCGGCGGCCACATCCCCACTGCGATCAACGTCCCGTGGGCACAAGCAGTCAATGAAGACGGCGCCTTCAAGGACAAGGACGCGCTCCAGAAACTCTATGAAGGGAAAGGCGTCACGCCCTACGACAACACGATTGCCTATTGCCGCATCGGCGAACGCTCCGCTCATTCCTGGTTCGTCCTGAAATACTTGTTGGGGTATCCGAACGTGACGAACTACGACGGTTCGTGGACCGAATGGGGCAATCTGGTCAATGCACCGATCGTGAAGGGCGACAGACCGGCTTGATGTCGCTTCTTCCCCAAGACGATCCCGACGCGTTGCTCCGCACCATCGGCAACACACCGCTGATTCCCCTGCTCCGCATCGGCGCCGGCAAGCGCATCTTCCTCAAGGCCGAGTGGTTTAACCCCGGCGGCTCCGTGAAAGACCGGCCCGCCTACCGGATGATTCGCGCCGCCGAATTGTCCGGGCAGATGACGCCCGACAAAATCATCCTCGACGCCACCAGCGGCAATACCGGCATCGCCTACGCGATGATCGGCGCGCGGCGCGGTTACCGGGTCAAGCTGATGATGCCGGCCAACGCCAGCGCCGAACGCAAAAAGCTTCTCGCCGCCTACGGTGCCGAACTGGTTCTGACCGACCCGGCGCAAGGCAGCGACGGCGCGTATTTCGAGACGCAGAAGCTCTTCCAAGCGGAGCCGGACACCTACTTTTACCCCGACCAATACGGCAACCCCGAGAATCCTCGGGCACACTACGAAACCACCGCCGTCGAGATCATCGAGCAAACCAAGGGCGAGGTGACGCACTTCATTGCCGGCCTCGGCACGAGCGGCACGATGATCGGCACCGGCCAGCGACTGCGCGAGTTCAATGCGAGCATCAAAATCATCGCGATGCAACCGAGCGGCCCGTTCCACGGCCTCGAAGGTATGAAGCACATGGAAACCGCCTCGCACGTGCCGGAAATCTACGACCCGAAGTTCGCCGATGAGGTGATTGGCGTTGACACCGAAGACGCGCAAGCGATGGCGCGACGGCTCACCCGCGAAGAAGGGTTGTATGTCGGCGTCAGCGCCGGCGCCGCCGTATGCGCGGCGTTGAAGGTGGATGGCGCGTGCGTGGTTGCGGTTGCGCCGGATGCCGGCTCGCGGTATCAAAGCGACAAGTTCTGGGAAACGAAATGAGACCACGAATGTACGCTAATCAACGCGAATACAGCCGTTGGAGCGAAGCATGCGTCGCTCCGACATTCGTGTCCATTCGCGTCTACTCGCGGTTGAAGAAGCCATGAAAATCTCACGCACCCTGTTGCAGCAGATTCACCAGCACCTCGAAGCCGGTTACCCGAACGAGGCGTGCGGTGTTCTACTCGGCAAGGCTTGCCCCGACGAAGGCGGGGCCGGCACCGTTACTGAGATTGTCGCCGCCGGCAACGAACGCACCGACAGCGCGCGCAACCGGTACCTCATCGACCCGCTCGTGTACATGAAGATCGAGCGCGACGCCGACAAGCGTGGCCTGCAAGTGCTCGGCATTTATCACTCGCACCCGGACGTCGCCGCGCGACCGTCGCGATTCGACCTCGACCACGCGTGGCCGAATCTTTCCTATCTCATCGTCTCCGTGTGCCAAGGCAAAACGGTCGAATCGAACTCGTGGCTGCTCCGGGAAGATCGAAGCCAATTTGACCAAGAGCCAGTGGAGATTCTCGACTGATGCCGGTCACGGCAGCAACAGGCGGATGCGGTAGTAGCGTGAGGGTTTGTTGGTCGCGCCGCCGGTGTCGAAGAAGTTAGTGGTGACTGATCCAGAGCCGGCAACCACAATGCTGGGGCTGATGTCGGCGAAGTTGTTCGTGTAACCGCCATTCGCGTCACCGTTCGTGGCTTGTACGAAGTTCGTCTTGCCAGCCGTCGTGATCCATGTCAGCCGAATGTCGTTGCTCGCGCGCGCGATGGCCGTGATGCGGAATTCCGGCTTGCATTTGCCAGTGCTGCCGGCGTTGAAGATAGCGGCCACTTCCGCATCGGACAGGGCACGATTATAGATTTCGACTTCATCGATCAGCCCGTCAGTCGTTGCGCAATCGCCCGAGCCGCCGATCAGCAACGACGCCGAAGTTGTCGGCCCGAGACTCCCGGCATTGGTTGCCACCAGCGCGCCATTGACATACAAACGGAGGGTTGTGCCGTCAAACGTGCCGGCCAAGTGTGTCCAAACATTCAATGGAAGATCCAATCCGCTGTAGGCCTCGCCGGCGACGGAATTGAACACGAGCCCTTCTCCTGAAACAGTGTTCAAAGCAAGTTGGTAACTGAGTGAGCTACTGTCCCCACACCCGCTTCGTTTGCCGACGAAATGCATTAGGGGCTCAGTTCCGGTGCGGAACGCCCAACAATCCACGGACATCGGCGCGTTTGTTGCGAAATTTAGACTCGGCGCGTCCGGCACCTCAATGACTTGGCCGGCACCATCGAAGCTGAACGCTTGACCAACTTCCCCGCTGCCGAACGTCGCGCCGTTAATCGGGGTGCCGTTGTTTCCGCCGACAATGTCGTTGGCGTTGCCGTCACCTGGCCACCAACCGACCAAACCCGTCGGGACGCATGATGGCTTGCATTTGCCGTCGCTGCCGGCATTGAAGATGGCAGCGACTTCCGCGTCGGACAGGGCGCGGCTATAGACTTCGACTTCGTCGATCAGACCATCCATTGTCACACAATCGCCCGAGCTGCCGATGAGCAACGGCGCCGAGGTTGTTGGCCCAAGGCTCCCGGCGCCGCTAGCCACCAAAACGCCGTTGACATACAAACGATACGTGCCGCCGTCAAATGTGCCGGCAAGGTGTGTCCAGACATTTAAAGGAAGATCCAGCCCGCTGGCAGCCTCAGTGGGGTAGGCACCGAACACAAGCCCTTGCCCTGAATCAGTGTTCAAAGCGAGTTGGTAACTAAGGAAGGTGCTGTCCGCGCACCCGCTTCGTTTGCCGACAAAATGCATCACGTGCTCGGTTCCGGTGCGGAACACCCAACAGTCCACCGACATCGGGGCATTTGTCGCGAAATTCAGATTCGGTGCGTCGGAGACCTCGACAGCTTGGCCTGCGCCGTTGAAGCTGAACGCCTGACCAACCTCGCCGTTGGCGAATGTCGCGCCATTGATCAGGGCGCCGTTGTTGGTGCTGACAATGTCGTTGGCGTTCCCGTCGCCCGGCCACCAACCGACCATCCCGGGCGGCGGATTGGTGCAGGCTGCAATCGCTGAGGTAGCCAACGCGAAGCCCATTGCCATGATGCCGAATAGTCTCGTCTTCATGTTCCTTCCCTTCGTTCCCAGCGCTTTGCGGCAATCGTGGCTGGACTACGAATTGGACTCGCCAGTGGGCGCTTTTCGTAACCGACCGTCGCTTGTGTAGCAGGAACGTCCTCTCCAGTCAAGCTTGTTGAATTTCTCGTCCAATCGGCTACACTGGGGCGCATGGCGATTACCGTAACAATTCCCACGGCGTTGCGCCGTTTTGCCGACAATCAGGCTAGCGTCGAGGTGCAGGGCAAGACCATTACCGAAGTGCTCGATAGCCTGACCCGGCAACACGCGCAACTCCGGCAACACCTTTACGACGGCGACGGCAAGCTCCGCAATTTCGTGCGGGTGTACGTCAACGACGAGGACATTCGCTCTAAGGGCGACAACGCGCCGCTCAACGAAGGCGATGAGATTTCCATCGTGCCGTCGATTGCCGGCGGCAATCTCCAGAAGCTCGACCCGGTCATCAAGAATCGCGCGAAGCTGACCAACGAAGAAATCAAACGCTACTCCCGGCATCTCATCTTGCCGGAAGTCGGCGTCGAAGGTCAGGAACGCATCAAGGCGGCGAAAGTGTTGCTCATCGGCTCCGGTGGGCTCGGCTCGCCGCTCGCGCTCTATCTCACGGCGGCCGGCGTCGGCACGATTGGCATGGTCGAGTTCGACACGGTGGACTTCAGCAACCTTCAGCGCCAGATCATCCATTTCACCCCGGATGTCGGTAAGCCAAAGCTCAAGAGCGCCGAAGAGAAGATGAAGGCGATCAACCCGAATCTGAACTTCATCCCATTTCAGACCAAGCTCACCAGCGAGAACGCGCTCCAGATTCTGAAAGACTTCGATATCGTCATCGACGGCACCGACAATTTCCCGACCCGGTATCTCGTCAACGATGCGTGCGTGATGTTGAAGAAACCGAATGTGTACGGCTCGATCTTCCGCTGGGAAGGCATGGCGAGCGTGTTCGCGCCGCATCTCGGCGGGCCGTGCTACCGGTGTTGGTATCCTGAACCGCCGCCGCCCGGGCTTGTCCCGAGTTGCGCTGAAGGCGGCGTGCTGGGCGTCATCTGCGGCATCATCGGCAACATCCAGGCCAACGAAGCGGTGAAACTCATCATTGGCCGAGGCAAACCACTTATGGGCCGGTTGCTGCGCTTTGACGCGATGGACATGAGTTTCCGGGAATACAAGATTCCGCGCGACCCGAACTGCCCGGTCTGCGGCAAGAACCCGACGGTCACGGAGTTGATTGACTACAACCAGTTCTGCGGCATCGGCCGCGGCGAGGACGCCGGCACATCGGGAGATTCCATCGTGGAACAGGAAGATACCGGGCTTGGCCCGGACGATGTTTCCGTCGAACAAGTGAAGAAGATGCTCGACCGGAAGGAAGACTTCGTCTTCGTTGACGTTCGTAATCCCGACGAGTTCCAGATCTGCGCCATCGACGGCACCGTCAAACTCCCGTTACCGGAGTTACCTCAACGCTTTCAGGAACTGCCGAAAGACAAACTTATCGTCCTCCACTGCCACCACGGTGGCCGGTCGATGCGCGCCCTGAAATTCCTGCGCTCCCAAGGCTACGGCAAACTCAAGAACGTTGCCGGTGGCATCGACGCCTGGGCCGAACGCGTTGATCCGAACGTCCCGCAGTATTAGATGCAGCGCCACACGCTCGAATGGCTGAAGCTTAATCGGCGGCTCTTTCGAGCGGCTGAGGAACTGTGTGAAAAGCTCCGCCGTATTGCACCCAAAGCGCAATTCGAATGCATCTCTTACATCTTTCTTGAACGTGGAGCGAAAACGCTACGAGCCGTCAATGTTTTGTACGAGAACAAACTCGACGACCAAGGCCAAGCTCTTATCCGAATTCTCATCGAGAATTGGATTAATTTCATTTGGTTCATCCGAATAGCGGATTCAGAGCGCGAAAGAGGCATCCAGCGGTTTTGGGATGCACTCGATCTTGACTACTTTAAACAGCTTGAGTTGCGCACTGAATCCGATATGGACAATTCGCCGATAGTGCAGGAAATGCGGACAAAAGAAGCCGAGATCCGGTCGCGGTATTCCAAGGAGCAGTTCAAACTGCTGCAAACGCACGGCTTTACGCTTCTCAACATGAAAGAGAGAATGCGTAAACTTGGATATTTGACGTACTATCGATTTTTCTTCAGACCGATTTCCCGCAGCATTCACGCATCGGATCATTTGGAGCTGCGAGCGAGATTGTTTGATCCGAATCGGCATAGTCCCATTGAGGACACAAGCTTTGCTCTGGCACAGTGGTCGTTGCTAGGAATCTGCGACGAATTGAACCAGCGCTTTAAGCTTGATGCCGGCAAGAAGCTAGCTGACATCGCCCGATCACTCGACCGCCTCATAGATGCGACTGAAGCATTACCAAAGAGGCCGGCGGCGAGCACGCCGGTAGCTCCATCGGATTGATAGGCGTCATAGGCGTGAGTTGTATGAAATAGACACTTCATCATCTGGATGACAGCCAGTAAGAAACGCCTCAATACCTTCTTCAATTTGAGTGTGACGATACTCGGTCTTAGACTCGCCGACACGGCCGTCCACAAAATCCTTAAAGAAATCCAACGAAGGAAAGTCGATGGTCGCTGTACTTTTCCGGGGCGGCTCAGTCCATCTGGAAATCCAAAAACGGAAAGGCTGCATCTTAGAAAACGGCCAAGGAAGCCGACTGCGTGGCCGGTCACAGCTGCGAAAATGCTGGAGGCATCGGTACTCGCTGCCAACCTTGACCAGAGCCGAGCCACCTTTTGAGATGACTCTCCGAATCGCAGGGCGAGCCCCGGCAACTGGAATGAACAAATTCTCTTCCATCAGAAATCTCGCCTATCGCTCAAGGTGAGCCACGCCGAGCCGCGTCAGCGGGTCGGCGTTGGCTCGACCGTATTGTTCGGCTCCGCGCTTCTCTCTGCATCTTCATCCTTCTCAAATTGCCTCTCGGCTACGAAGAGGCCGACCATCCGTGCCACAACAATCACTGCGGCGACCAAAAGTATGCTACCCGCAACAGTCCAATCCCTCCAAAACGCTGACGAAATAATAGCGGTGAAGATCACGCCAACACCTGCCATAAGCAATCCACCGATGACCCACCCCGGCCCGTGAGAGCCTGCAACCATGAGTGAGTAGAACCAAAGAGTAAATCCAAAGAACAACGAAAGCAGGTAGAGGCTGATGCCGCCTACTGCACGAGTCTTCCGAAATACCATAAGAAGCACCACAATCGGCACAAGGCTGAAAAAACACAAGGCTATGCACGGAGAAACATACGGATGATATACACGCTCATAAAGCCAGCGCGAGTCCCTCACGAAAACCATCACCACAGCCACCGCGCCCATAATAGAGCAAATGAGATACACGAGATTCGTAATGGCGCCCAATATCGGGAGGACTGCTTGGGCTATCGCGGTCGCTCTGGCCGCACCAACAATCGCCCATGCCGCGCAGGCTGCCACTCCAGCGCCAGCGATGCGCAGAATCCACATCCATGTGTCAGTGTCAGGAATGCCAACGGCCTCGGCTGCGATACTCAGGCCAAAGACAACCGGAAACCAAATCAGAGCGGCGATAGCCAAGAATTTGATCGTCTTCATATTTCCGCCGAACATTATTATTAGCCGGACATCTGTGCACGGCATCGTGCACGGGGGACTTTCACAAGTCGCTCCGGTAACATGGCTTTAGGAAAGCAGACCGGCTCGTTTTTATCAATCCGAGAGGCGTTGCCGCAGGCTACGGGTCGGACCGGCCCAATCCGCGCCCGGAAACTGTTTTCCCACCGGCCAGCGGAGACCGACGGTCGAGTGGCGGCGAAAAGGATCGGGCTACGGCTGCTGTCTAAGCTTGACAGAGACACATGGTTGGGAGAATTCTTGGGGTTGTTCAGGCAAACCGTAATTATCAAGGAGGTAGAGGTATGAGGAGGTTCGGGATTCTTGGAGTGTGCGGAGCGGCGGCGTTTTTATTGGCCGCTACGTCCTATGCAGACAAAGGCCAGACCGGCGGGGCGGCGGCGGGCGGATCGGCACAGACGCAGGAGGCTGTGAAACCTATTCAGTTGGCGCTGGTGCCGACCATTCAGCTCGTGCCGGAGGAGCAGTCGATTCAGGGCGTGCGGTTGAACATCTACGGCAAGAACAAGAACATGTCCGGCGTGGACATTGGTCTGATGCACGAGACGGAGCAGGACTTCCACGGAGTCGGGTTCGGGCTGGTAAACATCGTGCATGGCGAAGGCCGGGGACTTCAATTCGGCGGGATTTACAGCGAGGCCACAGCCCGGATGTCCGGGTTGCAGGTCGGCATCGTGAACCGATCAAACAACATGCACGGTCTCCAGATCGGTCTGGCGAACTTTGCTGACGACATGACCGGCATTCAGATCGGTTTGTGGAACGAGATCAAGAGCAAGGAACGCTGGAACGTGATTCCGATCTTCAACGCCGCATTCTAGCGCGACGGGACGTTTCTTCACGAGGAGGCCGGTCAACCCCGGCCTCTTCTTGTTTTGCGAAGCCGCGCTGGATTCCTTATACTGGCCGGCAACATGGCCATCCATCCGACAGCGATTGTCAGCCCGAAGGCGGAGCTTGATTCGACCGTGGAGGTTGGACCGCACGCGATCATCGAAGACCATGTCAAGATCGGCGAGGGCACGAGGATTTGGGCGAACGCGTACCTAACCGGTTGCATTGAGATCGGACGCGACAATGAGATTCACATGGGCGCCGTGATCGGCCACGAGCCGCAGGACTTGAGCTTCAAGCGGGACTGCCGCAGTTGTCTGAAGATTGGCGACCGGAACGTGATCCGCGAGTACGTCACGATTCATCGTGGCACCGAGCCGGACAGCGCGACAGCGATCGGCGATGACAATTTCCTGATGGTTTCGTGCCACGTGGCGCACAACTGCGTGATTGGCAATCGGGTGATCATTGCCAACGCGGTATTGCTCGGCGGCCACGTGCACGTGGGCGACCGGGCCTTCGTGTCCGGCGGAGTCGTCGTGCATCAGTTCATCCGCATCGGTCGGCTGGCGATGATCTCCGGCAATGCCCGCATCGCCATGGACGTACCGCCGTTCCTGCTCGTCGCGGAGCGCAATGAGGTGCACGGGCTGAACGTCGTGGGGTTGAAGCGCGCCGGAGTTTCGGCGGAGGCGCAGACGGAGTTGAAGCGAGCGTACAAGATGCTCTTTCGTTCGGGCTTGAGTTTTGCGCAGGCGACCAAGGAGGCCGGCACGTTGGCTTCGCCGGAAGCGCGCGAGTTGGTGGAGTTCGTCCGGAACTCGACCAACGGCGTGTGTCGCGCGCCGCGGGATTAGCGATACAAGTCCGCGTGCTCAGGGCTGTAAATCGGATACGTGAACAAGTCGGCGGCCTTGAAGCCTTCCGGCGGTTTGACGCTCTTGTCGCCCAGCCGCTGCAACGATTCCGCGGCGACGGCCCGCACGAAGGCCCGGTCGTCTTCAAGAAGCGGACGCAACGCTTCCATCGCCGGTGGTCCTCCAATCAGGCCGAGCGCATAGGCTGCCGAGCCGCGAATGTGTTCGTCCGGGTCTTTGAGCAGTGGCAGCAACTTCTCCAGCGCGGTGCGCGCGTGCAATTTGCCCAGTGAGAGCGCCGCTTCCGCGCGCACAAGGGCATCGGCATCTTGAAGTGCCTCGGTCAATGCCGGAACCACGGAGTTGTTGCCGTAGCGCGCGAGCAGGTACATCACCAATCGGCGCGTGTCAACCCGCGGATGGGCGGTCAGCTTCAGCAACCGGGAGGCCACCGAGCCGTCTTGCAGCGCTTCCAACGTCAGCAACGCGGCGCGTTCGCGCACCGAAACGTTTTCATCGCCGAGGGCTTCGATGGCGACCGGCAACGCCGACTTGTCACCAATGAATGCCAGCCCCCAAACGGCGCGGAAGCGGACGGTGCCCGAGGGGTCTTCCTTTGCGAACTTGATGATCTCCGCCAAGACTTGCCGGCCGCCGATGTGACTCAGCGACCAGACTGCCGAAGCCCGCACTCGATCACTATCTTCTCCGCCACCCTTCTCTTGCTTCAGAAGTTCGCGCAACGCGTCCACGGAGCGAGGGTCTTTGAAATTCTGTAGACTCCAAGCCACAAAGCCGCGCACTTCCGTGCTGGGGTCGTGCAACGCTTGGAGCAGAAGCGGCAAGGCGTCGGCCCGGGGAAGTGAGGTCGCTTCTTTGACGGCGTCCAAGCGAACCATCTCGCTGCGCGACTTCAACCATCTGTTCAAGCGCTGCAGGCGCGGGTTGGGTTGAGCCGCGTCTTGCTGGGCCAGTACCGGAACAAGCAAAAGCATCGCGCCGCACCATGACGCGGTGATGACACGCCAAGCGCGGCCGGAACATGTGAATCGAGAGACTCCGTTTTCCCCCATCATGACTCGAACCGTGAGCTTACGCTCCGAATGAACGTGCCAGCGCTCGCGCTACGGGCAGGGGCCGATCGTGTCGCCATGCGCCAGATGCGCCGCCACGGCTTCCGCGGCGACTTCGATGGTGCGCCCCTTGTGGCAGAGTACGACCGGGCACGGACCCAACGTATCGCCATGCGCCATGTGTGCCGGCACGGCCGCCTCACTCACCGTAATCGTACGCCCCTTATGGCAAAGTGTTACTTGCTTGGGCGGAGCGTGGCCGGTGATTTCCTTCGAGGCGCGCACAATCGTCTGGGACGGCACGGCAGCGGTCGCGAGCACTTGGTTATCGTCCACTTCGACGGAGGCCGCCTGCAACGCTTCCCGGAGCGGCTTGCCGGCGGTGTTACTGGCGAACGTGTCGGCCAGCGATACGGCCAATTCACGCCACGCCGCCACGACATTGCCCACTCGCTCGGCCTCGTCCGGATTGTCTGTGACCAGCCCGATCTTGGTTCGCCATTCGCCAAAAGTCAGTTCGGCATTGACCACGATGCTGCGCACGCGGGAGCGCAAGCTGCCGGGCAGAAACCGGCCCGCACGCGGCATGATCAGGACGACGTACAATGGCTCGACAGTTTGTTCGCGCAACAGCGTCATGTCGCCGTTGAGAGTGGCTTCCATGGCGCGCTGTTGGCGCTGAACCTCGGCCCGGTCGCCCATGAAACTGGCCCGGTAAAACATCAATCCCAACAACTGATCCGCCGAGCCGAACAATTCGTTTCCGAGACGATTGCGGACGTATCCGTCTGGGTTCAGGACATTCAGTTCGCCGGCCAGCGGATCGTAAAAGACCTGCACCACCACGTCGCGAACGGACTTCTGCTGTTTGCGATAACTGACGATCATCAGCGAGGGAGTGGTCGATTCGCGGTCAGTTTCCTGCGACTGGTTGATCAACGTGGAAACCGCCGTAACCAACTCCGGGTTCTCCGGCACGGCTTGACGAAGAAGTGTGACGCATTCGCCAAAAGACGGTGGCGATTTCAGATTTGGGGCCGGACGGTCATTTTTGGGCGCGGCTTCCGCGCGCGCAGCGAAGGCCGGTAGCAACGCGATGGCCGCGGTCAACACCAAGGTGCGCAGCCAATGCTTTCTCGAAGCAAATCGAAGTGTTTTGTGGACGCGATCAACTTTCATGACATCTACTATGCAAACTGCAAGTTTAATGCCAATAGAGGAGCCCTTCTCCACTCTACCCGCCATCTCGCAGACTCAATCTCCAACGCTTGCGACAACTTAGGTGAGATTCTGACCTTGTCAAATCCCGCCGGGTTTCCAGAACGTCGCCTCGTCCTCAGCCGGCAACTGGTCACTGAGCCGGCCGCGCGCTCTTGCCGGCCACCGCTATGGACTCTTCGCGCTCGTTGATCTTCGCCAATGCCTCGATGGCAGCGTCGCGCACGAGACTGTTCGCGTCATTCGCCGCCCGGTTCAATGTCTGCACCGCCGTCGGGTCAGCAATCTGCCCCAACGCCCAAGCGACCGACGCGCGCACTCGGGCCTCCTTTTCTTTCATCAGCCGGACGGAATCAGGAACGGAGCTTTCAGAAGCGATCACGTTCTCCGCGTCGAGTGGCGCCGTTTCATAATAGGGTGCGACCGCGTTCTTCAACGGTTCGACTGCTCGCTCGACGCGCATCTTGCCCAACGCGTATGCCGACTCGGCGCGAAGTCCCGCGTCCTCCGATTTCAAACCGTACTGAATGATCGGGTCCGCCGCGACGCTGTCACCGATATCTCCCAGCGCCTGCACTGCCTTGACCTTCTCTTCAACCTGTTTGAGTTTGGCTACATCGGGGAGCAGATTTGCCCCTGAACCGATGATGAGGCCCTCGGGCTTTGCTCCCACTCCCTTCGCCTCCTGAACACCCACCAAAACGTTGACCAGCGAGGGCACCGCTGTGCGGTCGCCCAGTTTTCCGAGCGCCTCGGCCACCGCGCTGCGAACGAATCCATTTTCGTCGCGAAGCAGTGCAATCAGATTCAGAACGGCACTGCGTTCACCCAAATCACCCAAAGTGCGAGCCGTCTGAGCGCGCACATGAGCATCCGGGTCATTGAGCTTCTTCTTCAGCCCGTCGGCCGCGCCGGACTCGTGCATCTTGCGCAGCGCGGTCACTGCCGCCAATCGCACGGACGGATCGGGATCGTTCAACGCCTCGGCAACGACCGGGACCTGATCGCTCCCGCCGATCTCACCAAAAATCTGCATGATCCGCTGCCGCACTTCAGGATTGGAATGGTGAACGTGCTCCAGCAGCAGCGGCAAGGCGGCACTCATCTTAGCACCGGCAATCGTCTGGGCTGCGTGGAATCTCGCATCGCGGTCTTCCGAGATCACCGCCGTCACCAATGCGTCAATTGCCTTCTTGTCGTTGGGCAATCCCAGCACGTCGGCAGCGCGGTCCCGCACCAGAGCAAACTGATCCTCCTGTAACTTGCTGATGATCGGCGTCGTGACCGTCGCTCGATTCTCCTCTGCATCGCCCCCCACCTTTGCCAAGGCCATCGTCGCCGCCGCCCGCACGTGCCAATCCGGATCCTTCAGCGCTTCCGTGAGCGGATGGATCAAGGAGGTGTCATGAAAATTGCCCAATGAACTGGCCGCCGCCAGGCGCACCAGAACGCTCCGGTCGTGAAGAGCCTCCACCAATGATGGCACGGCCGCCTCGGTACCGCACACACCGAGCGCCCGGGCTACGTCCATGCGCACCATCTCGTCTTTGTCGCGCAGCGTATCAATCAACGCGCTTTCGGCGCTCTTATCCCCGAGATGCGCCATCGTCGCTGCCGCAAGTCGTCTCACCGGCGGTCGCTGATCCTTCAAGCCGTCGACAGCGACGGATACCGGAGTCAATTGGGCCAGACGCACGATCGCGCCCGCGGCGGTGATGCGCACGTATTCGGCGTCGTCGCGCAGAAGTTGCCACAGTGGTTGCGCCCCTTCCGGCTGTCCCAGTTCGCCCAACAGCATGGCTACCAGCGCCCGGACATCGGGCCGTTCGTCCTTGACCAGTTCGGCCAAGGCTTTCGAGGCGCGTGGTGCATCTTGAATTTTGCCTTGAATATAAGCCGCCAACTCGGGGGGATACTGGCGCTCGAAACGCAAACGCCGGTAGGCACCGACCAGACCCGAATCGGCCGGTTCTCCCTGCTGGCCAAACACGGCGAAAAAGGGTCCGCAGGAAAACACGAGCAGCACTCCGAAAGTGATTCTGAATTTTCTGCCGCTCATAACATCATCCTAACACGCCGGGCCGCCAATTTCGGCCAGTAACTTCAGCTGGGATATCCGGGGCCGCGTTTGATGCGGCCAATTCCCTTGGAGAGCGCTTGGACTATTCTTGGCAGTCCGCGCTCGATGGCCGGGCCGGGCATCATGGTGCGCGCAATCACCGTTGGACCCTCTGCGCGGATTTGCACCTTCGTCAGCGATTGCAGGGCCTGCTCCGACGGCTCGTTCCCGCCGTAGCGCAGTCGCGCCACACCGATGGCCATCAGGCGTGTGTCAGACATCAACTGCGCCAAATCCTGCGCGCGCTTCGGATCGAAACTGAGGGCCACCATTTCGGCGCGCGCTTCGTCGAGCGAAACTTTTCCCTTGATCAAGACCGCCGCCATGTAGGGCCGGAACTGCTCGGAGAACAACCGGCCCGGCTCGGGGATGACGGCAATAAAGGAAACCGGATCGTGAAGATAATCTTCGATGACGGGATAGCGGTTATTCACAACCGCGTCGATCAGTTCCTGTTGGCGCTTCTCGGTGTCCTTGTCAGCAAGAATGAGCACCTGACGTCCAAGCACCTGAAGAAACGACTGGCCCATCGTGTAGAACTGATCGGGCAACTGAGATTTCCAGTAGCCCTCAGAGCTGAATGCCGGCATCCTTTCAGGGATCAAATTGCCGAACACGTGAATGGCAACGTCACGCAGTTCGCCTTCGGCACGGTAGGTCACCAGCATCATCGCCACATCACCTTGCGAAAGAGATGGCTTTTCGCCAAGGGCCTTTCCCAGTGCATCCTTAATCTGCTCAAGAAGAGGCGGGTTGTCACCAAAGGCCATCTGCAAGAATGCGGCCGAGAACTCTTTGCGGGCGGGGGCCTTGACGACCATCTCTTGTCGTCGAACGGCCTCTTGGACTACCGTGCGAACCTGATTGGTTTCCTGCACGACCCGGCGGAAGCGTTGGGTAACGTTGAGAGCTAATACTCCCGCCGCCAGCACTAGAAGTGCGAGTAGACTCCAGACGATGACGTTGGCTTTGCCGCCCCTCGCCTTATTACCCTTCGCTCCATTAGACGCCATAAAAGCTATTCCCTCAATCCCATCTACTGAATGTTAATTGTGGTGCCTTGGCCGAACTTGATAGGCTCGTCCGCACCAAGCAGTTCCCAACCCGTGTCATATCCGGTGCGATCAGCAATCTCCCGTGCCTTTCGAAACACATCAAAACTATCATCTCTGACCAAAAAAACAAGGTAGCGGTCCTTTTCGTCTATCTGGGCGAGGGTTTCCCCAAAATTGCTGTTCCGCCTTTGTATCTCTTGAATGTTGTCCCCATGCACTTCAGGAAGCCCCTCCAGTGCCATCACCCCCACCAGCAAGTATTTGGGGTCCACCTTGTAATATGCATTGCTAACTACTTGACCCTGAATGATTTTTGAAAATTGCGCTATATCGCCACTCCGCCCCCCAGTGTTCAACGTAGACATCAACTTGGCAACCTGTGTGTCCAGTCCATCCTTATCTACATAGAAGACCTGACCACTACGGCACTCGAAGAAGACAGGTTTCTTGTCAGTTGGTATAGCCCGCGGCGTGGGTCGAAACACGGGAATCTTAACCGCCTCCTGCACGGTGATGAGCATGGCAAAAAACATCGCCGCCGTCGTAACCGTCACGATGTCGCAGAACGACACGATCAGCAACTCTGGCTCCCCTTTCTTCTTTCTTCGCGACATGTCAATTACTCCGAAACAGAAAGCGCCTTTCGCGCTTCGTCCCAGTCAACTTTGAAGTCGGCATCCACTGCATCATAGCCCACGTCGATCGGTCGTTTGCCAATCAGGTTACGCACCGTGCGATAGTACTTCACCGATTGCGGACGCACCATCACCACGACGTACTCCTTGGCTGTATTCTCCTGCACTTTTTCCAAGAGCTGTTCGACGGCGTTCCCGGGTCGTTGCAGGTCTTCCCAGCTCACCCTTGTGCCGAGCGGGTATAAAACCAAGCCGTCGGGATAACAGTCGATGTAGGAAGGGATCTTTGGGTTCTCAATGTTCCCGCGCCCCTGAAAGATTCCGGCTAAGGCAATGATCTTCAGAGCATGCGGATTCAGAGCGATGCGCATGATGATGACCACCAAGATCAACGAGATCAGCTTCAGCACAATGGCCATGATCGACAGGAACGGCTCGACATTGATGTCGATTTTTTCGTATGCTTTCCGTCTCGCCATGCTAGCTCTCCGGTGGCGGCTCGGTGCCGAGTACAGTCATCACATGTTATCGTCGGCGCGCTGTTCGGCGAAGACTACCCTGCGCGGTTTGGACAGTTGCTTGAGTAACTCGTCGCTGGTGACCAGGTGATTGCGGAGGTTGGCCAGCGTCTGACGAAACTCGTCAGAACTACCGACCTGCCGCAATGTGGCTTCCATCGACTGCGTGGTGCGCAGCACTTTGTCAATTTCATTGCCCAACTGCGTGACTTTGTCGAGCTGTTCCGTCAGTGCCTCTACCGAAGCCTGAATGCGCTCGCTATATCGGGCCGATGCCGAATCCATGCCGGCCACCGCCTGCTTGAATGACTCGGCAAGCCGCACGGACAACTGATTGAAATCGGCCACCATCTTCTCCCAACGTTGAATCTCCTTCTTGTCCAATTCTTCGACCGCCTCAACGTACCGTTCGTGCGCCTCAGAGAATGCCTCGGCTTGCTCCTTGCCGAGCGTGGTGATTTGCTCAGTCAACTCGTCGAATCGCTCGGTCAACTTCTGTTCGTTCTTGCTGGACTGCTCCATCGTGCGCTCTTGTGACTTGGTGAACTCACCCATCGTCCGCTGCGAGCCGGCATTGAAGTTATTGGCTACCGCTTCCAGTTTTCCACCCAATTGCGAGCCTAGTTCACCAATGCGCCGCTCGTAATTGGTCTGAAACTCTTCATACTTCTGGTTGATAACTTCGCCCGCCTTGGAAACCGCACGTGTAAACACTTCCTCGTAGCGGTCGGGATTCGGCAGGCGCCGGAAGCCGGCGTCGATCGCCTGCGCCAATTCCTCCACGGGAAACCTCGACTGCGTCGTCAAACCCTCCAACCCTTCACGAATCGCCGCCGTCATCTCCTCTGCAGGGAACCGCTGCGCGGCCTGAGTGCCACCGGACGGCATCCGGGACAGCAACCGTTCATCCACGAATTCGTCAATCTCGGCCAGTGCATCCTCTTCCTTGCGCTCGGCCATCAAGCTTGGGAACGCGGCTAAGCCCGCCGTAAGCAAGCCAAGCAGCGTGCAAAAGAACGCCACCGCCAGACCCGTCGTGATCAAGCCCACCTGCTCTTTAATCTGCTCGGGCGTTACGTTGGCCTGATGCAAAAATCCGGCGAAACCGCTGATGCCTGCCGCCACGCCGTACACGGTGCCGACGAATCCCAGCAGCGGCATCGCCCAAATGTAAAGACGATTGCGGCGGAATGATGCGTCGGAGGCCAGCGCGGTCATGTCGGCCTGATTGCGGGCGTACTCAGATGTGCGCTCGAAGTCGCCCGTGTTGATCCACATGGCGAGCACCCGCGCCACGCGCGTCAAGCCGAGGCTCTCAGCGAGGTTCGGACGGGACTTGACCCGCTCATAGAGTTCGACGAGCCCGTCCGAGTCGGTCATATCTAGCCCATCGGGAACAAGGCTCTCATCCAGCGACGCGCGCTCCTTCTTGATCCGCGCAACCTTCAGAATGATGTTGCCGACCGACAGCGCCCAGACAAACGTGATGGTGCTTTGAAAGATCACGCGGTCGGTCAAGAACGTTTTCACTTGGCCCTGCTCCGTCACGGTCGCGCCGATGAACAAGTCGCGGAGGAAGTTCTGCTGGAGCTTGCCCGATGCATCTTTAGAGACCGGTGTGAACCACAACAACGCGTACCAGATGATCGTAAATGCCATCGCAATCCCGACCATCTGGATCGTGTTGATTTCGGTGTTGGGTGTCTCGTAGGCCGGGAACTCCACTTTGTGCAAAGCCATATCTTCTGTAGCCATGATGTAGGACTCCTGTTAAGATTTGTTCTTGGCGTGCTAATCGCGCGCTTGCATCTCGACAAACGCTCCTGTTCCTCGCAGAAAACCCTCCGGCTGATGCTCCTCACCGCCCGTGAACTGAACCAGCCGAACCTGCGCCCATGATAACGACTGCCTCGGACTTGTCAATAGACCATTTCAACGCAGAAACCTTCTCGCGCGCGGCGCCCGGCCAAACTGAACATCCGAAAACTGCCACAAGACTTGCCGGGCCTCCTGCGCCTGCGCCTCGCTCAACCGCACGCGCCGCGCGGCCTTCAGACTCGCCGCCGCCAACGACGCGAGCACCCGGCTCACGCCCGCGCGCTTCTCCCACTTCGGCTTCCAGCCCGTCGCCGCCAGCAACTGCAATTCAAACCAGATCAGCAGTGCCGGTTCGCCGGCGCGCTCCAACTCACCGAGAATACCGGCCAGCAACTCAAAAATCTTCGGATTCGCATCTTCGCGTTCGGTCCCAACCTCCACCAACTCACAAACGTACGAAGCCGCAGTCAACGTCTCAACCGTGTTGCGCAGCTTCCGGTGTGGATCGTCCAAAAAGCAGTCCTGGAGCAAATGCAGGTCGCTCCGCTTCGAGCGGAGGAAGACGATCTCATCGAGGTAAAACAAATCGATCTTCCCGCGAAATGAACTCTTCGGTCGGCGGGCGCCCTTCGCCAGAGTCTTCAACTTGCCGAACTCGCGCGTAAACCACGTGACGAGTAAACTGGATTCAGTGACAGGTTGGAGGCGCAACACGATCGCTTCGGTGCGCTCGCCATCCATGCGTTGATTACCTCGCGGGTGGCGAAACCGTCGGTTGCGCTTTCGGTATATGCGGCGGCACAACCGCCCCACCAGAGAGCACCATCTTCATTCCCTCGGCCACGCTCATGTCCAAGTCAACCACCTGTTCACGCGGTACCAGCAGCAGAAATCCGTGCGTCGGTGGTGATGCCGGCACAAATACATGCAGCAAATCGCTATTGGTTTTGGCGCGGGCTTCTTCAGCCCGTTCGCTGGTCACAAACCCCACGGCGAACATACCCGGCCGCGGATGAGGCACGAGCACCACGCGCTGAAACATCGTCTTCTGCCCGGTCAGCATCGTGTGGCTGACCTCCCGGACAAATCCATAAATCTTGTTGAGCAACGGCACCCGTGCAATGATCGATTCCGTCAGCGCGATCATCCGCCGGCCCGCCACCAGCCGCGTCACCCACCCCACCAACGTCACCACCGCCACAAACGCCACCAACGCCACCACCCGGTATACAAACGCCTCCTCCTGCCCGCGCAACGAGGATGGCAACAAAAAATTCGTCACCCAATTGAACAGCCCCAGCAGAATCACGATCGAGCCGGCGACCGGTACGACAACCACCAACCCGGCGAAAAACGAATTGCGTAACCCCTTCCAGAATTCCTTCATGCCCGGCCATCGTAGACGCCACCGGCAACGCTGTCAACGCACACCGACTCAGGGCACGAGGCGGATGCGGTAGTACCGGGCGGGAACGTTGGTGGCCGCGCCGCTGTCGAGGTGATTGGTGACGGCGCCGAGGGCGTTGGTCACAATGAACAAGTCGCTGAAGTTATTCGAGTAGCTGCCACCGGCCGCACCCACCGCGAATTGCAAGGCATTGGTCCGCCCACTGGGCGTCGTCCAACCCACAAGAACATCGTCGCCCTGTCTGGCCACAGATGTGATGCGCAACGAAGAGGTGCTGTCTGTCGGATCGGTGCCGGCCAAGAACTCCTGCATGTTACTCATGCCATCACCGTCGGGATCGGCATCGGGTGCCCGGCGAGGGTCATTTACGTCGGGGAAGTATTGATTCTGCCATGCTTGAAACGCCGTCAACGCCGTAACGTAGCTTGGTCGTGTCATGGTGCTGACGCCAACCGAGCCGCTGGCCATGAGTGTGACGGTATAGGTGCCGGCGGCGTACGCATGCGAGACAACGTTTGTCGTAACGTTCGTCGTGTTGTTGTCACCGAAATTCCAAAATCGATTGCTGATAGTGCCGGTGGAGGTGTCGGTGAACGTGACGTTCAACGGCTCGACGCCACTGGTCGGGCTGCCGGTAAAGCTGGCCACCGGCGGGTTGTCGCCATCAAGGAAGTGGTAGACACTCGCGAAATCGCTCGCGGCGCAGGCCCTGCCGATTCCCGCACCCACGGTCGGGAGAGAGCCGTTCTTGTTTTTAGTCACGATGAACGATCCGAGGATCGTGGCTGGGGTAATACCCACTCCCCCCACGGCAGTGAGGTATGGAGTCTGGGCGCCAAGCACGTCGTTCGTCGGATTGACATACACGATCGTGTTGGTGCCGGAGGGGTCAGTCTGGATAATCACGCGATACGTGGTGCCGTAGCTGAGGCCGGTCGTGCCATAGACGAACGGTGCGCCGGCCTCGCCCGTGGTGCGACCTCCGAAGACGTAGTTCGTATTGGCGGAATCCGCGGCTTTCGCGGTGAGTTGGTAGTTGGCCGCGGAATCGCCCCCGACGCCACTGTTGGCGCTGGCTATTGCTGCGAAGAACGACGGGGTACCGCTGTTCAAGACGGGCGCGTTGGTGATGTTTACCACGATACCCGCAAACACGGTCAGGTTCGTTGTTGGGGTGAAATTCTTCCAAGCATCCGGCTTGATAGCTGTCTGAGCACCCGGAACCCAAACCTTGCCTCCGCTGATTTGAATCGGTGTGACGGCGGTTCTGGTAACCAAGAAATTATCCATGCGATCTGTACCGGTGGCACCAGTGAGTGATCCGCCATTCGCATTTGTCGTCGAATTGCAAGTGAAACGGAAGTACACGTTGGTTTGGTTCTCGATCGCGGTAATGCTGCTGAGATCCCTGCTGAAATGATCAGCCGGTTCGTAGACACTGGGATTCCAAAAAATCCGGGCCGAATTGCTTACGTTCGCCTGAACGGTGTATGCATTGATGGCCGTAAAAACCGAGCCATTGGTACTCCACTGAAGTTGAAAGTCTCGTGGTCCGGTGCCGCTGCTCGTTTGATCCCAGGAGAGTTGGATGCCGGCTACTCCCAGTGCGTTCACTTTGTATTGGAAGAAATCGCCAACAGTCCAGTGGTCAACACTCCAAGAGTGCACTGAGCCGTTCCCCGACACCGCGAGCCACTTTGATAAAACGTTCGCATGAACTCCCGTCGCGACACCCGAGCCGACGTCAGCCGCAATGTTCCCCACCGTGGTGACGATGTTGCCGTTGTAAGCATTGATATTGTCGCTTTCAAAAGTCCACAGCACGTTCGTAGTACTTGACTCCTGCCAGTTCACCTGGCCGACGAGGTTGCCGGGGTTGAAGGTGCTGAAGTCATCGTAGAAACCGAAGCTAACTGCATTGAGGGTCACGTCGCGCGTAGTGCTGCCGATCCCACTGCTTGTGTTGGTGTATCCGATCGTGTCGTTGTAGTTGCCTTGGGACAGGGTGATGGCGTTGCTGTTGATCGTGGCGGTCACCACGGTGCTTGAGCCGGCGGCCAATGTCCCACTGGCCGCTGACAAATTCAGCCAGGATGCAGTTGCGTTCGCCGTCCAATTCAGCGAGACGCTGCCGGTGTTGCTCAACGTGTAGTCCTGAGAGGACGGTCGGAACGGTCCGCCGACCTGGCTCGTCGCGTTGAACGTGTTTACCGGGCTGACTGCCAGTTGCCCGAGTGTGAGTACGGTCAGGTCCACGTTACGCACCGCCCCTCCTCCGGTCGTTGAGTTGCTGAACGTGATCGCGCCGGAATATGCTCCACCCAAGAGTGAGTTGGCCGCGCTGTTGACAGACACCGTGATGTCCGTGCTCGTGCCGGCAGGGAGGGTGCCGCTGGTGGCCGACAGATCGAGCCACGAAACGTTCTTGCCGACACCCCAATTCAACGAGGAGCTCGCGTTGGTGTTGTTCAGCGTGTAGACTTGGCTGGACGGGCTGAATGACCCGCCCTGATTCCCGCTGCTGGTAAACGCACTGCCCGGCGTGATGGTGAAGTCGGGAAGGACCGGCGGGATCACGGTGAAGCTGGAAACACTTGTCGCACTGCCGCCAAGTCCCTTCACGGTGATCTGACCGGAAGAAGCGCCTACTGGAACGAGAGCAATGATTTGGTTGGTGGCGGTGATGGTGTACGACGCAGTAGTGCCGTTGAAGCTGACATTGGTGATCGTGTCGAGGACCGCGCCGCTGATGGTGACGCTATTGCTTTGCGAACCACTGGACGGCGAGAAGCTGCCAAAGGACGGGGCGGCAGGAGTCTGACCATCGACTTTGCTCCGGAGCACCCAAGCGAGGTTGTTGGGCAAGGCACTGAAGAATGTATAGCCGGTAAGATTCTGAATCTGTTTGGTGGAGGTAACGAAGCTCGGCCACGAATTGCTCTGCTGAGAGTTGGGAATATCGATGGCAATCACGCGAATGGTGGCGGGATTGGCGTTGGTAATGCGGCCGAGTGCGGTCCCGCTGCCCAACGGAGCGCAGACGACAATCTTCCAGGTATTTGAAGGAATGTAAACATTGCCGCCGGCGATTGTACTAGAATCGAAACCCCTCGGCCCACAAGTGATCAACAATTCCTGGGTGGAAAGGAGCGTGCGGCAGTAGCCCTCAAAGTCTCCCCACACACCCGAGTTTTGGCTCGAGTTCTGCGGGATGATGTTCGACATTAAGAAAACCAAGTTGTTGTCTGTCACATTATCCGTGCGGTCAGCTGAGGGGCACATGTGACCGCGAACCCAGCCGGAACCGGTGTAGTCGCTCGGGTGCACCTGGTAAAAGCCTGCGGGCAGGCTTGTATCAGTGAAGAAACTCGATGAGCGCGGGCCGTTGACAACATAGTCGCCTGAGGACAAATCCCAACTCGCCCAATTAGGCACACCCAGATTATCGCTATAATCAAGGGCCTCGACCGTGCGCTGAATCAGATAATGGTTATGGTCATTGGTGTTAACGGTAGCCCCAGTAGGATTACCGAGTTGCATCTGCAGGGCGGCGTCGATGATGGCGGAAGCTTGAAAGACGGGTAGCAATAGCGCTGCCGCGCTGAGAGCAAGTGGGAAGAATTTTCGCGCGCAAGACTTACCAATGGATCTCATAGTGGTAATCCCCGGCAACATATGCCCAAGGCAGGCGGGCGAAGTGTCCGATTACCGAGCCCGTAGGCGTGTTGCGTCCCTTCCCAAGTGACGTGTGACGAGATCTGAATACTGTGGACTTCCCAAGAGCCCGCCATCTGGGCGATCTCCGGGCGCGTGTTGGTAAAGACACTCGCGCGTGCCGCTTGTGCAAAAACAAGCAGGACGGCAACAACGAAAATGCGTCTTGGCACTCTCAAACTAATTCCCTTCTGACAACCCATCTACCCATCAACAATAACAGGTGAGAGTATACTTTCGCCAACAGGGTTTGCCAAGATAAATCGCAGCCCCCGGTGGCTCGCTTGCTTAGAAAACTGGCTTCTACAGGTCTATGCGCTTGTCTTTTCAGTTCCCGATTGCTAGCCTGCAGGGCGATGGTTGAGCAAAGCCGGCTTCACTTTCGGAGCTAACCAGCCAGAGGCTTAGGAGATTACGCAATGCACACTAACAGAATCCTTGGATGGGTGACGGCTGCGTCGGTGCTTCTCGTGACCGCGATGAATTGTCGCGCCGGGGTGTTGGACGGGACGAAATGGAAAGTCAAAGTGGTCCCCGACAAGACCGCCGCTGACAAAGGTGAAAAAGAATTCGCGGACGAGTTGATTTTTGCTGACGGTAAATTCACTTCGACTGCGCTGTTGCCGCAGGGTTTCAAGCCTTCCAAGTACAACGGCGAGGTCGAGCCGGGCGAGGCCGAATTTGAGGTCGAGCAAGTCAGCGAGACAGCCGGCGTCGTCACCTGGCTGGGTGAGATCCGCGGGACGAATGCGGTCGGAAGGTTGCGGTGGATGCAAAAGGATCGCGGAAACTTTGCATTCGAGTTCAGCGGTAACAAGGAATAATTGAAAGGGTCTCTGATGAACAAGTCACGTCTTCCCCTGCAAGCGGTGATCATGATACTGACGCTCTCTTCGAGCTTGGGTTTCGCGCAGACGTTATCCAGCGAAACGCCGCCGGCACGTCTCCCCGAGGTGACCGTGACCGGCACGCAGCCGCTCAATGAAGAGCAACCGGTCGGGGCAAACCAACAACCCGAATGGACGGCGCGACGACGCTTTGTGACCACACGCGTTTACGTGCAGCCGCCGTGGCAGGTCGAAATGGAAACCGGCTGGGACGCTACCTTTTCCGCGCAGCGGCACGGCTCATCACCTGCTGACGCAGGAAATCGAGCTTGGGCTGCCCCATCGGTTGCAGCTTGACTACGAGTACGCTGAAACGGTGGACGACAACCACTGGAACAACGACAGCAATTCCGTCGAGCTACGCTGGGCGTTGGCGGACTGGGGCAAGATTCCGCTCAATCCCACCGTGAAATTCGAATGGAAATTCATCAACCACGCAGCCGACGCTTACGAATTGAATCTGGCGCTCGGGGAAGAAATCGCCCCGCGCTGGCACTGGGGGGCCAATCTGTTCTACGAGCAACAGGTCGGTGACGACCGCGAAACCGAATACGCCATCAGCCAGGCGCTCAGCTACTCGGTCATTGATGAGAAACTCAGCGTCGGCGTCGAAATGAAATTCGACGTCGAAACCGACAACCTCGATCGCCACTCCTATCCCGTGTTCCTCATCGGCCCCAGCGTGCAATGGCGACCCACCCCGCGCACCCACCTCGATGTTGTGCCGCTCTTCGGCACGACCGGTCCCTCACCTCGCCTCGAGACTTTCATCTTCTTTGGAATTGATTTCGGCCCTGGGTCCGAACGCGCCGAAGCCGTGACGCCGGCTTCCCTGCGCAACAAATAGAAGCGCGGCCGCATTCATTCCGGGGTTTGTAATGGTTGGAGTCTATGGTGAGACGGTGGAATATTCTGCAATCGCATCGAGGCCTGACTGTGCCACCGGGCGCATGGAAGCCTTGGATGATTGCCATCGTCCTTTCGCTGCTGATTCACACCGGCTTACTGGCCGTCCTCGCCGTGAAGTCTCATCTGCGCCGGCAAACCGAGGCGGCACGGCTACCGGTCGGAACGGATTCCAGCCGTGTCCGATTTTTTGCGATCAGTGGTGACGACGGTGATGGGGGCCGCGCTGTGGACAACAAGGAGGTGCAAACGCAGATTGAGCCGGTGAACCCGCCACTTGCCGGTATCTCCGAAACGCCTCCCCCCCAAGCGATGCGCCGACCGGCTTACTGGCAGCCGATTTGGAGACTGATCAAGAGCCACACGCGGGCGTTCCCTTCCCCACCCGTGCGGCCGGTGTCGTGGGAAGCGGGGCTGAAATCCCGCATGGCACCGGCGGCCTTGTCGGCGGAACAGCCGTCTACGCGCGGAATCCGTTGCCGCCTTACCCACGCGAGGCGCGCGAACATCGCTGGGAAGGCACAACCCTGCTGCGCATGGAAGTGCTCGCCGACGGCACCGCGGGGAAAATCGAGATCGCCGAGAGTTCAGGCCATTCCCTCCTCGACGAATCCTGCGTGCGGACGGTCCACGGCTGGAAATTCCTGCCCGCTCACTCCGGCAACACGCCCATTCCTTCCATCGTGGAAATCCCCATCACGTTTCGTCTCGCCGACCGCACGAACTGATCCCGAGTCAAACGATAACACCGTTACGGCAGCACACGGATCCGATAGTAGCGTGCGGGCGCGTTGGTCGCGCCGCCCGTATCCATCATATTGGTGATCACGCCGGTGCCGGTCCCGCCGCTGAGAATGTTCGTCTGACCGGTGCTCGCGAAGTTGTTCGAGAAGCTACCGCTTGGCGGCACGCCGGCTGCGAACTCCAGCACATTGGTGCGCGACGAGGGACCGCCGGGGTACGTTGTGTCGCCGTTGGCCCCCAGATACGTCACCTTTGTATCAGTGCCAATGTTTTCGATCTTGATGACGCGCAAGGACGCCGCGCTGCTGGTCGGATTGAAGCCCGCCAGAAACTCGTTGGTATTACTCATGCCATCGCCGTCGGGGTCGGCACCGGAAGCAGCCGCCGGGTTGTTCGTGCTGCCGAA
>JBGQCJ010000056.1:0-25339 GCA_041495285.1 Verrucomicrobiia bacterium
ATGCGCGTGGTGCACACCGAAGCGGCCCTGCTCAACGCCGTGGCCCTGACCAAGGCCGAGGCCAAGGCCGCCTTTGGCAATGACACCGTCTACATGGAGAAATACCTCGACAACCCGCGCCACATCGAATTCCAGGTGCTGGCCGACACCCACGGCCACGCCATCCACCTCGGCGAGCGCGACTGCTCGCTGCAACGGCGGCATCAGAAGGTGATGGAAGAAAGCCCCTCGCCCGCGCTCAACAACGATGCGCGCGCCAAGATCGGCGAGACCGTGGCGCGCGCCATGCGCGAGCTGAAATATCTCAGCGCCGGCACGGTCGAGTTCCTATACGAGAACGGCGAGTTCTATTTCATCGAAATGAATACGCGCATCCAGGTCGAGCATCCGGTGACCGAGGAAGTGACGGGCATCGACATCGTGAAGGAGCAAATTCGCATCGCGGCCGGCGAGGAACTCGGCTACGACCAGAAAGACATCCAGTTCCAGAAGGCCTCCATCGAATGCCGCATCAATGCCGAGGACCCGTTCAACAATTTTCAACCCTGCCCGGGCCTGATTGATTTTCTCTGTGTGCCCGGCGGTCACGGCGTGCGCGTGGATACGCACGTGTACGCCGGCTACGTCATCCCGCCGCACTACGACTCGATGATCGCCAAGCTGATCTGCTACGGACGCGACCGGCGCACGGCGTTGGATCGGATGTCGCGCGCACTGGACGAATTCATGATCCGCGGGATCAAGACAACAATTCCACTTCACAAACTGATTCTGAAGGACCCCAATTTCCGTCGCGGCCGGTACTCGACGGCGTTTGTGGAACGGTTGCTCGCGGCCAGTCAGCCACTGGTGCCACCCAAACCAGAAGAAACTGATTGAAGCGACAAGAAGTCTAGGAGTTGACCACGCCGTGGACACTGACTTGTCCGCTGCAGCCTTGGTGAAGGTGGGTCAACTTGAAGGATACCTGGGCCAAGATCGAAAAGAAGCAGGCTTGAGTATCACCGGTGGGCGGAGTATGCTCTGGCCATGACACGGGAGGAACTTTTGCAGCGCATCTGGATCGATCCGGCACGCTGTGCCGGCAAACCCTGTATCCGGGGACACCGGATTTGGGTTTCCCTGATCCTCGACCTGCTGGCCTCTGGCAGCACTGTGCCAGAGATTCTGGAAAGCTATCCCGGATTGACTGAAGAAGACATTCGCGCCTGTATCGCCTACGGCTCTGAAATGTCCCGCGAGCGGTATGTCTCTGTTCCGCTTGAACCAGCCGGAACATGAGACTGAAGCTCGACGAGAACCTGGGAAAACGCGGGCAATCCATTCTCCAAGCAGCCGGTCACGACGTGTCCACCGTCGCCCACCAACAATTGGGTGGCGCAACTGACGAAGAGTTGATCGGGATGTGTCGACGCGAAGCTCGCGCGCTCGTCAGCCTCGATTTGGACTTTGCCAACCCGTTGCGCTTTCAACCCAGCCAGTATCCCGGTATCGCCGTGCTGCGCCTCCCGCCGAAGTCGAGTGAAGCTGATTTGACGAATCTCGTTCGCACCCTTGCCCTCGCACTTACCAGCGACTCAATGGCCGGGAAGCTCTGGATCGTCGAGTCCGGCCGGGTTCGTGTCTATCAAGAACCTGAACCAGAGTGAACCATCAACATTTCAAAGCTCATACGTGGTGCGCCGACTTGTCCGCCGACTTGTCCGTCGAAGCGCGTCGCGCGAAGTCGGAAGCTTCAGCGAAGGTGGAACGCCTCGGCTATTTCGCGCTCGACGCCGATAGCAAGCCCGGTAACTTTGTCTTCAACCGGACGATCACATTGAAGGACACGTGGGCGAAGATTGAGAAGAAAGGGAGTTGAATAAGGAGAGGAAGGAACGTGAATTCGAAACTATGCGAACAATCAATTCACGCCGAAGCGAGTCCAGAATGCCTCAGTGCTGCTTGCGCCGGTGAAGGGTCAACTTGTTGCCGTCGGGGTCGCGAACGGTCGCCATTTGGTAGGTGGGTATGGCCACACACGCGAGCCGCTGCTGCCGGCAGCCGTCACTTCTCAAGAACGTCGCAGATGGCGGAGATGGTGTTCCAGTTGCGCGTGGCGGCCGGCACGGCAAACTGTTTCGCGACGACCGCGTTCGGACTTGTCCGCCGTAGCCCGGCGAAGGTGGAAGCACGTTTCGCGAAGCTTGCCACGTTTCACGTGGGCGGATACACCATCGCGCGTCCTTGCCTGCACCCGCATTCGCCTGATACATGGCACTACTATGTATCAACCTGTGTTGATTCGCCGGGAGGTGCGACTAGAGAGTGAGGAGGGCGTTGACGGCGCGGGTGAAGGCGTTCCATTGCCCGCGCTGCTCGCGCCAGACACGGTGACCGGTGGGTGTGAGCCGGTAGTAGCGACGCTGGCGACCGTCCTTTGGGCCTTGCCAAACGCTCGTCACCAAATGCTGCTTCTCCAGATGACGAAGAACGGGATAGATCGTGCCGTCCTGCCAGCGGAGCGTGTGCTTCGATTGCTCGAAGATGCGCTGGCGAATGCCGTAGCCGTAGCTTGGCCCATCGCGCAGCACGTCGAGCACAATCAAGTCGTAAGTCCCCGCCGCCAGATTCCTCGCGAACTCGTTGCGTTTCATGGCAGATACATGGTAGTGCCATGTATCATAGAGGACGGAAATTTTCGATCAAGAGTACACTTGTTCGCTGGCTGAGTACGCATTTTATTAAGATGTGCAGATGTGCGCACGGGTGAATCGCCGCGACGAGATAAGTCTTTTCATTTCGCGCGTGGTTTGGCAGGTTCTTGGTGCTTGGAGTAACTCTGGAGGAACATTTTCGACACATGAAGAAGATTGCCATGTTGACGGGCGGCGGCGACTGCCCGGGGTTGAACGCGGTGATTCGCGCCGTGACGCGCAAGGCGCTGGTGGAAGGCTACGAAGTGCTCGGTTTTCGCAACGGCTGGGCCGGGGTCATCAAAGGCGAGTTCATCCCCATGAACCGCGAGCGCGTGTCCGGCATCCTGCACTTGGGCGGCACGATCCTCGGCACCTCGCGCACCAATCCGACCGACGAGCAGATGGATCAAATCGTGCGCAACCTCAAAGGATTCAGCATCAGCGCGCTGGTGGCCATCGGCGGCGACGACACGCTCACGGTCGCCTCGCGTCTGCACAAACGCGGCGTGCCGGTCATCGGTTGCCCGAAGACGATTGACAACGACATTTTCGGCACCGACCAGACGTTCGGCTTCGACACGGCGGTGAACATCGCCACCGAGGCGCTGGACCGGTTGCACACCACGGCGGAGGCGCACAGCCGGGTGTTGGTCTGCGAGATCATGGGGCGTCAGGCCGGTTGGGTCGCATTGTGGTCGGGCATCGCGGGCGGTGCCGACCTCATACTGTTGCCGGAGTTTCCGATGACGATGGCCGACATCTGCAATATCATCAAACAGCGGCAGGCCAGCGGAAAAAGCTTTTCGATCATCGCGGTCGCGGAAGGCTTCAAGCTGGAAGGCCACGAAGTCACCGCAGCGGCCGGGCTGGATGCGTTCGGCCACGTCCGGCTGGGCGGCGTCGGCGAAGTGCTCTGCAAAGAGATTGAAAAGCTGACCGGCATTGAGAGCCGGGCGGTGGTGCTCGGTCACATCCAGCGCGGGGGCACGCCGACGGCGTTCGACCGCGTGCTCGGCACCCGCTACGGCGTGAAGGCGGTCGAGCTGGCGTCGGCGGGACAGTTCGGTCAGATGGTGGCGTTGCGGGGCACCGAGATTGTGGGCGTTCCATTTGACGAGGTCGTTCACGAGGTCGTGGACAAGAAGACCGGCAAGGCCAAACTGCGGTTGAAGAACCGTTGCGTCAGCCAAGAACTCTACGACGTCTCGAAAGTATTTTTCGGTTAATGCCACGGGACCGCATCGCTCGCTGCCGGCTGTACGGGTTCGTCGACTCGGTTTATCTGGACGACCGCGACCCGGCCGATCTGACGCGCGAGTTGATTGCCGGCGGCGTGGACGTGATTCAAGTGCGGGCCAAGGACAGGACACACGCGCAGGTGGTGGAGATCGGTCTGGCGGTGCTGGGCGCGGCGTTCGCGCACGACGTGCCGGTGATCATCAACGATGACATTGACGCAGCGTTTGAAGTCAGCGCCGACGGCGTTCATCTGGGTCAGGGAGATTGGGCGCGCATCCCGCGCGAGAAGCGCGTGGAACGGCTGGCCAACATGCGCATCGTCGGCGTCAGCACGCATTCGCTGGAGCAGGCGCTGGCCGCCGAGCGCGATGGAGTGGATTACATCGGCGTCGGGCCGGTGTTTGCCACGCCGACGAAGCCGGGCGCGAAGCCGGTGGGCGTGGAACTGGTGCGCGAGGTGGCGACGCGGGTGCAGGTGCCTTTTTTTGCGATTGGCGGGATCACGTTGAAGAATATCGACCAAGTGCTCGAAGCCGGTGCGACGCGGGTGGCGGTGGTTTCGGCGATTCTGAAGTCGCCGAACGTGGAGAAGACTGCCGCCGAGTTCAGCGCACGGCTGCACGCGCTCAAGGCATGAGGAGCAGGCGATGAGTGTATTGATTACCGGCTCGATTGCGTTGGACAGCGTGAAGACGCCGATCGAGGAACATCACGACCTGCTCGGCGGCTCGGCCAGTTATGCGTCGGTGGCGGCGAGCTTTTTTACGCCGGTCAATCTGGTCGGGATCGTCGGCAGCGATTTTCCGAAGCAGTATCTGGAGTTGTACCGGAAGCACCGCATCAATCTGGACGGCTTGCAGGTGGTCGAAGGCAAGACGTTCCGCTGGAGCGGCGAGTACGAGTGGGACATGAACAAGCGCCGGACGTTGTCGGTGTGCCTGAACGTTTTCGAGACATTCCAGCCGACGTTGCCGGCGAGCTACCGGCAAACGCCGTTTGTGTTTCTCGCCAACATCTCGCCGCAACTCCAACTGCACGTGCTGGCGCAGGTCGAGCGGCCCAAATTCATCGTGGCCGACACGATGGATTTGTGGATCGAAACACAGCGCGAGCCGCTGTTGGAATTGTTGCGCAAGATTGACTGCATCGTGCTTAACGACAGCGAGGCGCGCGAGTTCACGAAGGAAACCAGCTTGATCAAGGCCGGTCACAAAATCTTGAAATGGGGACCGAAGTACGTTGTGGTCAAGAAAGGCGAGCATGGTTGTTTATTGTTTGGAGCGGACGTGTTTTTCAGCGCGGCGGCTTATCCGCTGGAGGACATTCACGACCCGACCGGCGCGGGCGATTGTTTTGCCGGAGCGTTCATGGGTTATCTGGCGAGCGTGGGCCACGTGGATCACAACGCGTTGCGCAAGGCGGTCATTTACGGCAGCGTGATTGCTTCATACAACGTCGAGGCATTCAGTCTCGGTCGGTTGCAGACGCTGACGCAGCAGGACATCGCGCAGCGTTACGAAATCTTCAAGCTGATGAGCCATTTCGAGACGGGGTGAGTACTCAGCCATCTTTCAGCTTGGGTCGTGCACGTGAACTCAACGGAAGGCGGCATTACTTACGGTTGCGTTCCTGAAACATGCAATCTACTAACTACGGAGTTGACCTCAATCGTGGCAGTCGCCCTGCTAAGCCTTGGTTGTTCCTCGCGCTGTGGATCGGTGCGGCACTAATCGTCGGTCTGGGGGTAATTCTCTGGGGGCGAAACGTCCCTAGTATCGCCTACTGGGCAAGAGGAGCACAGGGATTTCTTGTGTCGAGGATGGTGGAGTTGCTCTTGGGGATTGGTATTATCGTTGCCCTGCAACGACCAAAGTCGACCTCGGAACTGCGTGAGATGTTTTACCTACCGCGCCTTTGGACAAAGACCGCGTTTTGCTGGCTGTGTGTCGGAGTCGCGTTCGGGGTGGTGGTACAGTTAGCGCCGAGCACATGGCACGGAGGAGTAACGGCTCAAGAATCTGTTTTGCGCCGAGCCGCCGGCGAGGGTGGACTCGCGTACTATGTCGCAGCACTCTTGCTTTGTCCGATTCCGGAGGAAATGATTATGCGCGCTTACCTCTACGAAGCCTTTCGCAAGAGACAAGGCCAAGTACTTGCCTTGTCCATCATTTCCGTGCTCACAGTGCTTCAGCATCTTGGTGAGATACGAGGGTCAGTCTTCTCAGCGTACCGGTATGCCGGACTCGGCCTGCTGTTGTGCTACGCATTCAATACCAGACGGAATCTGATAGATAGCATTGCCTGCCACGTCGGGTACAATGCGGTCGTTGTGGTGGTTGCGATCAAATGGGTTGTGACCGTTGGTCACTAGGACCGTCCGTCGCTTACGGCAGCCGGCTAGAAGCCGGCGCGCTCGATCTCGCTTTCGCCCCAGAGAATTTCCTTGGCGCGTTCGTACTCGGCTTCGGGAATCAACACGCGCGTGTTCCGGTCGAGGTCGTCGAGATTGGGTTCGGGTTTGGTCTCTTCAAGCTGCGGGTGCAAATCCCATTTCTCCAGCATGAGGACGACCATCTCCGACTTCACGGCCTGTCCTTCAAACAGAATCTTGTTGCTCATGTTCCACGAAAAGCTGGAGGAGATAGCCGAACAGATGGATTTGCAGAACGGCCTTCTGCCGGGGATCGTTCAGATCGAACCCCGTCGCGTTCATATCTTCGTCCGTGATGCTGAACGTTGCCCCAAGGATGAGCCGCGCCTGGTTCAGCGCGCTCAGCCAGGCGTTGGCGTGTTCGGCCGGGAACGTCAGGTGCCGGCGCGAGGCGCCGGCTGGAGGAGAGAGCGCGGTCAGGTCGCGGAGGACAATCTCGCCGGCGGACGCAAACAAGTGTCGCAACTCGGGGGTAACGTTCTGCTGCCAATCGTCGTTGGTCTTCCGGTCGGCGGTTGTCGGCAACGGGAACAACCGGTCACGGGCCGTTGGCGCATCACGCTGCTCCAAAATCTCCGGCAACTGTTGGAGGCAATGCGCCAGCAACGGGTCGATTCCGCTGATGCGGATGTGTTTGGCGTCCACGGTGCGCACACGGAGTTCGATCATGCCTCGGATTTCTCCATGTGGGCGAGCAGTTGGTAGCTGTGAAGTTGGTGGACGTAATGCTCTGCTTGCTCGCGGCCACCGGACCAGACGAGCGACCGGCCTTTGTGATGAACTTCGAGCATGTGACGCTCAGCCCTCTCTCGCGCGTAACCGAAGACGCGCTGGAAGACCATCGTCACGTAGCTCATCAGGTTAATGGGATCGTTCAGGACGATGACGTTCCACGGCGTGTCGAGCGTCTCCTTGGTCTTGGTTTTCTCGATGATTACGGTTCCGGTATCGGCCATCGAGAAAACACTAGCAGAATCCGGCACGCGTACCAACTTTGTCTTGATTTGGCTGCGAAGAGAGGACAATGCGTGCATTTAGCAGGTCGCTAAAAAGGGCGCCGCGTCGGTGACGCGGCCTACAACGACCAGCAGTTTTCTTCGAGAATGTTGTAGGCCGCGTGACCTCACGCGGGGAAACTCGGACATTTCTACGTCGGGATCACGAACGATTTACGGCGTCGATTGCACGAGCATAACTCCGGCGCGAACCGCAGCACACGCAAGCGCGGCCCGTGGAAACTCCTTTACTCAGAAAGATGCGCAGATTATTCTGAGGCGCGGAAACGTGAGCGGTTCTTCAAGTCCGGACCCGATCACGAGTTGCTGACGCAAGCGGCCTCGAATCCGATTCGAGGTAAAGTGTAGCAGAGCTTGCCCCGAATCGGATTCGGGGTGGTAATGCACCGGTCACATGTTTCTTAGCAAAGCGGGTGTAGCATAATGGTAATGCATCGGCTTCCCAAGCCGACGACGTGGGTTCGATTCCCATCACCCGCTCCAGCCTTTGCGAAGTAGAGGCGACTTGCGGCGATGATGATAATGACCGGGATGACCAATGATCATGAGCGTCCATCGAAAACGTAAACCGGAGACCCGTAGCGCCAGCCAACCGCCCCCCGTCCCAAAGAACATCGGGAAGCGAAAGAAGCTGTTCAGCATTCATGGGCAACTGCGCCATTTCCGAATCGAAGACGAAATCACCCGCTTCCAATCGGGCGGCAAACACAAGGTCATCGTTTTTCAGAAAATAAGATTTGAGCACAACAACCGGCAGGAGTTCCGATTCGGATACTACATGTTGGGAGTGAAGCAGGGCATGAAAGGACGTTGGGTTTGGGGACAGTTCTGCCTCATGATCCCGAAGAAGGATTTACGAGCCTTGATCCGGGAAGCGAAGAAGAGACGATGGTTGTAGCATCCTGTCCAGATTGAGCTCGAGTTGAGCTCAACCGCCGTTAGTTATCCTTGCATTCTATGATCAAAGTGCAAGTCCAAGTGCTCCCCGACTTCGAGTAAGTTTCGCTAACTTTGCTATAGCTGCTGCAAATTTGGTTAGCGTTGTGATAGGCTTCAAATTGGGCATCACCTTGAGTATCGCCTGTTCCCGTCACTTGATGCCTTGTCTTTGCGAAAGCATCTACTGTCATGAACGCCCCCACAAAGCCTAGAACCGCTGTCAACATCAGTCCGCGAAGAACGTTTCGTTTGTTCATGTAGTCCTCCTAACCGTTCTTGACGTTTCGCTCGCCGCCTTGAGTTCGCGCTCGACTGAGCAGTAAGGCGTGGAGACTTATGTGTCAAGCTCTTTACTACATCTGACCCCAGCCTGCAGAGTGAGGCAAAACTTGTTGCACTTTCGTTCGCCGCCGGGTATTTTCTTGTGAAAGTTTTCTCAAGCAGGGCTGGCGCTTGAGAAGCCGAATGAGCCTGTTCGGCGTGGACAGCCGGAGTCAACGCGATGGCGTATTTCATCACAGACACCTGTATCGGCTGCACCGTGTGCGAGCTGAAGTGTCCAACCGACACGATCAGCGGCAAGTCCAAGGAACTGTATATCATCCATCCCGAGGGTTGCATTGACTGCGGCGTGTGCGCGATTTACTGCCCGGTGTCCTGCATTCAAGACCAGTACGGCAACCTCGTCCAAAAAATCAAGCCGAGCCAGATTCCGAAAGCCAAGGTCATCGTGGATGACTGCACCGGCTGCGAATTCTGCGTGGACATCTGCCCGTTCGATTGTATTTACATGACCGAAGACCCGACGCACACCGGCGCCGGTCATTATAAAGTGGCCGAGGTCGTCGCGGCAGAATGCGTGGCCTGCCGGTTGTGTGAGATTGTGTGCGACAAAGACGCGATTATTGTGCCGAATGCGCCGACGCACCGGGCGGCAATGTTGCCGCATCAGTTGGAGAAGCATTAGTTCTTTGCAATGAGCGAGGAGTTACCGGAAGAGAAGAGCCGGCCGTTGACGCTGGTGGTGCAACTGGTGGTCATTCCGCTGGCCGTCGTGCTGTTTTGCGTGGCGCTGGGCGGACTGTTCATGTGGCTGACGGCGGAACGGAAAGACCTGAACGATTACATCCGCGCGCTGCAGGCCAGTTCCGGTGTGAAGCGTGAGAACCAGGCGCAGTTTCTCCTGAATTACATTCAGGAGTCAAAACGCTGGCAGGGAATCTTCGACATGACGGCGCAGATGAGCGCCGACCGCGAGCAGTTTTTGGCGAAGAACCCGGGCGCTGTCGCGGCGATCGCGCAGGTTTTCGAGGAGTCGAAAGGTCAAGACCTGAAGACGCGCCGGTATCTGGCGTTGGTGTTGGGATTGTTGGGGGACAAGCAGGCGATTTCGACGTTGCGGCCCGGCCTCGCGGACAGTGACTCCGAGACGGTGAAGAATTGCATCTGGGCGTTGGGGCGGCTCGACGATGAAGAGTCGGCGCTGAAGATCATCGAGTTGACGCGCAGCGACGAGCCGTCCGTGCGGATGATGGCGGTGTACGTGCTCGGCGCGCTGAATCATCCGCAGGCGCGAAACGTGTTGGCGGCGGCGCTGAACGACCCGGACGAGTTGGTGAAATGGAACGCGGCGTTCGCGCTGGCCAGCAAAGGGGATCCGGCAGCGCGCGAGGTGTTGACGCGGTTGCTCGACAAGCAGTACGTGGACAGGTTCGTGCAAGCAACGGCGCAGAACCGGCAACGATATCGCATTGCCGCGATCACGTGGCTGGCTAAACTGGATCACGCGTCAGCCATTCCGGTGTTGGAGAAATTGAGCGGTGAGGAAACGGATTTGCAGGTTAAGAACGCTGCGATTCAGCAGCTCAAAGAGTTGAGGCAGAATTAGCCATGGCAGAGTTGAAGGTGCAAGGAGCCGACAAGCCGCAGCAGGGACAGGCGCTGTCGCCGCGCGAAGAGGCTATTCGGCGGCTTAAAGCCAAGGGGTTTCTCGATCCCGAGGGTCAGGCGATGCCGCGCCGGAAGTTTCTCATGAGCCTCGCACTGGCGTGGGGAACGTTCGCCGCCGCGATGGGCGGAGGGTTGAGCGCGCTGTTTGCGTTCATGGTGCCGCGCGTGGACTTCACCAAGATCGAAGTTTTCAAGGTCGGCCCGCCCACCGACTTCGCGTCCAATACCGTGGACGAATCGTTCAAGGCGGCGCATCGCATTTGGGTTGTGAACCACGAGCACCGGATTTTCGCGATTCAATCGGTGTGCACACACCTGGGTTGTACGCCAAACTGGATGGACAGCGAGCACAAGTTCAAGTGTCCGTGTCACGGCAGCGGCTACACAATTGACGGCATCAACTTCGAGGGGCCGGCGCCGTTCCCGATGCGGCGTTACGAGGTTTCATTGGCCGACGACGGCCAAATCGTTGTGAACAAGGGCCGGCTGTTTTTCTGGGAGAAAAGTGAGTTTGATGATCCGCGCGCGTTCGTCGCGGTCTGAGGAGTCATGAGAAAGTTGATTGAATCGGCCAAAGGTTTTGAGTCGCAGATCCGGAAGTCAATCTTCCGCGTCGGCATCCCGAACACCGACCGCAAGCGCGTACTCATCGTGCTTGGCAACGTGTTTCTGCATCTGCATCCGACGAAGGTGCGCACCAGCGGCGTGAAGCTCCGGTATACATGGTGCGCCGGCGGGCTGACGTTCTTTTTGTTTCTGGTGTTGACGTTGACCGGCGTGCTGCTGATGTTCTATTACCGGCCAACCGTCGAGGGAGCGTACGTGGACATGCTGGATCTGCGCTCGCAGGTGCCGTTCGGCATCATGCGCGAACTGCATCGCTGGGGCGCGCACGCGATGGTGATCATGGTGATGGTGCACATGTTCCGCGTGTTCATGACCGGCAGCTACAAGCCACCCCGAGAATTCAACTGGTGCATCGGCGTCATCCTGCTGGTGCTGACGTTTCTGCTGTCGTTCACCGGCTATCTACTGCCTTGGGATCAATTGGCCATCTGGGCGATCACGGTTGGCTCGAATATGGCGAAGGCCACGCCGCTCGTGGGCGCCGGCGGGCCGTTCGCGGATTTTCTGCAAATCGGCGGCGTGCCGCTGGTGCATCCGGGCGATGACGCGCGGTTTTTCCTGATCGGCGCGCGCGAGTTGGGTGGCACGACCTTGCTGCGATTCTACGTTCTGCATTGCGTCGGCATTCCGCTGATTGCGGCGGTGTTGATGGCGGTGCACTTCTGGCGCATCCGCAAAGACGGTGGTATCTCGGGACCGCTGTGACCGATGGAACACGCCGCCACACAACCCAGCGTGTTGTTCAAGGCGTTCATGAGCGTGGCCAACACGTTGGCCAATCCGTGGCTGAGCTTTTCGCTGGCGGCGATCGGGTTGCTGTTGATGCTCCGATTTCGCCGGTATGTCTTTAACTGGTGGGTGGGCGGTGCGGTGATTCTATTGCAGGCCGGAATCGTTGGCTGGGGAATGCACGACCCGAATTTCGCGCTCATCGTCGGCAAACCCGACAACGTGCCGATCACCGCGATGCTGTTTGTGTCCACAGCGGTCTTGTGGTTCACCATGGTACAGGCGGTCAACAACGACCGTCGCGTCGAGCAGAAGCTACCGGCTGAAGAGAAGGAAACGTCGCAGCAGAAGACGTGGGTGTGGCCCGACCTGCTCTACATCGAGTTCATCGCGCTCATTATCTGCTCCGTGGTGCTGATCCTGTGGGCGATTTATTTGCGCGCGCCGCTGGAAGAGCCGGCCAATCCCGCAGCCACGCCGAACCCGTCGAAGGCCCCGTGGTACTTCCTCGGACTGCAGGAAATGCTGGTGTATTACGACCCGTGGTATGCCGGCGTCGTGCTTCCGACCATTATTATTATTGGACTGATGGCGGTGCCCTACATTGACATCAATCCCAAGGGCAACGGCTATTACACCTTCACGGACCGGCGAGTGGCAATCACGACGTTTCTATTCGGCTACCTCGCGCTGTGGGTGTTCATGATCGTTACCGGCACGTTCCTGCGCGGTCCGGGCTGGAACTTCTTCGGACCGTTTGAATACTGGGATCCGCACAAGGTCGTCGCGCTCAACAACGTCAACCTGTCCGACTACGTATGGGTTAAGCTATTTCCCTGGATTTACCACAAGACCGGCATCGCGTGGTTCTATCAGGGATTGCCGGACGTGAAGAACGTCGTGCCGCAGTTCATCCCGCCCGATGGAGTTTCAATCCGCGCGTTTCTCGTCGAGGTCGGGCACGCCTTCAAACGTGAATTTGCCGGCATTCTCTTCCTCGCATTCTATTTTCTGGCCCTGCCCGGCATCCTGAGCAAGACGATCCTGAAGAAATTCTACGAGCAGATGGATTTCATTCGCTTCAGCGTGTTCGTGATGCTGATTCTGACGATGTTTACCCTGCCGCTGAAAATGGTGCTGCGCTGGACGATGAATCTCAAGTACTTCGTGGACACTCCGTGGATCAAATTCTGAACGGGAAGAGATGAGAAACCAACCGGAAACTCTCCACGAGTATAACATCCCGCGGTTGAACTGGTGGTTTCTGCTCAGCGGCGCCGCTTTCGTCGGCTGTCTCGTGTTGATGATTTGGGTGGACTACTCGGGCGGCGAGTTGCGCTGGCTGGGTTTGCGCGGCGATCGCGAGTGGAAGCAGTATCAACGAGCTTTCTACGACATCGACAAGAAGCGGCTTGCGGCCGACGCCAAGGCGGCCGAGGGCAGGGCCAACGAGGCGGGCCTGACGAAGCTGCAGGAGGATTTGAAGAAGACACAGGAGCAGTTGGCGGGCAAAAAGTGGGAAGAAGCGAAGGTTCAAGCTGAAGCGGAAGCCGCCAACGTCACGGCCAGCCTGATCACCCGGCAGTTCACGATGGAAAAGGCCACGCGCGACCAGTACCGGTCATTTTTCGAAGCGGCATTGGAGCGCAACAACCTCAACGAACAGGTTCAGGAAGTCCGTGAATGGAAACGCAAGGTCGAAGAACAAAACAAGAAGGTGGATGAGCTGGACCTGCAGAAGCAGACGGTGGACGCGAAACTGCAGGAGGCTCAAGGCCGTTTGCAAGCCATCGTCGGCCGCGAGCAGGAGCTGGCACACGACATTAAACGCATGGAGGACAACACCAACCTGCTCACCAAGCGGTTGCACGAACTCAGCAGCCAGTTCATCCAGACCGTCGTTAACGCGCCGCTACTGGAGTTCGCCGCGTCGACCATCAAGGTCGAGCAGATCGAGACGGAAAATCACCGCGTTGACGTCAACTTCGCCACCGTCCCGCGCGTGGACCGTTGCATCATCTGCCACAAGGGCATTGACCGTAAGGACCCGACCGCTGAAGAACTCGCGTGGCGTGAGAAACATAAGATCGAGGTCATTGAGTGGTCGAAGCAGGCGCAGCCGTTGAAAAATCATCCGCACATGGATTTGTTCGTCGGCGACACGTCACCCCATCCGGCCAGCAAATACGGATGCACGGTCTGCCACTGGGGCTGGGACCGCGAAACAACGTTCTCTCGAGCCGGGCACACGCCCGACGAAGAGGAGATCCATCCGTACGCATTTGACGCCGCGAAGCGGAAGTGGCTGAAGGTTGCCGTTAACGAAGACGAGGAGGCGCACGCGTCACCGGCAGCGCCCAAAGAGAAGGTCGTTCCGATGACCCAGAAGGTCGCGTGGGAGAAGAACCATCGCTGGGAACATGAGGAGTTTCTGATGCAACCGATGCGCGCGGCGAAGTATGTGCAAGCGAGTTGTCTGAAATGCCACACCGAGCAGACTAGCCTGAAGGGCGGCGAGAAGCTCGACCATGGCCGGCGGCTCATCGAGCAGTTGGGTTGCTGGTCGTGCCACAAAATGAAGTCGCTGGAGTCGTATTCCACGCACCGGGTCGCTTTGGGTGAGGATTTTGACAGCATCTGCAAGTTTTATGACGTGAATCCTGACGAAGTGCGTCGGCTGAACAATCTTCCACAGGAAGTCTCACTGAATCCCGGCAAGGAGTTGACGATTCCCATTCGCACGCTGCGCAAAGTGGGCCCCAGCCTCTTCAAGATTGCCGGCAAGACGAACAAAGAGTGGACGCACAAGTGGCTGGAAAACCCGGTCGCGTTCAAACCCAACACGTACATGCCGCGGTTCTGGGGGCTGGACAACAACAAGGACACGCCCGACCGCAACGCGGTGGAGATCAACGCAATCACGGAGTTTCTGTTCGCGGTCAGTGAGCAGCCGCAATTTCTCGCGCCGCCCGTGAAGGGCGATGCGGAGAACGGGAAGAAGCTTGTTGGACAAGTTGGCTGCATGGGCTGCCACGTCATCGACGAGAAACTCATGGAGATCAAGACGCCCGCGAATTTGGCGCAGTACATGGACGCATGGCAGTATCGCCGACTGCGTTCGCAGGGACCACAATTGGCCGGCACCGGCAGCAAGGCGAACGTCAACTGGTTGTTCGCGTGGTTGAAGGACCCGAAGCAATACAACCCACGCACGAAGATGCCGAACTTGCGACCTAGTGATCAGGAAGCTGCTGACATCGCGGAATATCTCGCCAGCCTCCACAACGAGGGCACCGACAAACAGACCGTTTCGGATATCAAACCGAAGCTTTTGGACGACGAAACCGTGGAGTACCTGCAGGTGACGCTGCCACGCAAGGAAGCCGAGCAGAAAATCAACAACCTCGACGACCAAATCGAGATGTACTTCGCCGACAACGGGACCATGGATTACTACCAGGACGCCGGTCGGCTGGCGCGCGAGGAAGCGCAGTTGCAGGCCTTGAAGAAAGAGTTTGAAGAGACATTCGACGATGCTGTCGATCGCAAGGCGAAGGCATTGGCCGCCCAGATTGAGCAAGTAAAGACCGGCATGCAGGCCGTCAAGCAGAGGGTAGCCACGCTCGACGCCACGCAAAAGAAAAACGTCTTTCTCGGCAGCCGGTTGATCTCGCGCTACGGCTGCTTCGCGTGTCATGACATTCACGGTTTCGAAACCGCCAAGCCCATCGGCACCGAACTCAGCGAATGGGGCAGCAAGCCCGTCAACAAGCTGGATTTCGGTCTGCTGGAAATCGAGCATAGCCGGATCGCATGGCTCAAGCAGAAGCTGCATGCGCCACGCACTTACGATCTCGGGCGCATTGGCGTCACGCGCAGCCCGCAGGAATTGCTGAGGATGGGCAAGTTCAACCTGACTGATGAACAAATCGATCAGATCGTTACCGTCATCTCCGGCATGACCGACGAGAAGCTGACGCCCAACGAAGCGCGCCAATTGACGCCGTCGGACTTTCAAATCGAACGCGGCCGGTGGACGGTCAAAGAGCTGAATTGCGTCGGCTGCCACATCGTGGAGAACCAGGGCGGCGCCATCCGCGCCACCGGTATTCCGCAAGGCATGGAGCCGCCCGTGCTCAGCGGTGCGCCAACCCAATTGCATCAGGGACAACGGACGCAGCCGGACTGGTTGTTTGGTTTCGTGAAGGCGCCGCAGACCGGCGAGATTCGCCCCTGGCTACACGTGCGCATGCCGACCTTTGGTCTGAGCGACGCGGAGGCGAACGTGTTGGTGAAGTACTTTGCGCTCGAAGGCCGCACACGCTTCCCGTACGAGACGTCGAAGAGCGATACCAGCCCTGAACACTTGGAAGCCGGCAAACAATTGTTCACGCAGTTGAAGTGTGCGCTGTGCCATATCGTCGAAGGCAAGGCGCTCGGCAAGCCGCTCGCGGAGATTCCCGACGAAGACCTGCCGCGGCTGGCGCCAAACCTCTCGTTGGCGCACCAACGATTGCAGCGCGACTGGCTGATCAACAAGTGGTTGCCGGAGCCGCTGGCGCAGGTACCGGGCACGCGGATGCCCCAATTCGAATACGGGACGCCGATTGCGCCAAACATTTTGGGCGGAGACGGACAGAAGCAACGCGAGGCGCTCGTGGATTATGTGTTGTCGCTCGGTGCGCCGGCCAAGCAGCCCTGAAGATGAATTTCGCGCATGGAAAAACCGTCTTACGTTGCGAATAGAGCGTCAACTTTGACCTTGTAAAAGGCGGTTGATTCCAATAGGAAATTAGACCCCTAAACGTTGTAAGGAGAGCTAACAACATGAAGAGTTTGAAATTGGTAGTTTGTGCAGTCGTGGCGTTGATGATTGCCGGCGCTGCGGCGAAGGCAGCGGATAGCGCCTCGATCTCCGGCAAGGTAGCCTTTGACGGCACCGCGCCGAAGATGAAGAAGATTCCCACCGACGCCGACCCAAAATGCGCGGAGATGCACGCCGACGAGCCGTTGCGCAGCGAAGAGGTTGTCGTCAACGTCAACGGTACGTTACGATACGTCTTCGTCTACGTGAAAAGCGGTCTGCCGGCAGGCAAGACGTTTGAGACTCCCAAAGAGCCGGTGGTAATCGACCAGAAGGGCTGCCACTACACGCCGCACGTGTTCGGTATGATGGCCAAACAGCCGTTGAAGATCATTAACAGCGATGACACGCTGCACAACATCCACGCGCAACCAACCAAGAGCAAGGAGTTCAACATCGGACAGCCCAACAAGGGCATGGAGACTATCCGCACGTTTGCCAACCCCGAAGTGATGGTGCACTTCAAGTGCGACGTGCATCCGTGGATGTCGGCCTACGTTGGAGTCATGGATAATCCGTTCTACGCCGTGACCGGCGAAGACGGCACATTTTCGATCAAAGGATTACCGGCCGGCGAGTATGAAATCGTCGCCTGGCATGAGAAATACGGCGAGAAGAGCCAGAAAGTGAAAGTCGGCGACGGCGAAGCGAAGACCGCCGACTTCACGTTCAAACCGGAATAAGCCGGTAAGATCGGACAGTGTGCGTTGCAGGCCGCCTCTTTGAGGCGGCTGCCGCATTTAGTTGGAGAGGAAAACCAAGAGTGGATCAAGCAGCGGTCAATTATCATGGCGTACCGCAGACCCATGCGGAGACGCATGATCACGAGTTGTCGTTCTGGCGAAAGTACATTTTCTCGACCGACCATAAAATCATCGGCATTCAGTACGGCCTGACTTCGCTGTGCTTCCTATTCTTCGGATTTTGCCTCGTCATGATGATGCGCTGGCAGTTGGCGTACCCGGGACAGGCGTTGCCTTGGCCGTGGTTGACGAAACTGCTTGGCGATGCGCGCATGCCCGGCGGCGTGATGGCGCCGGAGTTTTACAATCAACTCGGCGCGATGCACGGCACGATCATGGTGTTCCTCGGCGTCGTGCCGCTGGCGGTGGGCGCGTTCGGCAATTATCTCGTGCCGCTGCAAATCGGCGCGCAGGACATGGCGTTCCCGAAACTCAACATGACGAGCTACTGGGTTTATTTTCTCGGCGGCCTCATCATGTTGGGCAGCTTCTTCGTGCCGGGCGGCTCGGCGCAGTCGGGCTGGACGTCGTATTCGCCGCTGGCGAACATCACGGTACCGGGCAACAGTCTCGAGACCGCGCTGCTCAGCGGACAAACGATTTGGCTGATTGGTATGGTGTTCCTGATTACCTCATCACTGCTCGGCTCGATCAACACGATCACGACCATCATCCAACTCCGCGCGAAAGGTCTGACGTGGATGCGCCTGCCGTTTTTCGTGTGGGCGCAGTTGGTGACCGGCTTTCTGCTGGTGTTGGCGTTCCCGCCGCTGGAGGCGGCCGGCGTGATGCAACTGATGGATCGCGTGGCCGGCACGAGTTTCTTCCTGCCGAGCGGGTTGGTCGTCAGCGGTAAGGAATTGCTGGTCAGCGGCGGCGGCAGCGCGCTGCTGTGGCAGCATCTGTTTTGGTTTCTCGCGCACCCTGAAGTGTATGTGCTGATCTTGCCGGCGATGGGCATTGTCGCGGAAGTGATCGCCAACAACACGCGCAAACCGCTGTGGGGATACAAGTCGCTCGTGTATTCGGTGGTGTTCCTCGGTTTCATGTCGTTCATCGTCTGGGCGCACCACATGTTCCTGACCGGCATGGGCACGGCGATCAACGCGTTCTTTCAGACGACGACAATGATCATTTCCATCCCGTCGATTATCATTCTCACGGCGCTGATTCTGTCGCTGTGGGGCGGCTCGATCCGGTTCACGGTGCCGATGCTGTTCGCGTTGGCGTTCCTGCCGATGTTTGGGATTGGCGGATTGACCGGGCTGCCACTCGGTTTGGCCACGGCGGACATTCACCTGCACGACACGTACTACGTGATCGGCCACTTCCACTACGTCGTCGCGCCCGGCACGTTGTTCGCGTTGTTTGCCGGGATTTACTTCTGGTTTCCCAAGGTCACCGGCCGGCAAATGAACGACACGTTGGGGCGGATTCATTTCTGGGGCTCGTTTATCTTCATCAACGGCATCTTCATGCCGATGTTCATTCAAGGCATGGCCGGCGTGTCGCGCCGGCTGTACGACGGCGGCACAACGTATCTGCATGCCGAGCACGTGTTGACCCTCAACAAAGTCATGACGCATTCGGCCTACGCGCTGGCGGTTGTTCAATTCGTGTTCATCGGCAATTTCTTCTGGAGCATCTGGCGCGGTCGCAAGCCCAAAGATAATCCGTGGGATTCAACGACGCTGGAGTGGGCCACGCCGACTCCCCCACCGCACGGCAACTTCCCGGCAGGCCCGCCGCAAGTTCATCGTGGGCCTTACGAATACAGCGTGCCCGGCTACGAGAAGGATTTCATTCCGCAACATCTTTCGGACGACGAAGCGAAGAAGAAAGACAAGGAGAAGCCGTAAATGTCAGCAGCGATTGAGATTCCCTACAACGTCGAGGAGCGGCCGGATACCGGCCTGTACAACGCCAAGCTCGGCATCTGGCTGTTTCTGGCGTCGGAAGTGATGCTGTTCGGCGCGTTGTTCTCGACCTACGTGTTGCTGCGTACCGGCGCGGAGCATTGGGAACACGGCGCGGAGTTTCTCAGCATCCCAATGGCCACGGTCAACACGGCGGTGCTGATTGCCTCCAGCGTGACGATGGTCATGAGCTGGATATCGTTGAAGATGAAAAATCTCGCGCGCTTTCGCGGATTCATGGGTGCGACGATTCTGTGCGGCCTGGCGTTTCTCGTGATCAAAATTTTCGAGTACAAGGCGAAATTCGATCACGGCTATCTGCCCTCGACCAGTACGTTCATGGCGATCTACTTCACGATGACCGGTCTGCACGGCTTGCACGTGATCGGCGGCATGATTGTCAACGGTTACCTCTGGGGGCCGGGCGCGAAGATGTGGGTGACCGAACCGCAACGCTTCACCAATCGCATCGAGGTTGCCGGGTTGTACTGGCACTTCGTGGATCTGGTCTGGATTTTTCTGTTTCCGACGCTGTATTTGCTGCCGGGCAAATAGTCTTCTGGAGACCTCATGAGCGAAGACCATTCCCACGACATCACGAAGCGCGTGAAAATCTACATGGCCGTCGGCGCGGCGCTGATCATCGGCACGATTATCACCGTGTTCGCCGCCAACGTGCATCTGGGGATCATCCTCGGTATTGCCGTGGCCATCATCATCGCCACGGTCAAAGGCTCGCTCGTCGCCGGCTATTTCATGCATCTCTTTTCCGAGCGGAAACTGATTTACGGTATCCTCGCGCTCACCGCGGTGTTTATTGTCGCGATGGTCGGTTTGATTTTGTTGACCTACGGCGACCAGCAAGGTCAGCACTCCGGCATCTTCAAAGTGTCCCCGCGCCACGTCCAGCCGCATGCAGCCGGCGGTGGTCACGAGGCGACCCACCCGGAGACGGCTAAGCCGCACGCTGTTGAGGCGGAAGCGGTACCACAACAACCGGCACATCAGGAAGCAGCGGCGCCGGAAGAGGCGCAGCCATCCCAACCGGAGCCAAAGCAATCGACATCGGAGCAACCGGAGGCAGGCCATGTCCCTTAAGGCGTTTCACGTTTTCTTCATCACCGTGTCGGTGCTGCTGTGTCTGGGGTTCGGCGCGTGGTGCATCGATTCGGACTACGCGAAGGGACGGACGTCCTATCTGATTGCCGGTTACGTTTCGTTCGCGCTCGGTGTGGCTTTGGTAGTTTACGAAATCATCTTCTTGCGGAAATTCAAGGACAGTCAATGAGCTTGACGATCACATTGCTCGCTTGCGCCACCTGCTACGGCGCGCCCGGTTCGCCCATGACAGAGGGCATGAACGCGGCGATTCTGACGATGCTCGGCGTCACCGGTCTGGTGCTCGCTGGCTGTGCCGCGCTGATGATCACGTTCGTCAAGCGGGCGCGGCGCCACGCCGCCTTCGAGGCGGAGTTGGATGAACTGTTGAAGGATACGACCCCATGATGGAGAAACTTCTCGGACTACCGATCAACGCGTCGGCGCATGGTGTGCAGATTGATCGCTTAATCCTTTGGGTGCATGTGCTGATGCTGGTGCTGTTTGTCGGCTGGATTGCATTTTTCATTTACACCATCGCGCGCTTCCGCAGGGGCAGAAATCCCAAGGCGGATTACACCGGCGTCAAGACCCACGCTTCCTCCTATCTGGAGGCCGTCATCGCGGTACTGGAGATTGTGTTGCTCGTGGGCATCTCCATTCCGTTCTGGTCGTGGAAAGTCAGCGCCTTTCCCACCGAACCCGACACGGTTCGCATTCGCGTCATTGCGCAGCAATTCGCTTGGAACATCCAGTATCCGGGCCCAGACGGAGTGTTCGGGCGCACTGACATCAAGCTCGTCAACGAGCAAACCAATCCCATCGGCCTCGACCGCAGCGACCCTCACGGCAAGGACGACATCACCACCGTCAATCAACTCCACATCCCGGTAAACAGGCCGATCATCATCGAATTGACGACCAAGGACGTCATCCACAGTTTTTTCCTGCCCGTTATGCGCGTGAAGCAGGACACGATTCCGGGCATGATCATTCCCGTTCACTTCGTGGCCACGCAGACCTCCGACCAGCTTCGTGAGCAACTCGCCACGACCATCCAGTTTCCGACGACCAAGAGCCTCGATGGCAAAGTAGCCATGCAGGATTACGCCGGCAAGGATGGCAGCGTCATCGCCAAGAAAGGCCGCGCCATTTCTACCGACACGATCAATAAACTCGTCGAGAATGGCATCACAAAAATCTCGGTCGGCCCGCGCTATTCGGCGGAGATTGCCTGCGCGCAACTTTGCGGTCTCGGGCATTACCGGATGAAAGGGTTCCTCACCATCCACGAGCAGGCCGATTACGACAAGTGGCTGAAGGAACAGTTGGAAGAACTCGAGCAGTAGGAATCATCTTGTGATGCACCGCTGGCTTCATCGTTTCGCCTGTCTCACCGTGTTCGCGACATTTTTTCTCATCGTGGCCGGTGCCACCGTCACCAGCCACCGCGCCGGGCTGGCTGTGCCTGATTGGCCAACCACGTACAGTCAACCGATGTTCCGTTTCCCCTTGGTGAAAATGGTGGGCGGGATTTTCTACGAACACGTTCACCGGCTCATCGCCAGCGTCGTCGGCTTGCTCACGACTGCGCTTGCGTTGTGGGCATTCTTCGGTCAACGCGACCGTACCGTTCGTCGCCTTGGAATCGCCGCGCTGGCCGCCGTCCTCGCGCAAGGCATCCTCGGCGGATTGACGGTGATATTCTTCCTGCCTCCACCGATTTCCATCGCCCACGCGGCGTTGGCCGAGGCGTTCTTTTGCATCACCATCGCGCTGGCGTTCGTCACCTCGCCCAACTGGTCCGAGCCGGCAACTGAAACGTCCCGGGCGAGACCACTTCAATGGTTCGCGCTCGCAATGACCGTCGTCGTGTACGCCCAACTCATTCTCGGCGCAACGATCCGTCATGCCGAGCGCGCCGTCATTGCCCACATTCTCGGCGCGGTGGTCGTGCTGATGTGTATGTTGATCGTGGTGATGGCAGTTGTCTGCTCCGTCCGGCAACGGCACTTTCTCCGGCAAGCCATTGCGCTCGCGGTTTTGGTTCTCGCCCAACTTTGGGTCGGCGCCGCCACTCTTGCCGTTCGCGCTCCCAAAGCAGACGGCGGTGTGCTGGAGCCGGTACAAGTCATCTTGCCGACCGTGCACCTTGCCATTGGCGCGCTGATTCTCGCCGCGAGCTTCGCCCTCATGCTGAAAAGCTTCCGCTTCCTCACGGCACCACACCGCGAGGGCGCGTTGCCGGTGAGCCGGACAATTAGCACGTACATGGAATTGGCGAAACCGCGCATCGTCTCGATGGTGTTGGTGACGACGACGCTCGGATTTTTTCTCGGGAGCAAAGGGATTCATCCACTGCCGTTGCTGTTCGTGACGCTTTTGGGAGTGGGATGCGCCACGGGCGGCGCAGCGGCGCTGAACAATTATCTCGAACGCGACGCCGACGCGAAGATGGCGCGCACGCGCAACCGCGCGTTGCCGGCTGGGCTGATCGAGCCGTCGCACGCGTTGGCCTTTGGCGTGAGTCTGACACTGACCGGCGTGTTGCTGCTCGCGCGCGGCGTAAACTTGCTCACCGGATTTCTCGTTTTACTGGCGGCGTTCCTTTACGTGCTCGTGTACACGCCGATGAAACGGCTGACGTGGTTCAACACCACCGTCGGCGCAATCCCCGGCGCGATTCCGCCGATGTGCGGTTGGGCGGCGGCGACCGGCAGCCTCGACGTCGGCGCGTGGGTGTTGTTTGCGATTCTGTTCGCGTGGCAGCATCCGCATTTTTACGCGATTGCGTGGATGTTCCGGGACGATTACCGCAACGCGGGCTTCAAGATGTTGCCGGTGGTCGAGCCGAGCGGTGCGAGCACGTTTCGCCAGACGCTGCTGTTCTCGGTGGGACTGATCGTCGTGTCGCTGTTGCCGGTGGGGATCGGGATGACCGGCCGCGTGTATTTCTGGGGTGCGTTGACGATTGGTCTGCTGTTGCTCGTCGTCGGCGCGTTCTTCGCATGGAAGCACACATTCGGTGACGCCCGGCGATTGTTGAAAGCTTCCGTGATTTACCTGCCGCTGTTGTTGCTGCTAATCTTCGTTGATGCAGGCTTCTGAACAGACGCTTGTGGCGGTCGAAAGCCTGACGCATAGCTACGGGCAACGCACCGCACTCGATAACGTGACGTTTTCGGTCCGGCGCGGGGAGATTTTCGGGCTGCTTGGTCCGAACGGCGGCGGCAAGACCACGCTGTTTCGCATTCTCAGCACTTTGATGAAACCGACCGAAGGCCGCGTGCTCATGGATGGCGCGTCCGTTGATCGCTGGCGCATCGGCGTCGTGTTCCAATCGCCAAGTTTGGACAAGAAACTCACGGTCGAAGAGAACCTCCGGCATCAGGGTCATCTGTATGGGTTGCGGGGCACAGAGTTGCAGTCGCGCATCGGTAACTTGCTCGCGCGATTTGGTGTGGCCGATCGCGCGACGGAACGGGTCGAGAAACTGTCGGGCGGTTTGCGTCGCCGCGTCGAATTGGCGAAGGGACTGTTGCACAAGCCGGAGTTGCTTCTGCTGGACGAGCCGAGTACCGGACTTGATCCACGCGTGCGCCGAGAGTTGGGCAATTATCTCGAGGAACTTCGCGATAAGGACGGCGTCACGATTGTGCTCACGACCCACATTATGGAAGAGGCCGACCGGTGCGACCGGCTGGCGATTCTCGATCGCGGCAAGCTCGTCGCGCTCGACACTCCCGCGAAGTTGAAGGAGCAGATCGGCGGCGACGTGGTGAACGTCGGCACGCGCGACCCGGAGCGACTGCGCGGGCAGATCGAAAAGAAGTTCGGCGTCAAGGTGACCGTCGTTGATCGCACGCTGCGCATCGAGCGACCGCGCGGCCATGAGTTTACTCCTGAACTCGTCGAGGCCTTTCCCGGTGAGATTGATTCCGTCAGCGTGGGCAAACCGACGCTCGAAGACGTGTTCATTCATCTGACCGGCCATCGGTTCGAGGAGGCTACGTGATATTACCGGCATTGACTCTGTGGCAGCGCGAACTCGTGCGTTTCCTGCGGCAACGCGACCGGGTCGTCGGCGCGTTGGTGACGCCGGTCGTGTTCTGGTTGTTGCTCGGGGCCGGGCTGGGACGATCGTTTCAGTCCGGGCAGGGACACAGCTATCTCGAGTATTTCTTTACCGGCACGGTGGTGATGATCTTGCTGTTCACGGCGATCTTCTCGACCATTTCCATCATCGAAGACCGGCGAGAAGGATTTCTCCAATCCGTGCTGGTCGCGCCGGTGGGACGGCTGGCGATTGTGCTCGGTAAATTGCTCGGCGGCGCATCGCTGGCGATGCTGCAAGGCATGCTGTTCTTGCTGCTGGCACCGGTCGCGGGCGTGCCGCTCAGTCTGGCCGGCTTGCCGTGGTTGATCGTGGCGATGTTTTTGGTGTCGTTTGCGCTGACCGGACTGGGGTTTCTGATTGCGTGGCAGTTGAACTCTTCTCAAGGATTCCACGCCATCATGAATCTGTTTTTGATTCCGATGTGGCTGTTGTCCGGGGCGTTGTTCCCGGCCTCGGGCGCGCACGCGTGGATGGCTTGGGTAATGAGGTTGAACCCGCTGACCTACGGCGTGACGGCGATTCGCCACGGGTTATACTGGGAACAGCCGGAATCACACGCGTTGCTGGCGATGGGAATCACCGCGGCGTTCGCGGTGGTGATGTTTGCATTGTCGTTGGCGGCGTCGCGGCGCGTGACGGCGGGAGATTTACAGTGAAGATCAAAACCATTTTGAACATTGGGGTCGCGAGCACGTTTGTCGTTGTGGTCGGCGCGGTGTTGTTGATTGCCGCGCGCGGGAAGGTTGGCCAGGCCGGTGGTTCGCGTTTGGCCGTTCTGGGGGAGGTCGCAGACTTCTCTTTAACCGAAGCCGGCGGGACCAGTGTGCAGCGGGCGGATTTGCGGGGGAAGGTGTGGATTGCCAGTTTCATTTTCACGCGCTGCGCGGAGGCGTGTCCGATGATGATGCGCAAAGAAGTCAAACTGCAAGCGGAGTTGCCGGTGCGCGATGATTTGCGGTTGGTGAGTTTTTCAGTGGATCCCGACTGGGACA
>JBGQCJ010000057.1:0-24996 GCA_041495285.1 Verrucomicrobiia bacterium
GGCAACATGGTGGACCTCGACAGCAATCCGACCAAGCTGCTCGACATCGTCGAGATCGGGAAGCAGATGCTCATCACGCGCGGCTCGCTCACCACGTTCAGTATCGCCAACGACGTGGCGAAGTATTTCGCGATCATCCCGGCGATGCTGATGGCGACATTCCCGGCCATCGCACCGCTGAACATCATGAACCTGCACAGCCCGACCAGCGCCATCCTGAGCGCCGTGATCTTCAACGCGCTCATCATCATCGCATTGATTCCGCTCGCGTTACGCGGTGTCAAATACACCCCCATCGGCGCGCTGCGCACGTTGCAGCGCAACCTGCTGATCTACGGCTTTGGCGGCGTCATCATTCCGTTTATCGGCATCAAAGCCATCGACGTCATCATCACAACCCTCAAATTGGTGTAAGCTCATGAAAGCCCTCTTCTCTGAAATCCGTGGCGCAGTCGTTTCAACTCTCGTGCTCGCTGTCGTGTGTTGCGGCTTGTATCCGGTCGTCGTCTGGGGCATCGCACAAGTCGCCTTCCACGACAAAGCCAACGGCAGTCTCATCATTGAAAAGGACGGAACAGTGCGCGGCTCGAAGCTGCTCGGCCAGAACTTTACCGGCGAGAAATACTTCCATCCGCGCCCATCCGCGGCCGGTAATGGTTACGACGCCGCCAACTCCAGTGGCAGCAACCTCGGCCCGACTTCGCAAAAGCTGAACGACGCGATCAAAGACCGCATCGCCGCTTACCGGAAAGAGAACAACTTGCCGGACACCGAGGCTGTGCCCGCCGACGCGGTCACCGCCTCCGGCAGCGGCCTCGACCCGCACATCAGCGTCCGCAACGCGGAGTTGCAGGTCGCGCGTGTCGCCAAGGCGCGTCGGCTGAACGAAGCCAAAGTTCGGGAACTCATCGTCAAGTCCACCGACCAACCCGATCTCGGCATCCTTGGCGACGCGGGAGTCAATGTCTTGGCGTTAAACCTAGCGTTGGATGAAACCAAGTGAGATGAAACATGAACCTCAAGAAGACCCACTTCAACCGGTGCTTCGAGTTTCAGTTTCCGGACGTTGACACGCGAATTCTCGTCGAAGATTTGGAAGACGGCGTAGTCATCCGCGCGTCGCGGGACAGTTTCTCGGAGCGGCGCAAACAAAACTTCATCCGGGAACTGGCGGCGGAAGGTTTTATTGCGGATTGCTTCCAATGGTCGTGCCGGGGCGTGCGTTGGTTGGTGGATGTGTCGTGCGCGAGGCCGACTGAAGCGATCGCCACCCGCACGAATCGGTTCATGCTTCGGCTTTTCGTGTGCTCGGCGCTGTTATGGCTGGCGCTGATGGCCGGTGCCGTTCTGCACGGACGTGCTTGATTGGCAGTTGAGGCGGCCGAACTGGACTCAATGAGTTCTCCTGCGACCATCTTCGTGATTCCAACCTATCGGCTGCGCGATGTCGCCGAGACAATCGAGGAATACGACGAGCATTTCTGGAGCAACGGCCATTCCGTGAAGATGATGGTCTTCGATGATTCGAGCCTGGCCAACCACGAGAAGTATTTCGCGCTGCTCGAACAGATAGAAACGGTAAACGACATCTACTACGTCGGCCCGCGCGAAAAGGAGGAGTTCCTCGGTGTTCTCAACCGCCGGTTGCGCGATAAGAAACTTGATTCGCTCGTCCGCAACCTCTTCCGCCCAAGCTACGGCGGGAATCGAAACTTCACCCTCATGTATTCGCTCGGCGCGTTGCTCGTTAGCGCCGACGACGACATGCGACCGCACGCGCTCATTGAGAGCAGCCCGGAATCCCTCAATGCGGATGAGGTCAGCCGCGGGAAACTCATGAAAGCGAACGGCAACGGGTTCGTGCAAAAGTCGTTCGACTTGCTGACTACCTTCCGCGACGTGCTCGGACGCAAGGTCAGCGAGCTGCCCGGCAATTACGAGCAAGGCGAGCTGATTGTGGATACGACGATGGATCTGGAGACCAACGTCTCGAACGATTTTGCGGGCGATAATTCGTTGATCCTGAAACGCGGCCCGCTCTCGCAGAGTGCCGTGGTGAAGATGGCGCAGACCTTCCGCTCCGGCACCAACGACATTGATGCGCTGGATTACGTCCAGATGTATCTCCGCGATGATTCGCAGCATCACGCGAACCTGCACGACTTCAACGAGCTCTACGTGCTGGTAAACTTTCGCCCGGTGGTGACCAAGAAAAACTGGCGCATGGACTGTGGCGTCGCCGGCTACGACAACCGCCTCGGATTGCCACCCTTCTTTCCCACCCGGCTGCGTTTCGAGGATTACATTTACCGGCTGTGGATTCAACAGCCGAGGCTGGCATCGGCGCACGTCGATGCGGTGCAAACGCACATCAAGAATAACTACATGCGCAATCCGTTGGCGATGGATGTGTTCAACGAAGAGCTCTGCACCCTGCTCAAAAAGAAGATCAAAGGAAGCGTGACCAGGCTCGAAGACCTCACCATCAGCTTTAGCTACAACGGCGAGGTCACCCGGAAGGACACGCAGGAGATCCTCGACAAGATCACCGGCGTGCATCGTCAGGTGCTGCAGGCCGCGGGAAGGTCCAAAAACGCCCAGCGGCGCAAGTCGCTGAATCTATTCGCGGAGAACCTCACCCGCTCCTTCTATGGGTTCGAGCCCGACTTCTTCCAGCAAAACGTCAGCCGCATTGTGGACGACGTGGTGAGCGTGATCCACGCGTCGCTCGAACTCTGGCCGACGCTCGTGGAGATTTGCTACCTGCACAAAGACAAAAAGCAACTCCCGCAAGTTCGCGTGAAAAACAAGAAACTCAAAAGCCGCAACGGCACCGGCGCGCGGGCCGAATAAAGCTGTCGCGGCGCTCAATTGACAGTGTGATCGCATTCGAATGCCGTGCCCCGTGTGCTCGTCAGGCACAGAGCGAGACCGCACTTCCCACTATCGCGGGCTGGCCGGGACGCGGGCGGGCACGCTGGCAACAGGCTCTTGTTCGATGGCGTTCTTCAGGGCCGCCAAGGCATCCTGACATCGGAACATCACGTTGCGCTTCTGATTCAGAGAGATGGCCAGGGAACGGACATTGGTGTTCTCGCGCGAGAGCTTGAGGATTTGCGACTTGGTTTCGCTGAACCGGTCATAACTCGATGTCGCGGTCTTCAGATCGGGGTTGCCGCTGAAGATCGGCATGGCCGCCAGAGCTTGCAGCGACTGCCGGACTGCGCCGTCTTCCTTGGTCATCGCCGCTTCCAGTTCGTCCATCTTCTGGTCGCTTTCCTCTGCGATGTGGGGCGGCAGCAAGGTTTGGATGCGCAGCGCTGCGATACGCGCATCGTCGGCCAGTCGCACGATCTTCACGTCGGCAGCACTCGCGGTCACGACGCGGGCCAGCGCCGCATCCATTTCCTTGAGCGCCGCGTCCGCCGGGCCAAACGCCAGACTCGAGGCTTTGAGGTTGGTGTTCTTGACTGCCAAGTCCAGCAGGTCCTTGTCGATCCGCTGAAACTCGGCGAAGGCTTGGGAAAACCGGGTCAGCTCATCCTTTTCGTTCTGGGTGCCGCCCGGCCCCAGCAGTTTTTCCAACTCCCTACGGTCTTGCTCCACCGTGGCGGTGGCCGCGCGCGCCTGCTCGGCGTAGGTCTGTGAATCCGCGTCGGTGATGGCCATGACGGCGCTCTTCTCCGCCTCGGACGCCGATGCGAGAGCCAACCGCATCCGCTCCACCAATTCGACGCGTTTGGCCTTGGAGGCCAGTTGTGCGGCGCGGTCCGGCGGTTCGTGGTTATGCAGCACCAGCAGCATCAACCCGAGCAACATTACCGCCCCGACGGCCATCCAAAGAAAGTTCCTCAGAGCAGGCTTCATCATCACGATGCCTTTCCGGCAACGGAGCGTAAGTCCCCTCTAGCTCCAAGACAATCAGGAAATGGCGGGTGTGTTTTCTTGCTGAATCTATCGCCTGAGCGGTTACACTATTGCCATGACCGAACCGCAGCGGCCAAATCCTGATCTGCTGCTCGCGGAAATCCAACGCGAGGAGAAGGCGGCCAAGCGCGGGAAGCTGAAGATCTTCTTCGGCATGTCCCCGGGCGTCGGCAAGACGTATGCGATGCTCGAAGCCGGGCAGGCGCGACGCCGGGAAGGCGTGGTCGTGGTCGTCGGGATTGTCGAGACGCACGGACGCGCGGAGACGTACGCCTTGCTGGCCGGCTTGCCGATCATTACGCGCAAGAAGATCGAGTATCGGGGCGTCGCGCTGGAGGAAATGGACATCGATGCGGTTCTCGCGCGCCGGCCGCAACTCGTGCTCGTGGACGAACTCGCCCACACCAACGCCCCCGGCAGCCGGCACCCGAAACGTTATCAGGACGTGCTCGAACTTCTCGACGCGGGCATCGATGTGTACACCACGCTCAACGTCCAGCATCTCGAAAGCCGCGTGGACGTCGTGCAGCAGATTACCGGCATCACCGTCCGCGAGGCGGTGCCGGACTCGGTGCTCGATCATGCCGACGAGATCGAACTTGTGGACCTCACGCCGGACCAACTCCGCAAGCGTCTCGCCGAAGGCAAAGTTTATCTGGGTGAGCGCGCCGCGACGGCCGCGGACAATTTCTTCCGGGAAGAAAACCTGACCGCGCTCCGCGAAATGGCGTTGCGCACGACGGCCGAGCACGTGGACCAGGAACTGCGCGACGTGATGCGCGCGAAGGGCACGGGCGCGCCGTGGAAGTCGGCGCAACGACTGGCGGTCGGCGTCGGGCCGAGTCCGTATTCGGGAGTACTGATTCGCTGGACGCGGCGTATTGCGGCGGCGATGGACGCGCCGTGGGTGGCGATTTACGTCGAGACCTCCGCGCCGATGAACGAAGAAGAGAAGACGCGGCTCACGAAGAATCTCTCGCTGGCCCGGCAGCTCGGCGCAGAAGTTGTGATGACGACCGGCGACGATGTGGCGAGCGCTTTGTTGGCGGCGGCGCGCGAAGCGGGCGTGACGCAGATTGTTGTTGGCAAACCGCTCGGCAATCCGGTGTTGGACTTTCTGAAAGGCGGTTCGCTGGCGGGTCGGTTGATTCGGCGCGGGGGTGACATAGATGTTCACGTCGTGAGCGGGGAGAAACGCGCCGGCGACCGGCGGCGGCGCTCCGTGGCGGAGTGGTTGGGGTCGAATCTGCTGCGCGATTGCGGCTGGGCCACGGTAGCCGTGGGATCGGTGACGGCGATTTCGTGGATCTTGCAGCGGGTAACCGGGTACTGGGCGGTGGCGCTGTTGTACTTGCTCGCGGTGGTGTTGTTGGCGATGGTCCTGAACCGGTGGGCGGTGTTGCTGGCGGCAACACTGAGTGCATTGCTGTGGAATTTTCTGTTCATCCCGCCGATTCTCACGTTTCGGATCACGCATTTTCACGACGCGATGATGTTTGTGATGTACTTCGTAGTGGCACTGGTGATCGGACATTTTACGAATCAACTGCGGACGCGCGAGTCGGCGGAGCGGCGACGCGAGTTGCGCACAACCGCATTGAACCGGTTGCTGGAGAGCGTGACGGCGAGCGCATCGCTGGCGGACGGCCTCGCGGGCGCGGTGCGGGAGGTGGATGCGTTGTTTGGCGCGCGCACGGCGATCGTGCTCGACGGCGCGGCGCACGGGGCGAGCACGTTTCACCCCGATGAGAAGGAATTGGCGGTCGCGGCGTGGGCGCTGGACAAGGCGCAGACAACGGGGCGATTCACGGACACGTTGCCCGACGCGGCAGCGATTTATTTTCCGTTGCAGACGGCGAATCACAAACTCGGCGTGATGGGCGTGCAGATGGAAGGACGCACGACGCTGACGTTGGAAGAACGCGATTTGCTGGAGACGTTTGCCGGTCAGATCGCGATTATCATCGAACGTTTCCGGCTGATGGAGAACGCGCAACAGGCGCGTGTGACGGAGGAATCAGAAAGACTGCATCGCACGCTGCTCGACTCGGTCTCGCATGAATTGAAGACGCCGCTCGCCGTGATTCGCGCGGCGACGGATGGACTCGACACGCAACTGAAAGATACGAGCCTGCCGTTGACGGAAACGTTTCTCGGAGAGATCAAAGCGGCCAATCGACGGCTGGATCGCATCGTGACGAACCTGCTCGACATGACACGCATCGAAACGAAGCGGTTGCCGTTGAATCTGGAATGGTGCGACGTGCGCGATTTGCTGGAGTCGGCGCTGAGCCAAATCGAGAACGAAGTCTCGCGCCCGCGCGTGAAGATCAATGTGCCGGAGACCATGCCACTGGTGCGATTGGATTTCGGTTTGATGGAGCAGGCGCTGTGCAATCTGCTGATCAATGCCGCTGAACATAGTCCCGCGGCGGCACCCGTCGAAGTCTCGGCACAACTCGACAACGGCACTCTCGTGGTGCGCGTGAGCGACCACGGCACAGGATTGCCGGCAGGCGAAGAAAAGAAGGTGTTCGAGAAATTCTACCGTGCCGCGGGATCGAAGCCCGGTGGTACCGGACTGGGGTTGTCCATCGTGCAAGGAATTGCCCGCGCTCACAAAGGCGAAGTGATCGCCGAGAACAACCCCGCCGGTGGTGCGACGTTCACGATCCGCGTGCCCGCCGAAACGAGCGAGAAGCCGGCATGAGCGGTGAACACACTATCCTGGTCATTGATGATGAGCCACCGATTCGGCGGATGTTGCGCCTCACGCTTGAGCCGCAGGGTTACCGGGTGTTCGAAGCCGAAAACGGACAACTCGGTTTGCAGGAAGCGGCGGCACGCCGGCCTGATGTGATCATTCTCGACCTTGGCTTGCCGGACATGGACGGCGTGACCGTTGTGAAACGTCTGCGCGAATGGAGCGAGACACCAGTGCTGATCCTGTCCGTGCGCGAAGGCGAGACGGACAAGGTCGCCGCGTTGGATGCCGGCGCGGACGATTATCTCACGAAGCCGTTTGGCACTGCCGAGCTTCTCGCGCGATTGCGCGCCGTCCAGCGCCGTGCGCCCGATACCGACGAAGAACCGGTTCGTGTGATCGGCGACCTCGCCGTGGATCTGTCCGAGCATCGCGCCACGGTCAAAGGCAAGGAAGTGGGCCTGACCAGCACCGAGTACGCGCTGTTGCGTGAATTGGCGCGTCATGCCGGCAGGGTCGTGACGCACCGGCAACTCTTGCGCGCTGTCTGGGGGGCAAACGCCGAGGCGCAGTCGCAGTATCTCCGCGTTTACACCACGCATCTGCGCAAGAAACTCGAGGCCGCCGGCTGGCACGGTCAGATCAAGAACGAACCCGGCATTGGTTATCGCCTTGCGGAAAGCGGCGCGTTTCCATTATAACCACCGCCAATGAGTACGCGCAGTATCGCGCTGGCCAACCAAAAGGGAGGCGTCGGCAAGACCACCACCGCGGTCAGTCTTGCCGCGTGCCTGGCCGAACGCGGCAAGCGCACGTTGCTGGTGGACATCGATCCGCAAGCCAATGCAACCAGTGCGCTCGGTCTGGAGAAGTTGCCCGGCGGCAGCGTGTATCAAGCGTTGCTTCACGGCACGTCGCTGGCCGACTCCATCCGGCCCAGTGGTTACGAACATTTGGACATTATTCCCAGCGAAGTCGATCTCGCGGTGGCCGAGGTGGACGTGGCGCGCACGGAGAATTACCTGCAACGATTGCGCAACTGTTTGAATCCTGTTCGCGAGCAAGGCGGCTACGATTTTCTGCTCGTGGATTGCCCGCCGTCGCTGGGCATCTTGACGATGAACGCGTTGGCGTCAGTGGATCGCGTGCTCGTGCCGTTGCAATGCGAATACTTCGCGCTCGAAGGGTTGGCGGTGATCATGCGCGTGATTCAGCAGATCAAGGACAGCGGCGTCAACCCCGCACTCGAACTCGAAGGCATTGTAATGACCATGTTCGACGGGCGCACGAATCTTTCCCAGCAGGTGGTCAACGACGTGCGCGGACACTTCGCCGAGAAAGTTTTCAAAACAATCATTCCGCGCACTGTCCGGCTCGGTGAGGCACCGAGTTTTGGGAAACCGATCACGGTGTACGACCCGCACTCGCACGCGGCGGCGGCGTACCGGGCTTTAACAGACGAGCTTCTTGGTGCTTCCGCCGCAGCCACGACTGATGCGGCCCCGTCTTCAGCCGTTGCCGCAGCGTGAGCAGAACCCGCGGGTTGGTACGCCCGAGTGGATTTGAACCACCAGCCTTTGGCTCCGGAGGCCAACGCTCTATCCAGTTGAGCTACGGGCGCGCCACTGTCGTAATTATGCGCGATTCCCGCCGCCTGACAAGCAAATCGCGCTGGTCGGCGACAGTTTCCGCTCGCGCGTCAGCGCCTGCACGATCTGCCATGCCGCGACCCCAGCACACAGATGCTTCAACGTGTGCCCGCTGACAAATCCCGATCATTCGTACACTGGAGCGTCAGTCAGTTGAAATACGAGAGCGAGTGCGTACCAACCTAATATCATCCACAAATCGCGATTCCCAGTGTACTACGCCGGGAACAAGAGTGTCATCACAGGAATGGTCATCATCGGAAAAAACGGCACGAGCCGATACAGTCGCAAGCCGATCAACTCGCGTCGGGGAGTTGGCGCAGCGTTCCCTTTCTTGTCTCGCACTTTAGCAACAGTGTAAAATGCCAGCGTGCAGTTCATCGACAAACCGACCGAATTGTCTTGCCATCTAAGTTCTGCGGGGGTATCGGGTCAGTCGGCATTGTTGTTCACCCCGATTGTTGGGCTGCTGTCTGCGGCCCAAGAAAGCGCCACATCAGCGCGAGGCTAGGAACAGCTCTTGGAATCGTTGCGGTTCATGTTACGGAGACAAGCGTGAATGAGGGATCCGCGAAGGAGCATTGAACTTCTCACTGCCCGTCCGGTTCGTTTTGCGCCAACGGTCGTATCAACACGTTGCGCAATTCCTCTCACATTCTTTCCTTATTGGACCACTGTAAAACTCGTCTTCTTAGCAAGGCAATTTCTGCAACAGGAGGCATCATGAAAAAGGCGATCTCTTTCGGCAACTTGAGGGTGCGTCTCGTTCTTCTGGTTCTGCTGGCGGTGATTCCCGCGCTGGGATTGATTCTGTACACGGCCCAAGTGCAGCGGTGGGCGGCGACGGTGGCGGTGCACGAAAACCTGACGCGGATCGCCAACCTCACCTCGACCGATACCTTGCGCGTGATCAAAGAGGCGGAACAGCTTCTCGGCGGTCTGGGACAGTTTCATGAGGTCCGCGGCAGCGACCCCGCGGCTTGCGCCGCGGTGATGGCGAAACTACAGGGGAGGTATCCGTTCTATTCGGCGCTGGGTGTAGCATCGCCCGACGGCAAGGTCATTTGCAGCGCCACGCCGCTGACCAATGCCGTCACGGTGGTGGACCAAGGTTGGTTTCAGCAGGCGCTTGAAACACGAGACTTTAGCGTGGGGGATTGCCAGGTGGATCGACTGACCGGCGAACAGTCCCTTCATTTCGGGTACCCGATTGAAGAAGACGGTCGCATCCAATCGGTCCTGTTTGCAGCGCTGAACTTGAAGTATCTTAACCAAGTGATTAGTCTCAGTAGCTTAGGCAGACTGCCCGAGGGCGCGTCAGGGTTGGTGGTCGATCGGGAGGGAGTGGTTCTCGCCTGTTATCCCTTGTCCAATTGTCAGGGGCAGCCCGCCGCGGAATCTTCACTGGCGAAGTCCGCCGCGGGCAATCGCGGGCCGGGAACGACGGAGATGGTCGGGCCTGACGGGATCCAGCGGTTTTATGCATTTTACCCGATCGGCGCGAAACGAGGGACGGCGTATGCGTACGTCAGCATCAGCATCCCCACCACGGTGGCGCTGGCCGAAGCCAACCGGCAAGAGGCGCATAATCTTCTCGGTCTGGCAGTGGTATCAGTGCTGGCGTTGGCCGGCGCGTGGTTTGGCGGCCATACGATCGTGTTGGGTGCGATGAACAACGAGCTCGAACAACGCGTGCAGGAGCGTACCAAGGAACTGGCGCACGAGCAGATGTTGCTGAGGATGCTCATGGACAACATGCCCGACACGATTTACTTCAAGGATACGCAGTCCCGGTTCACCCGCGTCAACCGGGCGCAGGCTGAGGTGCTCGGCTTGCCGTCACCCGATCAGGCCATCGGCAAGAGCGACTCCGACTTTTTCACGGCGGAACACGCGCAGGCCGCCCTAGCCGACGAGAAACGGATCCTCGAATCTGGTGAAGGCTTGATCAGCAAGACAGAACGCATTCGGCGCGCGAAAGGAGATTTCCGTTGGGTGACGGCGACCAAAGTGCCGTTGCGAGACGCCAGCGGTAAAGTGGTCGGGCTTGTCGGCGTCAGCCGCGACGTCACGGAGCAAGTGCGGGCCGAGCGTCTGCTGCACAACCTCGTCGAGAGCCTGCCGGACCTCGTTTACGTCAAGGACACGCAAGGCCGTTACGTGGCGGACAATGTGACTCATCGCGCGTTCCTCGGCTTGCGAACGGTCGAGGACATCATCGGCAAGACCGCGTTCGATTTCTATCCACGCGACCTTGCGGAGCGGATTCAGGCGGATGATCAGGCAGTGCTGGCGGCCAAGATTCCCGTACTGAACCGCGAAGAGAAGTTCACGAATCGTCGCGGCGAGAAGACCGCGGTCTTGACGAGCAAAGTTCCCTATCGAGACGAGCAAGGCAATATCGCCGGCTTGGTCTGCATCAGCCGCATCGTCGGCGAGCAGAAACAAGGCTGATAGACATCTATCTATCGGGGGTCGAAACCCGTACCATTGACAGGTAGGAATCGGGCGTGTGCGTTGGCCGTTTTCCAGAACCGGCCACAGATACGCTCACGATAGCCGCCAGTGTTGAAAAACCTTCAAGCCTGACGGAAACTCAGTCCAAGAAATGGACGCTTCCCTGCTGGGGGCGCACGTAGATCAATGTGCGTCGGGGCGTTGGTGCAGCGTTCCCTTTCTTGTCTCGCGCTTTAGCAACAGTGTAAAATGCCGGCGTGCATCTTCGCCTAGCGCCCGACACCAACCCGCGCTTGAATCGTTTTGCGCTGATTGTCTGCCAGCCTGTTGGCTGGTGGCGTTTTGGCTGGGTATTGCACGTTACTGTACGAGCGACACGGTACGATTGAAGAAGTCGCCCGGCGCACGAATCTCGATCGGCGAACGGTCAAGGCTTATCTGCAAAAACACCAAAAATGACTTGCCTCGTTTCGCAGCACCGCCCATCCTGTGCGCCATGAAACGCTCCGACGGTCGCCGGCCCGATGAACTCCGACCCGTGAAAATCCACACGCATTACGTCCGCCAGCCGGCGGGTTCGGTCCTGATCGAAATGGGCAAGACTCAAGTGTTGTGCGCGGCGTCGATCGAGCCGGGCGTGCCGCGCTGGATGCGTGAACAGGGAGTGAAAGCCGGTTGGATCACCGCCGAGTATTCCATGCTGCCGTACGCCACGTCGCCGCGCAAACCGCGCGAGTTGACGCGTGGGCGACCGGAGGGACGCACACAAGAAATCCAACGGCTCATCGGCCGGGCGTTGCGGGCCGTCACCGATCTGGACAAGCTCGGCGAGCGGACGGTGTGGATTGACTGCGATGTGTTGCAGGCCGACGGCGGCACGCGCACGGCGGCGATTACCGGCGCGTACGTCGCGTTGGTGTTGGCGCTGCAAAAACTGAAAGGCGAAGGAACGATCCAAGAGGTTCCGGTAAGCTCTCACGTGGCCGCCGTGAGCGTCGGGCTGCTCGACGGCTTGCCGTTGCTGGATTTGTGCTACGAGGAGGATGCGAAGGCGGCGGTGGACATGAACGTCGTGATGACCGATGCCGGACAATTTGTGGAAGTGCAGGGCACGGGCGAGGATGCGCCCTTCTCGCAGAAAGAGCTTTCCAGTTTGCTGAAACTGGGAAGCAAGGGCATCAAGGAATTGATCGCGCTGCAGAAAAAAGCTTTGAGCTAGCGCGTCAGGACAGGTGGGCGGCGAGTTTTTTCTCGAGGTCTTTCTTGCCGGTCATCCCGACGATCTGTTCCTTGACCTCTCCGCCCTTGAACAGAAGCATCGTGGGAATCGCGCGGATGCCGAATTTGGCGGCGAGTTCCTGATTGTCGTCCACGTTGACCTTGCCGATTTTCAGTTTGCCGGCTTTTTCTTGGGCGAGTTCGTCCAGAACGGGCGCGATCATCTTGCAGGGGCCGCACCACTCGGCCCAGAAATCCACCAGCACCGGCGTTTGCGACTTGGCGACTTCCTGTTCGAAGTTGCCCGCTGATAAAGTGACTACATGTTCGTTTGCCATATTGGTTTCTCCAAAACGTTCAGATGCCGAAGCGGGCCGGTTGGTTTCGCGCCGTGACGACTGATTTGCCGGGGGTTTGCTCGATCAACCCAAAGTCAACCAAGCCAGATAGACCAAGACTGCTACCGACAAAACCATCGCAACCACCGCCAGTCCGGCTTCCGCTCCGCTGGGCCCAGCGGCGGCCATGGCCGGGTGGGCTGGCGCAGCGCCGGCCGGCACGGTCACAGGCGCGGTCTCGTCCCGGCGCAATTTCACGGTGGGCCGTGGCGTTTCCGGTACGGTCGGTTTGGCGGCGCTCACTTGCACGCGTGAAGTGTCCGACTTCACTTTCGGCGCGGTCGAGGGCTTGCCCATGACAGCCGTCTCCCGTTTGGCCTCGTCTTCGAGCGATACCGGGCCCGGTTTGGGCTGGGCTTTGGCCACCGGAGCGCCTGTCGGCGGCGTCGGCCCCCCGCGTCCTGTCAACCCGGGCGGCAGGTTGATGCGCACCGTGTCCTTCTTGGATTCTTCTTCGGGATTGATTTGCTCGGGTTTTTCGTCAGCCATGAGGGTTACCCTCCAAAAGTGTTGGGTAAACATACGCGCTCGCCCGCAAAGCTGTCAATCGGTTTCTCCCCATGCACTTCTTTTGACTCGCGTAGCAACTTCGCGTAGCATCGCGCCATGATGCATCCGGTCACATTGATCGCGGGCGATGGCGTCGGCCCGGAAATTGCCGAGGCGGCTCGGCGGGTGTTTGCCGCCGCCGATGCGCCCGTGGCGTGGGACGAGCAGCCGTTGAACGAGTCCATTCTGGCGCAAACCAACGGCGCGTTGCCGCCGGCGCTGGTGGAATCCGTCCGGCGCAACCGCGTCGCGTTGAAAGGCCCGTTGACCACGCCGATCGGCACCGGTTACACGAGCCTGAATCTGGTGCTGCGCAAGACGTTTGACCTTTACGCGAACCTTCGGCCTGCCAGGACGATGGCCGGCATCAAATCGCGCTTCGACAACATTGATGTTTTGGTGGTGAGAGAGAACACCGAGGGCGAGTACTCCGGCTTGGAGCACGAAGTCGTGCCGGGCGTCGTCGAATCGCTGAAGGTCATCACCCGGCAAGCCTCCGAGCGGATCGCGCGGTTCGCGTTTGCGCTGGCGCGCGCTCAGAAGCGGAAGAAGGTTACCGCCGTGCACAAGGCCAACATCATGAAGAAAAGTGACGGCTTGTTTCTGGAATGTTGCCGGGGCGTCGCCAAGGAATTTCCCGAAATCACCTACAACGAGATGATCGTGGACAACACATGCCTGCAACTCGTCGTCAATCCCCAAAAGTTCGACGTGATGGTGCTGCCCAATCTCTACGGCGACATCGTCAGTGATTTGTGCGCCGGTTTGGTCGGCGGACTCGGCGTGGCGCCCAGTGGCAACATCGGTGAGCAGGGCGCGATTTTCGAGGCGGTGCACGGCAGCGCACCGGACATCGCCGGTAAAAGTCTGGCCAATCCGACGGCGCTGCTGCTCTCCGGCGTGATGATGCTGCGCCATCTTGGTGAACTGGAAGTGGCGGCGCGGATCGAGGCCGGTGTGCAAAGCGTGATCCGGGAAGGCCGACACACGACACCGGACCTCGGCGGCAAGGGCCACACGTCGGAAATGGCCGACGCGATTATCAAGACGCTGAAGACGTAGCCCACTCGCCGGCGCTCAGGGGAAGCCGGGGATTTGTGGCTTCAGTTCTTTCAGGATTTTGTCGAGACGTTGCACTTCATTGCTGTTGTTCTGTCCGGCGTAAACTGCGCGGGCTTTCTCAAACATCGGGATGGCGTCGTCATTCCGCCCACCATTCAGATAGAGTGCTCCGAGATTCCTGTACGCGTCCGCAGATTTCCCGTCCATTTCAATGATCTTCAGATAAACCTTCTCCGCCTCGTTGGTCGCGCCTCGTTCCGTCAGCAGCAGCGCGAGGTCGAAATTCGTCGCCACATCCCGCGGTTGCAGCCGCACCGCCTCCTCAATTTCCTTCTCCGCCTCGGCTTTCTGACCGAGTTGATACAAGACCTTGCCGTAATCGCGATGCGCTTCAGCGTTATACCGATCGAGCACCGTCAGCGCTTTGAACGCCCGCGCCGCTTCTTTTTTGCGTCCCAACGCGAACAGCACTTCACCGAGCGTTCGGTAAGCGGGCACGTACCGGGGATCGAGTTGGATCGCGTCGCGCAACAGTTTCTCCGAGTCCGCGACGTAGCCCAGACGCGAGAGCGCCTGCGCGAGTTCGGTACGCAATACGGCAGACTTCGGCTCCAAAGCGAGGGCGACGGAGACATGCTGACCGCCTTCTTCGCGTTGGCCGGTGACGATCAACAGGATGCCCAGATACTCATGCGCGACAGCGGACCGGGGATTTTTGCTGACGGCCTCGCGGTAAAATTTCTCCGCCTCGCCCATCTGTCCCTTGCGCTGCGCCTGCAATCCCAGCGCCAACTCTCGCCCGCCGGTGTCTGCCGCAAGCAGGGACAGAGCACTCAAACAAAAACACAACAAAACAGTCGCAGGTTGGCGAGAATGCACACCGGAATGATAAAGCGGGCCGCCAGTGGGCTTCAAGCCCGGCGTTGTCCTCAGTCTTTCTTCGGACAGCAGTGGAGGATGTCGTACGGCTTGACGTCCGCGGGCGTCGGGCCGCTCACCAGATAAATCGCGTCGGTCAGCCGCTCGACGCTGCGGTGATAATCGTGACGCAGCAGCGCAGTGTGCCGGACGACGAACCGTGGATCGTTGTCGTTGTAGCAGGACACGCAACTCGGGTCCGGCAGCCCCACCAGAAACTCGCTGGCGCTGAGATTATGGGCCGTCGTCTCGTAGAAATCGTCGAAGAGAATAAATGAAGCGCTGAACGGGTGATCCACGTAGCTGATCGCTTGCGTCGCCCCGTCCTCGCAGCGCAAGCCACGCGGTGCGATGGGCGGAATGTTGTAGAGGTTGTCGATCAAATCGTCCATGATCTCTTCCAGCGACTTAAACCCCCATTTTTTCAGCCGCTCGACGTTGACGCCGTACGTGAAGACGCTGCCCTGCACGACCGCGCCCACCGTCAACCCCGGCCAGAAGGGCAGACGATGCGACAGGGTGCCGCGCGGTGCGGCGCGAAAGATTTTGGGGAAGAGCAGCGGCTTGACCAACTTGTAGTTGCCGAGATCGGGCACGTCGTCCCCGCAATAGTCGAGGCGCTCGATGTGGGTCTCAATGAGATCGTCCATGCGGCCCGGCTCGAGTAAGTAGTGATTAAACAAATGCTCCAGCAAGATCGTCTGGCCATCGGCCAGCGTCAGCGTGAGACCTTCCGGCGGACGGGCGGCCGAATTCGGGCGCCGGCGTTTGAGCAAACTGTAATAGTAATGCGTGAAGCTGACCGCATCCAAATGCGGATCGTCGTGGAGCACGAGCGAGCCGATGATCGACTCCAAATCGTCATCGTCAATCCCGGCATCATCGCTGCGGCAGCGGTAGAGGCAACGCACTTGCACCTGGCCACGGCTGAACACCCAGGCGCGTGTGTGACCAAAATCCGTCGCATTCTCTTCGCCCTTGAGTTCGATGCGCGTGAACGTGGTAGAGACGGCGGCCACGCCGCGGCGATTGCCCGGTTGAACCTGCGGCGCGCCGATTTGCGGCCAACTGCGCTTCTCGCATTCGATCAGCGCCCGCAACGTGCGCTCGGGACGCATCGCCTCCGCCGTCGGATCGGTGAATTGATACGCCTCGATCTTCAAGTAACCGCCGGTGGTCAAACTGGCCAGACTGACGTGCGGCGACCCCTCGTGCGTCAGGGGCAGCCAGCCGTCCGGATAGTCAATCGTATAATTCTGCTCTGGGTCGCTGTACTCGGACATGCTTGGCTTTAAGCACCCGCCTTGCCAATGGCCCGCACGCCCCAGAACATCTGGCTTTCACGACCGACTGGTTAATGTTGTATTGATTCAAATCTGCGATTTGCTTACCCTTCGCCCGTCATGAGCAATATCATTCGTGGGAAAGTTTACGTGGTGCGGGACAATATCGACACCGATCAAATCATTCCTGCACAGTACCTGAACCTCGTTCCCACGATTCCCGAAGAATATGAGAAACTCGGCAGCTACGCGCTTTGCGGCCTGCCCAAAGACCAATACCCGGCTCGTTTCGTTCCTGAGGGACAAAACAGAACGCTGTTCGCGATTGTCATTGCCGGTCGCAATTTTGGCTGCGGCAGTTCCCGCGAACACGCGCCCATCGCCCTCGGCGCGGCCGGCTGCGAGGCCGTCGTCGCGGAAGGTTTCGCACGCATCTTTTTCCGCAACTGCGTTGCCACCGGCGAACTCTATCCCGTCGAAGCCACCGCGCGCGTCTGCGAAACGATCCAGACCGGTGACGAAGTTGAACTCGATCTCGACGCCAGCACGCTCAGGGTTGTCCGGTTGGGCAAAACGTTTTCGACGAAATCCCTCGGCGACGCGCGGCCGGTCATTGATGCCGGCGGCATCTTCGAGTACGCCCGCAAGACCGGCATGATCGCGGCCCAGCCAACCCATTCCCTGGAAACCGACAAGCTCGCCGCCAAAGAACCCGCGGACGATTAACCGGCGTTGCCGTTTCCAGTTGACTCCACGGCCACTCGCGACGCAAATATAGCTTCATGTTTGTGCGTGCTGCCGTGCGCGTCCTCAGCTTGGGGCTTCTGGTCTTTCTCGCCGCCCCAATCAGCTCTCCAGCCTCCGAAATCAAGCTCAAGGACGGCACGGTTTACCGGGACGCGAAAATTCTGAGCCGCGATGCCGGGCACGTCCAAATCGCCGTTCCGCACGGCGTTCTCGATTTGCCGGCAAGCGCGATCGAAAGCGTTGACAGCCACCCATTCGCACCCGCTCCGGTCGCGACCGCCGCGTCCGAGCCGGCGCTTCAGCGTCCAAGCCCGACGGAATCACCGGGTCCAACTCCCGCTCCGGTGCCGTACGTTCACCGGTGGCGCATGGAGTACTTCCTCGCCGCGATGGCGCTTGTTTGGGCGACGTGGATCGGCGCACTGCTTTGGGTTCAACAAGACACGCAAGGCACACCGGCCCAAGTCAAACGAGCCAATGCGGACGTGCTCTTGCTGCCGGTCTTCGGGTTCATCATCTACTTGTTCGTCCGATCCAAAAGAATCCGCCACAAAGAAGAGCTACGCACTCAAGCAGAACAGGCAATGGGAGCGCACAAGGCGAAGCCAAGAAGAAGATTCGGATTGTTTGGCGCGAAAGGCACGGCAGCCTCGGCCACAAAACCGCTCGGCAAATTCGAATTCCTCGATGCCGACCGCAACCCAATCAAGATCAAGAAAGACCTGCCGGGTCTGACGGGCATTGAATCCGCGCGCGAAATCTTAGAGCAAGCCGTCGCCGAGCGGGTGAGCGACATTCACATCGAGCCACGCGAAAAAACCTGTCAGGTCCGCTTCCGCATTGACGGGGTGCTTCAGGAACGGATGTCTTTTGAGAGAACGGATGGCAACCGGGTCGTCGCCGCGTTAAAAACACTGGCAGAGATCGACATCGCCGAAAAACGCAAGGCGCAGGACGGCCGGTTTCGCGTGCGCACCGGCTCAGGCGAGGTGGATTTCCGAGTGGCAACGGCCAATTCGATTCACGGCGAGAAGATGGTGTTGCGGATTCTTGACACCAAGAGCGGTCTGCTCGGCCTCAGCGACCTCGGGATGCCGAAAGAAATGATGGAGGAGTTTAATCGCGTCATCCACTCCCGCAGCGGCATCATTCTCGCCACCGGCCCGACCGGCTCGGGCAAGACCTCGACGCTCTACGCCGCGCTCACCCGGCTCGACACCAAGCGGCTCAATATTATGACCATCGAAGACCCGGTCGAATACGAATTGGAAGGCGCGACCCAGATTCCGGTCAACCCCAAGGCCGGTGTGACTTACGAATCCGGTCTGCGTTCGATTATGCGCCAGGACCCGGACGTGATTTTCGTCGGCGAAATGCGCGACGCGGAGGCGGCCAAGATCGCCATGCGCGCGGCACTGACCGGTCACCTCGTGTTCAGCTCACTTCACACCAAGGATGCCATCAGCACCATCGTGCGGCTGGAAGAAATGGAGATTGAGAAGTATCAGATTTCCTCCGCGCTGTTGATGGTGGTGGCGCAACGGCTGGTGCGCGTGTTGTGCACCGATTGCCGAGAGCCGTACAAGGCCGCGGAAACCGAACTGAATGAACTCGGGATGCCGTTCGAGAAAGACCGGCTCATCTATCGCGCGCGAGGCTGTGAGTCCTGCGACGGAAACGGCTACAAAGGGCGCACGGCCATCTTTGAGCTGTTGGTGATGGATGAGAATCTCCGTCGTGCCATTGATCAGGGTGCAAGCGAGCAGACGTTGCGCGAGCTGGCGTCGAAGAAAGGCTACCGCAGCTACCGGGAGGACGGCGTGCAGAAGATTCTGGCTGGTGTCACGTCAGTGGAGGAAGTGTTGCAGGCGAGTTGATATGGTCGAGACCACCCTCAGCGTGGCGGCAATTCTGGCGATCCTCGCGCTCGCGTGGGCCGGCATTGCGTTCGGCGTGTTTTACGAGTTGACGAGCACGCTGCTGTTGTTCTGGGCAATGATGATCACGCTCCGGTACTGGTATCTGGCCACGGGGCTGCTGCTGAGTTGGGTCTCGATGCCGGCGAGCTACGCTTGCTTTATTGCCTACTGGGCGCTGTTTCTCATCGGCTGCCTGCCGTTGATCGCGATCACCAATCGTGTCACGCTGGACTCCGTGCCAAGGTACCCGCGCATCGTGGATACCACGCTCGGGTTTGTCTTTGGATTGATCTCTGCGGTCATCCTGATTTGCTGCGTGATGACGAGCTTGTCGGTGATCGTTCCGAAGTTGTGGGAGCCGTACGACCGCAACGCGCTGCTGCGGCCGTTCGACCGCACTCCGATTTCCGTCTATCAATCCATTGAACGAGACTGGCTGCGCATCCCGGTGACTGACCCCGGACACACACGGTTTCCAACCTTTGAGAAAGCGGGCGTAGATGACTTTCAGAAGTACTGGCGTTGAAGCGATGCGGACTCAGCGGCGCGTGAACAACCGCGCGATTAACCACAGTCCGATCAGTAAACCTCCCGCCAGGAACATCCAGTACTGTTGGACCCATTTCAGAATCTGGCTCAGCAACTCAGGAGATTCGGCTGCGACGACCGGCGCTGGTGGTGCTTGGGCGACCACGTTGGTCTTCGGTTCAGGCGGGGGAGGAGCCGGCGCGCTTGCCACAGAGGACTGGACCTCGGAAATCTGGCGCTCAACGTAACGCGACTGGCTCCGAAGGTCAGCAAGGCGATTCTCCGCGTCCCTGATGATGCTTTGCGCGCGTGTGATATCGCCGTAATACAGTGCCAAAATAGATTGTTGTCCCAACTTGGTCCCCCCAGACGTCATTTCGGATTGCAGAGCTTTGTGCTTCTGTTCGGCGGCCTCCCGTTCTTGACGCGCGCTCGACGCACGCTGCTCGGTCGCCTGAATCTCGTTGGTCAGGGATTGTTTCTGTTGTTGCAGAGATGCCAGCCACTGCCGGTATGACTCTGCCTCCAAGCGACGCGCCTCGCTGACAGTCTCTGGCAACTTGCCCGTGCGTGCCAGGTTCTGAAATCGCTGAATGGCCTCATCGAAACGCCCCTTGCTCAGCAGCGACCGGCCTTCTTCCAACAGCCGCCGCGCCCGGTCTTGCTCAGTCACTTTCGCCGCCTCCGCCGACGGCAGCCACTGGCCGCGATACTTTACCTGGCCAGCCGCCACCAAATCGCGCTCGGCTTGCCACTGCGCTAGTTCTTCGCTGATCTCCTTCTGGTAAGGTGAGTTGGTGTATTGCGTCAGAAACTTCCGGAGAACGCCATTGATCACCTGCTCGTAAGTGGCCAGCGGGAGGCTGTTCGTCGGATCGAGTTGGTACTTGCGCGCGCGCTCGTAGTCACGCTGCATTTGCCGCTCGGCTTTCTCGGCTTCACTGGATCGCTTGATCTCAATTATGTCCGATTTCCTCACCGTCTCCCGCTTGGTGATCGTCCCCGAGGCAAATTCCGCGTCAATGACAACCTGCTTGTCGTCTTCCGTGAGAATTGTTCCGTCGAGCACCGTTCCATCTTTCAGTTTCACCAGGTCGCCACGCACCGACGCGATGAAGCTATAAACCATCAATCCGCAGAGAAGCATCGTAACTCTGAGGGTCCTTTTCATCGCGTATCTCCTTTCATTGCGACCGGGTGATCTCCACGGAAACGAACTGCGCGCGCGGGACGCTGAACTTTTTCACCTCCACCGTCACCTGCCGGGCCAGGTGGCGCGACAGAATCGCGTCGGCAATTTCGACCGCGACCGCTTCGATGAGCTTGCGCGGCTTCTTGGTGACTTCGTCCCGGATCAGTTGCGCCACCACATCGTACGGCGTCGTCGCTGAGGTCGTGTCCGTCCGACCGGCCAGACTGAGGTCGAGTTCGAGCACCACCGTCACCAACAACCGCTGCGCACCCGCGCGCTCGGCTTCCGTGACGCCGATGTGCGCGTCCAACTCCAAATCTTTGATGATGATCTTATCCATAGGACGCCAACTGCTCGGACAAAATCTGCTGGAGTTCTCCCAAATCCCGGCACACAAGATCCGGCGACATCGCCCGCAGTTTCTCCACGTGATTGTAGCCGGTCAGCACCGCGCAGGTGTGAATGCCGCCCGCCTTGCCGGCTTCGATGTCATGCTCCATATCGCCGACGAACATTGTCTCCTCGCGGTCGAGCCGGTTGTCTTCAAGAATCTCGTGAATCGTTTCCGTCTTGTCCACGATGCCGATGTACGGCCGGGTAATATACTGCGCGATGCCGAAACGTTTGGCCTGGTAGTCGTAGGTGTGCGAGTCCACCGTGCTGCCAATGTACACGCCGATTCCGCGGCGCACGCAGAACTGCAGAAACTCCTCCGTGTGCGGCAACAAACAGATTTCCTGCTGATGCTCCCGGTATTTCGCCAAAAAAATCTCCTCCAACTTCTCCTGCGGCACGCCCGGTGTCTTTCGCTCGTAGAACTTCCGTATCGGCAGGCAGAACTCCCGGCGAAACTCATCGAGGGTAATGGCCGGTAAGCCGCACTCCGCCAGCACGTGGTTCGTGGTCTTGAGCACCGGCGTCAAATCGTCCACCAACGTGCCGGACCAATCGAGAATGACGTTGCGAATCACCCGGCCGAAATCCTACCATAACCCCGTGGCCGAGAGCATAAGAAAAGACCGGCTGCTGGCCCATCTCCAACAACTGGTCGGTGACCGTAACGCCATCACTCGCACACACGAACTGCAGCAAGCCGGCGACTACATCACCGCACAGTTCCACAACTTCGCGTACCGAACCCGCGTTGACGAAGTCCGGTTGCTTTGGCGCAAGTACCCCAACATCATTGCCGAATTGCCGGACTCGCCTGCAAATGCTCCGCTGCTCATCATCGGCGCGCACTACGACACCGTCCTCGGCAGTCCCGGCGCCGACGACAATGCCAGCGGCGTCGCGGCGATGCTGGAAATCGCACGCGCCATCGCTGCCGGCAATCGTGGCCCGCTCCGCCTCCAATTCGTCGCGTTCACACTCGAAGAAGAGAACATGCTCGGCAGCGCCCACTACGCCCAAGTGCTTGCGGAGCAGCAAGCCAAGATTGCCGGCATGGTGTCGCTGGAAATGGTTGGGTTCAAAAGCGACGCACCCAACTCGCAGCAGTTGCCGGCGGGCTACGAGCATCTCTACCCGCACGTCGGCAACTTCATCGGCGTCATCGGCAATCAGAACTCACAAAGGCTTCTGGAAGCATTCGTCACGGCAATGAAAACAGTGAGTGGATTGCCCGTCGAGTCACTGACGGTGCCCCAAAACGGCGAAGTCCTGCCGCCGACACGCCTGTCCGACCACTCGCCGTTCTGGGATTTGGGCTATCCGGCCTTGATGATCACCGACACCTCGTGGTTTCGCAACCCGCACTATCACCAGAAGACCGACACCATCGAGACGCTCGACCTCGACTTCATGGCGCGCGTCGCGGAGGGTGCCTGCCGGGCAGTCCAAACTTTGCTTGAAAGTTTCGGTACGACACGGAATACTCCCACTGCCTCATGAAAAGCTACAATATTGCAGTGATTGGCGGCGACGGCACCGGCCCCGAGGTTGTGCGCGAGGCCATCAAAGTCCTCGACGCCGCGTCGAAGAAATTTGGACTGAAACTCAACTACACCAATTACGATTTCGGCGGCGACCGGTATCTGCGCACGAAGGAAGTGTTACCGGACAGTGCCGCGGACGAGCTAAGGAAGTTCCCGGCCATTCTGCTCGGCGCGATCGGCCATCCCGACGTGAAGCCCGGCATCTTGGAGAAGGGAATCCTGCTCCGGTTGCGCTTCGAGATGGAGCAATACATCAACCTCCGTCCTGTGAAGCTTTACGATGAACGCTTTTGCCCGTTGAAGGATAAGGGACCGGAGCACATTGATTTCGTCGTCGTCCGCGAAAATAACGAAGGACTCTACACCGGTGCCGGTGGCTTCGTGTTCAAGGGCACCGCGAACGAAGTCGCGGTGCAGGAAAGCATCAACACCCGGCGTGGCGTCGAACGCTGCCTCCGGTACGCGTTCGAGTTCACCCGCAAGCGCAACAAGAACAAGAAACTCACACTCTCCGGCAAGACCAACGTGCTGACCTTCGCATTCGATTTGTGGGAGCGCGCGTTCCACGAAATTGGCCAGAAAGACTTCCCGGACATCACACGTGATTACGCGCACGTGGACGCAACGACAATGTGGTTCGTGAAAAACCCGGAGTGGTTTGACGTGATTGTGACCGACAACATGTTCGGCGACATCATCACCGACCTCGGCGCGATGATTCAGGGCGGCATGGGCATCGCTGCCGGCGGCAACATCAATCCGAAAGGCACGAGCATGTTCGAGCCGATCGGCGGCAGCGCGCCGAAATACACCGGCAAGAACGTCATCAACCCGCTCGCTGCGATCTGCGCCGGTCAGATGATGCTGGATTTCCTCGGTGAACAGGAAGCCGCCGCCGCCATTGAAGCCGCGGTCATCAAAGTCGTCCGCGAGAAGATTCACTCGCTCGCCGCCGGCAAGATGGGCTACGGCACCATTCAAGTCGGCGACATGGTCGCTGATGCAGTGTGATTCCGGTTAGTTTTGGTTTGAGCGGCTTCCCAACCGAGCAACGCCCGCTTCCGCTCGTGGCCCCAGCGGTAGTTCCCGATCACGCCGAGACTGCGGATGACGCGGTGGCAGGGAATGAGATAGGCGATGGGATTCTGGCCGACGGCTGAGCCGACGGCGCGTTGGGCCCTCGGCGCGCCGATCACCGAAGCCAGGTCGCCGTACGTGACGAGCTTGCCGGGTGGAATTGCCAGCAGCGCCTGCCAGACCTTCAATTGAAAGTTCGTGCCCCGGAGGTGCAGATGAATCGGCTTGTCTCCGACACGAAAGACTTGCCGGCACAACACGCCCGTCCCTGCCTGATCCGGCACGAATTCGGCGACACGCCACTCGTCGCGGAGTTCCCGGAGACCGTCGCTGAATCGCAGCGCGCAGATGCCCCGATCGGTCGTCGCCAGAAGACATTCGCCGAATGGCGTCGGATGAAAGCCGTACCGGATGCGCACTCCCTTGCCTCGAAATTTGTACTCACCGGGGGTCACAGCCTCGCAGGTAACAAACAGATCGTGAAGTCGTCCCGGACTGGAAAGTCCGGACTCGTAAGCTGTGTCGAGAACACTTCTTGAATCTCGCAGCAAGGTCTTCGCGTGTTCCTTCGTGAGATATTGAAGGAATCGCTTCGGACTCGTACCGGCCCAGCGTTGAAACAGTCGCTCGAAATGGAATGGGCTGAGATGGACGTGACGCGCCACGTCGTCGAGTGTCGGACGACGCAGGCGGTTCTCCTCAAGAAAGCGGAGCGCGCGCTCGATTCTCTCGTAATCCATCGCCGCTTGTGACTCCAAAACCTTCATCATTCGCCGAACATTAACCCAATTCGCGGCCGGGAAGCGACCCGGTTCTTGCTGACTTGAACTCAGACCGTTTGGCGGTATACTGCCGCGCTACACGGGAGTTTTTATGGCACGGACATACAACGTTGCAGTGGTCGGCGCGACCGGGGCGGTCGGCGTCGAGATGATTGAGACACTGGAGAAACGCAATTTTCCGGTGAAGAGCCTTCGTCTGTTCGCCTCCGAGCGCAGCGTCGGCAAGAAATTGCCGTTCAAGGGTGAACAGGTTTCCGTAGAACTCCTGAAGGCCGGTGTGTTTCAAGGGATAGATTTTGCGCTGTTCAGCGCTGGCGCGGCGCGCTCGAAGGAGTTTGCGCACGGCGCGGCGAAGCAGGGTGCCGTGGTCATTGATAATTCGTCGGCGTTTCGCATGGAGCCGGACGTGCCGCTGGTCGTCCCGGAGGTGAACCCCGAAGACGCGAAGAAGCACAAGGGGATCATCGCCAATCCGAATTGCTCCACCGCGATCATGGTCGTCGCGGTGTATCCGCTGCATCGCGTGAATCCGGTCAGGCGCATCGTCGTGGCGACCTACCAAGCCGCGAGTGGTGCCGGCGCGAAAGCGATGGCCGAATTGGAAGAGCAAACCCATAAGTTGTTGCACGGCCAGAAGGATGTGAAAGCC
>JBGQCJ010000058.1:0-24848 GCA_041495285.1 Verrucomicrobiia bacterium
GTCCCGAGGGCAGTGCCGAATTCTGGATTCGCGTCTTGCTATGCCGGCGCCATCTGCTATAGTATTTGTTCGCTTTCAAACTGTTGTCTGATTCTTGAGGCCGGAGTCAAAACCTGCCCTTTGACGCCGGAAGAAACCCTGGCAGGTACGCAGCCGAAAGAGAGAACTTGTGGAACAATTAGTCGATGTCGAAGGAATGATTACCAAGGTGTTGCCGGGCACGATGTTTCACGTCGAGTTGCCCAACAAACATCAGGTGCTCGCGCATATCTCCGGCAAGATGCGCAAGCGTTTCATCCGGCTGTCCGTCGGCGACCGCGTGAAGATGGAAATGACGCCGTACGATCACGGCAAAGCCCGCATCGTGTATCGCTTGAGCTAAAGCTCGGCGCCCGTCGTGATCTCCAAGCGCGCCATTGTCCGGCAAATCATCGCACGGCTCACGGAGGAACTGGAAACACTGGCCGGCGCCTCGCGCTCCATGCACGCCGACGCGTCCGACGAACAGAACAAGGCCGAAGACCAGTACGACACGCGCGGACTCGAAACCGCTTATCTCGCCAGTTCGCAGGCCCGGCTGGCCACCGAAGTCGAACAGGCGCTGGCGGCTTACCAAGCTCTCAAACTCCGGAAGTTCACGGAAAAAACCCCGCTCGATCTCACGGCGCTGGTGGAACTCGACGGGAAGAGCTCGCGCGCGCTGTACTTCCTCGGCCCGAAAAGCGGTGGCATCGAAGTGCAACTGGCCGGGAAGGAAATTCTGGTCATCACTCCCAAATCGCCGTTGGGCCGGCAACTCATCGGGAAGAAGGTTGGCGACCGCGCCGCACTTCAGACGCGCGGTCCCGCGCAGGAATTCCGCATCGTCTCAGTGCGCTAGTCCGGCCGTCCGGCGTTCGGTGGAACGCGTTCGATAGCCAAGGCTGAGTTTGTAGCGGAGGATGTTGTGGCAACGGACCGTGTTGATGGTGGTCTTGCTGCGCCAACCCTGGCAAACCATTTCCCCGGTGACCGTCGTGCGACGCCCGGCCACGGCTTTGGCAAGTTCGTTGCTCAAATCGAAATCACCGCGAATGCATTCGTCGTTGGGGCAATTGAAGCGGAACACGGACTTCGCGCCTTCGAGGTTGACCTCGTACTTGATTTGACTGGTCTTGTTGACGCCTTCCGGGTCGTAGTACGCCAGTTCCACCGTCAGCGATTTCAACTTTCGAAACGTGTCCGAAAGAAAGGCCGAGTCCTTGACCCGCTGGCCTTCTAGCTGGCGGTATTCCGAGCGGGCGCCGAGTCTTTGTCGATACATGATTTCTCGATTCTGGTTGTGACGTTAGGGCGGTATCGTATCACAAGAATATCGTCCCGTCTGTAAGAATCGTTACCCGCGCCCGCTTCAAGAACCGGCGGTCTTTATTGTCCGGTGACGAGTTCTTCGTTGTCGGCGACGGGAATCTCGCGCGGTTGCGGATCGGGGATGGCGTCCTGTCCGTTTCGTTTATGGAGAGCAGGCGTGTTGTAGTCCTCCTGGCAAATCGCCACCAGATCGTGAACGCCCTTTTCTTCGCATCCGTGGCAAAAGCCGATGCGCACGAGTTGTTCCGTGACCTGGCGATAGAAAGCCCGGTAACTCATGTGCGTTTTGTCCACCACGTAAACTTCGCGCCAACCGCAATGGCGGCACCGCATCGCGTAGCTCCATGCGTCTTTGATACTCAGTGATTGTTTTTTCATCGTGATGACGGGCAATTGAGTCGTTCGATATACCGAGAGGACAAAAAATCTGCCAGCAAATTTTCGCGCGATGAACCGCCGCGGCCGGCGGCTCAGAACCGGACGGTCTGTCGCTGTTGCCGGCGGAGAGTTCTCAGGTAGCTGTAACCCACCAGCCGGTGGCGTTGTTCATCCCAGAGCCGGAAGGTGAATGACTTGAAGCTGGAAAACAGCGTGATGGGTTTCACCGTCTGGAAGAGCGGCTCCGCTTTGTGGCACCGCTCCAGATTGTAATTGGGAATGCGCGCACTCAGATGGTGAATGTGGTGAAACCCGATGTTGCCGGAGAACCATTGCAGAATCTTCGGCAGCTTGTAGAACGAACTGCCTTGCAGCGAGGCCGTGACGTAATCCCATTGCTCGGCGCGTTCCCAATAGACGCCTTCAAATTGATGCTGGACGTAAAACAGCCAGATGCCCGCCGACCCGGCCATTGCCACGATCGACACTTGAATCAACAGGTACGCCTTGAGGCCGAATACTTCGCTCATCACGGCGACCATTCCCAAAATCGCCAGATTAGTCCAATACACCGAGAGACGCTCACGTTTGGCGGCCTTCACCGGCGGAAAGCGATGCTTGACCATAAACAACACCAGCGGCGCAATCACAAACAACACCACCGGATTGCGCGCCAGCCGGTACGCGAAGCGTTTCCCGCGCGAGGCTTCCAGATACTCCTGCACCGTCAACGTCCACACGTCGCCCGTGCCGCGACGGTCGAGGTCGCCCGAACCTGCGTGATGGACGGCATGTTCGTACCGCCAGAGATAGTATGGCGTGAACGTCAGGACCCCGGTGATGAAGCCCCACACGTCATTGACCCGGCGGGACTTGAAATACGAACCGTGCCCGCAGTCGTGGTGGATGATGAAGACCCGCACCAGAAATCCCGCCGCCAAGATCGCCAGCGGCACGACGAGCCAGACTGACACCTTCAATGCGAAGTACATCAAGCACCACAGCCCGGCATAGGGGACGAGCGTGTTCGTCATTTGCCAGATGCTGCGCCCCAAAGCGGGCTCTTGGTACTTGGCGACAATTTCCTTCCATGCCGCCGCGTCCGTTTGGCCGCTCGCCTTGGTCTCGACTGAATCCAAGTTATCGATCATAAAACACCTATCCCCTTCTGCGGAAACCGCTACAAAATGGGCGATCCTCCTTGCGCTCGCAGTATAGGCTTCCGGCCAGTTAATAGCAACATTCATGCACAACAATTTCCCACCCCACCGCACCAGCCGCAAAATCGCGCGATAACGCAATCCGCGAACGAAAATCCCTCGACATCGTCGCCAAGCATTGCTCTACTCATTGGTGGAGAAGCTGCGAGGGTGTTGTGAAAAGTTACCGGGGTCTCGTCGCCGTGGCGTTGCTGGGTCTTGCCGCCCGCTCGGTCGGAGCAGGCGGACCCATGCTGACCGTCATTCACACCTTCACCAATACCTTTACCGACGGCGGTCTCCCTCAATGCGTGCTCGTCGAAGCCATTGACGGCAATTTCTACGGAACAACCCCGAATGGCGGCACCAACGGCGGTCACGGCATCGTCTTCAAAATCACCCCCGCCGGCGCGTTCACTACGCTTCATCAATTCGGCCTCGGCACCGCTGACGGCCGCGAGCCGGCCGCGGGACTCATTCAGGGCAGCGACAGTAATTTCTACGGCACCGCCCAACTCGGCGGCACCAACAACCTCGGCACCGTTTTCAAGATCACTGCGGCCGGCACGCTGACGAATCTGTATCAATTCGGCGGCACCAACGGTGCGAGCCCGCTGGCGGCACTCGTTCAGGCCAGCGACGGCCTCTTCTACGGCACCACGTTTGCCGGCGGAACGAACAACGCCGGCACCGTCTTCAAGATCACCTCGGCCGGCGTCTTGACCACGTTGTATCAATTCAGCGGCGGCGCCGATGGCGGTCAGCCCGACTCAAAACTTGTGCAGGGCACGGACGGCAATCTCTACGGGACGACCGCATCGGGTGGGTTGAGCAACAACTGCATCAACGGCTGCGGCACCGTGTTCAAGATCACCCCGGCAGGCGCGTTGACTACGTTGTACCGGTTCGACGGCAGTGATGGTAGTTTCCCACATGGCGGAATCGTGCCGGGGAACGATGGCGATTTCTACGGAACGACCTACACCGGCGGTGGAGGCGGTTTCGGCACCGTGTATAAGATTACCGGCACGGGCGGGTTCACTCCATTGCAGACTTTCAGCGTCCCGCCGGGAGGCCGCTTTGCCTTGGCCGGGTTGGCGTTGGGCTGCGACGGCAATTTCTACGGAGCGACCACGAGCGACGGATCGAGCAACAGCGGCGCGCTCTTCATGATCACTCCGACCGGTGCGTTGACGACGTTCGACGTTTTCACAAACGCTTTCTTCGGCACCCAACCGCGCGGCGGACTCGCACAAGGGTTCGACGGGAATTTCTACGGGACAGCCAATCACGGCGGGAGCAATGACCTCGGCGCCATTTACAAACTTCTGATTTCCTTCAGCCTCCCTGCCAATCGAATCGGCGCCATCAAGAGGTCTGGCACCAACATCGTCATGACCGTCCCCTCCGTCGGCGGCGAGACTTATCAACTCCAATTCCGCGACTCGCTGGCCGCCGCCAGCAACTGGCTCAACGCCCCGCTCAACCCCATCACCAGCATCGGCGGCCCGTTGCCACTGACCAACTCCATCGGCCCCACCCAAAGGCAACGCTTCTACCGGTTGCAGATTACGCCCTGATGAGAGTTAAAGTCCGGTGTTTGACTGAAGTTCAGAACAAGAATGTCACGTTATGACCGGCCACGATCAGCGAGATGACACCCACCAGAAGAAAAACCTGCCAGTCCAAACGCTCGGCGTATTGCGCGCGCACGACCCGTTTCGCCAACAGGCACCCGAGGAAAATTGCCGGCGTGGTAATCAGCGCTTCGTACGCGATCAGCCCTGTATGATGCCCGAGCAACTGGAAAACATCCGCGGTGAACGGTTTGGCCTCGACAGCTCGCCCCCGGCCAATCGCGACCCACGTCGTGGCAAAATCCAACGCCCGCCCCAGCGCACAGATCACCATCGCAAGCGCGTTGCCGCCCGCCCTCCCAGCGACATGTCCTAATATCGCTTCCGACCCCATACCCATACCGTCGCTGAGAATCTAACAACAGGAACATGAATGCAAGCGCAAACCAGTCATCCTGTTCTGTTCCGCAGCGGTTTGACAACACCGGCGAACTCGTCCACTATCGTGCCGGGTCGCAGTCAACCTCAGGAGGAATTATGAATCGCAAAGCATCCGCCATTTGGCGCGGAGGACTCAAGGACGGCAAAGGTAACATCTCCACCGACAGCGGCGTGTTGGCCAACACGCAATACTCGTTCAGCACCCGTTTTGAGAATGGCGTCGGCACCGATCCCGAAGAACTCATGGCCGCAGCGCATGCCGGCTGTTTTTCCATGGCGCTCTCCGCCCAACTCGGCAATGCGAAACTCACCCCCGAAAGCATCCGCACCACCGCCACCGTGACGATGGAAAAACTCGAAGCCGGTTGGACAATCACGGCCGTCCATCTCGACGTGACCGCCAAAGTCTCCGGCGCCACCACCGCCGCGTTCGCCACCGCCGCCAACAATGCCAAAGCCGGTTGCCCCGTCTCCCGCGTCCTCAACGCCAAGATCACCATGGACGCCAAACTCGAAGCGTGAGGATTGCTGGCGTTCTGCGTCTGTCATGCTGAGCTTGTCGAAGTATCACTCCCATCTGAGACTATGTTTTCCTCGACTTGCAAACGCCGGGAAACTGCCGTACACAACATCCACGAGGCGTTATGGCATCTACCCCGATCGAGCTGTTTTATTGTTACTCACACAGGGACGAAGAACTGCGCAATGAGCTCGAAAATCACTTAGCGATGCTGAAACGCGAAGGCGTTATTGGTGGCTGGCATGATCGGAGGATTGGCGCGGGCAAGGAATGGGAAGGCGAGATTAGCACGCATCTAGAGGGATCACGTCTCATTTTGCTTCTCGTAAGCTCCGACTTTCTAGCCTCGGACTACTGTTATGATGTCGAGATGAAGACCGCCATGGAAATGCACGAGGCCAAGATCGCAAGAGTAATCCCAATCATTCTCCGTCCCGTTGATTGGTCAACTGCTCCCTTCCGGAAGCTGCAACCACTGCCCACTGATGGAAAGCCGGTCACGTCCTGGCCGAATCGAGACGAAGCGTTTCTCGGCATCGCCAAAGGAATTCGCGCAGCCGCTGAGGAATTAATCGGCGGCAGTGCTTCCGGGGGATCGTCAGGAACGACACGTCTTGCCGAACACCTGGTCGCGGCGAACGAAGCTGCAATACTCCGCGTTTTGGCGGAAGATTATAAGTCCAGTCCATCGAGCATCGGAGTCCACGAGACTGAACTCACGACACGAACTGGACTGTCACTCGACGATGTCATTCTTACGGTTAAGGGCTTGGAGGTAAAGGGTTATGTCGAAACGGGTAACGGAACAGATGACGATAGGTTTGGATTCGCCCATTTGACCGCATACGGCATAAAGAGCACCGGTCCGGCCGTAATTCACGCGGAAGCTCTCTCATCTGAGATCCAAACTGATGACGAGGAGCTAGGCGTTCTTGATCTTCAGGTTGCCGCGGAAGAGGCAATTCAAGGGATAACTTCTCAGCTCGGAAGATTCTCAGAGTTTACTGGCGCCGCCACGTCGAAAGTCACGGAGCATCAAAGAAAACTGCAGATGCTTAAAGATAGCGGAGGCACGGCAAGCCAGATGCGGAGCGAAGTCGCAGCACTCGCAGTAGATTTGTCAGAATATGCGATGCACTTGGAATCCATTACACCTCCTATGCAAGACGCATGGGAACGCATGGTCCAAAACACTTCAGGAATGATCGCACTAGCTAAGTTGCAGAGCGAATCGGACCGCGAAACAGCAAAAGCCACCGCTCAAGTGATAGCTGGCTACGCGGCGCAACAGAACGACCTCATCGTGACAATCCAATCGTCGAGTGAATGGCTCCCCGCACTCCGTGGGATTTCACAAGATCTTAATCGCGCAGTACGCCGTACCGAACGGGCTGTCAATGGGCTGGCGAATGTGCTGACGAGCGGAAAGAACTATCTCGAAACTATAGTCAAACAGCTTCGTGATAAATCCGCCCTCTAGTCGTGAGCTTAGGCAAACTCATCCCACCGATAGCCAAATCATCCCGGTAAAGTACCGCCGTGCGACCGGGCGTGCTGTGGTTCGCTACTGCGCCGGTGCTGCTTGGAAGGTGAAGGCTGCGTCGTTGAGCAGTGGGTTGACGGTGATGGCGCTCAAGGTGACGGCTTCGTCGGTGCGGAGTGTGGGCATACCGGCGAGTCTTTCCTGAATCTCTGCCATTTGATTGGACATGCCGGGATGTTGTTGGGCGGACTTCAGCAACGCGGCTGTTACTTGATCGGATGTCCGGGATTCGGTGATGCGGTGGATGAGAAAGGTGTCTTTGGCAATCGCTAATTCGGTCCACCACTCGGCGTTGGGACGGTGGCCCCGGAGAGTGTAACACGCGGTGCCGTTGACGACGATGTCTTTGCCCTTCTCCACCGGTATAAAGGTGTTGTGGAAGTAATTCGTGCCCAGAAGCAGCCGGGGTATCCAGTGGGCCGTGCTGACGCTGAAGGGAGACGGAATCATCAGCGCGAAATTAAGCGGATACTCCTGAGGATTACCGGCACTGCTGACGAATACTTTGCCCTCGCTTTCGTAAACCACGTTGGTTGTGCCAGGGCCGTTCGGAGTGACGTCAACGCAGAGGACGCGGACGTGTTCGGGCCGACGGAAGCGAATTTCGCAATGAGACTTGGTCCTGAGCATCGGGAGTGGTTCGCCGTCACCGCGAAATCCCTGCGTGGCGATCTCCACGTCACACTGGAAACTAGAGCACGCGGCATAGACCGCCTGCACCTTGTCGAACATCTTCTTCGGATCAGAGCGCTCGTCCTTCGCGCAACCAGAGAGCACACGCAGCGCGACGAACAGCAGTAGTAACCTTCCGCTCACATTATCTATCCGTCGCCCGTCCCGGCGTGACGGCTCGCTGGAGCCGCAGGCTGGTTACATGCCGGACGGAGGCTTCGTCTCTTCCGGCGGCAAGCTGACCGGCGGAGTCACGACCTCGGGTGGTGCCGGAGCCGGCGCGGGTGCGGCGACGGCGGGTTGAGTCGCTTCCTCGTGTTTGCTCGTGGCGCAACCAGCGCCAAACGACAGGACAACCGCTAACATTGCGAAAGATAGGATAAGCCGTTTCATCTACTGTGCCTCCCCGTGTTTAAGGTTGACCGCATTAAATGCACTCCGCCGCAGAAAGGCAAACCAATTCAGCAAATCCAGCCCCCACCCACGACGAGATCGTCCTGATAGAAGACTGCGGCCTGGCCCGGAGTAATGGCGCGCTGCGGCTCTGCGAGAGATACCTTTGTCGTGCCGTTGCCTGTCGCGACGACGGTCGCGCGGCAACCGGGATGCTGGTGACGGGGCTTGACGGTAACTTCCAGCGACTCACCCTCACCCTGACCCTCTCCCACAAGCGGGCGAGGGAAATCGATGTGCCAAGTGCAATTCGCAACTTCAAACTCGCTGCGGAGCAATGCATCTGACTCACCGACGATAACGCGATTGGCTGCCGGGTCGAGTTCGATAACGTAGAGCGGTTGCTTGAGGCCGCCCAAGTTCAGGCCCTCGCGCTGGCCAATGGTGAAATTGTGGATACCGGCGTGATGTCCGAGCACTCGCCCTTCTCTCGTCACCACTTCGCCCTTCGTGTCCTTGACCCCGGCACTCTCGCGCAGGAAACGCCGGTAATCATTCTCAGGCACAAAACAAACTTCCTGACTCTCTTCCTTGCCGTAGGTTTTGAGACCGATCTCCTTCGCGACGGCACGGACTTCGGCCTTGGTCAGTTCACCCAACGGAAACATCGCGCGAGCGAGTTGGTCTTGGTTGAGCGAGAACAGAAAATAGGTCTGATCCTTTCTTTCGTCCCGAGCACGACGAAGGAGATATCTGGAGGGACGCGCTTCGTCGCGTCCGTTCCCGTCTGTCGGCCACGACGGAGCGTGGCCCTCCACGATTTTCGCATAATGCCCGGTCGCAATTGTCTCGGCACCGAGGGCGCGGGCTTTGCGCAACAGCGACCCGAACTTCACTCGCTCGTTGCAGATGACGCACGGGTTCGGCGTGCGGCCGCGCCGGTATTCGGCGGCAAAGTAATCCATCACCTCCCGCCGGAATGTCTCGATCTCGTCCACGACGTAGTACGGGATGTCGAGCGAGTGCGCGACCATCCGGGCATCGGTCACCGCTTGCGGGCCGCAGCACTTGTCTTCCTCGATGCTCCGGCAATCCTGCGGCCAACCGCGAAACGTGACGCCGATCACGTCGTAGCCCTGCTTCTTCAGCAGGTACGCCGCGACGCTGGAGTCCACACCACCGGACATGCCGACACAGATTCGCTGTTTGCTCGTGTTCATTGACGAACAGAATTATAGGGCAACCAGCGCAACGTTCAACGTCCAACAGCCAACTTTCAAGCGTCAACGCACCGCTACGACTTGCGCTTCTGGGCAGTGCGGATGCTCGTGTAGAAAATCTTGATTAGTTCCTCGGTCTCTTGAAGGAGCATCTCGGCGTTGGAGGTGGGTGTGATCAACGGCACGCGAATGATCAGACGCAACCAGCGGCGTGTTTCGCGCAGTTCTTTCAGACAAATGCTCATCTTGTGAACGAAATCTTTGGAAGATTCCGCGGCCTGCGCCTCACCGTGGTTCGGAAGCGGAGATGTTCCCGACCTCAGCAATTGGTCGCCAACGTGATTTCCGGCAAGCGTTCGCGGCAATTGATCCACCAGCCGAATGATTCCCGCCGAGTACTCCAACAACCGGCCTTCAAGATCGAATTTGTCATTCATACCTGTTCCCTTGAGAGTTGAGTGTTCAATGTTGGATGTTGAAGGTTGAATTCGCTCACCGTTCGAGCCAGACGACGCTGTGTTTGAAATCGAACGTAACCCGGTAGCGGCGGAGGATGACATTGCCGAGCAGGAGATTGCCGCCGGCCACCTGCGGGCCGGTCAGATCGCTGCGCGCAGGAATTTTCTCGAAGGTGGCGCCGCCGAGTTTGGCTTCCCTAATCAGGTAGCTCGCGGTGAGCGACGTGCCGCCCACGCCGTGCGAGGTGCCCACTTCGCCTTTGCCGGGTTTCCAGTAACCAAGCTCCGCCGCTTTCCATTTGGGCACGAGCATCCCGTAATCACCGCCGGTATCGAGGATGCACAGGTAGGTGAACCGACGATCCACCGTGATGTCCACAAACGGCAGGTCGCCCTCCCACCGCAGCGGCGCCGTGGTGACGAACGTGGACGACGGGTCCGGCAGGTAGGCGTCGCGCGCGCCAAACGTGGCGGTGCCGTGCAGGTTATCAATGCACAGATACGACAAGCCTCTCAGCGCGTTGACGCCGAGAATCATCACCTGCGTGTTGCCCCAGAATCCGCGCGTAAAACTCAGCGCCTGCGCGTCCGGCCCGATGAGCGTTAACTGCTTGCGCAGTTCCATCGAGCCGATCTGCATCGTCGGAATGAGCGCCGCGTAGTTTTCCACCGAGCCGCCGATGCCGTGGCCCGTGAGCGGTTTCAGGCCGGCAATTATTGAAATGTCGAGGTTGTGCGCGAGGGTGTAACCGAACAGATTCCGGTTGCTGCCGCTGTCCAGCAACACGCGCACGTTCTTCTGGCCGTTGACTGTGGCAAGAACAACCGGCATTCGATAGCGTCCGCCCGCGACGCGCGGGTTGTCGGTCGGGACGACAGCGAGCGGCACCGTGACGCTCTCGTGGGCTTCGATCTGGTTGACGCCGCCGAAGCTGGCGCTGCGTTCGGTAATCTGCGCCTGGATGCCGAGTTCGTCGGGAGTGCGTGCGCGTTTCTGCAGGTCGGCCAGTTGCGCCGGGGTGATCGTGGGCGTGACCGTTTCGAATTGCGCGAACGGATCGGTCGCACAACCGGCCAGAATCATCAGAGAAACGGCGGCAACTCTTCGCATCCGGTCAGCATATAAACCCATTGACCAAAGTCAACGGTCAGCTTGGAATCGCTTGCAACCCGCCCCGCTGACGCATAATCTAAAGTTGGCGTGCACATCGTTACCTACATGCGGATTTCGGTCACCGACCGTTGCAACGAGCGGTGCGCTTACTGCCTGCCGCACGACGTGGCCGTTGAATGGCTACCGAAGGGTGAAATCCTCACCTACGAGGAAATCTTGCGCGTCGCGCGCGTCGCCACCTCGCTCGGCGTGACGAAATTCCGAGTGACCGGCGGCGAACCGCTGGTGCGCAAGAACGTTGCCGAGTTCATCGGCGAACTCAACAAGCTGCCCGGCGTGACGGACATCGGACTCTCGACCAACGCGACATTGCTCGCTCCCCTCGCCCACCGGCTGCGCGAGAACGGCGTGGTCAAGGTCAACATCTCCCTCGACACGCTTGATGCCGATCTCTACCACGAGCTTACCGGGAACGGCAGATTGAGCGATTGTCTTGCCGGCATTGACGCCGCTATCGAAGCCGGTTTTCCGCAGGTGAAGCTGAACTGCGTGCTGATGAAGGGCAAGAACGACGATGAGGTTTTCGATCTCATCGAGTTTGCCGCCGGTAAGCGCGTGACACTCCGTTTCATCGAGCTGATGCCCATCAGCACCAGTGAAGTGCTCACCGACGACAATTTCCTCAGCGTCGGTCACGTGCGCCACATCATCGAACGCCGCTACGACCTCGTCCCCGACGAAATCAAACTCGGCAACGGCCCGGCGCTGTATTACCGGGCCAATGGCTTGCCGATCCACCTCGGCTTCATCGGCGCGATGACCAATCTGCATTTTTGTGATTCGTGCAACAAAGTGCGGCTGACCGCCGACGGCAAACTGCGGCCCTGTCTCGGCGCGCACATGGAATTCAACTTGAAGCCGGTGTTGCGCGCCTCTGATTCGACAGATGCCAGACTCCGGCAGGTCTTCGTCGAAACGATCCGCAACAAACCCGAGCAGCACGAATTTCGCAACAACTACGTCCCCGGCCGCAAGATGGTGGCCATCGGCGGATGAACAAACTCACCCACGTTGACGAGCACGGCAAAGCGAAGATGGTGGACGTGTCGGCCAAGCCGGTTTCCGAACGTGAAGCCGTCGCGCGCGGCGAAATCCGCCTCAAGCCCGGCACCATCGCGCTGATCAACTCGAACCAGATCGCCAAGGGCGACGTGTTGAACACGGCGCGTATTGCCGGTATTCAAGCGGCGAAGCGTACCGGCGAGTTGATTCCGTTGTGCCACCCGCTGAACCTCACGCATGTGGACGTTGACCTCGTGGTCGGCAACGACCGCATTGAGATCACGGCTACGGCCAAGATCGCCGCACAGACCGGCGTGGAGATGGAAGCGCTTGCCGCCGTCGCGGTCGCTGCGCTGACGATCTACGACATGTGCAAGGCCGTGGACAAGGATATGGTCATCGGCGAAATCCGGCTGGTCTCGAAATCTAAGAAATGATCACGACCGGCATCATCACAGTCAGCGACCGGGTTTCGCGCGGCGAGTACGAAGACAAGGGCGGCCCGGCCTTGAAAGCCTTTTGCGAGAAGTGCGGCTGGAGGGTTACCGCGACAGCGGTCATGCCGGACGAACAGCCCGCGATTCAAGCGAAGATCAAAGAGTTTGCCGGCAAAGCCAACGTCGTCTTGCTCACCGGCGGCACCGGTGTCGCCGAACGCGATGTGACTCCCGAAGCCATCCGTGCCATCGCGACGAAAGAGCTACCGGGTTTCGGCGAGGTGATGCGGGCGAAGAGTTTTGAGCGCTTTCCCCACGCGATTTTATCGCGCAACATGGCGGCGGTCGTCGGCCAGTCGCTGGTGATTTGCCTGCCCGGCAGTCCGAAGGGCGCGGTGGAGTGTCTGGAGTGTGTGACGGCGGCGATTCCGCACGCGGTCGAGTTGCTTCGCGGCGAAGAAGCGACGCATTAACGGCGTCGGCGGAGTAGTAGGCCCAGTAACGCGAGGCCACCGGCGACGGTGACGGCCGTGTTGGGTTCGGGGACAACCGCGAGGGCTGCACCGCCCGCGAAGTCAACTTCCAGCCGCGTGCTGTTCAAGTCGCAATCGCCAATTTCCGTGATGCGCAGGTAGCCGGGCTGCAGGCCATTGGCAAACGTGAACAGGAAAATCTGGTCAATGTCGCTGCCGGAGTCGTCGGCGCCGAAATCGGAACGATTCAGGATTGCGTTCTGGGTCGTGCTATTGAATCCGTTGAAAAGCGTAACGGCGCCGGAGCTGAAATTGCCGTCCGCATCCCATTCCAGTTTGAACGGGTCGAGACCAGCGTCTTCGGCGATGAGGATGTGCGAGAGCGCCAAGTCGAATTTCTTGAACACGACTTTGGCGCCGCTGGTAAAGTCGAGGTTCAGCGGCGCGTCTGTTGAACCTTCTTGGAATAACCCAACGTCATCGAGCCGGCCAATCTCGCTGTTGACGCGCGTCGCCATCGCGGCTGAATTCTGGTTAAAACCCTCACCGGGGTTAATGGTGCCGGTGTTGGAAAGATATTGGAAAGCGAAGTCAATGCCGACGCTGACCGGACTGGCGAGAGTCACTTGCCCTGTCGCCACGCCGGAGCTGTTCAGAAACATCCGGACGCCCGCTGTGCCGGTGAATGTGAACGGTGGGACCGAGTTATTCGCGGGGGACGACCACGTCGAGAACAGATACGCCTGTGAACTTTGTGCTTGCGCCTGCGCCGCCAAGACCAGCGTGCCGCAGATAAACCCGCATACGAGAACCCTTTTCATCCCTATTACCCTTTCCCGACCCCGGTATTGATTGTTCGACCCGCTCGAAGCGCGTTTTGCTATGTTACCACACAAGCCAGCAAAATCAAGGCTTACAGGGAGATTATTAACCGCAAGAACAGGCGAAAATACCCGTTATTCTCGGCGGGGGGGCAAAGCGACGCCCGTGAGATCGTACTCAGAGGAGGCGGTGATTTTGACCGTGGCAAACTCGCCGACCGTCACCGCCCCGCGCACGATGACGGTCCCGTCAATCTCCGGCGCGTCGGCATGCGACCGGCCACTCCAGCCATCTCCTGCCGGTTTTTCGACGAGCACGCGCAGCGCTTTTCCGATAAACGAACGCTGCCTTTCACGAGACACTTTCTGCTGTGCGGCCATCGCGCGGCGGTACCGCTGCTTCTTCACTCCCGAAGGCAGTTGTTCCTGCAGGTTACCGGCCGGTGTGTGGTCTTCCTGCGAGTATACGAAAAAGCCCAACCGCTCGAACTTCGTTTGCACTATAAACTCCAACAATTCCTCGAATTGTTCCTCAGTCTCTCCGGGAAAACCGACGATGAACGTCGTGCGCAGGGCGATGCCCGGTACGCCCGCGCGAATCTTTGCGATAAGATCACGGATGTAGTCACCACTTGTCTCGCGTCGCATGGCAGTAAGCATCTGCTCGTTGATGTGTTGCAGCGGCATGTCCACGTACCGGCACACCTTGTCGCACTCGGCAATCGTCTCAATCAACTCATCGCTCCAATGCGCCGGATGCGTGTAGAGCAACCGCACCCAGAACTCGCCATCGATCTGCTGCGCTTGCCGCAACAGATCGCAGAGCAGCGCATCGTTGCCGGTCAAATCCTTGCCGTAAAACGTTGTGTCCTGTGAGATGAGGTTGATCTCCCGGCAGCCGTTCGCAACGAGAGCGCGGATTTCAGACAGCACGTCGTTTACCGGACGGCTGCGGTGCTTGCCCCGAATTCGCGGAATGCTGCAGAACGTGCACGGATGATTGCAGCCCTCGGCGATCTTAACGTAGGCGAAATGTTTCGGCGTGAGCCGAAAGCGCGGGGCCGAGAAATCGGGAACGAACTTTGCCGGGCCGCTCCAATAAACGCCGCGTGAATGTTTCCCTAGCACCTCGCGTACGATCTCGCCGATGCGCGGGACTTCGTTGAGTCCCACGATGGCATCCACCTCCGGCAATTCTGCCCGCAAATCCTTCGGGTACCGTTGCGTGAGGCAGCCGGCCATGATGAGCGCCTTGCAGTGGCCGGTCTCGCGCAATTCGTTCGCTTTGAGAATCGCGTTGACCGATTCCTGCTTCGACGCTTCGATGAAGCCGCACGTGTTGACGATGACCACATCGGCTTCGCTTGCATCTTCGGTCAACTGCATGCCGTCGCGCAGCAACGAGCCGAGCATGACTTCGCTGTCTACGAGGTTTTTGGCGCAACCGAGGCTGACCAGCCCGACTTTGATGGGTTGAGGCGAACTCATTTATACGTCGTTACTTCGCGGTCGGCGGCTCGAGCAATTCCGGTGCGGCCTTGGTTTTTGGAACGTAGAACGCGTCAAAATCCGCCTTCGGCATGTTGGGTGCAGCGGCGACGGTTTGCGCAGCGGATTGATTCGCTTGAGCCAATTTGTGCGCCGTGTGCCGCGTCCACAAACCTTTGACGACGAAACCGAGAACCACAGCAACCGTCAACCCGGCGACGACCGCCACGACGCTGCGGATGTGGAGTTGAACTTCGGGTGGCTTGCGTTGCCGGGCGGTCTTCTCGGTCTCCACCTGCAACCCTTGCCGGCGCAATCCGCCTTGACTGCGCAGATAGGAATCAACCACGAACTGGCTGTCGAGTCCGAGATACTCCGCGTAGAGTTTGAGGAATCCCTTCGTGTACATCGGCGCAGCGAGCCGGTCGAACTCGTCGGATTCCAGTTTCTCCAAAATTTCGAGTTTGATCTTCGTCGCGCGTGAAGCCTCTTCAAGGCTCGCCTTTTTTTGATGACGCGCCTCACGCAGAATTTCGCCGATGGATTCCGCTTCCATGCAATTTACCGCCGCTTATTGCCCGGCTGGGATTTTACCGTCGAGGTCCATCAATATGTCGCGCGGCTCGGCGCCCTTGTTCGGGCCGACGATGCCGCGTTCCTCCAGCACATCCATAATCCGAGCGGCGCGAGTGTACCCGATGCGCAACCGCCGTTGCAAGATCGACACGCTGGCCCGGTTGGTCTGCCGGATCACTTCGATCGCCTGCTCAACCAACTCTTCATCCTCCTCATCCGCCAAATCGGCCGGGAACACCGCGTTCCTTTGCAGCTTTTGATGAATCTCCGTCTCGAATCGCGGCTTGGCATGCTCGCCGATGAAATCCACCACGCGTTTGATTTCCTCGTCGAGCACGAGAACGCCTTGCGCGCGCACCAATTTCGACGCGCCGGGCGGCAGGTAAAGCATGTCGCCTTTGCCCAGCAATTTGTCCGCGCCGTTGGCGTCGAGGATGACGCGGGAGTCTTGCTTCGACGCGACTTGAAATGCGATGCGTGCCGGAAAATTTGCCTTGATCACGCCGGTCACCACGTCCACGCTCGGCCGTTGCGTCGCCAACACCATGTGAATGCCGACGGCACGCGACAACTGCGCGAGCCGCGCGATCGCACTCTCCACGTCGACCGGTGAGACGAGCATCAAGTCGGCAAGTTCGTCTATCACAACGACGATGTACGGCAGCTTGTCCGGGATGACCAACTCATCGTCGCGCGGCACCTCGATCTTCAACACTTCCTGCCCGGCAGTCTCTGCGGCTGCGCCCTCTTCTTCCAAAACTTTCCGCGGCTTGGGCAGCGTTCTCGGACGCGAGTTGAACGCGGTAATGTTGCGGACACCGGTCTTGGCGAAAATCTGGAAACGCTTTTCCATTTCGTTGATGACCCACCGCAACGCCAGCGGCACCTTCTTCGCCTCCGTCACCACCGGCACGATCAAATGCGGCAACACGTTGAAATGCTGCATCTCGACAACCTTCGGGTCAATCAACACGAGCCGTAAATCTTCCGGCGTGAACCGGTACAGCAGCGACGCCAGAATCGCGTTCACGCACACCGTCTTGCCGGAGCCGGTCGCGCCCGCGATGAGCAAGTGCGGCATGTCGCTCAGATCGCCCAGAATCGGATTGCCGGCCACGTCGCGGCCCAGCGCGATCGGGATGCGCGCTTTCGTCGTGCGCCATTCGTTGGATTCGAGCATGTCACGCAGATACACGGTCGTCGTCGCTGAATTCGGCACCTCGATGCCGACCGTGCCCTTGCCCGGCACCGGCGCGAGGATGCGAATGCTGACCGCTTTCATCGCCAACGCGACATTGTTGGAGAGCGCCGAAATCTTTTCCACTTTCACGCCCGGCGCCGGCACAACTTCGTAGAGCGTGACGACCGGTCCCTTCGTCACCCCGGCCACCTGCACGGAAATCCCGAATTCCTCCAACGTCGCCCGCAATGTTTCGGCATTGGTCTTCAAATCTTCGATCACCGTCGCGCTGCGTCGCGCCATCTCGGTCGGCTGATCGAGCAAATCGAGCGACGGCAACACATACGGCCCGGTCGCTTCGGACACGGGGACCGGCGCCGGGTGCAGCTTCTCCGGTTTGGGTTTGGCGGCCTTCTCCACCGGAACCGGCGGCGGTCGTGACAACGTCCGGTCCTCAATCTTCGGTTCGGGACGGCGTTCCGTCTCCAGCTTCCGAGCCTCGCGTTCTTTGCGGGCCAATTCCCGGTCAACTTCAAACTCTTTGACCCGGATGTCGCGTTCTTGTTCGCGCAACTCGCCGCGCACGTCCGGTTTCGGCGCGCCCCGGAACTTCTGCCAGAAATCCTGCGCCGTCGTGACGCTGAGCGCGACCCAGTAGCTCGGCCGGAGATTGACGAGCAAGATGAGACTGACGATGTACGCGACGACGAAAATGATGAGCGTGCCGACGGTGCCGAGCAATCGCTGGAAGAAACCGCCGATAAACATTCCGAGAAAGCCACCGGCGTTCGGCAGGTTCAACGACTTGCGCGCCGATTCCAGCCCCGCCAGATGCAGCAGGCAGTCCGACGCGATCAGCAGCAGCAAACCCGCGCCGATCTTGCCGCGCCACGGCAGGTCTTTGCCGAGCAGCAGAATCACGCCGATGCCGGCCAGCACCAACATCAACACGTACGCCCCCAGCCCGAACGTCGCGAACGTGACGAACCCGATCCACGCGCCGACCGGCCCGATGAAATTCCTGATCGGCTGCGAGCCGGTGGCCGCGGCATTGCCCACGTCATACGGATCGTAGGAAATCAGGCTCAACAAGAGCAACAGCGCGAGGCCGACCAACACCACGGCCCAAATCTCGCGTGCGCCCGAATGCTTCGAAGCGTTCCCCATAGAAAACTGTTGCAATCCTCCTTGCAGATTGTGACTTTATGCAAGAACTTGGCCAACTGCAAGGCTCAAAGATGTTTTATCCCTACAAATTCGATCCCGTTCTCGTCGAGCGCGTTTGGGGCGGTCGCGTCCTCGCCAAGTTCGGCAAATCGCTGCCGGCGAACAAATACATCGGCGAAACCTGGGAGATCAGCGACCGCGACGACGCGCAAACCATCGTCGCCAACGGCCCCGACAAGGGCAAGACACTCCGACAGCTCATCGAGACCAACGGCGCGGATGCGATCATTGGTAGGGCGCGACCGCCGGGCGCGCCGCAATCGCGTTTTCCCCTGCTCGTCAAACTTCTCGACGCGCGCGAGCGACTGTCGTTGCAGGTTCATCCGCCCGCCCACCTCGCCGCGAAACTGCACGGCGAACCCAAAACCGAAATGTGGTACATCCTCGACACCGCGCCCGGCGCCAGCCTCATTGCCGGTCTACGACGCGGCGTCACGGCCCCGCAGTTCATGCGCGCGCTGGAGTGGACACAAAAGCACAAGACGCCACCGCCGCCACCGACCCTCGGAGAATGCGTTTACCGATTCCCCGTCATGCCCGGCGACACATTCTTCGTGCCGTCCGGCCGACTGCACGCAATTGATGCCGGCGTCACGCTCGTCGAGATCCAGCAAAACTCCGACACCACCTACCGGGTGTACGACTGGGACCGCGTCGGCCTCGACGGCAAACCCCGGCAACTGCACGTGAACGAATCGCTCGTGTGCATCGACTTCCAGGACTTCGAGCCGAAGAAGCAAAAGCCGAAAGTCGAATCCCGGGGCGTGAACGGACTGTGGCGGCTCGTCGAATGCGATTACTTCTGCGTTCACAAACTCGAACTGCGCAACGCCGAGCTTGATCGCTGCGACGGCTCGACGTTTCACATCCTCGCCTGCGTCGATGGCGCCGTCGGCATCCTCCTGCCCGACGGTAAGGAAGAACACCTCAACCCCGGCGAGTTCACCCTGCTCCCCGCCGCCCTCGGCTTCTACACGCTCACCCCCCAAGCCGAGAACACAAGTGTCCTCAAGGTATTCGTGCCTTCGGCAGACCGAGCCGTATAAGGTCATCACGCCGGAATGTTAGGCTCACCAGCCCGACTCCGCGACAATCCCTATGTCGTGGGCAAATTCAGAACACGAATCAACGTCCTACCTACCTCGCGAAATTCGTCGGGACTGAGCGCGCCCAGCTTGCGCTGAAGTCGAGGGAGAGAGACGGGTTGAACTTGCTGGAGGTGAAAGACGCCGGGCTTTAGAAACGGTTTCTCGATGGGAAACTCCCAGCGATTATGACGTGTCGCTGTTGTGTGCGGGACAATGACGACCAACGCCAATTCATCATCGGCCGGATAATCACTCAAGACGAGGCAAGGACGCACTTTCGCAGCCAACCCGAGATCGGTCTGCCAGACCTCACCCGGGCTTGGTCTTGGCATTCTCAGACTCCATGGCGTCCAGCATCAGAAACCGCTCATCCGCGCGGCGATCACAATCGGCCAGAACCGGTCCTTCATCCTCCAGATCAAAGATGCGCCGCACAATCTCGCGTCTGTCCTGTGGATTGAGCCGAGCCAATTCCGCCAATATTTCCGTTTTACTCATGGCCGCGGGAGAATACCCCAACCGTTCAGCGATTTCAACTCCTGTGCAGAGATCGGGCGCTCGCGCCGGTCACGCCCCGCCAGATACTGCTGCGCCTGTGCCACAACCTCCACGCGATTTACGTCGAAACCGACCCCCCAACGCGCCGAACAATTCGGTCGCTTCGTCGCGCTCCTATCCCGGGTTCGATAATGCCGGCACCTGACCTGCGAAAACAATTCCCGCGGAGCCCCGGCGAAGTACTCAGTGGGTTTGTCATTCTTGCCTGCGTCGAAGGCGCTGCCGGTATCCTCCTGCCCGACGGTAAGGAAGAACGCCTCAACCCCGGCGAGTTCGCCCTGCTCCCCGCTGCCCTCGGCTTCTACACGCTCGCCCCACAAGCCGAGAACACAAGTGTCCTCAAAGCCTTCGTGCCGAGCACAGGTTAGGAGTGACGTTGGGCCTGCGACCAACCGCGATGCAGGCACCGGTTGGCTGAACCGGGAGACTGCGTGAAAACTCCGGTGAGCTTTCGTAAGTCGTTGATAGATTTTTGTAAGTTCTTGAAACCCGTCTCGAACTTCGCGCGATTTGGGACTTTTCACACAGTCTCTCGCATGGTTAGGCGCTTTGGCGACGAATGAATAGTAGGCCAAATCCAATGAGGACATAAAGACTGAGGCAAACAATACCAGATACAGTGTCGCTAAAGAAACGAAATGTGCCTGCGGAAAAATACCTCGCGATGTCGGGAGACGCCCAGGCGCAGAAGAACGAGAGCATCGCAAGCGCAGAAAGTGCTGAAGCACTCAGCAACACAATGCCTGTATCACGTTGCGTGTGACTGAAGCCTCTGAAAAACGCTCCGAGCAGAAGGAATACGGCTGCCGGAATACTGAAAACAGCGATGATGACTGCCTTGATGTGCCACGGAGGTTGGTTGACGAAGGCGAGGATGTTCACCACGTAAAAAAAGAACGCAGACAATGCTAGCGTGGATCTAAAACACTCGAGGGAGACTAATCCAGCTCGGCTAGTCTGGCCCGGACCAAATCCTTCACTAATTTTCTATCGATTTCCCAATCGACAGGGATCTGAAAGCAGTTCTTCATGACGACAAACTTCCCCAACCTCACCTTAAAGTCTTCCATGACACGAGGACTCCAGGCTGAAAATGTTAGATGATGCTTGTAGGCACAGATGCCAGCCACATACTTCCCTTTCCGGTGGATGGTAGGCACGTTCCAGGAAATTTCGGACTCTAGTTCCGGAAATTGGGTAAGAATCAAATCAATTACGGACCTGAGGGTCCTTGCTTTCGCAGGATCCACTGAGGCTAAATATTCCTCAACTGAATTGAATTTTGGGGAGTTCATTTCTTTCCGACTGCCTTTTGTGGGTCGTTTCTTCATAGAGCGTGTTCAAGCGCCTAACGCATGAGGTCAGCGACGCGGCGAAGCCGCGTTCGCTGGACCGCTTGGTTCGGCCTCCTCTGTAAAAAGCAAATCACTAACGATGATTCCACTCATCAGAATTTGTATGGGAAGAATCCTGCCGTCCGTCAGCAAAATGTGGCCACGCACCCATACCGCTTTGTGCCAAGGAATCTCCGATTCACGGCCAAGACATTTCGCGCGGTCAATCCGCCCACGGATTGTCTTCTCAACCTTCTTCGTATCCCCGTCGCCGCCTAGCTCAACTCTCACCTCCGATGCCGGCCCAAATATGGCGGCAATACTTCTACCAACCAGATTTGTTGATGCTTGGTATTCCGGGCGGGAGATGGCCGCCAGCGGATCCGGCTTGAGTATCGTGATGGTGTACTCGTTAGTAGCCGCAAACGACAGCGCCGCAATAAGAAAAACACCGAGAGCGAGAAGTAACTTCATGTGTGCATCTTCGTCTGTATCGCCTAACGCGAAAGCTCACCTACCGCTGGCTGCGCCAGCGGCCAGCGGTTAGGTGAAGCGCATGGTTCGGCTTTCATAACTCATGACAGTAAATCCGGTCCGCGCACAACCCTGTCAAGCTCGCCGGACGAAGTCAAATACAGGTGCAGGAAATATACGTGCAGTCCCTCCTCAGCACCCGGGCCACCACCTGTGCGCGTGGCAAACACTACATGCCAACCACTCTCGACCTTCTCAACTGACTGAATAACACCGTGCGCCAACTGCGTTGAATCCTCAGTGGCGTGCTTCGCAAGCCACTGATCGCGATGCTGGATGGCAAGCTGCCGGATACGCTCCTCGGAAATGCCCTGCTCGGAAATCACAGCAGGTCGTCGCTGTGCTCGCTCACAAGAGAGAGAGCCGAGCACAAACGCCAAGGACAACAATAAGAGCCAACAAGGCCTCATAATCGCTTTGTTGCCGAACCAGACAGGTGATATGCACCGAGCCATACCGCAACGCCAATGATGGCGAAGAATACACCTGAATACATCCAAAATCCCGAAAGGATAATTACAGGAACGAAGACCAACCGAACAGCGGTGGCATACTGTTGAACTTCCGAAGGCTCACCATAAATGTAACCGAGTATCGGAATGCTCAAGATAAGGTGAATGCAGCGAAGAATCGAACGTTGGATGGCATTACTGATCATTTAATCCCTTTCCAGTGAGAATTTGCTGCCTACAAGCGATGACGGTTACGGATGTGGGTCGTTTGTTCATAAAGTGTGTCTAGCGCCTAACGTTCAACAAACTATGTTTTTTTCTTAAACGTGTAACAAGGTTTACCCCACTTCAATTCTTCGGTCAGAGATTGAAACACATCAGGGGCGTCGCTTTCCGGCCGCAAGCAACGCGCAGGCTTTCTCGATCCGGCGTCTATGTGTCTCCGGTTCTTTGGCTAAGTCCATCCAACTAATGAAGTCTCTGCGCTCGATCGGCGTGAGATCGCTCCACTGAGCCTTCGCCAGCGGGGTAGCCGCGAGGGCTTTGTGAAGATCCAGTGACACGATTGTAAAACAGCAGGGGCGTCGCTTTCCGGCCGCAAGCATCGAGCAGGCTCTCTCGATCCGGCGTCTCCGTGTCTCCGGTTGTTTGGCTGAGTCTATCCAAGTAATAAAGTCCCTGCGCGCGATCGGCGTGAGATCGCTCCACTTAGCCTTCGCCACCGGGTCAGCCGCGAGAGCTTTGCGAAGATCCGTTGGCACTCTGGGCTCTGATTCTTCTCCAGCCGGCTTGGGATTCATTTTGTTCATCTATTGATACTCTGAAATAACGTGAGCTTATATCTGCTTACTATTTCTTTTTCTTCTTTGGCTTTGGCTCGGGTAATTCAACCAAAGATTCTCCGATAGCATTCAAATCTTCAATTGCAGAATCGGTCCATACGATTTTAACCATTTGCCAAGTTTTTGGTTTGGGACATTGGCAGAATGTGTAAAATATGCTGCGGCCTTCGGACGTAAGAGAAAGAAGACGAAGACCGCATACATTAGGATTCCGGGAATGAGCATCGGCTTGACTGGCGAAGTCAAAAGGAGGACCAGAAATTCGATACCGCTCCAACCGATGTAAAGCAGGCGTGCCCAGTTCGCGGCTCGCAACATGAAAATGGCGCAAAGGATTTCAATGGACAGCCCGAGATATAGTATAACGTATTGCAGCGGGACGGGAATGGGACTCTTAGCCATCAGTTCCTGCGCCATTGGGTTGTTGATCACCATGGTGCTCGTCAGCAAAGACAGTCCACTTGTGACAAGCAGAATCCAAGCGATTACGGTTACAGATGTGGGTCGTTTTTTCGTAAAGCGGGCTTTAGCGCCTAACGTCCAAGCTCAGCCACCGCGAGCCGCGATAGCGGGTCGCGGTTGGCTGAAGCGCGAGACTGTGTGAAAAGTAAGACCTGCTTCTGTAAGCCGTTGATAAACTTTCGTAAGTCCTTGGCAATCGATTCGCGGAGTACGACTTTTCAGGGTTTTCACACAGTCTCGCGCATGGATGGACGATGAAGGAGGATAGATGAAATACCGGAAGAAACCAGTGACCATAGATGCCGTGAAGTGGCGGGGTGACAACCTCGCCTCAATCGTGCGGGAACTGTGTGACGTAGGGAAGGCGGGAACGCTGACAAGCCGCGACGGAATCCTAAGCATAAAAACGCTCGAAGGCACGATGCAGGCAACGCCCGGCGATTGGATAATCCGAGGCGTGAAGGGCGAGCTATACGCCTGCAAGCCGGACATCTTCGAGGCAACGTATGAACTCGTGGATTCGTCCATCGATAGAAGTCAGCGACGCGGGCGCTAGCCCGCGTTCGCTGCACTGAATTGAATGGTTATGTCCTATCATTTCTTTCTGAACAACAACAACTGAACCACGCCGAAAATCACCCAGCCACAAACAATAGTAATCGCCGGCCCGTAGAACATCTCCGGGGTCGTTAGCCCGTGGACTAAATCCAACAATCTAAGAAGCATCAGAAGGCCAACACCCGCGAAGTAGAGCGACACGGTAAGCAGGATGGCGAACCATGCCCACCTTGAACTCGACCAATCTTTCATGCTCAAGTTCTGATTAAACGCTCAAGATGAGCTACCGAGTCCCGCGCGCCAGCGCGGGACTCGGTTAGCTCAATCGGATTGTTGGCCGTTCTTCTGTGTACCATTTGTAATCTCTCGAAGCACATGGCGTAGAGTGAACTCACGAGGGTCGCGCCTCCACGTAGTGACGGCCATCCAAAGAAGAACTGCAATGATGATGGGTGGGAAAAATATCTCACACATAAATTTGTTGATCTTATCCCTGACTTCGGAAAAGGCAGTGCGTGGCATCATCGGCGAAAGGATTGGAATGAGGGGTATGACGACGAACCATGCTGCCAGCAACATCGCGAAGATGAGCGTCTTTACTGGGCTGACATCTCCCTTTTGAACGGCAAACCCGCGAGCGAACGATACCGCCGCAAGTGCTGCTGTCATATGGCCTGCCATCCGAATGCGCTTGTACGTTATCACCGTCTTACCGGTCATCTTCCGGCCAACGCTCAAGATGAGCTACCGAGTCCCGCGCGCCAGCGCGGGACTCGGTTAGCTCAATCGGATTGATACTCATCTAAGCCCTCGGTTGTTGGAGTAAACTGAGCGGGCCATGGCGGGGAGCATAGAAGAAGAGCTCCCCGCTCTCAAAGACAAACAGCCAAC
>JBGQCJ010000059.1:0-24808 GCA_041495285.1 Verrucomicrobiia bacterium
CGAGCGGAGCCTGCCAATTGTAAAACGCCTCGTACGCTTGCGGCTTGCCGGAGTACATCGGCCCGAGCAAATGGAAGTACCGGCCCGAAATCGAATACGTCTTCACCCAATCTTTGTCGGCCTTCAGCGCGCTGTACGCCACTTCAAGATTCTTGATGGTCGAAGCCGGTACGCCGCTGTCACGCGTGGGTTTCTGGTACGGCCAGTAGTCAATCAGCAGCAACACGGTGATACCGGCCACCGCCAGCGGCACGCGCGATTTGAGAACGTCCGTGACGAAGAACCCGATCAGCATCGCGCCCCAGAACATCGCCGGCCCGTCGTAGAACACAAACGGCGCGCGAATCTCTTTGAAATACGGCAGTGTGGTCAACCATTGAAAGCCCGGCATGAACAGAAAAATCGCGAGCGCGATGCCGGTAACGATTTTTTTCCGCGTGGTCGTCAGCTTGCGCCGGTAAAACAGCACGAGAAATGCCGCGCAGACCAGCAAACCCAACACCGGCACGCCCGACTGACCTTGCGACGAGAGCGCTTCCCACGTCGTCCAGTTCGCGCTCCAGACGCTGCTCAACCCGGTGGCAAACATCACGCTGGCCAGCAGCGCCGCGACGAAAAACCAGAAGGCCCGGCGGTTGACGCGCTGCCGATTCCACAACACCGTCACCGCCACGACCGCCAGCAGCGCGAGGCCCACGTATTTTTCCGGTGAGTCAGCTTTCAGCGACAACACGCGCCGCACTTGTTCGAGTTCCGCCTGACTGTTCACGCGTCCGCCATTGGCTTGCACGCGTGCGAGGACGACTTCCACCGCATTGCTCGTCGCCACGCCGTCGCGGTCAACGAGTCCGAGCAGGCTCTTGAACGAGTAGGTCTTCTGCCACTCCGTCAACGGGTCGCCGATGAACAGCTTCACGTACTTCGATTCGACGATGCCGGGCGCGAGCACCCACGCGCCGAGCGCAAGCCCGACCGCGGCCAGCAGTCCACACGTGCGCGCCGTCGGCTGCCATTGTTTGCGACGCGGCCACAACCAGTACAGCGCGTACGAAAAAAGAAACACGAACTGGATGAACGCTTGCTTGTTGTCGGCCCACCACGCGAGCACGGCCACCAACGCGCACAGAAACGCGTCGCGAAACGTGTTCGATTCGAGCGCGCGCGCCAGCGTCCACCACAGCAGCGGGATGAACAGGAACGACAAACTGATCGTAATCTGCTCGGCACCCGCCGCGCGGATGATCTGTTCGGGGTGCAACATGAACGCCATCGCGGCGAGCACGGCCGCCCACTCGTTTTTCAGGAAGTGCCGGGCACAAAAATACATCGTTACCGCGCTGGCAAAGATCGCCGCCAGCGCCACGAGCTTGCCGGCAGTGATGAGATCGGTAAACGTCGCGAACAACAGCCACGGCACCAGATAAAATCCGCGCGAGTGATTCAAACCGTAGCTCGAACCGCACATGAAATACGGCGTCCACCACGGCAGCCCGTGGTGAGCAGCCAGTTCGCGCTGGACATCCCACACGCGCGATGCCGACGCCGCGAGTTCCTTGTCGCTCAAGCTCAACGGCAACCAATGGGCACCGAGGCTGACGACGTACAGCGCCGCTGCCGCCACCGTGATCCACAAACCGTACCGGGCTTTCATTTCGATTTGCCTGCCGCCTTCTCCAAAAATTTCAGCGAACGGCGCGCCATCTCTCCCCACGAAAACTGTTTCGCCCAAGCTCGGGCCGCCGCGCCCATCTTCTCGCGCAATTGCGCGTCGCCAAGCAAGCGCGCGAGTTGTCCGGTCAAGGCATCCACGTCGCCGTGCGGCACCAGAAATCCGGTTTCGTCGTGGCGCACGGATTCGCGCAAACCCGGTGAGTCACTGGCCACGGTCGGCGTGCCGCAGGCACCGGCCTCGATGACGCCCAGCCCCCAGCCTTCGATGGTGGACGTCTGCGCGCCAACCCAAGCCATTTGTAGCAACTCTTTTTTGCGCGCCTCGCTGACAAAACCGGTAGACTCAACCACCTTGTTCAAGCCGAGCGACGCGACCTGTCGTCGCAACTCAGATTCGTAATCACCGGTGCCGACGATGAAAAGATGAATGTCCGGGAACTTCGGCAGCAGCTTCGCTGTGGCGCTGATGATCAAGTCTACGCGCTTGTACTTCTTGAGCCGGCCGACGTAGATAACGCTGGGAAACGGCGTCTTGGTCACGCGCGGGTCGGGTTCGAGCAAGTCCTCGTTGAAACCCGGATAGATGATTTCGATGCGTTCCGGCGCGATGCCGCGCGCGACGAGGTCTTCGGCGGTGGTTTTCGACAGTGCCCAGAATTGGCAATGCCGGTACACGCGCGGGATCGGTTGCTCCAGCGCGTAAGCGTAGGCGGCCAGCGGCCACGGCAACTCGGCGAACGCCGTCTTGCCGAACAAATGCGGTACCATTACCGCTGTGGGAGTGGATTTCAGAAATGCCGGCACGAAGCACGGCACCTTGCTGATGTACTCGAGGATGATGTCGTACCGGCGCGGGCCGAGCGACCGGGCTTTCAGCGGTGCCCACCAATTAAAAACGTATTCGTTCGGCCCACGAATTGTGCGAACGCCGTCGATCATTTCCTCGCGCGGCGCGCCGGCAAATCCCGCGCACACCAAGTCCGTGGGATGACCCCACGTGACCCAACGCTTCGCGGACTGTTGCACCAATTCTTCCAAACCGCCCGCGCGCGGGTTTTTGATGTCGCGGTGGTTGATGACGAGGATGCGCATCCCGAGGGCAGTTTCAACGGTCGGAAGTTTGCGATTTCAGCAACTGCAAGTCAGCATCCACCATCATGCGCACGAGGTCGCGAAAACTGGTGCGGGGTTTCCAACCGAGTTTGGCGCGGGCTTTCGTGGAGTCGGCCACGACGCGCTCGACTTCGGCGGGCCGCATCAATTGCGGGTCCACGCGCACGAATTTTTCCCAGTCCAGGTCGACGTGTTCGAAGGCTTCCCGGAGAAAATCGCGCAGGCTGTGGGATTCGCCGGTGCCGATGACGAAATCCTCCGGCGCCGATTGTTGCAGCATCTGCCACATCGCCTCGATGTAATCGCCGGCAAATCCCCAATCGCGTTCGATGTCCAGATTGCCGAGCACCAATTCCTCGCCGCGGTCCAGCGCGATGGCGGCGGCGCCGTGGGCGATTTTACGCGTGACGAATTCCAGTCCGCGCCGGGGTGATTCGTGATTGAAGAGGATGCCGGAGACGGCGAAGATTCCGTAGCTCTCCCGGTAGTTGACCGTGACGAAGTGGCCGTAGGTTTTCGCGACGCCGTAGGGGCTGCGCGGATAGAACGGGGTCAGCTCGTTTTGCGGCGATTCGCGCACTTTGCCAAACATCTCGCTGCTGGAGGCCTGATAGAATTTTATTTTCGGGTTGGTGCTGCGAATCGCTTCGAGAACCTGGCTGACGCCAAGCGCGTTGATTTCGCCGGTCAGGATCGGCTCGGCCCAACTGCGGAACACGGAGGATTGCGAAGCGAGGTTGTACACTTCGTCGGGATCGAATCTTCGGAGCGCACCGTTCAGCGAGACGGGGTCGAGCACGTCGCCCTCGAAAAGTTTCAGCCGGTTCTGGATATGCGTGAGCCGCTCGTAGCGCTCGGTGCGCGCGCGCCGGATGAGGCCGGCGACCTCGTATCCTTTGGCCAACAAGAATTCAGCCAGATACGAGCCGTCTTGTCCAGTGATACCGGTGATGAGCGCCTTGGGCATGGCGCGGAATGATACCGGGCGGGTTCTTGTGACGCAAGCCGTGAAAACGACGGCGTTTCTCAGTTGCTCGCCAAGCCCTCGACGGTGGCGGCGGTCAGTTGGCCTTGCCGGAGGAAGTTGTCCACGACCTGCTCGATTTCTTTCATGTTGAACGGCTTGCTGAACCAGCGGTTGCCGGTCCCCTCGAGGAAGGCGCGCGAGTTACCGCTGACGGTGTCGCCGGTGACGAAGATAATCCGACTGGCCAGGTGCGGTTGTGATTCGCGAATGGTTTTGTAAAGTTGCTGGCCGTCCACTTCCGGCATGCAGAGGTCGGAGATGATCAGATCAAACCGGCCCGCAGAAATGCGATTCAACGCGTCGGCGCCATTGTTGGCGGTTTCGACCATGTAGCCGTCGTCGTCGAGCATTTCCTTGAGCACTTCGACGATGCCGGGCTCGTCGTCCACGATGAGCAGCCGGCGCTGCGGGGCGTGCGGATCGCGTTTGGCAGCGAGATCGGGCGCCGTGACAAGCTCCGGCGCTTCCAGCGCGTCGGGACAGGTCACGATGGGCAATTCTACGAAAAACTTGGCGCCCTTGCCGGCCTGGCTTTGCACCCAGACTTTGCCGCGATGCTCTTCGATGATGCTGTAGGAAATCGACAAGCCCAGCCCGGTGCCTTTGCCCGGCGCCTTGGTGGTGAAGAACGGGTCGAAGATTTTGGTGATGATGTCCTGCGGGATGCCGGGACCGGAGTCGGTCACGGCGATGCGGATGGCCGAATCGACGACTTCGGTGCTGATCTCGAGTTTGCGCGGGCCGGCATGTCCCATGAGCGCTTGGATGGCGTTGGTGACCAGATTGGTGACGACCTGCTCGATCTGAGTCGGATCGGCCTTGGTCTTGGGCAGCGTGGGCGCCAATCGTTTAGTCAGATCAATGTCGCCGCCCTGCAAATGCGTGTCGTGGACGGCAAGGACGCCGTTGACGATGCGGTTGATGTCCACCACGCTCATCTGCGGTTCGCGCGGGCGGGCGAAGGTCAGAAGGTTGCGCACGATCTTGGCGGCGCGCTCGCTCTCGTGAAGAATTTTCAGCATGTCGGCCTTCGCGCGCGGCTCCATGGTGCGCTGCTTGGCCATGAGTTGCGAATAGCCCATGATGACGGCCAGCGGATTGTTCAACTCGTGCGCCACGCCCGCGATCAATTGGCCGAGCGCGGAGAGTTTCTCGCCCCGGCGCAACTGCGATTCCATTTCTTTGCGTTCCGTGATTTCGCGCACGTTGATCTGAAGCACGGGACGCTTGTTGTATTGCACGAGATTGGCGCTGCCTTCGCAGATGAGGTGGGCGCCGTTGGAACGCACCATCTGCAATTCGCTGGAGGGACTGAAGACTCGCTCGAAGACCTTTTTGTTTTCCAACAGGTTCTTGGTTTCGACGCGCACGTCTGGACACAAATCGAGGAAGCTGCGTCCGATTAATTCCGGGCCGTTGCGGTTGGTGAGCCGCTCGGCGGACTGGTTGGCTTCGAGCAGTTCCAGCGTTTCGAGGTCCACCAGAAAGATGGCGTCGCTGGCCGATTCGAAGAGCGCCTGATATTTCTGTTCGGACACCGTCACTTCCTGTTCGAGCAACCGGCGCGTGGCGATGCCTTTCTTGAATTCTTCGAGCAATGTTTCGTTGCGTTCACGGGCTTGTTCGAGCACCTGCACGACCATGCCCATGGCGATCAGCAACGAGAGGATCGACGAAGTGATGTAGCCGGCCGCCACGAACGTCGGCGAAAGCACTTCCTGAAACGGAAACCCCAGCAGATGAAATCCCCACAGGATAAAGCCGGCCGCCAAGATGTTCGCGCCCCGGTACCGCTTGCCGTACCGGAAATAGACGATGCCGGTGTACACGCTGGCGGCGGCCAGCAGCACGAAGACCGGGATCGTGATCCAGAGACGGTCCACGATCTTGTAAGCCGCCACGTAACTCCAGACGACGATCATGACGATGCCCATGCCGAGTTCGCGCCGGTTGCGCGAGCCGTAGGTGAGCTGGAAACTGCCCCAGAACATGAACAACGCGCTGATGCCGATGCACGCCCGCCGCGCCATCACCAAGAACGGCGTGTCCGGCGACTCTTCCAGCCCGATGCACGCCGCCAGCCACACGGCGTAAAACATCCACGCCACCGTCCACATGCTGAAGTACGACTTCTTGGTGTAGTGATTGAGGTAAGCGAACAGGCCGATGACGACCCATGTGGTGAACAACGCCAAGACCAATGCCGCCTTCACCCACTCGGCCGGAAAGAACAAATCAATCGCCGCGGTGATTTGACTCAGAGTCATTTCCTTCATAATTCTAGCTCATTGCCCCAGACTCCTTCAATTCAGCACGAAACCTGCCAGCCCGCAATTTTGCAGGCGTCACAGCCCGATGCACGCGATTCGCGTACGAAAACGAACGCCATGCCGGTCTACGAGGATGCCGGGTGATAACGCTTCTTCTGTCCATTGCCCTTTTGATTCGTCTCTCCCAAAATGCTGTACGGGTCCGGCTGCAGCACGTCGCCGACCACTCGCTCCACGTCGCCGATGTTGAATGGCTTACTCAACCACCGCCGGCCGTTGGCTTCCAGAAACGTGCGCGACTGCGGCGTTACGGTGTCGCCGGTCACGAAGATCATCCGGCTGGCCAGTCGTGGATCAATGTCGCGCACCGTTTCGTAAAACTTTTCGCCGTCCATCTCCGGCATGCAGAGGTCCGAAATGATGAGGTCGAACCGGCTGGACGAAACGCGGCTCATCGCCTCGAGGCCGCTGGAGGCTGTTTCGACCTTGTAGCCGCTGGCCGTCAACACCTCCTGCAGCACGTCGCGAATGCCCGGCTCGTCGTCCACGATCAACAGTTTCTGCTCCGTCTTCGCCGGCGCCGCTGTCCCCTCGTCTGCCGAAGCTTGTGGTGCGTCGGTCGCGGATTCCGATTCGCAAGTGACCAACGGAAGCTCGACGAAGAAGCGCGCGCCCTTGCCGGTATCGCTTTGCACCCAGATTTTGCCGCGATGTTCCTGCATGATGCTGTTGGAGATCGACAATCCCAGTCCCGTTCCCTTGCCGGATGGTTTGGTCGTGAAGAACGGATCGAAAATCCGGGTCAGGTTCTCGGGCGCGATGCCGGGGCCGTTGTCGGCCACGGTGATGCGGATGAAGAAGCCGGCCTCCTCCGTCCCCACGGTCAGATTGCGCGTGCTGTTCTGGCTGGCGAGCGCGTGGATGGCGTTGGTGACCAGGTTGGTCAGGACTTGCTCGATCTGAATGGGATCGGCTTTCGTCCGCGGAAGATTGGGCGTGAGACGCCGTTCCAGTTGGATGTGGGCGGCGCGCAGTTCGGCTTCGCGGATGTCCAGAAGGTCGTCCACCAGCTTGTTGATGTCGGTCACCGATATCTGCGGCTGGCACGGGCGAGCAAATGTCAGCAGGTCCCGCACAATCTTCGCCGCGCGCTCGCTCTCGTGAAGAATCTTCTCCAAATTATTCCGCACCCTCTCGTCGCCGATTTTCTGCTTGGCCATGATCTGCGCGTACCCGACGACGACGGCCAGCGGATTGTTGATTTCGTGGGCCACGCCGGCAACCAATTGGCCCAGCGACGAGAGTTTCTCGGCGCGTCGCACGAGTTGGCCTAACTCTTTGCTCTTGTCCACCTCGCGCACGTTGATCTGCAGCACCGGTCGCTTGTGCCATTGCACGAGATTGGTGTCGCCCTCGCACAAAATCAGCGCGCCGTCGGTCCGCACAAAGTTGAATTCATTTAGTGGCTTGAACACCGCGCTGATCATCGTCCGGTGATCTACCCGGTTGTCACCTTCCTTACGCAGGTCGGGACACAACTCCAGGATTTGGCAGCGCAACAATTCCTCTCCGCTGCGCTTCGTCAACCGCTGGGCCGCCTTGTTCGCGTCCAGGATTTTCAACGTCCACAAATCCACCAAAAGAATCGCCGCATTCGACGAATCCAGCACGCCCCGGTATTTTTGCTCAGACAGCGCGGCTTCCTCCCGGATGACCAGTCCAATCCCGACGGCCATCGTCAGCACCGCCGAGATGAGGTAACTGGCAACCTTGATCACCGACAAAAAGCTGACGAATGGAAATGCCAGCAACTGCAATCCCCACAGCAAATAGCAGAGAGCCAGAATAGTCGTCACGCGACTGCGTCCCGGTTCCCGCCAACACTGCACGCCGGCATAGACGCTGGTCGCCGCCAGCATGATGAACACGGGTGCCGGACTCCAAAACTGATTCGGGAACACGAACGCGGCCACGTAACTCCACACGGCGACCAGCGCGATGGCGAAGATGACCTCGCGCGGGTTCCGCTTTGTCGGCCCGGACGGCAAACTGCCGCGCAGCATCAGATACGCGCTGACCCCGACGCTGCCCAAACCGATCATCGCAAACAGCTTCGCGTTCGGCGATTCCTCCGGCACGATGGAGATCACCAAGTAAATCGAGTAGAACGCCCAGCCGCCAGCCCAGAACCCGAACTGAGGCCGCTTCGTCGTGCGGCTCAAGAACGCGCACATCGCCATCACCATCCACGACCCGATGATCGCCACGATCCAAAACGCCTTCACCCATTCCGCTGGAAATGAGTAATTAGCTAAATCGCTAATGCTATCCGTCCAATTGCCATTCATGAACGCGGCTCGATTCCTTGTCCTCCAAAACGCCTTATCCTGTGTGAACTCTGCATAATCAAGCACACCGCTTGCCAGTCCCGCCGTTGACGCCCGCCCCTGCGGCACCTATAATCCGCCTCCATGAAACTTTCCCTCACCACCAAGCCCATTTTCTCGCAACAACTACCCGCCATTGTCCTTTTCGCGTTCGAAAAAGAACGCCTCACCGGCCCCGCCGCTTTCAAGAGCCTCCTCGCCCGCGTCGGAAAGAAAGAATTCAACGGTGCCGCCAAACAACTCCTCCTGCTCCATACCGGCGGCCGACTGGCCCCGCAACGCATCCTCCTCGTCGGCCTCGGCAAACGCGCCGATTTCACATCCGACACGCTCCGCCGCGCCGCCGGCAACGCCACCAAAAAACTGCAAGCGGCCGGCCTCGACCGCATCGCCTTCCAAGTGCGCGAACTCAACCACACCGGCGCCATCATCGAAGCCGTCATCCTCGCCGGCTACCGGTTCTCACAATTCAAACCCAACGACGACGCGCCGGCCGAAATCAAATCGCTCGCTCTCCATCTCCCGGTAAAGAGCGACGTCACCGCCGCGAAACGACTTTCCGATCAAGCGCAGATTGCCGCCGGTGCCGCCAACTTCGCCCGCAGCATCGGCGACCTGCCCGGTAACGTCGTTTATCCGGCAGTTCTCGCCGACCGGGCGCGTCAAGTCGCCAAAGAACACAATCTGAAATGCACCGTGCTCAACAAACGCGCCCTCGAAGCCGGCAACTTCGGCGGCCTGCTCGCCGTCGGCGCCGGCAGCGTCCGCGAACCGCATCTCGTCGTCCTCGAATACAACGGCGGCGCGAAAGACCAGCAGCCGGTCGCCTTGGTCGGCAAAGCCATCACGTTCGATTCCGGCGGCATTTCGATCAAACCGAGCGATAAGATGGACGAGATGAAATTCGACAAATGCGGCGGCTGCGCCGTGCTCGGCCTAATGCGCGGGATCGCGGAATTGAAACTGCCGCTCAACGTCATCGGCGTCATCGCTGCCGCCGAAAACATGCCGAGCGCCACCAGTTACCGGCCCGGCGACATCGTCACCAGTTACCGGGGCGCGGACAAACGCGGCGTCACCATCGAAGTGCTCAATACCGACGCCGAAGGCCGCATCGTCCTCGGCGACGCGCTCGCCTACGCCCGAGAACGCCGGCCGGCGGCGATCATTGATTTCGCGACACTGACCGGCGCCTGCGTTGTCGCGCTCGGAGAATACGCCGCCGGCTTGATGGGCAACGACGAAGAGTTGCAGGAAAAAATCCGCGCCGCCGCCGAACGTACCGGCGAACGCGTGTGGCCGTTGCCGCTCTGGCAGGATTACAAGGACAAGATCAAAAGTCACGTCGCCGACATCAAGAACACCGGTGGCCGGTACGGCGGCGCGATCACCGCGGCGGCGTTTCTGGCGAAATACGTCGGCGACATTCCGTGGGCGCACCTCGATATTGCCGGTACGGCTTGGACGACGGAAGAGCGTCCCTACTACGCAAAGGGAGCGACCGGGTTCGGCGTGCGGCTAGTGTTGGATTTGCTCAGTCGGTGGAGCTAACCGGTGCGAGGTGCGCGAGCGCCAGATGCCGACCGCGAGAATCACGAAGACCGCGACACTCAGCAAAAAAAATCCGACGACCAGTACATTTTCCTTAAACTTTCGGCTCGGCTCCATACAATGCCTTTTCCGTAGAGCGACCTCCCGGTCGCGACTGGGAGGTCGCTCCTACGAACCAGAAGGCAGAACACTAGATGACTGTTGCGACCAACACAATCTCACAAATTGATCTGCCCGGTGTCCCGAAGCTGAAAAGCGGCAAGGTGCGCGAAGTTTTCGATCTCGGCGATGCACTGCTGATCGTCGCCACCGACCGGCTCAGCGCGTTCGATGTGATTCTGCCCAACCCGATTCCCGAAAAAGGTCGCGTGCTCACCGCGCTCAGCGAATTCTGGTTCGGCAAGACCGAGCACATCGTGGAGAATCATTTCATCACGTCGAACCTTGACCAAGTAGTTGCGCAGGCGTCCCGCCAGCAGCCGTTCCGCTCTGTTCGGCGAGGGTCTCCCGACCCCGCCGCCGCTGTGCGCGGTCAGGAGACCGGCGCACAACAAGCCCTACAAAAATTGCATGGCCGTTCAATGCTCGTGCGCAAATGCGAGCCGTTGCCCATCGAATGCGTCGTGCGCGGCTATCTCGCCGGCTCGGGCTTGAAGGAATACAAACAGAGCCGGACCGTCTGCGGCATTCCCCTGCCCGACGGACTTGTCGAATCGAGCGAACTGCCGGAACCGATCTTCACACCGGCAACCAAAGCCGAGAGCGGTCACGATGAGAACATCGATTTCGAACGCGCCGCCGGCATCGTCGGCAAAACGCTCGCCGCGCGGGTGAGAGAGCTTTCGCTGGCGCTTTACAAGTTCGCGCGCGACTACGCCCGACACCGCGGCATCATCATCGCCGACACGAAATTCGAGTTCGGCCTCGCCCCCTCTGTTGTAGGGCAAGCCGCCGGCTTGCCATCCTCCGGCCAGCGACGGCAGGCGGGGCCGCCTGCCCTACAACCTCGTCTGATCTTGATCGACGAAACGCTGACGCCGGACAGTTCGCGTTTTTGGCCGGCGGACACCTACGCACCCGGTAGACCGCAACCGAGCTTCGACAAACAATACGTCCGCGACTACCTCGAAACGCTCGATTGGGACAAGACCCCGCCCGGCCCGAACCTGCCCGATGAAGTTGTCCGCAAGACCACCGAGAAATACCTCGAAGCCCTCGCGCGATTGACGGCCTGAGGCGCGGCCTGTTTGCCGCCATCCCCCCTCGGCCTCTCCTGATGTCGAGTCCAGAGCGCGCACAAGGTTCGGCGAGGTCGGGAGACCTTCGCCGAACGGGAGGACTGGCGCTTCTTTTCTTCTCTCTAGTGGCACACGAGCCTCGGCCGATTGACGCCAGGGTGGAATCGGACGACTCCCTTGGAGGGCGGATTTTTATTGACGCCTGAAACTTGTTGCTGGTATGAAGATGCGGTTCCCACGGGTGGCGAGGGTCTAATGCGAGTCGTCTGGTCTGAGCGTTTGTGGAATCACCAGTTGGTTGAAAGCGTACCGACTGACGCCACGCTTGGGGCTTATGTTCTTCCCCATCGGCTTGCTGCCCAACGGAATGACTGGCTTGGCCACGGTTTGACGGCAAGGCGGGCGTGTCCCAGAAGCCATGTTTGGCTACGCGCCACCGTGTTGGCCATGCTGGGCCTGCTGGCCGCCACGCAGAATCTCCTGTCGCAGACAACAGTGGCGCGGCTTCTGAAGAAGAGTGCGAACGGACGGTACTTGGTGGATCAGAACAATGTCCCCTTCTTGATCGCTGGGGATTCACCCCAATCTCTCACGGTCAATGTCTCCACGAACGACGCGGACATGTACCTAGCCAACCGGCAACTTCGGGGGTTCAATGCGCTCTGGGTCAATCTGCTGTGTAACGACGGAACAGCAGGTCGTGCGGACGGCAGCACCTACGATGGGATTCTCCCGTTCAATGGCTACCTCGCCGGTCACGCGGGCGATCCGAACTATTACGATCTTGCGACGCCCAACCCGACCTTCTTTGCCCGCTGCGACTGGATGATCAATCAGGCAGCGAAATACGGGTTGGTCGTTTGGCTGAATCCCATCGAGACCATTGGCTGGCTCCGAAACAACGGGAGCAACGGCGTGTTGCTGAACAACGGCACGAACGCCTGCCGGGCTTACGGACAGTTTCTCGGGAATCGTTACAAGGATTTTACCAACATCGTCTGGATGAGCGGCAGCGATTTTCAGAATTGGACTACACCCGCCGCCGACGCCGTGGTGAGGGCGGTCGCGTTGGGCATCAAGGACACGGACCCGAACCACATCCACACGGTGCAACTCGACTATCCGACCAGCGGCTCACTCAACGACACGAACTGGGTGCCGATCATTTCGCTCAATGCCTCATACACTTACTATCCCACCTACGCGCAAGTCCTCAACGATTACAACCGCACCAACTTTCTGCCGGTGTTTCTCGTCGAGGCCAACTATGAATTTGAAGGCCTCTTCTCTGCGCCGGTCACGACCGCGCCGATTCTGCGCCGGCAGGAATACTGGGCCAACCTGAGCGGAGCCACGGGGCAGTTCTATGGCAGTTATTACAGCTGGAGGTTCGCGTCGGGTTGGCAGAACTTCCTCGACAGTCCCGGCGCGTTGCAGATGCCCCACGTGAAGGCGCTGTTCGAGCCGCGGGCCTGGTACAACCTCGTGCCGGACCAGACTCACTCCGTCTTGACGGCGGGCCATGGCACCTACGCCACCACCGGGTTCGTGGCCGACAACGATTACGCCGTTGCGGCGCGCACTCCCGACGGACGTCTGGTGATCGTTTACATGCCGACATTGCGCACCATCACCGTGGACATGGGTAAACTGGCCGCGCCGGCCGTCGCGCGCTGGTATGACCCGAGCAACGGCTCGTACCTCAGCATTGCCGGTTCGCCGTTCCCGAATACCGGCACGCGCAACTTCACGCCGCCCGGCAGCAACCACGATGGCGATGGCGGCTGGGTGTTGGTGCTCGAGGCCGATTCACCAGTTGACAGCGTCGGCGACGGCATCCCCAACTGGTGGCGGGCCAAGTATTGGCCGCAGTTTGACGCGGCCAGCACGAACAATTCGACTTGCGCCACCTGCGATGCGGACGGCACGGGTCAGAACAACTTGTTCAAGTATGTGGCCGGGCTTGCCCCAACCGATCCGGCGTCGGTGTTTGTGTTGAAGATTCACCCCGTCTCCGGCGCACCTAATCAGAAGAGCCTGATTTATGAGCCGATCACTAGTGGCCGTCTTTACACCGTGCAGTCTGTGACCGACCTGGCGGACGGTGATTGGAGTCTGCAAGTCACGTCCGCACCTCAAACCAACGGCACCCAGGTGACCGTCACGGACCAGAACGCGACGGGCAACTCCAAGTTCTACCGCGTCGCCATCGCCCTCGTTGCACCAGACAGCGTAGGCGATGGCATCCCGGACGTGTGGCGGGCACAGTATTTTGCGGGGTTTGATCCCAGTGGAACGACAACCGGCACTCTATCCTGCGCGACCTGTGACGCCGACTGGACGGGTCAAAACAACCTGTTCAAGTACGTCACGGGACTCGACCCGACCAATCCGGCGTCGGTCTTTGTCCTGAAAATCGCCAGTGTGGACGGCCAGCCGAATCAGAAAAACTTGTTCTTCGGCCCGCTCGCCTCCGGTCGCACCTACACGCCGCAGTTCACCAGCAATCTGGTTGGCGCGGTTTGGTCCAAGCTCTCGACCATCGCCGGCCCGACGACCAACGGCAATCAGGCGGCGGTTACCGATTTGGACGCGACGACACCGCGCAAGTTCTACCGCATCTACATCTCGCAGCCATGATAGATCCGGCAGTGCCACCGCGTGGCGATGGATTCTGGGGGTTTGTCGTGCATCGCAGATTTTTCTTGAGGTCTAAGCTTTGTGCTGCTATGAGGGTGCGATTCCTACCGGTGGCGAGGGTCGAATGCGAGTCGTCTGGTCTGAACGTTCGTGCAGTCATCAGTTGGTTGAAAGCGTACCGACTGACGCCACGCTTGGGGCTTTTTTGCTCCTCCAACACTTTGCGACCCAACCGGATGTTGCTAGCCCTCGTTATAGCGTAACGAAACAGCGAGTGTATCTCAGAAGTCTGGCTTGGCTGCGCACGATCGTGTCGGTCGCGGCGGTTTGGTTCGGACTTGCAGGGGCGACGCAGGCCCAGTCAAATAGCTGGATTTCCACTGCTGCGCTGGGGAGCCAACTCGCCCTGACTTGGTCAAACACCGACAGTACTGCGAACGGGTTTTTGATCGAGCGTTCCACTGACGCAACGAACTTCAACGAGATTGTGCGGGTGCCGTCCAACTCGACGAATTATCAAGATAACGGGCTGGCTCCGTCTACACTCTATTACTATCGCCTGCGCGCCTACAATTCGGCCGGCGTTTCCGACTACTCCAACCTCGCCAGTACCACCACCTCGACATCTGCAGTGGCCCCCACTCTTCTCGATGGCTACTGGGACGACGGTATGCGTTGGTCGCTGGGCCATCCGCCAGCGGCCGCCGATTCCTCGAATTCCATAACCAACTCTCCGGGCAAGACTGTCACCGCCGACTTCTTCACCGCAGCGATGTTCTCAAACACGCTTACCATCAGCAATCTTACACTGTCCGCGCCTCCCGGCTCGACCAACACGCTATTCCTCAACAGCATGAACGACAGCGGTTCCCTCAGACCGCTCGAAATCCTCAAGCAATTCACCGTCGGCAATGGCGGCGTGCTCCTGATTACCAACTCAGCCCTGCAGGTGGATGGCTTGTCGGGCGGCTCGTTTAGCATCGACGGCACCGTGACGATGTTCGACGGTTTGATCGTTACGACCAACGCCAGAATTGCCGTCGGCAATCAATCCACGGGTAGTTTCGCGATCTACGGAGGCACCATAAACGCGCGGGACATTACGGTGGGCGCGGGCGCCAGCGGCGTGCTGATCGTTTCCAACGGCGCGATAACCGCGAGTTCGATCACTGTCACCAATAGTGCCGGCGCCTTTATCTTCAACGCCGGCACAATCAACAGCGCGGGCACAACCATCAGCAATGGATTCGTGTTTCTTCTCGACAGCGGAGTGTTCCCAGCGCACTACCACCTGCTGGGGGGCGTTCACACGTTCGCCAACGGCATGTTCGTGCGCAACAAGTCTGTGCTCAGCGGTTGCGGTACCGTCAATGGTGACATCATCGTTCGCCCCGGCGGTACGGTGCTGGCCGATTGCGGCGGTACACTCACATTCACGGGCATAGTCACCAACAGGGGCATTATGCGCGCGGTCAACGGTAGCGTGCTGGAATCCTACGGCCCGCTGGTCAATGACCCCATGGGAGTCTTGATCATCATCAGCGGTAGTACGAACTTCCATTCGACGTTCATCAACAACGGCACCGTGCTCAACTCCGGTGGCACCAACAACAGTTGGATTAGTCCAACGAGCGGCCAGTGGGAGTCGGCGACGAATTGGTCGCAGGGCGTCGCTCCGTTCGATGAGCTATCCGTCTTTATCACCAACGCCAATAACAAGACGGTGACCATTGATGCCACCACCAACACTAATGCACCGACCACCATGACCATTAGCAACTTGGTTTTGTCCGCGCCCAGCGGCTCGACCAACACGCTGTTGCTCGACAACGTGGGAACGGGGTTGACGCCACTACAAGTCCTGAGCAATTTCATCGCCGACGTCAACGGCACGGTGGTCGTCAGCAACTCCACATTGATCGCGACCAACTGTATCATCGGCAACTCTGGCGCCGGCAACCACCTGATTCTCGCGGTGAGCGGTCAACTCCACTGCTTCAATGGCGACCTCGGCAACAACCTTGCCGCCGGCAACAACACCGTGCTGGTCACTGACCCCGGTTCGTTCTTGGACTGCAACAATCTCCGCGTCGGGGTTGCCGGCAGCGGCAATAGCCTCGTCATCTGCAACACTGGCGTGTTGGGAACCGCAAACACCATCCTCGGCGACTTGGCGAGCAGCAGCAACAACACCATCTCGGTGACCGGCGGTGGCTCGGTGTGGTTCAATGACCTTGCGATCACCGTCGGTAACTTTGGCAGCGGCAACAGCCTTGTAATCAGCAATGGCGGCGTGGTGGGATCCGCGACGGGCATCGTCGGTGACGCCGCCGGCAGCAGCAATAACATGGTCCTGGTTACTGGTGACGGCTCAATCTGGAACAATTATCTCGACTTGGCCGTCGGCAATCATGGCAGCAGCAACGGCCTCGCGATCAGCGATGGCGGCGTGGTGGGATCCGGGACCGGCACCATAGGCGGCGGCGCCGGCAGTAACAACACGGTCTTGGTCACTGGTGACCGCTCCGTCTGGTCCGTTGGCGGTCTCTCCGTCGGTTCTGGTCCATCCAGCTTCGGCAATACTGTAGCCATTACCAATGGGGGTTCCGTGGTTGTCGACAGCAACTTGCTCATCGGCAGCTCCTCGATGAGCAACCGCGTCAACATCAGCACCAGCAGCAGCACACTGCTCATCGGCGGCACGCTGAGCATCTCCCCGAGCAACACCTTCGGCTTCAGTAGCGGCTTTGTCCGCAGCGCAGGGACGGCAATCACGAATGGGCAGACGTTCGTGGTTGGCGACGGCACCAGCGAGGCCACGTTCAATTTGGATGGGGGTGTTCATTCCTTCGCCAACGGCTTGGAGATCCGCTCCAGCGCGGACCTCTCCGGCTGCGGAACGATCAACGGCAACGTGACCGTTGATGCCGGCGGCACGGTTAAAGCCGACTGTGGGGGGACGCTCAACTTCACCGGCACCGTCATCAACAATGGCGCTATCGTCACCTTCAATGGCACCTTCATCGATTTCCACGGCCCCGTCATCAATAACGCCTCGCTAGTTGCTACCAACAAGGGTGTTCGATTCAGGGACGGGATTATCGGCAACGGCACGCTTATTCTTGACCCGAAGAGCGATGCCGACGGCGACGACGTCCCGAATGGATGGACGCAGCAGTACTTCGGTCATCCTCTGGGACTGGCATCGGATAAGTCGCGCGGGCAGGACGATGCCAGTGGCACCGGCCAGACCAACCTGTTCAAATACGTGGCGGGACTCAACCCGACCAATCGCGCTTCGATCTTCAGTTTCAATGTCGCCGCGGTGCCCAACCAACCAAACCAAGAAAAGGTGATCTTTGGCCCCATCGCGCCGGGCCGTACCTATACGCCGCAATTCACCACCGATCTGGCGAGCGGTCTCTGGTCGGAGCTCACAGGTTCTGTGACTAATGGCGATCAGGTTACGATCATCGACACAAACGTAGTGGAGCCACAGAAGTTCTACCGCGTCCGGATCCGGTTCGACGAGTTCACCTCCTCGAACAGCCACGGCGTGCCCAACTGGTGGCTGATGCAATACAACCTCCCGGTGGATGACTCGGGAGCGGGAGCCGACACCGACGGCGACGGCCAGATCAACGCGGCGGAGTATCTGTTCGGCACCGTGCCCACCAACAGCGCCTCGGTCTGTCGCATTATCGCCATCGTGAAGCAAGGCAACGATCTGCGCGTGACTTGGACAACCGTCGGCGGCAAGAAGTACCAACCGCAGGCCGGCAATGGTGGAAACGGGGGGAATTTCACGACCGGCAACTTTGCGGACATCGGCCCGCTGATCACCATGCCTTCCGGCGGCGAGTCCACCACCAATTACGTGGACATCGGCGGCGCGACAAACAGCCCCGCCCGCTACTACCGCGTACGTCCCGTGCCGTAGAACTCGGCACCACGTTGGCCACTCCTCACGGCGGCGTGGTGACGACGTTGGAGAACGCGATGCCTCGGCCGGTAACGTTGATCGCGATGACTTTGTAAACGTAGCTCGTGCGGGGTTGCGCAGCGTTGTCGGTGTACATCGTCGCGTTGGGTGGCAAGTTGGCAAGGATCTGGAAAGCACCGGTGACCGAACCCGTGACGATGGCGCGTTTGATCATGTAGCTTTGTTCGTTGTTGGAGGCATCCCGCCACGTCAGTTGCACGGAGGTGCGGCTGAGCGCTGCCGCCACGGCGTTGGAGGCTGCATTCGGCATCGCGCCGACACGTTGCAAGGCCACGAGCAAGTCAACGCGGCCGCGATTGGCCCAGGTCGGGCCGGCATTGGGCGAGTCGGTTGGATCGTCAGGCAACGCGACGGTCGCATTCAGGATGTATTGCCGGTAATCCGCGTTGGTCATCGTCGCCGCCAGTCCCAGGTCCTGCGCGCGTGACATCAACAGTGCCGCTTCGCCGGCCACCAGCGACGCCGCGAACGAGGTTCCGCTGCCGAAGAAATACGTTGGCGTGCCGGCGGTCCCCCACCCTTTGGCTTCATCCGAGGCGCTGAGCACCGCGGTGCTGACGATGTCCACGGCGGGAGCGACGACGTCCACGGCATCCGGGCCGTATTGCGTGAAGCTGGCCCGCCCGGCAATGTTGCCGGTGCCGCTGCCGTAGCGACTGCCACCGGCGGAGCCGCCCACGGAAATGACGTTGGGATACCGGGCCGGATACTGCGGCGCGCTGGAGTTGCCGTTGCCGGCAGCGGCAATCAACAACAATCCCTTCGACCAAGCGTAGTTGATGGCGTCGGAGATCGTGTAGGTTGCGTAGCTGCTGCCGAAACTCATGTTGACGATGTGCGCGCCATTGTCGGCCGCGTAATGCAACGCGCTGGCAATTGCCGACGCCGGTGCGCCGCCCGTTGCGCCAAACACTTTGAGCGGCATGATTTTGCTGCGCCAGCTCACCCCGGCCACACCGACGCCATTGTTGCTCATCGCCGCAATACAGCCGGCAACGAACGTACCATGATAGACGTTGCCGGTGTCGTTGGTGTCGCCAAAATCGGGTCGCGGATTCCGGTCGTTGTAATAAAAGTCCCAGCCACGCGAGTCATCCACGTAACCGTTCCGGTCGTCGTCCGCTCCGTTAGTGGCAATCTCACGGGGATTGAACCAAGTGTTGGCCACCAAGTCGGGATGGTTGATCTGCACGCCCGTGTCGATGACGGCGATGACAATGTTGGTATTGCCGGTGGTAATGTCCCAAGCGGCCTCGGCGTTCAAGCAGCGATCGTTGCCGACGCCGTTGTAGTACCGGCGTTGCAGTTCGCCCGGTTGTCCGTCGTAGGAGCCGTAGAGCGAATCACTGGGCACACTCTCGATGTAATGCAGAATCTCCGGCTCGGCGTAATCAATCTCTTCGAGTTGCGCAAACTTCTTGACGCCCGCCGGCACGTCGAGATCGGCCGGCAGCGCGACCAAATACGCGGCGTCTGGTTCTGACCCGATCACCGAGACGATCTTCGCGTCCAACGACTCGATGAGCCGGTGCTGATCGTCGGCCGAAGTTCCCGAGCGGAACCGGACAATCAACTGGCCCGGCACATAGTTGGGCCGACCGGAGGCGTCGGTGGGCGGAATATCCTGCGCCTCGACGTATTTCGGTTCAGCGGGACGAGCATCTTCGTCGTCATCGAGCGCGGTCATGACGGCGTGCGGGTTTGGTGGCGTCAAGTTCGCGAAGGACTGGCCGGCGTTTTCCTGTGCGGCGATCGCGGACGCCGGTGCGATCAACGTTGCCGGGGTCGCGACGACTGTTTCAATGCGAGCCGGCAACTGGCTCGCAGCCGCCGGGGTCTGCTGCGGTGTGTCGTGGTGGGCCATCGCCACGAAGGCGAGCGCCCAGCCGGTCAGAAGAAGCGCGCGGCGCGCGATTACATGCGGTTGAGGAATGTTTGCCATTGGGTATCCAAGGTGTTGAGGTTGATCTTCAGGCAGGATTCGAGAAGCGCGGCGGAGTCAACGTCCGGCGCGGTCTGATCGGAGGTTGCGTCCTCGAGATCGCGGTAGCGTTTGATGTAGTCGAAGAACCCGCTGCGGAATTCGTCCTGCATCAGGAAGTAAACCAGCGCCCAGCTTTGCGAGTAGGCCGCGTCGGTGCCGTCTTCGCCGAGCGTGAAAAAGCCGGCCGGGTCGCGGTGGGCGAGCAATGTTTTCAGCGGCAAAAGCGAATGCGATTGGCGCAGTCGCGCAAGACGTTCGGCCAGCGCGAAGTGGTAACCGCCCACCTCGGAAGGTTCGCAATACTCGGCCAGGCCTTCGGTCAACCAGGTTGGCTCAAGCCCGGAGCGCGAATGGATGGCGTAGCTGTGGAAAAGTTGATGGGCGCCTTCGTGGCGGACAAGACGTTCGGTCATGGATTTGGCTTCAAAGGTGATTCCTGAACGCAACGCGGTCAGCCGGCGGCTGGCTTGATATTGATCGCGGGGATCAACATCGCGGCGTTCGTTCAATTGGCGTTGGCTTCTTGCGAGACGGGCGCCGACGTCGGCGTAGTGTTGCGTCGCGAGTTGGTTGAGCAGCGCCAGACGATTGTTGTTGGCGGAGTAGAAACCCGCGCTGCCGACCAACGTCGGCGCGGCGCGACGCGTATAGTCATGAAACGCGTTTTCGGAGCCGAAGAAAACAACCTGAATGTCTTGTGGTGCGGCGCCGGCGGCGATGAGCGGAGCGAATTTTGCGTCAAATTGGCGCCGTAAATCCGTCAGTAAGCGGAGAAGTTTCTCCACGTCGCCGTACGATTCGTCCGTGACGAAGCTGTACGGCGGCACCTTGGCGAAGTGGTACCGGGGAAATTCCTCGCACAGTTCGACGTCCCGGCGCGTGATCTCAAACGACCCGGCCGACAGCGTCTCAATGGCGGCGACCTCCGAGCGCTTGTACGGAGAAATCACGTAGCCCGAGAAACCGAACCCTTCGCGCAGACGAATGCTGTCGGAAGTTTCGGCGAGAACTCGTCCCTCGACCACGCGTCCGTTCCGCAACGTGAGGCGATGGGTGGGTTGTTCGGCGGCGGCTTGTTTCTCGAGCCGGGCGCGCAGCGCTTGCTGACCGGGTGAAAGAACCGATGCGTCTGCACTCGATGTCCGGACCGAAAAGGATGTTGGTGCTTCGACGACGGCGGCGGTTTGTTCTTGGGTCGCACGAGGTTCGGATGTCGCGGCATGGCCGCAACCGGTCAGCAGCGCGAGAGCGCAGAGCGCAAGGAAATCCAAGGCCTGCGGACGATGCGTCCGGGGTTCTGCGCCGGGAGGTAGTGGAACGCGAGGTGACACGCTTCCATGAATAGCAGCCGGTATGCCCGTGAAAAAATGCGTTCTTGTTTTTGCTGTTGACCGTCCGGTGACGCTTCTTTACATTCTGTTGGACGAGCAACGTGCTCGCCGCATTGCCGACCGTTGACCAAGGCCGCTCAGGAGGCACGAAAATGAGGCGAACAAGCAGACGATTTGGTTACTTATTGTTTTTGATGGCGGGGTCATTCTCGTTTCTCAGTTTTGCTCAAGGACCGGGCGGGGGAAATGAGTTCGCAATCCGCGATATTCACCAACAGCTCGTGAGCGCCCCCCAATATGCGAGCATGATCGAGGGTCAGGGAACGACCGGGGCAAGCTTTCAGAAGAAGTGGTTGCGTGTCGAGACGACGTTCGACAGCACGCCGGAATGGGCCGACGATGTCACGTTGAAGTACTACGTCCTCATGGGTAAAGGACGCGAAACCAAGCTATTCACCGGTGAAGCCACATACGTGAACGTTGCCCGAGGGACGCGGCATGTGTCGGCGCTCTTCATCAATCCCAACACCGTCGAACGCTACGGGCAGGGCCGGGTGGAAACCGTGGCCGTGGAGCTTCTGTACAAAGGCCGGCTGATTGACCGGGCCAGTGAGCCGCCCACACAAACACGCTGGTGGGAACGCTACACGCCTGTTCCGGGTTATCTCGTCCCACCGCACCAAACGCCATGGTCGCTGATGGCCTATCAGCGGTATGAGCAGCTTAAACCCTCGCCCTAGGAACCGGTCAACCACAAGATTATCTAAATGCTAGGCACTGAGCGAATCCTGGGGTTGGACATCGGGGCATCGACTGTCAAAGTCGCGGAGTTTCAGCACTCGAAAACTCACGGGTTGCGCCTGACCAATTTCAACTACGCCGATCTGGGGATCGACCCCGAGCACGAAGAAAACCGCAACGCGCTTATCGTCTCCACGGTGCGCAACGTTCTGCGTGAAAAAAACATCGGCGCCAGCAAAGTGGTCTTCAGCGTTTCGGGGCAATCGGTGTTCACGCGGTTCGTCAAATTGCCACCCGTTGACGAAACCAAAGTGACGCAGATCATCCAATACGAAGCGCAACAAAACGTCCCCTTCCCCATCGATGAAGTGATTTGGGACTACCAACTCATCGGCAGCAGCGCGCAGGGCGAACTCGAAGTCGTGTTACTGGCGATCAAGAGCGACATCATCGAGGAACTCAAGGATGCCGTCGAGTCGGCCGGTTTGAGCACCGACCTGGTGGACGTGGCGCCGATGGCGCTGTACAACTCCGTGCGCTACAACTACGGCGACCCCGAAGGTTGCACCGTGGTGCTGGACATCGGAGCGCGCACCACGAACCTGCTTTTCCTGGAAAAGAACAAGGTTTTCTCTCGCTCGATCCCCATCGCCGGCAACGCCATCACCCAAAGCATCGCCGCCGAGTTCAACATCCCGTTCCTCGATGCGGAGCAGATGAAAAAATCGAAGGGCTTCGTCGCGCTGGGCGGCGCCTACGAAGAGCCGCCCGACGAAACGCAAGCTCGCGTCAGCAAGATCATCCGCAATGTCATGACCCGCCTGCACGCCGAAGTGGCGCGCTCGATCAATTTCTACAAGGGACAACAAGGCGGCAGCGCCCCGGCCCGCCTCCTCTTGTCGGGGGGCAGCTCGATCATTCCCTACACCGACCGGTTCTTTCAGGAAAAAGTCCAGATTCCCATCGAGTACTTCAATCCTTTCCGCAACGTGGAAATTGATCCGCGCGTTTCCCGCGACGAACTCGCGCGTTGCGCGCACTTCTTCGGCGAAGTTGTGGGACTGGGGCTGCGCAAAGCCACCGAATGTCCGATCGAGGTCAACCTCGCACCCAAGACCATCCGCACGCGCCAGCAAATGCAGGAGAAGCGTCCGTACTTCGCCGGTGCGGCGGTTTGCCTGCTGTTGATCCCGCTGTGCGGCTGGCTCTACACGAACAAGACCGCCAAGATCAAGGATCAGGAACTTCAGTCGGTCCGGGAGCACGTGCAACAGCTCGACACGCTCAACAACCACGTTCACCGCGAACAGTCCCGGCTCAGCGAACTGCAGGGCAAGGCCGACCAGATTGTCGGTCTCGTTCAGCAACGCTCGCTCTGGCCGGCGTTGCTGGAGGACTTGAATGAACGGTTGGTCACAAACCTTTGGATCGTGTCGTTCAGTCCCCAATTAAATGAGCCCGCCGGCCAGGCACCGCCTACCGCACCGGTGGGTAACCGACGACGCGGACGCGGTCGCGGCGGTGACGAAGAACCACCGGAGGTCGAGGCCGCCCCGACAGCCGGTACGCCCGCCGGGCCGCGAGCCATCACGGAATTTCTCATCGGCGGCATGGGTAATCATGTTGCCGAGAATCCCGAACAGGATTTGCGGATGGTTGACGACTTTGCGCAGAACCTGCGAGACTCACGCTACTTCGACAAGCAAGGCGTGGAGATCGTCATTCCGCCGAATCCCATGATGAGGGAGTCCAGGTTTACATTTAGCCTGCGCGTCAAACTGGCCAAACCGATCCAACTCTGACCATGAACGTCAAATGGATTAAACAGAACCTGAACGTGGTGTTGGCCGTGTCCGCGTTCGTGGTGCTGCTCATCGCGGCGATTTGGCTGCAGCAACGCGCCTCGGGGCAAAGGACGCAGATCGAGGCGGCGCTGGACGAGCAAGCCGCCCAGTTGAGGCGACTGCTTTCCGCCAAACCATTCCCGTCTCGCGAAAACATCGAAGTGCTTCGCCAGGATTACGAGCGGTTGGCCCAGCAGTATCAGGCGCTGACTCAAGCCGTCAGCCGCAGCAGCATCCAGGTGCCCGAATTGCGGCCGGTCACCTTCTCGCAACAGTTGACCAAGACGCTGGATCGATTGGCCCGGGACGCCAAAAACGCGCACGTGGCCACGCCCCCGGATTTCGCATTCGGATTCAGCCGGTACGTTCAGGCGTTGCCGGCCCGCAACCTGCCGGAGGCCGAGCAGAAGCGCGTGCTGGGACTGCTGTACAAGCAATTGGCCGTCATTGAGAAGTTAAGTGAACTATTGTTCAGCAACCGCGTGCTGGGAATCGCACAGATCCGCCGGGTAGAAGTCGAGCCCGGCTCCGCCAGCCCCGAGGCGCTCGATGCCACCATCACCACCGACCCCAACGCGCTGTATCAAACGTTGCCCTTTGAATTTGAATTCACCTGCAACACCGGCACGCTGCGGGCGTTCCTCAACAGCCTGTCCCAGTCCGATTGGTTCTTCGCCGTGCGGACGTTGAAGGTCGAGTCCGAAAAGGGGGCTGGCGGAGGAGGCACGACCGGCGACAAGCCCCAACCGGCGGACGGCGGAAAACTTCTGGTCACCGCGCGCATCAGCTTGGTGGAATTCCCCGCCGCAGCGCAGCCACCCGCCCCATGAACGAAAACTGGCCATGGATTTTCTAAAGAAACATTACGAGAAGGTTGTGTTGACGGTGGCGCTGCTGCTGCTGATCGTGGCGGCGGTCTATCTGGCGTTCCAACTCGGCGAGACCGGCGAAAGCGCGGGCCCGGTGCGCACGACGGGGGAGACGGTGCCGGTGCTCGATATCAGCACG
>JBGQCJ010000060.1:0-24716 GCA_041495285.1 Verrucomicrobiia bacterium
CCTCAAGCACGACGGCTACGAGGGCCTCAAACAGGCGCTCAGCATGAAGCCGGAAGAGGTCGTGCAGATCGTCAAGGATTCCGGCCTGCGCGGTCGCGGCGGCGCGGGCTTCCCCACCGGCCTCAAATGGGGCACGGTCGCCAAATCTCCCGGTGCAAAAAAATTCGTCATCTGCAACGCCGACGAAGGCGATCCCGGTGCGTTCATGAACCGGGCGGTTTTGGAAGGCGACCCACATCGCGTGCTCGAAGGCATGGTTATCGGCGGCTACGCGATGGGCGCGAATCGCGGCTTCATCTACATCCGCGCCGAGTATCCGCTGGCCATCAAGCGACTGCGCATCGCCATCGAACAAGCGTACAAACTCGGATTGCTCGGTAAGAACCTCTTCGAGACCGGGTTCGATTTCGACATCGAGATTCGCATCGGCGCCGGTGCGTTTGTCTGCGGCGAGGAAACCGCCTTGATGCGCAGCATCGAAGGCCGACGCGGCCAGCCAATGCCACGTCCGCCGTTCCCGGCCCAGCGCGGGCTGTGGCACAAGCCCACCAATATAAACAATGTCGAGACGTGGGGCGCGGTGCCGGTCATCATCCGCAAAGGTGCCGCGTGGTACTCGCAGATCGGCACGGAAAAGTGCAAGGGCACGAAGGTCTTCGCGCTCGCCGGCAAGATCCGCAATACCGGCTTGGCAGAGGTGCCGTATGGCACGACGCTGCGCGAGATCATCTTCGGCATCGGCGGTGGCATCCCGAACGGCAAGAAATTCAAAGCCGTGCAGACCGGTGGGCCGTCGGGCGGCGTCGTTCCCGAGCAGTTCCTCGACACGCCGGTCGAGTACGAGTCGCTGCAGAAACTCGGCTCGATTATGGGCTCGGGCGGTCTCGTCGTGATGGACGAGGATTCGTGCATGGTGGACATCGCGCGGTTCTTCATGGAATTCTGCTGCGACGAAAGCTGCGGCAAATGTCCGCCTTGCCGGGTCGGCACGCGCCAGATGCTGAATATTCTAGACCGAATCTGCCACGGCGAAGCCGAACTCGACGACCTCGACCAACTCGAACGACTCGCGGCCGTCGTCCGGGACGCCAGCCTTTGCGGCCTCGGCCAGACCGCGCCGAATCCAGTGCTGACCACGCTCAGATATTTTCGGGACGAGTATCTCGCGCACATCGTCGAGAAGCGTTGCCCGGCGCTGGTCTGCCGGGAGTTGCTCGATTTCACGATCAACGAAGAGAAATGCGTCGGCTGCTCGCTGTGCGCCCGTGTTTGCCCAACGACGACAATCTTCAAGCGTGACAGCCTGAAGAAGTACTACATCGTGCAGGACGCGTGCACTCAGTGCGGCTCATGTTTCGACGCCTGCAAGTTCGACTCTGTGCTGAAGACGTCCGACGGCGTTGCGAAGCCCGAAGAATTGGTGCCCGCATGATTGCGCCCAAGAAAATCGCGGTCACGATCGACGGCAAGCGTTGCGAAGGAACGTTGGGCCAAACGATCCTCCAGATCGCCACGGAGAGCCAGATCTACATCCCCACCCTTTGCTACCTCAAACATCTCTCGCCATGGGGCGGTTGCCGGATGTGCATCGTCGAGATCGCCGGCAGCTCAAAGGTTGCGCCGGCATGTTCGACGCCGGCAACCGACGACAGCACGGTCACCACGAATACCGACCGGCTGAAGCACTTGCGCCGCATGACACTTGAGTTGTTGTTCAGCGAACGCAACCACATCTGCCCGTTCTGCCCGATGAACCGCGGCGATTGCGAATTGCAGATGCAGGGCTACCGGCACAGCATTGACGCGATCAGCTTCCCGTACCTCTATCCTGCGTTGCCGGTTGATCTCTCGGGCCGGTATTTCGGTCTCGACCACAACCGTTGCATCCTTTGCACGCGCTGCGTCCGTACTTGCGAGGAACAGGAGGGCGTTCACACGCTCGATATCGCCAACCGGGGCGCGAACAACCGCGTCGTCGTGGACCTCAACGACTCATTCGGCACATCCGACACCTGCACGTTGTGCGGTGCCTGCGTCGCGGCGTGCCCGACCGGCGCGCTCTTCGACAAAGCGCAAGCGTTTCGCGGCAAGCTCAACACCTGCAAGGTCGTCCGCACTACGTGCACCGAGTGCCCGGTTGGCTGCGGCCTGCTCGTGTTCACGAAGGAAAACCGCATCGTCGAAGTGTTTGGCGACCACGATTCGCCGGTCAGCCGTGGACATCTGTGCGCTCGCGGCCGGTACGAGACGTGGGCCGAGCCGCGCCAACGCATCCTGCAACCGATGATTCGTCGCGACGGCGCACTGCAACCGGTTTCGTGGGACGAAGCGCTGAAAGCGGTGCGCGACGCCACCCGCCAATCGCAGGAATGGCAAAATGCGCTGCTCGTTTCACCGCGCGTGACCAACGAGACGGCGAAAGTCATCAGGCAGATTGGCGGCAAGTTCGAGCGCGTCGCGATGTTTGTCGGCAAGAACGAGGCGGCCTTGTGCGCTTCGCCTGACCTCGCGGCGGATGCGATGCAGAAGCTGCATGATGCCGACGCGATCATCGTGCTCGGCGCGCAGCCGAGCCGCGACAACGGTGTCGTGGCGGCCAAGATTCGCACGACCGTGCGTCGCCGGGGCGCGAAGCTGCTCATTTTCCACGCGCGCAAGAGCGACCTCGACCAGTACGCGGACGTCTGTGCCAACGTCGTGAGCCTCGAACGCTCGTTCTGGAAACGCGTGACCGACACGCTCAAGGACGTGAAGCGACCGGCACTCGTGTACGGCCCGGGTGCGATGACGCCGATTGGCGTGACCGTGCTGGAGCGGTTGATCGGCGTGTTTGAGAAGAAACGCAGTGGTCAGGCACCGCAGTTGATACCGCTGCCGGTCAGCAGCAACGGCCTCGCGTTGGCGGTCGCCGGCGTCGAGCCGTTGGAGGACATTGCCGGATGGCTGGACGTGCAGCCGCTCAATTACCTGCACATCATCGCCAGCGACGAGCCGGATGGCGGGGCGCGGTTGCTCCACGAAAAGCACGTGCGCGAGTTGCTGGCGCAGATTGATTGCGTGGTCGTGCAGGCCAGCTACGAGTCGCCATTGCTGGACGCGGCGAAGATCGTGTTGCCGGCCGCAATCTGGTGCGAGAAGTCCGGTACGGTCACGAATTTTGAGGGACACGAGTCGCCGTTGCGGGCTGTGCTGCCGCCGCGTGGCGAAGCGCGAGAGGATAAGGCGATCTTGGAGGCGTTGTCAGCATGAGTGACAAACCGAAAATCAGGGTCGCGACGGCCTGGCTCGGCGGATGTTCGGGTTGTCACATGTCGTTCCTCGATCTCGATGAGCGGCTGATCGAGTTGAGCAAGCTGGTCGAGTTCACCGCCAGCCCGATCACCGACGTGAAGGAGATTCCCGAGGTGGACGTGGGCATCATCGAAGGCGCCGTGTGCAACGAGGAGCAGGAGCACGTCCTGCGCACGATGCGCGCCCGTTGCAAGGTGCTCATCGCGCTCGGCGATTGTGCGATCACCGGCAACATCCCGGCACTGCGCAACCAGTTCAAACTCGAAGACGTCGTCGCGCGTGGGTTCGTGGAAACCGAAAGTACGCAAATCGGCGAAATGCCCGGCAACGATAGCGATGGTGCCGTGCCGAAGTTGCTCAATCGCGTCCGGCCAATCCAGGAATTCGTGAAGGTGGACGCACACATCCCCGGTTGCCCGCCGGACGCCGACACGATTTGGTACGCGCTCACCGAACTGCTCGCCGGCCGCGCGCCGAAGTGGAACGAAGGAAATCTCAGTTATGACTGAAACGATCACAATCAACCCGGTCACCCGCATCGAGGGGCACGCGAAGATCACGATTCACCTCGACGAGGCCGGTAATGTGGCCGACACGCGATTTCACGTGGTTGAGTTTCGGGGGTTCGAGAAGTTTTGCGAGGGCCGGTACTTCGCCGAGATGCCGCAGATCACAGCCCGCATTTGCGGAATCTGCCCGGTCAGCCATCTGCTCGCAAGCGCGAAAGCGTGCGATGCGATTCTTGGCGTCGAGATTCCGAAGCCGGCCAAGCTGCTGCGCGAGTTGATGCACATGGGGCAGCTCACCCAATCGCACGCATTGAGTTTCTTCCACTTGAGCGCGCCGGATTTGTTGCTCGGTTTCGACAGCGATCCGGCGCTGCGCAACGTGGTTGGCCTGATCCAGCAGCACCCGGACATCGCGCGCAAGGGTATCCGGCTGCGCAAGTACGGTCAGGAAGTGATCAAGCTGACCGGCGGGCGCAAGATTCACGCGGATTTCCCCGTGCCCGGCGGCGTGAACAAAGCGCTGACAGTTGCCGAACGCGACGAGTTGCGGGCGGGGTTGCCGGAGGCGCTGGATCATGCGCGGTTCGCGCTCGATTTGCTGAAGCAATATCAGTGGGACCATCTGCAGGAGGTGGAGGATTTCGCCAGTTTCAATTCCAACTTCATGGGGTTGGTGCAACCGGACGGTTCGCTGGAGCACTACGACGGCAAGCTGCGGTTTTGCGACACGAAGGGCGACGTTATCGAAGACCAGATCGACCCCGCGAACTACCTCGATATCATCGCCGAAGCGACCGAGGCGTGGTCGTACTTGAAATTCCCGTTCATCAAACGGCTCGGCTATCCGCAGGGGATGTACCGGGTCGGTCCGCTGGCGCGGCTGAACATCTGCGACCAAATCTCCACTCCGGCCGCGAACAAGGAACTGGAGAACTGGCGCGCGACGAGCCGCGTGCCGCGCCACAGTTCGTTTTACTATCACTGGGCGCGGCTGATCGAGGTCGTGTACGCGCTCGAACGCATCGGCCAACTGCTTCACGACTCCGAGATTTGCAGCACCGACGTCATGGTGACCGGCAACCCGCAGAACGAGCAGGGCATCGGCGTCATCGAAGCGCCGCGCGGCACGTTGTTCCATCATTATTGGGTGGACGAGAACGGACGCGTCGAGAAAGTGAATCTCATCGTCGCCACCGGTCACAACAATCTCGCGATGAACGCGGCGGTCAAAGCCGTGGCGCAGAAGTACGTGAAGGCGCAGCAACTCCGGGAAGGGATGCTCAATCGCGTCGAGGCGGCGATCCGTTGTTACGATCCGTGTCTTTCGTGCTCCACGCACGCGGTTGGTCAGATGCCGATGCAGGTCGAGTTGGTGGACGCCGCCGGCAATGTTGTGCAGACACTTCGAAAATGAAAACGCTGGTGATCGGTTACGGCAACCGGAGCCGTTGCGACGACGGCGTTGGTTGGTTTGTCGTCGAAGAATTGCAGAAGCTCGGTTTGCCGGACGTTGAGTTGCAAACGGCGCATCAACTGGAAGTTGATGTCGCTGAGACGGTCAGTCATTTCGATGCCGTCGTTTTTGTTGATGCAGCCACGGCGGAAAGCCGGGAATTGGTGACGCGGACAGAAGTGACGCCACGATTGCAGGGACACGCCGTCGCGCATTATCTCATACCGGCAGATGTGCTCGCGCTGTGCCAGTCGTTGTACCGGCGACAACCGCAGGCGATTCTGTTCAGCATCCGCGGTCACGATTTCAACTTCGGCACGACGTTGTCGCCGTTAACGGAGCGGGCCGCCTGGCAGGTCGTTGAGCAGGTCGCGGCGCTGCTCTCAACGCCACAGGTGGCGCATGCATGAAATGTCCATTGTCGAGGCGTTGCTCCAATCGGTGGAAAACGAACTCCGCGCGCATCCGCACGCTCGCGTGCGCGAGGTGCGCGTGCGCGTCGGGCGGCTGCGACAAGTCGAGCCGGTGATGTTGAGATTCTGTTACGAGGCGGCGGTGAATGAAACGTCGCTGGCCGGCTCGCGCTTGGAGATCGAAGAGATCGAAGCGCGGGCGCGATGCGCGGAATGCGGCCACGAGTTTGCGGTGGAAGAGAATTGGTTTGAGTGTCCGCATTGCCGCTCCACAAATGGCCGCTTGCTCACCGGCAATGAACTGCTCTTGACCGGCATTGAGATCGAGGCTGGGCCGCGATTGACAAGTTGTCTTACCGCGACGTAGCCAGCGACATGATGTCGTGATTCCCGGCAACCAGATGTTTCCGACAATCGTTGAAACAGTTTACAGCGCAATCGGTTGCCAAAGTGTCAACGCCCGTGGCACCGGCAGTGCTAAACGGTCCGGTGGTTCATCATGAACATCAAGGTTCTACGAAATGTTCTCGAAGCGAACGATCAATTGGCCGCGCGCATCCGCGAGCAGCTCGCCGCCAAGCACGTGACCGCGATCAACCTCATCAGCGGGCCGGGCGCGGGGAAAACTTCGTTGCTCGAGCGAACAATTCCCAAGCTCAACCATCATCTCCGCGTTGGCGTGCTGGAGGGCGATATCGCCACTACGCTCGACGCTGAACGCGTCGGAAGATTCGGCGTGCCGGTCGTGCAGTTGCTGACCGGCGGCGCGTGTCACCTCGAAGCGCCGCTGGTCGAGCGCGGGCTAACCGAGCTTGACCTCGACGCTCTCGATCTGCTGTTCATCGAGAACGTCGGCAACATCGCGTGCCCGGCCGAGTTCGATCTCGGCGAAACGGCAAAGGTCGGCATCCTCAGCGTCACCGAAGGCCACGACAAACCGGCGAAGTATCCGCTGCTGTTCCACGAAGTCAGCGCGCTGATTCTCAACAAGGTTGACCTGCTACCGTACACGAATTTCGACTTCGATCAGTTCCTCCGCGATTTCCACAAGCTGAACGCGGACGCGCCGGTACTCCAGGTGTCATGCAAAACCGGTAAGGGCATCGGCGATTGGGTGCATTGGCTGCAACGTGCCGCCGCAGGTGAAATCCACTTTGAGCCTCATACGCACAGTCACGACGATCTCGCCGGTATCATTCAGCCCCACCAGCACCCACACCGTCAAAATCACACGGAGGTTTCGCACGAATGAAGACCTGCGTGCGAGCGAAGATCTTCGGCCGCGTGCAGGGCGTCGGGTTTCGGCCGACCGTCTATCGCTACGCCACGCAGTTCGGGTTGTGCGGCTTCGTCTGCAACGGGCCGCACGGCGTCACGCTCGAAGTGGAAGGCGACGACCTCAAGGTCGGCGCGTTCTTCAATCGCCTGACGGACCAACCACCCCGGCAAGCCGTCATCGCCGGTATCAACACCGAAGTGCTCGGCGCGAAGGGCTACCGGCGATTCGAGGTCGTGCCGTCCGAGCCGACCGGCGAAGCGGCCGTTCACATCCCGCCCGATCTGGCGACTTGCGAGGATTGCCGGAAGGAAATCCTCGACCCGAAGAATCGCCGGCATGGCTACGCATTCACCAACTGCACCAACTGCGGCCCGCGTTTCACGATCATTCGCGATTTGCCCTACGACCGCGACAAGACTTCGATGGTTTCGTTTCGCATGTGCGAGCACTGCGAACACGAATATCAGTATCCCGCCGACCGCCGCTTCCACGCGCAACCCAACGCCTGCCCCGTCTGTGGCCCGCGCCTTGAGTTGCGCATCGTGGGTGGTGTGGCGACGCACGACGAACCGCTGGCGAAAGCGCAGGAGCTCTTGCGCCGGGGTCACATCGTGGCCATCAAGAGTCTTGGCGGTTATCACCTCGTGTGCGACGCGCTCAACCGCGAAGTCGTCGCGCGACTCCGGCAACGCAAGCGCCGGCCGCACAAACCGTTCGCCGTCATGTTCCGCGACATCGAAACGATCAGGCGATTCTGCGAGTTGAGCGAAACCGAGGAAGCCGAACTGCTTTCCGTGGCTCGCCCGATTGTCGTGTTGAAATCCAACATTCCATCGCTCCAACACTCCATCACTCCAGATTCCCGGACCATCGGCGCATTTCTGCCGTACACGCCGCTTCACTATTTGCTGCTGCAAGATTTCGATGCACTGGTAATGACCTCCGGCAATCTCACCGATGAGCCAATCGTCAGCGACGAAGCGGAGTTGCCGTCCTTGCTCGGCCCTATTGCCGACACGGCGCTGACGCACAACCGGCCCATCGTTCGCAAGTGCGACGACTCGGTCGTGCGCGTCGTCAGCGGTCAACGTCAATTTCTGCGGCGCGCCCGCGGCTTTGTGCCGAATCCGATTCGGATCGGCCCCGCGTCCGGTGCGCCGCACATTCTCGCGGTCGGCGGCGAATTGAAGAACACGTTCTGTCTCGTGCGCGACGGCGACGCGTTCCTCTCGCAGCACATCGGCGATCTCAAGGACTTCAAAACCTACGATTACTTCTCGCGCGAGATCGAATCGTGGCAGAAGTTGATGCGCGTCGAACCCAAGGTCGTCGCCTACGACCTGCATCCGGCGTATCTCTCCACGAAGTTTGCACGCGAGCGTACCGGGATCGAGAAGATCGGCATCCAACATCATCACGCCCACATTGCGAGCGTGATGGCCGAACACGATCTGCGCGAGCCGGTCATCGGCGTCGCACTCGATGGTACCGGCTACGGCACCGACGGTACGATCTGGGGTGGCGAATTTATGGTTGCTGACCGGGCTGATTTCGAGCGCGTCGCGCACTTTAAGCACTACCGGTTGCCCGGCGGCGACAAGGCGGTGGAAGAGCCGTGGCGGATGGCCGCGAGCGTTTTGTTTGCCGAGGGGTTGGGCGATGTGACCGAGCGAACGGCACCCATCCACAAGATGATCCAGGCCGGGTTTAACTCGCCGGTAACCTCCAGCGCCGGACGGCTCTTCGACGCGGTCGCGGCAATCCTCGGACTCTGTGACGAAACCAGCTACGAAGCGCAAGCCGCGATCCGGTTGGAGTCAGTCGCCGACCCGGATGTGGCGGGAAGCTATCCGTTTGTCGTGCACACCGGTGGTCGCCCATGGACGCTCGATTTCGGTCCCGCGCTTCACGCGATTCTCGACGACCGGAAATGCGACGTCGCCGTCAGCACGATGGCGGCGAAGTTTCACAACACCGTCGCGGCAGCCATCACGCAAGTCTGCCGGTACGTTCGTGGCCAGCGCGGCCTCAACACCGTGGCGCTGTCCGGCGGCGTGTTTCAAAACGTGCTGTTGCTGCGGCGTACCGTTGACCTGCTGCAGTCCCGGCGTTTCCGCGTGTTCATCAACACCACTGTACCGCCGAACGACGGCGGATTGGCGCTCGGGCAGGCAGCGGTCGCCTTGGAAAGGATGGCCCGGCCATGTGTCTAGCGGTACCGGCGAAAATCGTGGAGTTGAATGATTCGACCGCGACGATTTCGGTCGAGGGCGCGCTGCGTGAAGTGGACGTGTCGCTTATTGAAGAGCCGCGTCTTGGCGATTACGTGCTGGTGCATGCCGGGTTTGCCATTCACAAATGGGACAAGAGCGAGGTCGAAGAGTTGGAGGCGATTCGCGCCGCCACCGATTTACGCGAGGTGTTGACATGAAGACTTTGGTGGAAACCGTTGACGAGTTGGCCGGTCGCGTCGGGCGCGACGTGAAATTCATGGAAGTGTGTGGCACCCACACGATGGTGGCGTTTCGCACCGGCCTCCGTCAACTGCTGCCGCCCGGCGTGTGCCTGATTTCCGGGCCGGGCTGCCCGGTCTGCGTGACGGGCATCAACTACATCGACGCCGCCATCGAACTTTGCCGGCAGCCCGGGGTGATCGTGGCGACGTTTGGCGATTTGTTGCGCGTACCGGGCAGCGACTCGTCGCTCGAACGCGAGCGTGCGGCGGGAGCGAACGTGCGAATCGTGTACTCGCCGAGCGATGCGTTGGTGCTGGCGCGCGAATGTCCGTCGAAACGCGTCGTGTTTCTCGGCGTTGGGTTCGAGACGACGGCGCCGACGGTGGCGTGGGCGATTTTCCGGGCGGCGCGCGACGGCGTGTCAAATTTCTCGGTGTTGTGCGCGCACAAGACGATGCCGCACGCGATGGAGGCGCTGTTGAAGGATCAGCAGGTGGAGATTGACGGCTTCATTTGTCCCGGTCACGTCAGCGTGATTACCGGCTCCGCGATGTACCGGTTCATCGCCGAGCAGTACCGGATTCCGTGTGTCGTCAGCGGCTTCGAAGCGTGGGACATGCTGAAATCCGTCGAGATGCTGCTCCGGCAGGTCGTGGAAGGTCGGGCCGAGGTCGAGGTGGAGTACAGCCGGTCGGTCACCGAACGCGGCAACGTGGCGGCGCAGCGGTTGATGGAGGAAGTGTTCGAAGAGTGCGATGCCGGTTGGCGCGGGATCGGAACGATCGGGAAGAGCGGTTTGGCGATTCGGCCGAAGTATGCGGCGTTCGATGCCGCGCGCGTGTTCGAGGTGAAGTATGGCGAAGCGCACGTCAACCCGTTGTGCCGGTGCGGCGGGATTTTGCGCGGCGTGTACACGCCGCTGGACTGCAAGCTGTTTGGCCGGGCGTGCACGCCGACCAATCCGCTTGGGCCGTGCATGGTTTCCAGCGAGGGGACGTGCGCGGCGTACTATAAATATGAAGGGAGGCTGGCGGCGTGAAACACGACCGCATCTTGCTCGCCCATGGCGGCGGCGGTTCTCTGACCCGCAGGCTAATCGAGGAGATTTTCGAGCCGGAGTTCGATAATCCGATCCTGCGCCCGCTCGACGACAGCGCGGTGCTGGTGATGGACGGCAAGGGGTACGCGTTCACGACCGACAGCTACGTGGTGAAACCGTATTTCTTCCCGGGCGGCGACATCGGCCGGCTCGCGGTGTGCGGCACGGTGAACGACTTGGCCATGCAAGGCGCACAGCCATACTGGTTCAGCCTGAGCTTCATTCTCGAAGAAGGATTGCCGTGGGCCGATCTGCAGAAGATCGTCCAATCCATCCGCAAGACCGCAGCAGAAGTGGGCGTTGAGATCGTGACCGGCGACACAAAAGTCGTCGAACGCGGCAAGTGCGAAGGACTTTACATCAACACCGCCGGCATTGGCCGCATCCAGACACCGAACTGGCTCGGCTCAGCCAACGCGAAGCACGGTGACGTCGTGATCTTGAATGGTTCTCTCGGGGAACACGGCGTGGCGGTGATGAGCCAGCGCGAGGGCATTGCGTTTCAGACGAGCGTGGTCAGCGATTGCGCGCCGCTGTGGCCGCTGGTGAAAGAGATTTTGAGTACCGGCGTGGAGATTCATGCGATGCGCGATCCGACGCGCGGCGGGTTGGCGATGGCCGTGTGCGACATCGCCAACGCATCGGGCGTGGGGATTCGCCTCGTCGAGTCCGCATTGCCGGTCAGCCGCGAGGTGCGCGGCGCTTGTGAACTGCTCGGGCTTGATCCGTTGACGATCGCCAACGAGGGCAAGGTGATCGTGATTTGCCGGCGCGTGGATGCCGAGAGCGTGTTGGCGGCGATGCGTCGTCATCCGCTGGGCAAAGACGCCCGGATCATCGGCGAGGTGATGGAGAAGCCGGTCGGCATGGCGCTTCTGCGGACGACGATTGGGGGCGAGCGCATCATTGATATGCCGACGGGGGAGGATTTGCCAAGAATCTGCTGAAGAAATCAATCGAATGAAAACAACGACTCGAAGTTTTGTGACGATGGACGGCAACGAGGCAGTCGGCCACGTGGCCTACCGGACCAACGAGGTCATCGCCATTTACCCGATCACGCCATCGTCGCCGATGGGCGAGTGGGCGGACCAATGGGCGTCGGAGGATGTGCGGAACATTTGGGGCACGAAGCCGGCGGTTGTCGAAATGCAGAGCGAAGGCGGCGCGGCGGGCGCGGTACATGGCGCGTTGCAGACCGGCTCGCTCACCACGACGTTCACGGCGTCGCAGGGCCTGTTGCTGATGATCCCTAACATGTACAAGATCGCCGGTGAATTGACCCCGGCAGTCTTTCACATCGCCGCACGTTCGCTGGCCGCGCAGGCGCTCTCGATTTTCGGCGACCATCAAGACGTGATGGCCGCGCGGCAGACCGGTTGGGCGATGTTATGCTCGAACTCGGTGCAAGAGGCGATGGACTTCGCATTGATCGCGCAAGCGGCAACGCTGGAGGCACGCATACCGTTCCTGCATTTCTTCGACGGCTTTCGCACGTCGCATGAAGAGTCGAAGGTTGAGTTGCTGAGTGACGATGATTTGCGGGCAATGATCGACGAGAAACTCGTGCTCGCGCACCGGGCGCGCGGATTGTCGCCCGATCATCCGGTCCTGCGCGGCACGGCGCAGAATCCGGACGTTTACTTTCAGGCGCGCGAGACGGTGAATCCATTTTACATCGCGTGCCCGAACATCACGCAGCAGGCGATGGACCAGTTCGCGAAGCTGACCGGCCGCGCGTATCACTTGTTTGATTATCACGGCGCACCGGATGCCGACCGCGTGATTGTGTTGATGGGTTCCGGCTGCGAAGCGGCACACGAGACAGTGAATCATCTCACGAAGCGCGGCGAGAAAGTCGGCGTGCTCAAAGTGCGGCTCTACCGGCCTTGGGATGCAAAGCGATTTGTTGCGGCGTTACCGAAAAGCGTGAAGTCTATTGCGGTGCTCGATCGCACCAAAGAGCCCGGCGGCCCGGGCGAGCCGTTGTACTTGGATTGCATCACGGCCGCGCATGAAGAGGGCCGGGCGCTGAAGATTATTGGCGGCCGGTACGGGCTTTCGTCGAAGGAGTTCACGCCGGCCATGGTTAAAGCCGTGTTCGACAATCTCGCCTCGGCCAAGCCGAAGAACCATTTCACCGTCGGCATCACCGATGATGTCACGCACACAAGTCTCGACTGCGACCACGAATTCTCGACGGAGTCAGACCGGGTGATCCGCGCTGTGTTTTACGGCCTCGGTTCGGACGGCACCGTCGGCGCGAACAAGAATTCCATCAAAATCATCGGCGAGAATACCGAAAACTTTGCGCAAGGTTACTTTGTGTACGACTCGAAGAAGGCCGGCTCGATGACGGTGTCGCATTTGCGCTTCGGGCCGGAGCCGATCCGTTCGACCTATCTGGTGACGAAGGCGAATTTCGTCGCGTGCCATCAGCCGGTATTTCTCGATCGCTACGACATGTTGAAGGACGCGGTCGAGGGCGGCACGTTTTTGCTCAACACGCCATACAGCTCCGACGACGTATGGAGGAAGCTCCCCGGCGCAGTGCGCCAACACATCGTTGACAAGCAACTGAAGTTTTACGTGATCGACGCGGTGAAAGTCGCGCGTGAATCCGGCATGGGCGGCCGCATCAACACGGTCATGCAAGTTTGCTTCTTCGCCATCTCGGGCGTGCTGCCCAAGGACGAGGCCATTAACGCGATCAAGGAATCCATCAAGAAAACCTACGGCAAGAAGGGCGACGAGATCGTGCAGATGAATCTGCGCGCGGTCGACCACACGCTGGAACATTTGTTTCAGGTCGCGATTCCTGACCACGCCGACTACGAGAACGAGTTGGCGCCGGCAGTCTCGGAGAAGGCCCCGGCCTTCGTGCGCGACGTACTCGGCGAGATCCTTGCCGGTCGCGGCGATTTGCTGCCGGTCAGCCGGCTGCCGTGCGACGGCACGTTCCCGGTCGGCACGGCGCGCTGGGAGAAACGCAACATTGCGCTGGAGATTCCGGTCTGGGACGCGGTGGTCTGCATCCAATGCGGCAAATGCGCCATGGTTTGCCCGCACGGCGTGATTCGCGCGAAGGTTTACGAACCGGCAGCGCTGAAAGACGCGCCGGCAACGTTCAAGTCCACGGACGCGAAGGATCGCGAGTGGAAGGAGCACGGGCTGAAATACACGATCCAGGTCGCGCCGGAAGATTGTACCGGCTGCGCGCTGTGCGTGGACGTGTGCCCGGCGCGCAACAAGTCGCAGACCAAACTGAAGGCGATCAACATGGCGTCGCAACCGCCGCTGCGCGAGACCGAGGTGAAGAACTGGGACTTCTTCCTCGGCATACCGGAACTTGACCGACGCAAAATCAAAGTCGGCAGCATCCCGCAACAGCAGTTGCAGCAGCCACTCTTCGAGTTCAGCGGCGCGTGCGCCGGTTGCGGCGAGACACCGTACCTCAAACTGGTCAGCCAACTTTTCGGCGACCGGATGATCGTCGCGAACGCGACCGGTTGCTCGTCCATTTACGGCGGCAACCTGCCGACCACGCCGTGGACGGTCAACGCCGAGGGACGCGGCCCGGCTTGGTGCAATTCGTTGTTTGAGGACAATGCGGAGTTTGGTTTGGGTTACCGGCTGTCAATCGACAAGCAGATGGAGTTTGGCCGCGAATTGCTGAAACGAGTCCTGCCGGAAATGGCCGAGGCGATTCTCAGCGCGCCACAGAATTCAGAAGCTGACATCTACGAGCAACGCGAACGTGTGGCGACGTTGAAGGCGAAACTCACCGGCATGAAATCGCCGGAAGCCCGACAGCTCTTGAGTCTCGCCGATACGCTGGTGAAAAAGAGTGTGTGGATCATCGGCGGCGACGGTTGGGCGTATGACATCGGATTTGGCGGACTCGATCACGTATTGGCCAGTGGCCGGAACGTGAACGTGCTCGTGCTCGACACCGAAGTGTATTCGAATACCGGCGGGCAATGCTCGAAGTCCACGCCGCGTTCGGCGGTGGCGAAGTTCGCTGCGGGCGGCAAGCCGGCACCGAAGAAAGACCTCGGTTTGATCGCGATGACGTACGGGAACGTGTACGTGGCATCGGTGGCGATGGGCGCGCGCGACGAACACACGTTGCGCGCGTTCCTCGAAGCGGAGTCATACGATGGGCCGTCGCTGATTATCGCGTACAGCCATTGCATCGCACACGGCATCAACATGACGACGGCGATGCAGAACCAGAAGGCGGCGGTCAACACCGGCCAATGGTTGTTGTACCGGTACGACCCGCGCCGCGCCGATGCGGGCGAGAATCCGCTGCAACTCGATTCGCGCGCGCCGAAGCAACCGGTCGAGCAGTATCTGCTGATGGAGAATCGGTTCAAGATGTTGACCAAGAGCAAACCCGAGGAGGCGAAGCTGCTCCACAAACAGGCGCAGCAGGATGTGGAGCGCCGGTTCAAGTATTACGAGAAGCTGGCCGCGTCCACGAACGGTGCGGCGCTTCCCAAAGCTGCCGCGACCGCGGAGGCCACAACATGAACATGGATCTGAACACGACGTATCTGGGATTGAAGTTGAAGAATCCGCTGGTGGTGTCGGCGTCCGGGCCTTTGTCGGACGAAGTGGACAACATCAAACGCGCGGAGGATGCCGGCGCGGCGGCGGTGGTGTTGTATTCGTTGTTCGAGGAGCAGTTGAGGATCGACCGGTACGAACTGCATCATCATCTCACGCACGGCACGGAAAGTTTTCCCGAAGCGTTGACGTATTTCCCCGAGCCGGCGCATTTCCATCTCGGCCCGGAAGGTTACTTGAATCACATCCACAAGGCCAAGCAAGCCGTCAAGATTCCGATCATCGCAAGCCTCAATGGCGCCACCGCGGGCGGCTGGACGAGATTCGCCAAACAAATCGAGCAGGCCGGCGCCGACGCGCTGGAGTTGAACATTTATTACATTCCCACCGACCTGCAACTGCCCGGCGCGGACATCGAGCGCACGTACATCGAGATTCTCGAACAGGTGAAGGCGGTCGTGAAAATCCCGGTGGCGGTCAAACTCAGCGCGCGGTTCAGCAACATCGCCAACATGGCCAAACGTCTGGCGGATGCCGGCGCAAACGGACTGGTGCTGTTCAATCGGTTCTATCAGCCGGACATTGATCTGGAGGCGTTGGAGGTGCAGCCGCGCGTGTTGTTGAGCACGCCGCACGCGATGCGCTTGCCGTTGCGCTGGATTGCGATTCTGTACGGACGCGTGAAAACCGATCTGGCGGCGACGAGTGGAATTCATACCGGCTCTGACGTGTTGAAGATGCTCATGGTCGGCGCGAACGTGACGATGCTTTGCTCGGTGCTCTTAAAACACGGGGTCGAGCGAATCGGGTTGATCGAAGACGAGATGCGTCAGTGGATGGAGGAACACGAATACGAATCGGTCAACCAACTGCGGGGCAGCATGAGCCAGTTGCACTGTCCCGATCCCAGCGCGTTCGAGCGCGCGCAATACATGCGGGCGCTGACCGGTTACCGGCTTGGGTGACGGAGAAAGAGGTGAGCGCGATGAAGTACACCCGCGAAGAAGCCCTCAAACGAATCCGGGAGTTCTTGACGACTAGCCGGCGCGAGGATGAGACGACCTGCCAGACCGCCGCGCGGCTCGGGATTTTTTGCCACGGCTATGATCAGTGGCCGACGGAGAAATTGCGCGAGATGTATCCGTGGCTGGCAAAGAAGATGCCGGCCGACACGCCGCGCGAGGAGTTCTTGAAGCTCATCATTGCGTGGGACGGCGCGCGGATGCTCGTGCACAAGTCGTCCACGACCTGCGATGCCAAGGCGCTGGATCACGAGGGCTGCCTCGGCTTCGACCGTTTCAGCAACACGCATCTTAAGCGGATGTTTCCGCAACTCTTCCAGCCCGACGACGAGATCACCCAGTGGTAAGCCCGTCGTCGCGCGCCGGGTTCACTTCACTTCGGAAGTGCAGTGGGCGCAGCGCGTGGCCTTGATGGGGATCGTCATCAGACAGAACGGACAATCCTTTGAGATCGGTCCCGTGGCGGGCGCCGGCGCGGGCTTCTTCTTCAGCGAGTTCATGGCTTTGATTATCATGAAAATGCAGAACGCCACGATGATAAAGTCAATCACCACGTTGATGAATGCGCCGTAGGCGATCACGGTCGCGCCCGCTGTCTTGGCGGCCGCCAGCGATGGGTAACTGCCTTCACCGAGAACGACAAATTTGTCGGCGAAGTTGACACCACCCATGGCTTTGCCAATGGGCGGCATGAGGATATCGGTGACCATCGACGTGACAATTTTTCCGAAGGCACCGCCGATGATGATACCAACGGCCATGTCCACCACGTTGCCCCGCATGGCGAACTCTTTGAACTCTTTGACCATTTTCATAGCGCTTCTCCTGTTGTCGGTTGGTTGAGTCAGGACAACGCCAGGCTCGGACTACTTACCGCCGCCCAGCAAACCGCCGACCGACTCGGTCGCCTTGGAGGCCGCTGTGTCGGCGATCAGTTTCTGAACCTGCGCTTTCAGATCGTCCACGAGCTTCTGCTGCTCCGGCGTCAGCTTCATACTGGCCAACTGGTTCAGAACACTCAACGCCTCGGAATACTGTTTGTTGTCAATCAGCCCTTTCGCCTTGTCAATCAAGCTTTGCGCTTGCCCGCTGGCTTCCGTCGCCGTTTCCGTCGCCGCCGCCGTGGCGGACTCTGCAGCAGCCTTGGGCGCTTCGGCTGCTTTCTGCATCTCGGCAGCCGGTTGCTCAGCGGGTTTCTGCATCTCGGCTGCTGGTGCAGGGGCCGGCGCTTCTTCTTTCTTGCTGCAGCCCACGATCCATGCGGACAAACCGCATAATGCCAGCACCACTAATATTTTTGCGATGTTCATCGTTACGTTCCTTTCTGTTGTTGCGCTCAGTTTCCGACCTTCACTTTCCCGCCGCGCCGAATACCTTCTTCAGAAGGTCCGTCGTGCGGGCGACTGGATTCTTGCGAATCTCTTTCTCTTCGACTGCGATCATCTTGAAGAGGCCGTCCACCGCCTTGCCGGTCACGTACTGATCGATGTCGAGATCCTTTTGCTGCATGAAGCTGGTGACAAACCCGGCCTTGCTGATGAGGTTCTTGTACGCTGCGGTGACGCCGACCTTTTCCGTTGCCGCTTTCACGATCGGCAGCATTCGCTCGGTCAGTTTCGCTCCGCCGACCTTCTGTAAGTATTGCGTCGCCGCGTCGTCAGGTCCGTTCAGAATCTTTCTCGCGTCCTCCACGGTCATGTTGCGGATGGCGTCGCCGACAATCGGCCCGGCCTCGGCCATGGCGGATTCGGCGGCACGGTTCATGGAGAGGACGAAGTCGTCGGCATATTGCTCTTTGCCGACCACACGCAATCCTTTCTCGATATCGGCCAGCCCTTGCGGCATGGGGATTCTCACGGCGAGATTTGTGAAGAATCCGTCCTGCTGACGGAGGTTGGTGATGGACTTTTCAGCGCCCTTGGCGAGCGCCTCTTTCAGGCCGGTGGCAATCTGATCGACCGGTAGCGACGCAGTCATCGGGGCTTGATTGGAGACAGCTCCGGACGTTGTCTCCTGCTTCAGCCAATCGAACCAGCCGGCCCAGACGGGGCCGGCAAGAGCCAAGACGAGAAAACCCGCCCCACCCACCACGGAAAACAATTTACGCGCGACGCCATCAGCTGTTCGCATCAGCTACCCCCTCACTAAAGACTGAGAGTCGCATGCCTGAGCAGCGATGGCAAGCGAATTACACCGTGCGGCTCAAACGGCGTGCATGGTTGACAAAGTTGATTTACTATACGGGCGATGAGGCACCACGATACGATCAACGACGAGACGATGGTCGCGCGGCGGCGCGGCGCAGGCGAAATCTTCACGCGCGTCTTCGCGTATCTGCGCCGGTATCCGTGGTTCGGCGTCGGCACGATGGCGTGTGCCATCGCAACGACGCTGGCGAGCTTGGCGTTTCCCAAACTGACGCAGGTGGTGATCGATGACGTGATCGGCAAGGGACGGTCCGATCTATTGCCGCTCGTGGCGGGGGCGGTGCTGGCGGCGTTTTTTTTCAAGGGCTTTTTCAATGTGTTGCGCATCCAGCTCAACAATCACTTCGAGCAGCGAGTGATTTACGATATGCGGTGCGATCTGTACGACAAGCTGCAGCGACTATCGGTCAATTATTACGACCAGCGCGCGACGGGCGATTTGATGACGCGGGTGATTGACGACGTGAACGCGGTCGAGCGCGTGCTGATTGACGGCATCGAGCAGGGGACGGTGTCAGTCTTGAGCATCATCGGCGTGGGCGCGTTGTTGTTCGCGTTCAACGCGCGCTTGGCGACATGGGCACTGGCCCCGATGCCGCTGCTGGTCGTAGGCGCGCTGGCGTACACCATGATGGCGCACAAACGCTATCGGTTGGTGCGGCAGGCGACCTCGGCGTTGAACTCGCTGTTGCATGACAATCTGCAGGGTATCCGGCAGATCAAAGGGTTTGGGCGCGAGTCGCACGAACGGGGACGGTTCGCGCAAAGGGCGGGCGAACTGCGGACAGCAACGCTGCGGGTGATGCGGGCGTGGTCGATCTATAGCCCGACGATGGAATTCTCAGCGGAGTTGGGACGCGTGATTGTGATTTTGGTGGGCGGCTACGCGGTGATCGCGGGCGGGATGTCGTTGGGTCGATTGGTCGGCTTTTTGAGTTGTTTGTGGATGTTTTACGAGCCGGTGCGCTCGTTGCATGGCCTGAACCAGATGTTTCAAGCCGGTCGCGCGGCGGGCGAACGCGTGTTCGACATTCTCGACGCGCAAGTCGAAGTGGGCGAGAAGCAGGACGCGGCACCGTTGGTTGACCGGGTGCGCGGCGAGGTCGAGTATCGCAACGTCAGCTTCGAGTACCGGACCGACTTGCCGGTACTGCACGAGGTCAACCTTCGCGCTCGCCCCGGTGAGACGGTCGCATTGGTCGGTCCAACCGGAGCAGGGAAGACGACAATCGTAAATCTGTTGCCGCGCTTCTACGACGTGACGCACGGGCAGATTCTCATTGATGGTGTGGACATCCGGGAGGTGACGCTGGAATCGCTGCGCCGGCAGATCGGTATCGTGTCGCAGGAGGCGTTTCTTTTCAACGGCACGATCCGGGAGAACATTTTGTATGGCCGGCTCGACGCGAGCGAGGCGGAGATGATTGAGGCAGCCAAGGCGGCGAATTGCCACGAGTTCATCATGCGGTTGCCGGAACGGTACGATTCCCGGGTTGGCGAGCGCGGCGTGAAGCTCAGTGTTGGCGAGAAACAGCGCGTGAGCATCGCGCGAGCGCTGCTGAAAGATCCGCCGATTCTGATTTTGGATGAAGCGACCGCCAGCGTGGATACGGCGACGGAACGGTTGATCCAGGAAGCGCTGGAGCGGTTGATGGCGCACCGGACGAGCTTTGTCATTGCCCACCGGCTTTCGACCGTGCGCAACGCGGATCAGATTATCGTGCTGAAGTCCGGTCGCATCATCGAGCGCGGGACGCACGAAGAGTTGATGAGGGCGGGCGGATTGTATGCGCATTTGTGCCGGGTGCAGTCCACGGCGGTGACGATCGAGGAACGGCTGGAGGAAATGAGCGCGTTACCGGGCGGCGGCTAACACCGTCGAGGCCGGTTCGGCGAGCCGAACGAATTGCAGCACGGTGGATCGCAAATCGGTATCGAAGTGTTCAGCGCTGACCGTCACCTCAACGCGAGCGAGTGGTTGCGATTGATCGGTGATCGCGAGGATGGGCACGGCGTGTGTGCCGGGCGTGGCCCTGAGTTGCTGCAGGAGGGGGAGCACGTTGTTATGAGCCGGGGGGCGAAGATCCAGAACGACCAAGTCCGGGAGGCCGCGCTGAACCGCCGCCACGGTTTCGGCGAGCACGGTAACCGTTGAGCAGAGGAGTTGGGGATGACGGAGGGCGACGCGGATCGCGTTGACGGAGTCCGGGGAGGAACTGATGATGGTGATTTTCTTCAGCGCGCACTCGATGCGGATCTGCGTGATGATATCCTGCAAGGAAGATGAGCCTTTCGAGTGGAATTGCCGGGCGCCGAGCGAGAGCGCGTGTTGCACGTCGTCGGGCCAGGATTTGTTCGAGAGCATGAACACCGGGATGCGGTTGAGTTGCGGATCGTCGCGCAGCTGTTTGAGAACATCGAAGCCGCTGAGTCTGGGCAGCATGATGTCGAGCAGAATGATATCGGGCGTGTGTTGACGCGCGAGGGCAAGGCCCTGTTCGCCGTCATTGCCGGTCGTCACCTCGAAGCCTTCGTGAGCAAACTTTTCGCGGTACACGCGTTGGATGTGCTGGCTGTCTTCGATGAGTAAGAGTTGCGGCATGTCAGTTCACCTCCAGCAAATCAGCGACCTTGTCGAGAATCGTGTTCACTTTGAAGTCAGCTTTGCAGATGAAGCCGCTGGCGTGGGCATTGATGGTGGCGGTCTCGCGGTCGTCGAGCCGGTCGCCGGAGATCACCAGCACTTCGACGTTCTTGAGTTCATCATGCTGCGTGATGTAGCGGATGACTTCCCAGCCGTCCACGCCGGGAATGTGCAGGTCGAGCAGGAGCAGGTCCGGTTTGATTTCGTTGAGTTTATCGATGGTGTCTTTGCCGTCCACCGCTTCGCTAATCTGATAGCCTTCTTCGCCGAGCACGCACTTGAGGACTTCGCGGAAGCTTTCGTCGTCGTCCACGATGAGCACGTTCTTCTTGCCGGCGGAGGTTGACGCGCGGATGCTGCGCAGCACCTCGGCGCGGTTCAGGGGTGCCGCCACACTCAGCGGTGCGCCGAGATGCCGGGCATTGTCGTTGCCCAGAAAGATGGTGGGGATGTCTTTGGTCTGCGGCTGCGATTTGAGTTCCTGAAAGATCGACCAGAATTCCGACGATGAATCCTCGGCGTTGAGCAGGATGACGAGGGGCTGTAGTTTTCTGGCGAGCGTAATCACTTCGTTGCTGGCGTGGATGACGCGCACGTCGTATTCCGCCGAGCCGAGGCCGTCGGTCAGGATGCGGCCGATGTCCGGATTGTCGCTGACGACGAGGACGAGCCGGTCATTGTCGCCCAGTTCCACAGGTGCCATGGCGCGCGCGGCGGCGATGTGCCGGCGCAGGCGTTGGATGCCCTGAATTTCCTCGTAATTCTGCGGCAGAGAAATGGAGACGCTGGTGCCTTTGCCGGCGGCGCTTTTCACGTCCACGGTACCGGCGAGCAAGCCGAGCAACTGTTTGGTGATATACAGGCCCAGCCCGGTGCCTTCGTGATGCCGGCTGGCCGAGCCGTCCGCTTGGTAGAATTTTTCAAAAACCTTGTCGAGCTTGTCGGCCGGGATGCCCACACCCGTGTCCTGAACCGTGATGACCAAGCGCTGGGCGGGCGATTGGGTGGCGGAAACGATGACACTGATCTTGCCGCTCTCGGTAAATTTTAGAGCGTTGCCGACGAGATTGAGCAGAACCTGCTTCAGTTTGCCGCGGTCGGTGCGAATGACGGAGTTGTCAACTTGCACGGCGGATTCCAGAGCGAGATGCTTGGCGTCGGCGAGCGGTTTGATCTGCATGAACAACTCGGCGATGAGTTCGCGCAGGTCGAACGAGTTGAGAATCAGATCGGCACGGCCGCTTTCGATCTTCGACAAATCCAGGAGGTTATTGACGATGCCGAGCAGGTCATTGGCGCTATCATTAATGTATTGGATCGTTTGGGCCTGTTCGTCAGACAGCGAGCCGTACACGCCATCCAACAACAGCTCGGCATAGCCGACGATGGCGTGGAGGGGGGTGCGCAGCTCGTGGCTGACGTTGGCGGTGAATTCGGACTTCAGCCGGTTGGCGGTTTCCAACTGGCTGAGTTGCTCGGGTGAGAGTGTAGTTGGCGTTTGAGAGTTCTGGCTCATCCGCGTGTTCCAGACGGCGTACCCATGGGCCGGTGAACCTCGTCGCGGGTGAGGTCGAGGGGAGACGATGTGTGTCGCGCGCGCTCCGGTTCGGCCGCGATCACAGTCCGCGCGAGGGCTAGTTCTTCTCAGTTTCCCGCTGCGGGCTGATGGCGACCTCAAACAGTTCCATGAACCCGCCGACGGCGGCGGCGATCTGCGGCGCCTTCTCCAGACACAATTGACTGAGCTTTTGGCACTGTGCCGGATTGCGCTGACTGAGTTCGGCCATCGCCATGATGACGGCGACGTTGTTATTGATCGCGTGGCGGACGGTGCGCAGGTTCTGGTGCAGCGCAGCCAATTGCTGCTCCAACTGCTGCAGTTCCTTCCCGCCCTGCTTCGTGACGCCCTGATCGAATTCGGCTGCGGTGGCTCCCATAATTGCCTTTCCCTTACGGTTGTTCCTTGTAATACCGTGTTATCCAGCGGCCTTAGCCGCGTTGACACAATCTTTTAGCAGGTCATATGCCAGCGGGGTGCCGCCAAGCCGTCCCTTTTTGTCTAGGTTATACGAGAATCCCTGCTAGAATAACGGGTTCAACATCTTGTATTGGCGGCAATCCAATGCCCAGAAATGCGATCATCATTGGCGGCGCACGGGAGCACAATCTGAAGAACATTCAGTTGAGCATCCCGCGCGAGAAATTCACCGTCGTCACCGGCCTGAGCGGTTCTGGGAAATCCAGTCTCGCATTTGACACCATTTATGCCGAAGGCCAGCGCAAATACGTCGAAAGCCTCTCCGCCTACGCCCGGCAGTTTCTCGAACAACTTCAGAAACCCGACGTGGATTACATCGAAGGACTCTCACCAGCCATCGCCATCGAGCAACGCACCGGCGCCACCAACCCGCGTTCCACCATCGCCACGACCACCGAAATCTACGAGTACCTGCGCCTGCTCTTTGCCAACATCGGCCATCCCCACTGTTACCGGTGCGGCAAGCCCATCACTTCACAAACGACCAGCCAAATTGTGGAGCAGATTCTTGGAATCGGCGAAGGCGCGCAACTCATGTTGCTCGCGCCGCTGGTGCGCGGTCGCAAAGGCGAATTCCGCGACGTGTTTGCGCGCATCCGCAGCGAGGGCTTCGTTCGTGCGCGTGTGGACGGCGAGATCGCCGACGTGACCGAGCCCATCAAACTCGACAAAAAGCGGAACCACAGCATTGAACTGGTTGTGGATCGCATCGTCGCTTCCACCAAAGGCCGGGCCCGGTTGGCGGACTCCGTGGAGACTGCGCTGAAATGGGGCTCGGGCTTGCTGCTTGTTCTGTATCGCACCGCCACGACGCCGGTCACCAGCCCGTGGTCGGAGCGACTGTTCAGCAGCCAAAACGCGTGTCCGGACTGCGGCATCAGCTATGGTGAATTCACGCCGCGCCATTTCTCATTCAACTCGCCGTACGGTGCGTGCAAGACTTGCCTCGGCCTCGGGACGAAATTGTTCTTCGACCCTGACCTCGTCGTGCCGGACCCGAAGAAATCAATTACCGCCGGCGCGATTGCCGCGTGGCGCCGGGGCGGGCGACGGCTCATCATATATTACAAAATGCTGCTGCGCGGGCTGGCGAAACATTACAACGTGGACATGGAGGTGCCGTTCAAAGACTTGCCGGAGAAAGTGCAGAAAGCCTTGCTGCACGGCTCCGGCGACGAGGAAATCGAGTTTACGTATTGGCGCAAAGGCGCGTGGCGGAAGATGAAGAAAGCGTTCGAAGGCGTTATTCCCAATCTCGAACGACTCCACGAGGAAACCGACAGTGAATTCACGAAGGTGCGGCTGCAACAATACATGATCAGCATGCCGTGCCCCGACTGCAAAGGCGCGCGGTTGCGACCGGAGAGCTTGGCGGTAACGGTCGGCGGCAAGTCCATTATTGACGCGACGCGCCTGAGCATCGAAGAAGCGGCCACATTTTTCCGTTCGCTCCAGCTCACCGATTACGAAAAGAAGGTTTCCGCCGAGATCCTGAAAGAGATCTGCGCGCGGTTGAAGTTTCTGCTGGATGTTGGTCTTGGCTACCTCACGCTCGACCGGCAGAGCGACACGCTCTCCGGCGGCGAGGCGCAACGCATCCGGTTGGCCACGCAGATCGGTGCCGGCTTGGTCGGCGTGCTCTATGTGCTCGACGAACCGAGCATCGGTCTTCATCAACGCGACAACCACCGGCTCCTCGAAACGCTCAAAAGTCTGCGCGACCTCGGCAACAC
>JBGQCJ010000061.1:0-22593 GCA_041495285.1 Verrucomicrobiia bacterium
ACCTCGCCAGCGCGACCGGTTCGATCAGCGGCTCGGGCTTCATCAAGAATCTCGTGGTGAATCAAGGCCGCATGGATTTCGGCGGCGCGATCAGCAACAACTTTATTCAAACCGCCGGCAGCTTCACCCTCAGCGGTAACGGCACCGTTACGGGCACAGCGACGATTGGCGGCGGCACGCTCAACGTGCAAGGCAACCGACTTACGAACGGCCTGCTTGTGGTCAGCGGCACGGGCGTGTTCACGAATGCATCAGCGGGCGCAACCGTTGATGGTGGCGTCAGCAACGCCGCGACGGTCGCGGTCACGGCCAACACGTTCTTCAACGGCATCTTTACCAACACGGGTTCGCTCTTCTTCCAAGGCGCGATCAGCAACAACCTCGTCAGCGCCGGCACGGTCTTCCTCAACAACAACGCGACGATCACCGGCACGGCAAGTCTGACGGCCGGCACTTTCGATCTCAACGGCAAGATTCTCTCCAACAATCTCATGGTCGTCAGCAGCGCAGCGGTGCTGACCAACTCGCAGGCCGGCGCGACGCTACGCGGAGCGTTGAGCTTGCAAGGCGGCACGATCAGCGGCGCGACGATCAACAACAACGGCTCGATTGGCGGCACCGGCACGATTGCCGGGTCGTTGGTCAACGCCGGCACGTTGGTCGCCGACAGCGGCACCCTCGCTATCACCGTCACACCGACGCAAAACGGCGCCGTGTCGGTCGGCGCCGGCGGCAATCTTAATGTCACGCCCGCCTGGGCGAACAACGGCACCATCGCGCTCAATGCCAGCGGTGCGATCACCGGCGGCGCGCTCACGAATGCGACCACCTCGACATCGGGCATCACCGGCAGCGGGTTCATCAAGGGCGTGTTGGTCAATCAGGGCAGCCTGAACTGGGCCGGCACGGTCAGCAACAATTTCGTGCAGACAGCGGGCGGCAGCTTCACGCTCAGCGGCAATGCCACAATCACTGGCAACGCGACGATTGCCGGCGGCGACGTGAACTTGCAGGGCAATCGGCTGACCAGCAGCTTGTTGGTCGTCAGCGGCACCGGCGTGCTGACGAACGCGGTGGCCGGCGGCACGGTCAACGGCAGCGTCAGCAATGCGGCGACCGTCGCGGTGACGGCCAACACGTTCTTCAACGGCGCGATCACGAACACGGGCGTGTTCGTCTTTCGGGGCGCGGTCAGCAACAGCGTCGCCAATGCCGGGTCGTTCGTCGCTCGCGGCGACGGCACCATCACCAGCCAACTCGGAAACAGCGGTAGTCTCGACGTCACAGGTGGGACGTTGCGCCTGCTCACGGCGCCCGTTCAGAACGGCACGATCACAGTCGCCAGCGATGGCACACTCACTGTCACCCCGGCGTGGCAGAACGACGGCTCGCTATTGGTGATGGGCGGCACGGTCAACGGCGGCAACCTGACAAACGCGGTCGACGGCACGATTCGCAATGCCGGTACGATCAGTTCGTTGCTGGTGAATTTCGGCACGCTCGAAGCCCTCGGCGGCGCAGGGTTGAATCTGAACGGCACGACCAACAACGCCGGTTCGGCGATTGTGATCAGCAACAGCACGTTGACCGCCAGTGGGCTGCTGCGCAACGCGGGCAGCGTCACGCTATTGAATAGCGCCGGTACGCTGCTGGCCGGTGCGCTCAACACCGGGTCGATGGTCGTATCCAACAGCAACGGCGGCGCGAGCACGCGGTTGGAGGTCTCCGGCGCGTTCGTCAACAGCGGCACGATCAACTTCTTCCACAGTGCCGGCACCTTCAACGGCACCGTCGTCAACTCCGGCTACTGGATCACGGACCCGACGACGAACGTCTACGAAAGCGCGTTCACCAACGACACTGCCGGCGTGATCTCGATGGCCGCGGGCGACGTGTACATCTTCCGCACGAACACCACGGGCGGCGCGACCGTCGGCAGTTTCGTGGACATCAGCACCAACAACGTGGCCAACGACAAACTCGGCGGCAAGTTCCTGTTCGACAACAAGACGCTCGCACTGACACAGAATTTCTACGCCGCCGGTCACGACATGAATCAGCCCGATGCTGTCACGCCGACCAACCAGATTACCGTCACCTCGCTCAGCCCGTTGCCGGCGGGCTATTTCACCAACTTCTCGCTCGGCACGCTGGAGATCGCCAATTTCACCACCGTCCGGGTGTGGGACGCGTTCATCACCGGCGGCCCCGGCACCAACGACAATCTCCGCGCGGCGCTGTACGTGACCAACCTGTTGATGGGTGCCAACTCGTTTCTGATCATCAGCAGCAACGTCTCGGTTTACTTCCTGACCTCCAACATTTGGAGCGGCGCCAAGTTTACGTTGCTCGGTGGCCCGGTGCTGGCCAACCAGGGCCAGTTGCATCAGTTCATCGTCGGCGAACTGAGCGTCATCCCCGAGCCCAGCGTGCTGCTGTTGTGGTTCAGCGGCATCGCCACAGTCTGGGCCTCGCGCCGCCGCGCTAGAACTTCATCGAGAGCAGGAACTCAGCGTTCGATTTTGTCTTCTTGAGACGTTCGACGATGAGTTCCATCGCCTCCACCGGTGGCACGCCGGCGAGCGCTTTGCGCAGCATGTAGATGCGGTCAAGTTCGTCGGGATGATAGAGCAGTTCCTCTTTGCGGGTGCCGCTCTTCTCGATGTTGATCGCCGGGAAGAGGCGTTTGTCCACGAGATGCCGGTCGAGGCACAGTTCCATGTTGCCGGTGCCCTTGAACTCTTCGAAGATGACTTCGTCCATGCGCGAGCCGGTATCCACGAGCGCGGTGGCGAGAATCGTGAGCGAGCCACCTTCCTCGACGCCGCGCGCGGCACCGAAGAAACGCTTCGGCTTGTGAAGCGCGTTGGCATCCACGCCGCCGGACAGAATCTTGCCGGAGTGTGGCTGGAGTGTGTTGTAAGCGCGGGCGAGACGCGTGATCGAGTCGAGCAGGATGACCACGTCTTTTTTGTGTTCGACGAGACGTTTGGCTTTTTCGAGGACGATCTCGGCCACTTGCGCGTGGCGTTCGGGCGGTTCATCGAAGGTCGAACTGATGATTTCGGCTTTCACGGTTCGCTCGAAATCGGTGACTTCCTCGGGGCGCTCGTCAATGAGCAGGACGATGAGGATCGCTTCGGGGTTGTTCTTGACGATGGCGTTGGCGATTTTTTGCAGGAGAATGGTTTTGCCGGTGCGCGGCGGGGCGACGATGAGGCCGCGTTGGCCTTTGCCGACCGGCGTGAGCAGGTCCATCACGCGCATCTCGATCCCGGTCGGTTCGGTTTCAAGGATGAACCGCTTGGTCGGGAAGTAAGGCGTGAGGTTGTCGAACATGATCTTCTCTTTAGCCTTGTCGGGATTCTCATGATCAACGGCCTCGACTTTGAGCAGCGCGAAGAAACGTTCCTTGTCCTTGGGCGGACGAATCTGGCCGGAGACCATGTCGCCGGTCTGCAACTCAAACCGGCGAATCTGCGACGGCGAGACGTAGATGTCTTCGGGACAAGGCAGGTAGTTGTAGCTGGGTGACCGGAGGAAACCGAATCCATCCGGCAAGATTTCGAGCACGCCTTCGCCGAACATCAAGCCACTGCGCTCGGCGTTCTTCTTGAGAATCTCGAAGATGATCTCGTGTTTCTTGAGCGTGGCGACGGTTTCGACGTTGAGGTCGCGCGCCATCTTCTGCAATGCCGGCATGGTCATGCGTTGCAGTTCGCCGAGATCGAGCGGCTCGCCGGGCGGCAAATCCGCGCGCTTGACGGGCGCTTCCGTCTCCGCGGTTTCAGCCGCTTCGGCCGCCACGGCGGTCTCGACTTTTGGCTCGGCTTCCACCGTTGTGGTCGCGGCGTTTTTTTCTTCTTCGGTTTTGTTAGTTCTGGGTCGGGGCATGATGGTTCTCCTTGATGGTTGCCCAAATGATGTCGGCCTGCCGGTCTAACACCTCCCGCGCGCCGTCGTTCCAAATCACGAAATCCGCTCGATCCATTTTCTGTTGCAGCGACCACTGCGCGCGAATGCGGGCGCGGGATTGTGTTTCGCTCATTCCCTTCGTGGCCAGCCGGGCCAGTTGCGTTTGCTCCGGGCAGGCGACGACGACAACACAGTCAAATTCCTTTTCGACGCCGACTTCGTAAAGCAGCGGAATCGACGCCACCGCCACACGCGTTTTGCCTTCGCGCGTCAGCTTGTCGAGTTGTTCGGTCCACATTTGCAGCACGGCCGGATGCACGATCGCGTTCAACGTCCGCCGCTTCTGTTCGTCGCCGAAGACGATCTCGGCGAGCTGGGGACGGTTGACCGTGCGGTCGGCATTCAAAATCTCTTTGCCGAACGCGCGCACGATGGCTTCCCACGTCGGCGTGTCCGGCTCCAGTGTCCGATGCGCCAGTTCATCGGCTTCAATGACCGTCGCCCCGGCCTCTTGCCAGTGGCGTGACACGGTCGATTTACCGGTGGCGATTCCGCCGGTCAGACCGACTTTTGTGAGCGCGCTCATTTCTGCGATTGCCTTGGGCCGAAGCCCAGTGCATCCGGTGGTGGTGAAATTTCTTAAAACCAGTGATTTGGGGGCAGCTAACTAAGGGAACTCGGCAACCTCTTTGCCTGACAACACAGGAACATAGCGATAACTGCTTACGTCGTCAAGTGCGCACTTTGTCCTTTTGCGGTCAGCTTTTGCTTTCCGCCACTGGACGGATGCGGTAGATTTTGACGGCCATGAGGGCAATGGGTCAGGATGTCGAGGAAGTGTTGCTCACGGAACAGCAGATCCAACAGCGCTTGGACGCGCTGGCCGGGGAAATCCAGCGCGAGTACACCGAAAAAGACCTGACGCTGGTCGCCGTGCTGACCGGCAGCGTCATGTTCATCGCCGACCTGCTGCGGCGGCTGCCGATGCAGTTGCGGCTCGATTACATCGGCGTCTCCAGCTACCACGGCGAGACGCGCTCGACCGGCGCGCTGCTCATGACCAAGGCGCTGCGGCTCGACGTGCGTGGCCGCGACGTGCTCCTCGTGGACGACATTCTGGATACCGGCCAGACCTTGGTGAAAATCCGGGAGATGATGAACAAGCTTCAGCCCCGCAGCCTGAAATCCTGCGTCTTCCTCGAAAAAGACGTGCCGCACCACGAAAACATCCACGCCGATTTTGTCGCCTTTCGCATTCCCAACAAATTCGTCGTCGGCTACGGCCTGGATTACCGGGAGCGTTACCGGAATCTGCCGTACGTGGCCACGCTCAAACCCGAAGCGATCGCTGCGAAATCGTGAAAGTCACCGTCCAGTTTTTCAGTTTCCTGCGCCAGATCGCCGGTCGGAACGAACTGCAACTCGAATTGCCTTCCTCCGCAACGGTGGCCGATGCGCTCCGGCAGCTCTCCACGCAGTTTCCGCGACTGCGCGAGGCGGAGAAGACGACGCTCGTCGCCGTCGGTGTTGAATTCGCCAAGCCCGACTCCGCGCTTCGGGACGGAGACATCGTTTCCTTGATGCCGCCGTTACAGGGCGGCAGCGACAGCTCGGCGGATGAACTGCTCATCACCGACCGGCCGATTGATGAAGCGGAAGCGAAACTCGGCAAGCTCGACGGGGATACCGGGGGCATCGTGACGTTTTGGGGCGTCGTGCGCGATGTCGAGGACGGCAAGCCGATCACGGCGTTGGAATACACCGCCTACCGGGAAATGGCGGAATACCAGTTCCGAAAAATTCTCACCGAGGCGCACCGGAAGTGGCCGCTCAAACGCGTCCGCGTGATACACCGGCTCGGCAAGATCGCGGTCGGTGAACCGTCGCTGTTGGTGCGCGTGGAAGCGGCGCATCGGGGCGAGGCGTTTGCCGGCGCGCAATTCGTCATTGATGAGTTGAAGCAGAAGGTGCCGGTCTGGAAGAAGGGCGTCCGGTAGGTCAGCGCTTCGCGCTAGCCGGTAGGTGAATGCGAACGCGCGTGCCTTGGTCGGGCTGGCTGTCGATTTCGATCTTCCCGCCGTGCAACGCGACGATCTTGTGGGCAATCGTCAGGCCGAGTCCGGCCGCCTGCGGCTTGGTGGTGAAAAAATGATCGAATGCGCGCCGGTGAATCTCGGCGCTCATCCCGGCGCCTTCGTCTTCGATGCAGACGATGACCATTCCGTTCTCGCCGTTCTCCGCCGCGACGATGATTCGACCTTTGCGCGGCGAGGCGTCAATCGCGTTGGACACGATGGCCACCAGCGCCTGTTCGAACAGCGGCCGGTCAAGATGAACCGCCGGCAAGTCGTCCTGTGATTTCCACTCCACCGCGATCGCTTTCTCCGAGATTCTCGGCGTGAGCAGCGCCAGCGAATCGTGGATCACCGGCTCCAGTTGCTGGCGGACCGGCTTGGGTTCAAACGGCCGCACGCTGTTCATCACGTCGCGCACCCAGCGTTCCAGCGTGTCGGTGGTGGCGAGGATTTGGTTGAATGTCTCCTTGACGTCCGGGGTGATATTCGGCGCGCCGCGTTGGTAGTGGGCGAGCGAGTGAATGGCGGCCAGCAGGCTGCGCATGTTATGGGCCACGTGGCTACACGCTTCACCGACCGCGGCAAACCGCTCGGATTTTGCCGCGCGCTCGGCCAGCTCGTTGCGCGAGGCGGCAATCTGATTGATCGAGTTCGCCAACTCGGCAAACTCGCCGGTCGGCGGAGCGTTGGCGCGTTGCTGCCAATCGCCTCCGGCGATTCTGTGGCTGGCGTCCCGGAGCGCGAGCATCGGCTTGAGCAACCATGCGCGAACGAGAAACATGATGATGCAAAGCAGCAACACCCCTTCAGTGATGAAGACGGTCGTCCAGAACACCGCCCGGCGATGAATGACGACGAGCTGGTTGAGCGCGGCGATGGCGTCCTGCCGGTAGCCGTCGGCGAGTTGCTGCAGCTTGTCAATCGTCCCGGACAGCGTGGGGTCGCGCGTCACGTCTTCGCGCGCGGCGCGGGCCAGGTTGCGCTCGGCGTCCGTGCGCGTCGAGCTTTCCAGATCGCCGACGCGCGCGAGGTTCTGCGGCGTTTGCTCCGGGTGAAGCCGCAAGGCGCTGATCACGTCGGCCACTTGGTTCAGGCGCAAATGGGCGCGGCCGATTTCTTCGAGCAGGGGATTGAGTTGCCCGATGAGAACAATCGCCACGATCCCCACCGCGAGCAGGAACGTCGCGGCAATGGAGAACGCAACGCTCAATTTGGAGCGGATGGTCACAGCAACGGCATAGTAGCCCGAATCGGATAGGCTGAGAAGGGCGAAATCGTGGCGCGGCCGGCGGCGGTTGGCTCAGCCCCAGTCTTCGTAGATCACGCGTTCGCGTGGCAGACCCATGTCGTGCAGCATCTTTGCGGCGCCGACGACGAAGTCATGCGAGCCGCACACGTAGTACACCGTGCGCTCGGCGTCTTCGGTGAATCGCCGGACCATCTCGGGATCGATCCGGCCGCGCAGCCCCGTCCATGATTTGTCTTCCGCCGGTACGCGCGTGCAGGTGACGATGAATTTGAAGTTTGGATTTGCCGCGCACATCTCCTCAAATTCGCCCCTGAAGATGATGTCCTCCGGTACGCGCACGCTGTAAAGGTTGACGACTTTGGTCGGCAGTTTCTTCTGCACGAGGTAGCGCATCATGCCCCGGTACGGCGTCACACCGCTCCCACCCGAGATCAGCATGAGTGGCAACAACGGATCGCCGGGCAGTAGAAATTTTCCGCGCGGCGGAATAACCATCACCTTAAGTCCCTCTCGTCCGGCCTCGAAAATGTGCGAACCGAAATTCCCCATATGCTTGATGGTGATTTCCAGATAATTGTCGTCCAGCGGCGAGCTGGACAAGGAGTACGCGCGCTTGGTCTTGGGATCTTCCGGCAGATTGACCGTGATGAACTGGCCGGGTTTCCAATTCATGTCGAACCCCGCCGGCGGTTGCAGACGAAACGTCTTCGTGTCGTGAGTCTCCTGCACGACCTTCGACATCGGCATTTCGATGAGAGTGACCGCCATGGGTCATCAGCTTACGACATTCTTCGGGGTTCCGGCAATGTAGGAAGCGATGTTCTCCGCCGTCGTCTGCAGAATTCGCTCCAGCGCCTCCTGGCTGTTGAACGCATTGTGCGGTGTGAACACGACGTTCGGATGTTTCAGGATCACATGATTCTGAATCGCCTGCCGCAACCGCTCGGGATTCACCGCGTCGCTGAGCAACGCGCTCTCCTCATAAATTGCTTCCTCGCCTTCGAGCACATCCAGCCCCGCGCCGGCCAGCGTCTTGTTTTCCAACGCCGTCAAGAGTGCGTCGGTGTCCACGAGTCCGCCGCGGGAAGTGTTGATCAGAATCGCGCCGCGCTTGATCTTGACGATGTTGTCGCGGTTGATCAGATGATGCGTGTGCTTGCTGTGCGGTGCGTGCAACGTGATGATGTCCGACCGGCTCAGCAACGAATCGAGATCGGCGTACTCAAACCCGAGCACCTCCGCAAGAAAATTATCCCGACGCACGTCAAACGCCAGCACCTTCATCCCAAACCCGCGCGCGATGCGAATCACGTGCAACCCGATATGACCGGCGCCGACCACGCCGATCGTCTTGTCTTTCAAATCGAACCCGCGCAACCCGTCGAGTGAGAAGTTACCGGCACGCACCCGTACGAACGCCTCATGCACCTTCCGCGACAACGCCAGAATCAGCGCAAATGTATGCTCCGCCACCGTGTTCTCGCCGTAAAACGGCACGTTGCACACCGTCACTCCGCGCCTCTTGCACTCCGGCACGTCAATGTGATCGAACCCCGTCGACCGCGTCACTATCAACTTCAGCTTCGGCAACTTCGCCAACCGGTCCGCCGTCAGCTTCGAGTAAATGAACGGCGATACCACCTCCGCATCGGCGATCTTGGAGAAATGCGTGTCCTCTAAGACACCCGGCAAGGTGACAATCTGATGCCGCCCGTCGATGCGGTCGCGAAGGTATTTCTCTTCCCACTCGTGCAATTCGAGAAAGGCAATCTTCATAGATCCGTTCGTCTTTCCTACTCACTATCCAGCGGTTTCTCCAGAGCGTCCGCTTCACTAAGAAGATCGTCTTCCCGGAATCGAGCAGGCAGCAGGGATTCTGCTACTCCAACAAGTGCATCAACTTTAGCCTGGCGGTCGGTGATCTCTGAGACTAGCACCAGGGCATCTTGGGCGCGCCCTCGCCTCGTGCGGATCTTTGCTATCTCAACCATCGTGCGATCTCGGTATGACGGGCCGACGTTCTTCTCGGTAAACCGCAACGCATCCTCAGATGCGCCCGACAACTCCATCCCTGCCGCGATGCTAGTGTAGAGTCGCATGCGGTGCGTGTCGGTTGATGCCAAATCCACAAATTCTCGAGCGTGTTCGAAGTCGTGTGCTACGGCGAGACGGCGGACGATTCCACAAAGAACGTTCCACCGTTGACTAGTATCGGAGATTATTGAAATTGCGGTCTTGGCTTGCGCGAAGTCCCCCAAATCGACAAACTCTTCAGCGAACGCCCCGCAGAACTCTTTTGGACGAGAGTCGTCGATTCCGCGAGCATGGCAGGGTTGGATTTGTTCTAGGACACGGCGCGCCTTCTCCCTTTCTCCCTTGCCGATGTAGGCGTTTGCCACCGCCTTCCAACCCATCGCTTGTCCGTAGGGACTTGGTATTCGAGACACTGTCTCAGTCGCACTATTATCATCCCCATGTCGCGCTTGAGCGGCGGCGATCCGACCGAGTAAGTCCTCTCGCCAATGAGGAGTCGAAACCAGTTCAAGCGCGGCAAACGCATCGGGAAATTCTCCCATGTCTGCTAGCGTTAGGGCAACCGTGCTCCCAATTCCCTCGCGGCTGAACGAATTGGTCGATGCGCGCGCCGAGTGCAATAACTCTTTCGCCAAGCCGCGCCTGGCTTTCTGCTCAACGATCGCACTTTTCACACCGCCTTTTATCGCCATCGCACGCGCAGATTTGTTGTCCCGATCCGCCTCCAGTACTCTCTCGGCTGCATCTAGGTCGCCACGCTTGACATACGCACGTCCGATCTGTGCAAAAGCAGGAGCACGTAAGGGCATGAAATGATCTTGCTCACCAGACACACGCTTGGCCGTCTGGAGCGCGCCATCAAGATCGCCGTTCTCCACCTGTGCGGAGGCAATTGACGCATAAACTTCGGACTTCATCAGGCCATCGTCCACTCTCTTTGCGACGGCATCTGCGCCGTGCGCATCACCACGCCTAACTTGAACACCAGCGATTTCGGCCAGCCCCATTCCGCAAATGATGGTAAAGTCAAACTCGCCTGTCAGGCGAAGCTGACGAATCGACTCGATGGTGCCCAAGGCGCCGTTCAGATCGCCTGCTGCGGCCTGCACACGAGCGATCTTGCACAAGGCATGCGCTCTGTCCTCCATCTTTGGCAGCGCCGTAACGGCTGCTTTTGCTTGCATCAGCAGTTGTGGGATTAGGATCGCTTGATCGGCTGCTCGTGCCGCTAAGAGTGGCGATAGGACGGCGGCAGCAAGAAACGAAGCGACCCGGAACTGTTGCGTCAGGCATGTTTTCATCTTCGCATCTGCTCTGGATCAACGCCAATACCGTTGCACCACTCCCGATAAGCGAACGGGGAAATCTCGCTCGGTTTGATCTCGCTGCGGCCACCCCAGAACACGTTCGTATAGCCGACATGGATGCCGGCTTCTTCGAGATGCCGGTCAATTGCCGCTTTGTGCGCGAGCAACACCGCCTTGTCCGTCCCGTGCGCGACGCCCATGACGTTGACGTTGTGAAACTCCGGTCCGCCCTCGCGCCAGTAGGCGTGGGTCATGATGTGATGCCGGCCGACCTCCCGGCCCGCGTCGATCTCGCGACCGGGCGGCACGGCCCAATGAAACAGCGCGTTGTACCGGGTCACTTGCTCGCCGTTGGCCAGCGTCTTGACGTGTTCGAGAAACGTGGAGAAGCGTCCGATGATCTTGCGGTGGTCGAAATCCTCCGCGACATCGAAGAAGGTTTTCAGAGGCACACCGGTTTCCTTCGCTCGCGCGTCCCAGAGGTTTTCGCAAAGTTCCTCGGGCGTGAATTCGCGTTTCAGCACCGTCAACACGCGCCACTCCAAATCGGTCAACTTCGTCTCGGTCACATCTGTTACATCGGCGGGCACTTCGGCGCGGCTGCCGGGTTCGAGCCCGCGTCGTCGCACATGACCGACGCCGAGCGCGAACAGTTTCTTCGCCGGTAACAAGACAAACTTCTCCGCGCCTGTTTGCCGGCAAAGGAATTCACAATGCTCCGTCATCGAAAAACCTTGCGGGACTTTCAGTGTTGTCCACAGCCGGTACTTCGAGCCAGCCGAGGCCGTATCGGTCGAGCGGGTGACCACGTGACCGGAAAACGGGTCTTGCTGAAACATGTAGTCGAATGCAGCGGTAAGTTTTTCCTCCGGCACCTGCCACGCGACGAGTGCGCCTTGGGCGAGGTTGGTCGCGAGCAATGTCTGGCGGACCCGGCGGATCGTGCCGGCGGCGAGCATCGCTTGAATGCGTTCGATCACGACCGGTAACTCGACGCCCGATTGCCGGGCGATTTCACCAAGCGGGTTGCGCTGGAAGCCTTGAATGCGGTCTTCGCTGACCGCGAGAATCTTCGCATTGATCGGGTCGGTAAAACTTACCGGAACGCTGGAGGTCTTCATCGGAGGGCTTTTTCGATCAAGGCGCGCTGCACGTCGGTCATCGGAAGCGTAAGGGCGATGTCCCTGGCTTGCGGCGTCATTTTTTTCCACGTCTTTTGGAGAATCCTGATCATCTTTTCTTCGCCGGTCTTGTCCGTCGTCTCCGCCAGTTGCGTTTCCAAGAATACCAGACACAGGGCGTCTTCCAAGATTCTTCCTTCAGGGTCGCGCGGGAAGTTGCGTTTGCGGATCAGATCTTGCACGCGCGCAATGGTGGCATCGTCGTAGCCAACCTCGCGTAGAATCTCGCCGGCTTTTTGCGCGTGGAACTGCTTCAAATCTTCGCGCCACTTCAAGTAGCCGATGCGTCCTGCCGGGTACGACTCGCGCGGGATCATCCACCGGCAGATGTGTTGCGCGCGCGCCGCGAGACGCAACGCTTCGCTCGCGTCGGGCGCGAGCCGGTCGACCCACGCGCTCAGTCGCTGCGCGTATGGCAACTCGTAGCCGCGAGAGTCGGCGGCGTTGGCCGCGTCGAACCGGGCAATCGCGTCTTGAAAGCGCGCCGAATTCATGCCACAAACAATAGCATGAGCGAGTTGATCAAAGTAGCTGAGACTTCTGACTTGCAACCCGGCGAGTGCAAAACCGTGAGCGTCGGAGAGCGCGAGCTGGCGTTGTTCAACGTGGACGGGAAATTCTACGCGACCGACAACGTCTGCCCGCATCGCGGCGGGCCGCTTGGCGAAGGCACGCTCGATGGCGCGGTCGTCACTTGCCCGTGGCATGGCTGGCGGTTTGACGTTTGTACCGGCGTGTCGCCCGTTGTGCCGACCGCGAAGGTGGAAAAGTTTGAATGCGTCGTCGAAGGCAACGATGTGAAAGTGAGATTGAATGGCCATTAAGTCGGCATACGAGTTGGCGATGGAGAAGCTCGCAGCGAAGCTGCCGCCAACGGGTCGCAAGCTCACCAAGGCACAGAAAACAAAGCTGGCCAAGCTCGACAGCATTTACACGGCAAGAATTGCCGAGTGCGAACTCGACCTGAAGCCAAAGATCGCCGCTGCACACGCGAAGGGCGATGGCGAAGCCGCGCAGAAGCTGGAAGAAATCCTGCGCGCCGAAATCGCCAAACTGCGCCGGCAACTCGAAGACAAGAAGGAAGCCATCCGGCAGGGCAAGTGAAGCGCTCCGTCTGCGCCTTGGTCAGCGGCGGCCTCGACAGTTGCGTGCTCGTCGCCGAGTTGGCGAAGACTTACCGGCACGTGCATCCAGTCTACGTCCGGCAGGGCTTCGCGTGGGAAACCGCCGAACTCCGTCACCTCCGCCGGTATCTCCGCGCTGTCCGGACCCGGCCGCTCGCGATCCTCGACTTGCCGGTACGCGACCTTTACGGCAATCACTGGAGCGTGACCGGCCAGCGTGTGCCCGGCGTGAAGACTCGCGATGAAGCCGTCTATCTTCCCGGCCGTAATTTGATGCTGCTGTCGAAGGCGGCGGTCTACTGCGCGTTGCACAGGATACCGGTCATCGCCGTCGGCTCGCTCAGTCACAACCCGTTCCCCGACGCCACGCCGAAGTTCTTTCGCGACTTTTCCAAGGCCGCCGTCGACGCGCTAAACTTCCCCGTTAACATCATCGCCCCATTGCGCACGCTCACCAAAGAACAGGTTGTCCGTCGCGGCAAACACCTTCCGCTCCGCCTCAGTTTTTCCTGCCTCGCCCCGAAGAACTGCCGCCATTGCGGTCGCTGCAACAAGTGCGCCGAGCGCCAGCGCGCGTTTCGCGAAGCAGGGTTGCGTGACAGGACGCGGTACGCTGGTGTATAAACGCAGCCATGGCCTACGACTCTCTGCGCGCCTTCGTGGACAAACTCGCTGCGGCCGGTGAACTGAAACGCATTTCCATCGAAGTCGATCCTGTTCTGGAAATTACCGAGATCGCGGACCGGGAAATGAAGTCGCCGGGTGGCGGCAAAGCGTTGTTGTTCGAGAAATGCAAGGGCGCGCAGTTCCCGCTGCTGATCAACGCGTACGGTTCGCACAAGCGCATGGCGCTGGCGCTCGGTGTGAAAGACATCGAGGACATTGCCGGCGAACTGGAAGGATTGCTCAAAGCCAAGCCGCCGTCTTCGTTCAAGGAAGCGCTCGCTTTGTTGGGAACGGCGATGCAACTGCGCCATGCGAAACCCGGTCGCGCCCAAAAGGGCGCTCCTACGAAGGAACTGGCCGGACTGAGCGCGATACCGATTCAGAAATGCTGGCCGCAGGATGCGGGGCGATTCATTTGTTTGCCGCTGGTAATCACGCGCGACCCGGATACCGGGGTGCGCAACGTCGGGTGTTACCGGATGCAGGTGATTGACGAGCGGACGACGTTCATGCATTGGCAACTGCACAAGACCGGCGCGCGGCACTGGCGCCGGTATGTCGAATTGAAGAAGCGGATGCCGGTCGCGGTCGCGTTGGGTGGCGATCCGGTTTACGCGTTTGCGTCCACCGCGCCGCTGCCGGATGGCATTGACGAGATGATGTTCGCCGGATTCTTGCGGAAGAAATCGGTCGAGTTGGTGAAGTGCGAGACGAACGATCTGGAAGTGCCCGCCGACTGCGATTTTGTGTTGGAAGGTTACGTCGAACCGGACGAGAAGCTGGAACTCGAAGGCCCGTATGGCGATCATACCGGCTACTACTCGCTGCCGGAACCGTATCCAAAGTTCCACGTGGAGCGCATCACGCACCGGCGCGACGCGATTTACCCGAGCACCATCGTCGGCGTGCCACGGATGGAAGATTTTTACATGGGCACCGCCAGCGTGCGGATCTTCCTGCCGGTGTTCAAAATGAATTTTCCTGAAATCGTGGACATGGCGTTGCCGGCCGAGGGCGTGTTCCACAATCTCGTGATCGTTTCGATCAAGAAGCAGTTCCCGTATCACGCGATGAAGGTGATGCACGGTCTGTGGGGCATGGGGCTGATGATGTTTACCAAAATCATCGTGGTCGTGGATGCCGACGTGGACGTTCACAACACGAACGAAGTTTTGTTCCGTCTCTGCGCCAACATCGACCCCGAGCGCGACATCATCTTCACGAAAGGTCCGGCTGACGTGCTTGACCACGCCACGCCAGTGCTCGGTTTTGGCAGCAAGATCGGCATTGATGCCACGCACAAGATCAAAGGCGAGGCCAACTGCCGGGACTGGCCGCCGCCGATCAAAATGGATTCTGCCATCAAGAAACGCGTGGACGATCTCTTAAGAAGCATCAATGCCCAGCGATGAGTTCATCTGTCCCGTTTGCGGCGCGACGGTGCCGGCGAAAGCCAAGGCGTGCCCTGAATGCGGCGCGGATGAGAAAACAGGATGGTCGGACCAAACGGTTTATGACGGCACCGGTATCGAAGATCCCGACGAGTTTGATTATGATGAATTCGTCCGCCGCGAGTTTGGCGCCGGTCAGCGACGCAGCCGGCGCGCATGGCTGTGGTGGATCACGGCAGCGGTGATTCTGGCGTTGATCCTATGGCTGGTCATCGCTCGACTTTGGTGTGCGATTTGAGGAGAACTCATGAAAGCAGTGATCTTTCGCGAACATGGTGGAATCGAGAAACTCGAATACACGGACGTGCCGGAGCCGAAGATTTCCGCCGACGAAGTGCTGGTGCGCGTGCGGGCGTGCGCGTTGAACCATCTCGACATCTGGATTCGCGAAGCGGCCGGATTTCCCATCGAGATGCCGCACATTCTCGGCAACGACATTGCCGGCGAAGTGGCGGCGGTTGGCTCGGCGGTCACAGACCGCCGCTACAGTGTTGGGCAACGCGTCATCATCTCGCCCGGCGTGACTGATGGTGTGATTGACGAATACACGTCGAGCGGTTGGGATTCGATGAGCCCGGCATTCGACATCATGGGCCGCAAACGTCAGGGCGGTTATGCCGAGTTCGCGAAGGCGCATCACACCGATGTCTTGCCGGTCAGCGAGAAGCTCAGCTTCGAGGAATGGGCGGCGATTCCGCTGGTCACCTTGACCGCGTGGCACATGCTGGTGACCCGGGCGCAATTGAAACCCGGTGAGACGGTGCTGGTGCACGCCGCCGGCTCCGGTATCGGTGTGATGGCGATTCAACTCGCCAAAGTCTGCGGCGCATCGCAGGTATTCACCACAGTCGGCGGCGAAGAGAAGGCGGAGAAAGCCAAGGCGCTTGGTGCGGACGTGGTGATCAATTACCGAAAACAGGATTTCGCCGAGGAGATTCTGAAGCTGACCGGCAAGCGCGGTGTGGACGTGATTTTCGAGCACATCGGGCCGGAGACATGGCCGAAGAACTTCAAATGTCTGGCGCGCCTCGGGCGCATGGTCACCTGCGGCGCGACGAGCGGCCCCAATGCGGCGGTGGACATCCGACCGTTCTATGCCCGGCAACACACGATACTCGGCAGCTTCATGGGCGGTCGCGCCGAACTGCTTCGAGTGCTGCGGCTCGTCGAAGCCGGCAAGCTGCGTCCCGTCGTTGACCGCGTCTTCCCGCTGGAGGAAGCCGCGGCGGCGCAGCAGTACATGCTCGACCGAAAGAATTTCGGAAAGATCGTGTTGAAGGTATAGGAATGCAGCAGTCGTGCGGAGCTTAACGACGATCCAACCGGAAACAGTCGCATGCTAGAAAGACCAGATGATCAGGGCGAAGTGGTGATGAAAAGCTTCACCACCTCAGATGGAGAAGTTTTCGGTAGGTTTGCTGCATCGCCCAATCGTGAATTCCTGCTTATCTGGCGAGACGAATGGGCTGGCGGACGCTCTAGAACAAAAGGCTCATTCTATTTTTTCAGAGGCACAACCGAACTGTGCAAGGGCCTCCTGCAACGTCCAAACGATGGCCAAGTGGCAGACAATGGATCGTTCGTATTCTGCGACTGGCTATTCACCGAAAAGCTCGCGTCAACGTTCTACGCTTTCAACTGTACAGGTGAGATGCTCATTGAGAAGAAGTTCCGCGCCAACCTATTCAACGCTGCTATATCGCCCGACGGGCTCTATGCGGCCTGCCAAACCGCAGCCAACCCAGAAAGCCGACACGGTGAGATTCTTACGTTGTTCGACCTCCGCTCCCGCAGCGAAGTGTGGCATGTGTCGCCACCGTTCCGGCCTGAAACTTACGCGTTCAACGGTCCGTGCTGCGAACTGACTATTCGTGGCAGGTCGCCGATCTACAGGTCGTGCGTTTTGAGCCTTACTGCTCCATCAGGCAAATGAACGAGTTCCTGCAAACAGTCGTCATTATAGTGACAAGTCTTGGTGGCTGGACTCTTTTGGCGTGGTTTGTCAAACGACTGGCTTCCCACTTTCTTACAAAGGATGTGGAGAAATTTAAGAACGATCTGAAGTTTCAAGCAGACATTGCGGCAGAGCAGTTGAAAGCGCAACTGAGAATGGTTGCCCACGAACACGAAGTTAAGTTCTCGCGCCTTCACGAAGAAAGAGCGGAGGTGATCAAGAAGATGTATTCTCTCCTCGTTGAGCTTATCACTAAGGCCGAAATCTTCTTGCTGCCCGGCTCTGTTGAAAACCGCGCACTCGAACAGGAAACGGGCGAGTGCATAAACAATCTTAGTGCATGCTTCAAACAAAGCAGGATTTACCTCGACATCGAATTGTGCAAACAAATTGAATGTCTGCTCGTCGCCATTCGTGACGCTTTTGCTAAGAGAACGATCCTCGCAGAGTGGCGGCCTCAATCAAAGGAAGAAGAGCAAGAGTGGCGAAGAATTCTCTTAGAAACTTACAACGTCATCATCAAAGAGGTTCCCCCGATACAGCTACGTTTGGAAGAGGAGTTCAGAAGGATTTTATCTCCGAGTTCAGTGTCCGTCCCCGTGGCATCCGCCTCGAAGCATTGATTCTGTCGTCTTGAGTTCGCGCGGCTGGCCGGCAAACGTCTTGATTGTCGCAGTCGCTGCTCCTAAAGTGGCGACGGGCGATGAAGCATTCGGACTTTGTTCACCTGCATTTGCACACGGAGTACAGCCTGCTCGATGGGGCGTGCCGGATCCCGCCTGACTGGGTGTGGCTGGCAACTCGGAGCGTTGACTTACCAGGCCCATCGGGGTAGGTTTGCCCACATGAGCGGCAAGGAACTGGCCAAGCAGGTGGCGGCGCTTCCCGAACCGGAGCGCGGGGAGTTCATCTCTGAACTGCTCCAGCACGAGGATCTTGTTGAGGATTTGGAGGATATTCTTCTCGTGCGGTCGCGTCGCAAGGAACCGACCGTTCCTTTTGACGATGTCGTCGCCGGGTTGAAACGCGATAAGCTCCTATGAGCAATTCGCTCGGGTTCAAGCCGTCGGCTGAAAGAGAACTCAGAAAACTTTCCCGCGATGTGATTCCTCGCGTCGTTGCGGCCATTGGCGCGCTGGCTGGTGAACCGCGCCCGCACGGTTGCGTCAAGCTCAGCGCCTCGCAGAGTTGGCGCATCCGCATTGGTGACTATCGCGTCATCTACGATATCGACGACAAGGACCAGAGGGTCGAAGTTCTCCACGTCGGCCACCGCCGAGACGTGTATCGCTGACCGGTTTGCCAAAAGGCTTGAAGGGAGTTCTGCCCGCTCTTAGAGTGGCGACGGGCGATGAAGCACTCGGATTTTGTTCATCTGCATCTGCACACGGAGTACAGCCTGCTCGATGGGGCGTGCCGGATTTCGGACGTAGTCGAGAAGGCGCATGCGTGCAAGATGCCGGCGGTGGCAATCACCGATCATGGCAACATGTACGGTGCGATCGACTTTTACAAGGAGGCGTCAGATCGCGGCATCAAACCGATCATCGGTTGCGAGGCGTACATCGCGCCGGGCAGTCGGCTGGACAAGAAATCCTCGAACGCGCGTGATGCGGCGTACCATTTAATCCTGCTGGCAAAGGACGATACCGGCTACAAGAATCTCATCCAACTCATTTCGTCGGCGCACTTGGAAGGCTTTTACTACAAGCCGCGCATCGACAAGGAAATCCTGGCGCAGCACTCGAAGGGCTTGATCGGCTTCACGTCTTGTCTTAAGGGCGAAGTGCCGAACAAGATTTCGCAGGAGCAGTTCCAGCAGGCCAAGAACGCGCTCGACGAGTACCGGCACATCTTCGAGCCCGGCGATCTGTACGTCGAGTTGCAGAACCACGGTTTGGAAGCGCAGCGGACGGTCAACCGGACGTTGATCGAGTGGGCGCGCGAGTTCAGTCTGCCGTTGGTGGCGACGAATGATGTGCATTACGTCGAGCACGAACATCACGAAGCGCACGACTGTCTGATCTGTCTCCAGACGCAGTCGCTGGTCTCTGACGAGAAGCGGATGCGTTACGCGAGCGAGCAGTTCTTTCTGAAAACGCCCGAGCAGATGCACGAACTTTTCAAGGAAGTGCCGGAGGCGATTCAAAATACGTTGGCCATCGCGGAGAAGTGCAATCTGTTGTTGGAGTTCGGCAAGCTACGCTTCCCGGCTTATCATCCGCCAGACGGACTGTCGCGCGAGCAATATCTCCGGCAGTTGTGCGAACAGGGATTGCGTGAGCGTTACGATATCGAGTGGCGCACACCGAAGGACGATCGGGAACGCGGCATCGTCGCGCGCGTCGAGTACGAGTTGAAGGTCATCGAGAAGACCGGGTTTGCGAGTTACTTCCTCATCGTCTGGGATTTCGTGCATTTCGCCAAGAGCCAAGGGATTCCGGTTGGACCGGGTCGCGGCAGCGCGGCCGGCAGTCTGGTCGCCTACTTGTTGAAGATCACCGACATCGATCCGCTTCGTTACAATTTGCTGTTCGAGCGATTCCTGAATCCGGAGCGCATCTCGCCGCCCGATATTGACATGGATTTCTGCTACAACCGCCGCCCCGAAGTCATTGACTACGTCCGCAAGAAGTACGGCGAGAAAAACGTCGCGCAGATCATCACGTTCGGCACGCTCGGCGCGAAGATGGTCGTGCGCGACGTGGGCCGGGTGCTGGGGCTGAGCTACGGCGAGTGCGACCGGATTGCCAAGATGATACCGCCGGACATCGGAATGACGTTGAAGAAAGCGCTGGAGATCAGTCCTGAGTTGAAGACGGCGTACCGGGATGAAGAGACGGTCAAGCGCGTCATTGATTACGGTTTTACGCTGGAAGGAATCTCCCGCAATGCTTCGACACACGCGGCGGGTGTCGTGATCGGTGCGGAGCCGTTGACCAACATCGTGCCGTTGACGACCGGCACGAACTCGAACGAAATCGTCACGCAGTATTCGATGGATCCACTCGGCGATCTCGGTCTGTTGAAGATGGACTTTCTCGGGCTGAAGACGTTGACGGTGATCAAGGACGCGCTCGATCTCATCGAGCAGACGACCGGCCAACGGTTGGACATGGACAAAATTCCGATGGAGGACAAGAAGACCTTCGATCTGCTGGCGAAGGCCAACACCATCGGCGTGTTCCAGCTTGAATCACAAGGGATGCGTGACCTGTGCCGGCGCATTGGCGTGGACTCGGTGGACGTGATCATCGCGCTCATCGCGCTCTTTCGTCCCGGGCCGATGAACATGCTCGACGATTACGTCAACCGCAAGCACGGCAAGGTGAAGGTCGTGTACGATCATCCGCTGCTTGAACCGATTCTCAAAGAAACGTTCGGCGTGTTCGTGTATCAGGAGCAGGTGATGCAGGCGACGAATGTGCTGGCCGGTTACTCACTCGGCGCGGCGGACATTCTCCGGCGGGCGATGGGCAAGAAGAAGCCCGAAGAGATGGAGAAGCAACGCGAGGTGTTCATCAAGGGGTGCGCGGACAAGAACAAGATTCCGCGCGCGAAAGCCGAAAAGATTTTCGACACGCTCGCGAAGTTTGCCGGGTATGGTTTCAACAAGTCGCACAGCGCCGCGTACGGCGTCGTCTCCTACCAGACCGCGTGGCTCAAGGCGAACTATCCGGTCGAGTTTATGGCGGCGTCGCTGTCCAACGAACTGGCGAACACCGACAAGATTCAGGTCTTCATCAACGAATGCAAACGGATGGGCATCGAGGTCTTACCGCCGGACGTCAACGAGAGCGGCGTGCGCTTCACAGTCGCGGACGGCAAGATTCGGTTCGGTCTGGCGGCGATCAAGAACGTGGGCGAGATCGCCGTACAGAACGTCATCGATGTGCGCAGCGCGGGTGACCGGTTCAAATCATTCGCCGATTTCTGCGAGCGCGTGGACTTGCGCGCGGTGAATCGCAAGGTGTTGGAAAGCCTGGTGAAATGCGGCGCGTTCGATTCGTTGGGACAACCGCGCGCGCAGACGTTTGCCGAGATTGATTTTCAACTGAACCGCGCCGGCAGCCTGCAACGCGATCGCGAACGGGGGCAGGCTGCGTTGTTCGATGTCGAGCCGGTCAACGCACGGCGGCAGGCGACCGGCCAGGCGGCCGAGGTCGAATGGTCACAGAGCGAGATGCTGGCGTTCGAGAAAGAGTTGCTGGGGTTTTATGTGACCGGCCATCCGCTCACGCAGTACGCGGAGATTTTGCGCCGGTACGAGTTGGCTTCGACGGCGGATCTGGAGCGGTTACAGGACGGGCAGCGGACGCGTATCGGGGGCATTGTCAGCAAACTGCAACCCAAGACGACAAAGCAAGGCAAGCCAATGGCGATACTGACGTTGGAGGACTTGGGCGGCGCGGTCGAGGTGCTGGTGTTCCCGGAGACGTACGCAAAGTGCGTGATGAATCTCCGGGCGGACACGGCGATTTTCGTCTGTGGCATGGTCAACTTGCGCGAAGACAAGCCGAAGATCATGGCGGACCAGATCATCCCGCTCACGGAGGTGCCGCGCCGATTTACGAAGGCGGTGCACATCCGGATGTCGGCCGCGACGACGGAGGACGCGGTGCTGGCGCGCGTGCAGGACTTGTTGCGCCAACACAAGGGCGACTGCCCGGTGTTCTTCTGCTTCGTTTATCCGGACGGCAAACTTGTGTTTCTGGAAGCGCACGGGAATTTCTCGGTGGCCCCGACCGAGCAGTTCGTGCAAGAAGTCGAATCCATTCTCGGCGAGGATGCTGTCTGGTTGAAAGTGGACACTGAGAAGCTCGCCAGTTTCAACAACGGTTCGCGTGCGGAGCGACGATTCGCGGCGGCGTAAGATCCTTCGCTTCGCTCAGGATGACCCCGCTCCGCGGGGTCACTTCGGGATCGTCAGTTTCTGTCCCACCTTGATGTCGTCGCCGGTCAAGCTGTTGGCCTTCTTCAGATCAGTTACCGAGACGCCATACTGTTTGGCGATGGCGGTCAGCGTTTCGCCCTTTTGCACGACGTGTTCTTTCGCATCGGCGCCGGTGGCTCTCGGTGTTGATGTGGTTGTACCGGCGCGCGAGGCGCTGAGGTTGGCCAGCTCCTTGGCGAGTTGGTCGAGAATAACTTGCCGGTCTTTTTCGCGGGCGGCGTCCACGGCCTTGATTTTGGCTTCGAGTGCTTGGAGGTCGCTGGGGGAGGCGCCGGTGCCGGCCTGCCGGAGGTTGAGCACTTGGGTTTGCAGATCGGCTAACTGCTTCTGCATTTTCTCCTGGTTGAATTGCAACGCCTCCACGTCGGCCCGCAGGCGGTTGAGTTTCTCGTCGAGGATGGCCAATTGTTGGGCCACGGTATCCTCGGCGAAGATCGGCGTACACAAAAGGCCACACGCCGAAAGGGCGGCGAAAATCCCCACGATCCTCCTCGGTTTCACGCCGGCAGTTTAGAGAGACCGGACACCACATGCAAGTCCGCAATGCGGTGTTTCGCTGGCCTGAATCGTGCTATTTATTATTCGGATGGAGCTTCGAAATCATGAGTGCAATTGAGAACGTTGATCCCGACACAAATGCTTCCAAGGTGGTGACATTCGAACCCATGCGGCACGAGATGCAT
>JBGQCJ010000062.1:0-22577 GCA_041495285.1 Verrucomicrobiia bacterium
ACTTGACCGGCAATGAGGCGTCGGCTGCCGGCGGCGAAGGCCAATTCTTCCACGAATCGTTGCGTGGTGTAAGATCGCGATGGTTTAGCCAGCGCAGCTAGCGCGAAGGCATGCGTGAGCAACGCGTCGCCGGCCAGCACGGCGATGCCTTCGCCGAAGACTTTATGGTTCGTGGGTTTGCCGCGACGGAGATCGTCGTCGTCCATGCTCGGCAGATCGTCGTGGATGAGCGAGTAGGTGTGGATGCATTCGACGGCGCAGGCCAGCGGCATGGCAGCGGATGGTTTCCCGCCGACGGCTTCGCAAGCGGCGAGGCAGAGGACAGGCCGGATGCGTTTGCCACCGGCAAAGATGGAGTAGCGCATGGCCTTGTGAATCGTGGGCGGGGCGGCGGTTTCAGCCGGTAAGAGTTTATCCAGCGCGTTGTCCACGCGCTCGCTCGTGCGACGAAGATACTGGTCGAGATCAAACCTGGCTTGGGATTTCAATCGCGCTCCTCGCTGTGGGCACGTATGGTATGCGTCGGCAGCGGTATTTCAAGCGAAAGTTTTTCGGCGGACGCCCGCTGCCAGAATCGGGTTGACCTCGAATCGGATTCGAGGTTGACTTGGCTGGGGAATTGCTTAAATAAGGAGCGAATTTTTGTCATGCCGACCTACGAATACGAGTGTCAAAAATGCGGCCATCAGTTTGAGTTGTTTCAGTCCATCAAGGATGCGCCGAAGAAGACGTGCCCGAAATGTCGCGGCAAAGTGAAGCGATTGCTGGGTACCGGCGCCGGGCTGATCTTCAAGGGATCGGGTTTTTACGTCACCGATTACCGGAAGCCGAGTTACTCGGAAGCGGCCAAGAAGGAAAGCGGTGCGACCACAACGACATCGAAACCGAAGGAGACGAGTCCATCGGCACCAAAATCTGACAAGAGCGCGTCGAAGAAGGATTGACCCATGCTGAAATGCCAAAAGTGCGGATATGATAATGAGCTGGGGCGGATTTTCTGCCACCAATGCGGGTCGAAGCTCGATCTCGAGCAAATCAAGCCGGCCAGCCGCGGCGGCAAGAAACTGAGACCCAAGGGATCGCCGGGCATTGGGCGCGTCCTGCTGCGGGTCTTCGAGATCGGCGCGGTGGTGCTGATTGTTTGGGCGGTGGTTTTGCTCGTGCAAGTGCCGGTCGCGCCTCATGTGGTCACGACGGAACAGGATGCATCCTCCGCCGAGCGGAAACGTTTCGCGCTGGAAAGACTCATCGATCAGGGAAAGGAAGCCAGCATCCAGGTTTCGGCGGCGGAGTTGAATGCGTTTCTGAGCAAGTTCGGTTTCGAGAAAGCGGAAGGCAAAGGCGTGAAAATCACCCCCCGCAGTCTGCAGGTCCGACTTGGCGCGAATGAAGTGACTGTGATCGTGACCGGAGAGTTGGCGATGGGCGACTCGTTGAAGAAGAATTTCTACTTGAGCTGCACGGGCATACCGGCGGTCGAAGGCGGTCATTTTGTTTTCAAACCGGTCGCCGCGGCGGTGGGCGCGCTGCCGATTCATCCGCAGATCATGGAGAGCACGGGGTTCATTCAGAATTATCTCAGCGAGCTGTTCCACAACCTGAGCGAGGAAAGAAAACTGCTCGACAAGCTCACCGCCATTTCCGTGAACAAGGAGCGCGTGCTGCTGGAGTACCACTCGCCGGCCTCCACCCACTGACGCGCCGAGCCATGAACGCGCGTCGCCCTGCCGGGAAGCTGCTCATCGCGGCAATGGGAGTTGCGCTCCTTGCGGCACCTCTCACCGTCCACGCGGACACCACCAACGCCTCCATCCGCGCCGTCAGCACCTCGCATCAATTCACCGCCTATGCCCGGCAACCTCTTCTGTCGGCAGCACTCTGCGTATTCGCGGAACGCGTGAAACGCGAATGGCTCGCGCAGTTGGACGCCACCGATTCATGGCGCGACCCGGTCATCTTCATCATCCAGGATCGCGAACCGTCCCGCGCGGATGCTCCGGCAACCGCGCTGGAAATCTTTCAGACCGATTTGCATTTGAAATATCAGATTCGCTGTCTGGTGCCGCCGCCGCTGAACGAAGCCTCGCTTCTGGATGCCGCCGTCGAGGCGCTGTGCGCCGAGTTCGCCAACCGCGCGCAACCGGTGCCGAAGGGCAAGCCGTACATCGCCGCGCCCGTGCCACCTTGGCTCGTGCAAGGTCTGGCGCAATCATTGCGCGGCCCGAACGAGGCATTGCTCGCCGTCGCGCGACGTTCGGCCGCCGCCGGTCGGCCGCAAGAGGCGATGGAATTGCTCGCGAAGACCGAGCTGCCCGGCGACCCACTCGACCGGCAACTGTTTCAAGCCAATGCGTGGTTGTTCACGGAGGGATTGCTGGGGTTGCCAGACGGCAGCGGCAAGTTGCAGCGGTATCTGACGGAACTCGGCGCGCAAAAATCGGCGACCAATGCGTTCTGGACGGTTTACCGGCAGGATTTCCCGGAGACGGTGGCGCTGGAGAAATGGTGGAGTCTGCAGCGGGCGCAACGCACGGCCATGCGCGTCGCCGAGAACCTCTCGGCCACGGAAACCAGTCACCGACTCGGTGAAATCCTCCGCGTCAAACTCACCGTTTCCGTCGGCAAGAAGGGCCACGAATCGGTAGTGGATCAACCGTTGAGCCAACTTTGGACGTATTATCAGGAACGTTGGCTCAACGATGTTCTCCGAAACAAACTCGTCGCGCTTCAGGCGTTGCGCGCGCAGGCGCATCCGCGCTATCAAGATGTCATTGGAGAATACTCCGACGCCATCGGCTGGTTGTTGGACAAAAAGCTCAACCGGTTCCGACGCGCCGTGAAACGCGCAGACGGCGCGCGCGCCGGTATCGACCGTGAATCACGCGAGACGACCGCCTACCTCGACCGGGCTGAACGGATCTACACGCCCCAAGACCCGGCCAAGCTTTTCGACGGCTACTTCCAAACGCTGGATGAATTTCAGAATCTCCAGCAACAGCGCCGCAGCCCGATCAGCGATTACCTCGACCAGTTCGATCACTGAAGCGCGTGCAACAGCGCCGCGATCTTCGCGCGTTGTTCACGCAATGAGGCCAGCTTGTCCCGCTCTCGTTGGACGGCGACCGGCGCGGCCTTGCTCACGAAGCTCTCATTGGCCAACTTCGCCTCCGCGCCGGCCAGCTGCTTCTCGATGTCGGCAAGCTGCTTGGTGAGTCGCTGCCGCTCCTGTTCGACATCCACGGCACCCACCATGAAAATCGTCGCCGCTTTTGTGACGAGGCTCGGAGTGACGCCTTGTGGCGTATAACTCGACGCGACTGTCACTCCGCATTCACCAATCAATCGCATGATCGTGTGGCAATCTTCTGTCGTGAAATGGTCGGTTACGATCACGAAATCCACTCGCTGCTTTTGGGAAATGCCGTACTCGTTTCGCAACTGGCGCGCCGCGCCCACAACCTCGTATAGCTCGTCCACTTTGGCGGCATGTTCGGCGGTCGCTCCGGCGATCTCGCGTGGCTGTGGCCATGACGCGAATTGAATCGTGCCGGTACCGCCCGTGCCCGCCCAAAGTTCTTCCGTGATGAACGGTGCAAACGGATGGAGCAGGCGAAGGATGGTGTTAAAGACCTCGTCGAGCACAGGGAGGTTCGGCGACACCTTGCTCGCTTCGATGTACCAGTCGCAGAAATCACCCCAAACGAAATCGTAGAGTTCTTTCGCGGCTTCGTTGAATTTGTAGGCCTCAAGCGCGGCGCCGACTTTTGCGATCGCGTCGTTCATCTCGTAGAGAATCTTCAGGTCGTGCGCGTTATGCGGACGCGCCGGTGGATTCGTGGCACGTTGCATCTGGATGAAGCGGGCGGCATTCCAGAGCTTGTTCATGAAGTTGCGGCCGACTTCGCAACGCTTTTCGTCGAACAAAATATCCTGTCCTTGCGGCGCGATGAGCATCAGGCCAAAACGCAAACCGTCCGCGCCGTATTTCGCGATGAGATCGAGCGGGTCGGGTGAATTGCCGAGCGACTTGCTCATCTTGCGGCCAATCGCGTCGCGAATGATACCGGTGAAATAAACGTTCGAGAACGGTTTCTCGTCCATATATTCGTACCCGGCCATGATCATCCGCGCGACCCAGAAGAAAATGATGTCGGGGCCGGTCACCAAATCGGTCGTCGGATAGAACTTCTTCAGCGTTGCCTCATCCATCGTCGCGAACGGCCACAGCCATGAACTGAACCACGTGTCGAGCACGTCCGGGTCTTGTTGCCAGCCGTCACCTTGTGGAGCTTCCAAGCCGCAGTGAGTTTCCTCGCCCCGGTACCAGACTGGTATCCGGTGGCCCCACCAGAGTTGCCGGCTGATACACCAATCGCGGATGTTGCGCATCCAATGCGTGTAGGTTTTCGTCCAGCGTTCCGGGTAGAACTTGATTGCGCCGGTCTCGACCGCTTCGGTGGAGCGGGGGACTTGTGGGTACCGGAGAAACCATTGCTCACTCAGGTACGGTTCGATGGGAACGTTGGTGCGTTCGCTGTAGCCGACGTTGTGCGTGTAGTTCTCCACCTTCACGAGCAGGCTGGCTTCCGTGAGTCGCTCGACGACGGCTTCCCGGCACTCGAACCGGTCGAGTTCCTCGAAGTCTTCGCCGGCTTCCTCGGTCATCTTGCCGTCCGGGCCGATCACGACCGTGAATGGGAGATTGTGCCGCAGCGCCATTTCGTAATCGGCCACGTCGTGCGCGGGGGTGACCTTGACGCAGCCGGTACCGAACTTTGGATCGACCGCGGCATCGGCAATGACCGGGATCTCTTTGTTGCGCAGCGGCAACAAAACTTTGCGCCCGACAAGATGCCGGTAACGTTGGTCACCGGGGTTCACGGCGACGGCTTCGTCGCCGAGCATCGTCTCCGGACGTGTCGTGGCGACGACGACGAAGTCTTTCGAGCCGACGAGCGGATACTTGAAATGCCACAGGTGCCCTTGCGTCTCGGTCATGATGACTTCTTCATCGGAGAGCGCGGTGCGGCCGGCCGGATCCCAATTGACCATCCGTTTGCCCCGGTAGATTAGGCCCTTCTGGTAGAGGTCAACAAAGGTGCGCAGGACGCACTCGGAATACTTTTCGTCCATCGTGAAGCGTTCGCGGGTCCAATCGCACGAGCAGCCGAGTTTCTTGAGTTGTTGGATGATGATGCCGCCGTGTTTGTCCTTCCACTCCCATACTTTTTCGAGGAACTTCTCGCGACCGAGATCGTCCCGGTGTTTCATCACGCCCTGTTTCTTGAGCGTTTTCTCGACGACGGTCTGCGTGGCGATGCCGGCATGGTCGGTGCCCGGCAGCCAGAGCACTTCGCAGCCTTGCATCCGTTTGCGGCGGGCGAGAATGTCCTGCAGCGTGTTATTGAGCACGTGACCCATCGTCAACACGCCGGTCACGTTCGGCGGCGGAATGACGATGGAGTAGGGCGGCTTGGTGGACGCGGGATTCGCCGTGAACTGACCGGCCTTCAGCCACTCCGCGTACCATTTGTCCTCGACGCTCTTCGGCTCGTAGGCCTTGGGAATTTCGGTTGCCGCCATGGCGGGCGAAATATGGCGTAAGCGTGGCCGCTTGCGCTACCAAAAAGTTACGTGTAGTCTGTGCGCGCCATGACCAATGAGGAACGCAAGCCGATTGTCGCGCAATTGCTCAAGCAAGGCCGGTCGCTGTCGGAGATTCAGGATTACCTCCGCAACGAGAAAGGCGACTCGATCACGTACATGGAGTTGCGGCTGTTACTGTCGGAGATGCCCGATGCGAAGTTGCCGGAGAAGGAGCTGCCCAAGGCGCCGACGCTCCCGCCGGAACCGAAACCGTCTGAGACCGGTGCCGCGGCCGGAGGACAACTTTCCATCAGCGTGGATCAGATCCCGGCACCGGGCGCGATGATCAGCGGTTACGCGCGGTTCGCCTCAGGCGCGAAGGCGCATTGGTTTCTCGACGAGATGGGACGCCTTGGTCTCGATCCCGAACTCGGCTCCGGCAAGCCGACGCAAAAAGATATGCAGGAGTTTGCCGCCGAACTGAAGCGAATGTTGCAGCCCGGTTGAGCGCGGACGTTACGCGGCTGAGCGGCGCACATCGTCGCGGATGATTCCGTAAAGCTCCACGTCCTCAAACTTTCCCCACTTCTTGACGTGCTGGCGTTGCCGCCCCTCGTGCTTCATGCCGATCTTTTTCATGACGCGGCCCGAGGCGACGTTGCGGCTGAAGTGGTGAGCAAAGACGCGGCGCAGTCGCACCACACTGAAGGCGTAGGCCAACACCGCACGCGCCGCTTCGGTGGCGTAGCCGTGATTCCAGTACGGCTTGCCGATCCAGTAGCCTAACTCGGCGTTTTCGTGGTCGCGATGGATGACGATTCCCATCGCGCCGACGAGCGTGGCGTCGGTTTTCAAGATAATGGCGAAGATGATTTCGCCAGCGGCGATTTTATCCGGATGGCTTTCGATCCATTGCTCGGCCAAGCCGGTGTCATAGGGGTGGGGGACGTGGAGCGTGGTGGAAGCGACGTCGGCATCGCCGGCAAGCGTCTGCACGCGCGCCGCGTCGCTTAGTTCAAATGGACGCAGCAGAAGCCGGTCTGTCTCGACGGTCGGGCGAGTCTCTGGAAGTTTGATGGCCAACGGCTATTTCCGTTGTTCGTCCTTGAAGAGCTTGTACTCGACGGAATCCACTAGCGCTTCCCAACTGGCCTCGATGAGGTTGTCGGACACGCCGACGGTGCCCCACGTTTCGGTGCCGTCGGTGCTCTCGATGATGACGCGCGTCTTGGAAGCGGTGCCGAGTTGCGAATCAAGAATGCGCACTTTGTAGTCCACCAACCGGACCGTGGCGATGGCCGGGTAGAAGTTGGTGAGTGCGGCGCGAAACGCCCGGTCCAACGCGTGTACCGGGCCGTCGCCTTCGGCCACCGTATGCACGACCTCGCCGTTCACGTCCAATTTCACGCTCGCTTCAACAATGTCGTGGCCGTCGGCACCGTGGCGATCCATGATCACGCGGTAGCCGAGCAGGTTGAAGAACGGCTTGTGCTGTTTGAGTAATTTCTGCACGAGGATATGGAAGCTCGCGTCGGCTGCCTCGAATTCATAGCCGGCATTCTCCAGTTGTTTGAGCTGTTGCAAAATCTCCCGCACCTCCGGCGTGTCCTTGGAGAGGTCCATGCCGAGCTCGTGCGCCTTCATCAAGATGTTGCTGCGCCCGCTCAGTTCGCTCACAAGCACGCGCCGGTGATTGCCCACCAACTCCGGCTCGATGTGCTCGTAGCTGCGCGCAACTTTCTCCACCGCGTTGACGTGAATCCCGCCTTTGTGCGCGAACGCCGTCGCGCCGACGGACGGTTGCCGGATGTCGTGCCGAACGTTCGCGAGATCGTCCACGAACATTGAAAGCTCGCGCAGATGCTGGACGTTCTCCTTCGGAATGCACTCGACGCCCATTTTCAACACGAGGCAGGGGATGACGCTGGTCATGTTGCAGTTGCCGGTGCGTTCGCCGTAACCGTTGATCGTGCCTTGCACCTGCACGGCACCGGCCTCAATGGCGGCCAGCGCATTGGCCACGCCCACGCCGCAATCGTTGTGCGTGTGGATGCCGACCGGACACTTCAACGCCTTGATGACTTCCCCGGTAATGCGTCCGACCTCGCTCGGCATCGAGCCGCCGTTGGTGTCGCAGAGCACGACGATGTCGGCCCCGGCATCCTGCGCGGCTTTCAATGTCGCCAGCGCATACCGGGCATCGTCCTTGTAACCGTCAAAGTAATGCTCGGCGTCGTAGATGACTTCCTTGCCGAGTTGTTTGAAGTACCGGACCGAGTCCGCGATCATCGCCAGATTTTCTTCGGGCGTCGTGCGAATCACCTCAGCGACGTGCAGCGACCACGTCTTGCCGACAAGCGTGACGACCGGCGTATTGGCTTTCACCAACATATCAATCTGCGGGTCGTCCTTGCACTTCGTTTGTGCCCGGCGCGTGCTGCCGAACGCGGCAATCCTGGCGTGCTTGAACGTGTGCTTGCCGGCTTCGGCGAAGAAATCCATGTCCTTCGGATTCGACCCCGGCCAGCCGCCTTCGATGTAGTGCATGCCGAAAGCGTCCAATCGCTCGGCGATGCGGATTTTGTCGGCGCTGGAAAAAGAGATGCCTTCTCCCTGCGCGCCGTCGCGCAGTGTCGTGTCGTAGATGGTAACGTTGGGTTTCATCTCGCGACGCAAAGACTAGCCGTTTTGGGCGGACGGGTCAAGCAGGGCCGGTAACGGCCAACTCAATCACACGGCGTTGTTCGGCGCAAGTCTCTGACCGCGCCGCTCGGTTTGACCGCATGGTCTCCGTCAACCGGAGCGGACGGGAAACCTTCGGTCGAAATCCGTGCGGGGTCGGGAGACCCGCGCACAACCCGAAGGGCCGGTGACAGCCAACTCAATCGCACGGCTCGATCACGCGCCCCATCGGCGCCGGCACCGGCGGCGCATCGAGGAAGATCGAGTTGGCCGGTGCGGCTTTCACGAGGCGGTAATTTGCCGTGGCCGGCGAGCCGAGCGCGACGATGGAGAATGTCGTGAGCTTCGCTGCGGCCGTCTTGGTGTCCACCTGCTTGGTGACGGCTTCGCCCACGTCCTCTTCGTCCACGCGCCGCATGCAGCCGTAGGCGGTGTTGAAATTGGTCACCTGCGTCTGGAGTTGCTGCATGCGCAACTCGCATTCCTTCTTGGCGAGTTCCTCGACGAAAGTGCGAAAGGTGCGCACGCCGTTCAGGTCGGCTTGGATGATCATCGAGCCGCGCTCCTCACCGATGGCCGCCGCGGCCCGCAGACGCTGCTCGAAATCGGTTTGAATCTGATGACTCTGAAATTGCCGGTAAGCCTCGATCAACATCGCAAACGCCTTGTCTTGCGACTGCAATTCGCAGACCGGGTCGCAGTACTTGAGAATCCGGGTGCGCACCGATTGGTCAGAGTCGCGCTTCTGCGATTCGGCGGCAAAAGATGGGACAGTGACCGCCGCTACCAGTGTCACGATCAACGTCGTTCGAAACTGCTTCATACAACCTAACTCGCTTTCCGGGTGTGAAACGCCCTGCTGTTGAGATGGGGAATGAAAAAGCTGCACCCGCGACGCACAGCGCTGCAGATTGAGAGAGTTACTCCAACCGCCTCACACTGGCACGAACGAGATGCCATCCTTCTCACGCCACCGAACCTCGCCTTCTTCCACTGCGATACGCAGCGAACTAAAGCATATTTCCCTGTGCCTGTCATCTCGAAAATCGAGCTTGCTGCGCCACCAGCATCTTGCTCGAGCTTACGACCAGACCTCAGAGAAACTCCCCAGAGAAGCTACACCCGGGTCGGCTCTTCGACCCCGGTACCGCGTATTGATTGAGATTGCAGGTGCTCAGAAGACCTGCTATTAGATTGCTTGGTATCGCACGAGGTGCACGAATGTTTTATGGCGATCCTTCGAAACTCAGGCGTTCGAGTCTGAAGAACAGACTCTCTAGAAGCGGTTTTACTTTCACAGAACTGCTTGTTGCCGTCGCCCTCGCCGCGATTCTTACCGGGATGCTGCTGCCGACGCTCAAGACGGCTGAAGAGACGCAGAAGGCGGCAGTATGTCTCGCCAACATGCATCAATGGGGATTAGCTATCAGCATGTACAGCGAAGACTGGAATGACTACATTCCGCCTGAAGGAGCGGGTACTCCCGCGAGCGGCTCGCCGTATGCGTGGTATAACGTACTCTCGCCGTATGTCGGCGCCCCTTCGTTGATCACTCTCTATGCAGAGGGGAGACCACCGACGCCTTCTTCAAAGTCGGTCTATTCATGCCCGAGCACCACTAATTGTCCTGCGAACCCTACGGATGCTAGCCCGTTTTACATGTACGGCATGAATAATCGTATGGATCCGAACGGCCCTGCCCTGTTTAAGCGTGCCCAGTGTGTTCAGCCTTCCAACACTGTAATGTTTTGCGAAAACGATGGTTCATTCTCCCAATCGAATGGGAAGTATTGCCCCCCTCGTCATAATGGAGGCGCCAATCTCACTTTCGTCGACGGACATGCGGAGTGGATCAAGTGGGAGGACTACTGCAGGCAATGTCCAGCCAACCCGGCTGACCCGGACGACTCGTCGGCACTCTCCGGCGACTGGAAGGCCGGTCGGAAGTATCACTGGTTTCCGTATAAGAACGCACCGACCTGAGACGGATGAACCGGAACACCGTGAAGAATAATCCACTCTCTCCGCAAGTGCTGACCGGATCCATTGGAATCCTTTTAGCCAGCCTGTTGTTAGCCGGGTGCACCTCGTACTGTGATTTTTATTGAAGTTGCGGCCATCCGGAGGATCTGTTATAAGGCTGCGTAGTGTCGTCGAGGCTAGGAATATGTTTCATGACGATCCTCTCACGCGACCGGGATCAACTCATCCCAGTCTGAAGGGCGCCTTTTCCAGAAGCGGTTTTACTTTTGCAGAGTTACTCGTCACAGTTGCTTGCGCTGCGATTCTTACCGGGATGCTGCTACCGACGCTCAAGACGGCTGAGGAGACGCAGAAGGCGGCGGTGTGCCTCGCCAACATGCATCAATGGGGATTAGCCATCAGCTTGTACAGCGCAGACTGGAATGACTACTTTCCTCCTGAAGGAGTCGGTCATCCCATGAGTGGGTCGAGCTATGCGTGGTATAATGTAGTCCCACATTATATTAACACCCCTTCATTGATCGATCTGTATGCAGCGGGAAAGCCGCCTACACCCACAACGAAGTCGGTCTATTCATGCCCCAGCGACACCAAGTGTCCGCCTGCTGCAAGCCTGAACGATGATAATCCTTACTACATGTATGCGATGAATGGTCGGATGGATCCGAACGGCACCGCCCTATTCAAGCGCGCCCAGTGTGTTCAGCCTTCCAACACTGTAATGTTTTGCGAGAACGAAGGTACGTTCTCCAATACAACTGGGAAGTACACCCCCGCTCGTCATAACGGCGGTTCCAATCTCACTTTCGTAGACGGACATGCGGAATGGATTGCGTTTCAAGACTGGTGCAGGGCCGGGAACCCCGGGTGTCAGAGCACGGTCGCCGACGACGACTCGGCGGCACTCTCCGGCGATTGGAAGAAGGGTCAGAAGTACCACTGGTTTCCGTATAGGAATGCCCCGACCTGAGGCAAGCGGGCAGAAGCACTGTGAAGACTAGACCTATCTCTCCGCAATCACTGGCCGCCTGCGTTCTGATTCTTTTGGCCAGCGCGGGAGCGCCGACTGTGACCTACGCCCAAGCGAATAGTTGGATCAGTGCGACCAGGGGATTCTGGGACGATTACACCAAGTGGTCACTGGACGTTGCGCCCTCGACAAACGCGCAGTCATTCATCCTGATCACCAACGCCGCGAGCAAGACGGTTTCGATTGACGAGGTCACGTCGGGCGACTTCCCGGAAACCATGACCATCAGCAACCTAAGCGTGTGGGCACCGGCGGACTCAACCAATACACTTCTCATCTCGGACATCGGAACCAACCTGCCCCTGACGGTTCTTGACTCGCTGTCGATCAGCAATGGTGGATTGTTGGTGATCTCGAATTCGGCGGTCAACGTGAGCGGGCCGACCAACAGTTTCATCAGCGTGGGCGGCGGTGTTGTCCTTGCAAACGGCAGCCTGCTTGTTTCAAACGTCGCGGCACTTGGTCAGGATCCGGGGTCGCCGGGGTCGCTGACCGTTGCCAGCGGCACCGGCAGTTTCTCGGGATACCTGTGTGTTGGCCTCGAAACCAATTCCGTTGGAGATGTCTTTCTGCTCGGGGGACAGTTGTTGCTGACCAACGGCCCTATTGCGGTTGGCCTCTATGGCACCGGTGAGTTGACCGTGACTAACAACTCCGCTCTGAATTCGGACTGGCCCGTGATTGTGGGTTTGGGCGCCGGTTCACAAGGCGCCGTCACGATGGACAATGGCTCTTGGACGGCATCTGGGCACTTGGTGACCGGACAAGATGCCGGCGCGCAAGGCGTGGTGCGAATCAACTCCGGGCAGCTCACTGTGACGAATGCTTTTCTAACGCTCATCGGGGGCAACGGGTCCGGCCAGCATGTTTGGTCCAATGCAACCGTCACTGTCGGTGCGCTGGAGATCGGGGCCGGCCACGGTTCGCAGGGCGCATTAACCATCGCCGGCGGCACGAATCAGGTTCAGGGCGCGCTTTTCGTCGGTACCGGTCTCACAGCAACCGGCGTGGTGTGGATGACCGGCGGGCAACTGATTACCACTAACGCGCCGTCCTTCATTGCGCCTTGGGGTTACGGTGTTGTCACCATCTCCAACGGCACTTGGCTCGGAAACTCCATGCTGCTCGGTTCGGCTTCGCTGGTCACGATTACAAACATCGTTGGGGAGCTTTCACATGGCACGCTGAACGTAAACGGAGGAACATTGACGCTGCTCGCGAAATTGGTCGTCGGCAACTGTGCGCTCCCCGGGTCGCCGCCGTTTTCATTCGCGGTTGGCGGAGTCGGCGCGGTGAACGTGGACGGCGGCAATCTTTATGTCACCAACGCGGCGCACAACGCGTTTATCGAAGTGCGCAATGGGACATTCACACTCAACTCCGGTACGGTCATAGTGGACACGTTCGTGATGACGAACGCCTGCGCTCACTTCGCACGCACCGGCGGCACGCTAATTTACGGTAGCGCCGTGCTCGTGACCAACCGTGATGACGACGCCGACGGCATCTCGAACGGCTACGAACAAAGCCATGGCCTTGACCCGCTCAACGCGGCGGACGCCAGTATCGACTCCGACGGCGATGGGTTGAGCAACCTGCAAGAGTATCTCGCCGGCACCGACGCAACCAACAGTGCTTCGACCTTTCGCATCACATCCATCGTGCGAACTAACAATGATCTTCACATCATCTGGATGACCGGTACAGGCAAGACCAACGCGCTCCAACGCACCGCCGGCGACGGCAGCGGCGGCTTCGCGACAAACAACTTCGCCGCCATCTTCACCGCCACCAACACCACCGGCACTGTCACCAACTACCTCGACGTCGACGCCGCCACCCACATACCGGCCTTCTACTACCGCGTCCGCCTCGTGCCGTAGCCGAAAATCTGCTGGACTTTTCGGACGAGGGCTCCTAGGCTTTCGCTTGGCGAAGAAGAGGCGGATGCAATGTCCGCCGGAAAACTGTTTCGGGTCGCGGAAAGGGAGAAGCGCGATGAAGACGAAATGGTTGCCACTGTCGCTCGAAGGTGCGACGCTCGCCGGAGTCGTTCTGTTTTTCAGTCTTCCAACAATCGGACGGGGGGAAGATTGCCTTTGGAAGTCCAACGGCAGCGGGAAGTGGGAAATTGCCGGCAATTGGGCACCGGGATTGCCGTCGAGCAGTTCCCTCGTCTATTTCACCAATGCCACGACCAAGACGGTGACGATTGATGCCACTACCGTGCTCAGCAATGCCATCAACGGCTGCATGACCATCAGCAATCTTCAGCTTTCGGCGCTGGTCGGAACCAACACGCTGTCTCTCAACAGCCCCGGCACGAACGTTCCGCTGCGGATTTTGAGGTATTATCTAGATAGTTACGGCAGCAAGCTCAACGCCACGAATGCAGCCATTCGTGTGGATGGGCCAGTGTTCAGCGCTTATCGAGTCAACATGAGCCGCTGCTCGATCATGGCTACTGGAGCAACGCTATCTGTAACTATGATGACACTATCCAACAGCACGGTGACGGTCCGGGACACAAGCGTCCATACCAATTTGACGATCGTGGGGGGCACTTTCACAGAGTGGAGCAATCTGAATCTGAATGGGGGGAGCAAAATGTGGATAAATGGTGGAGACTTATCGGTCTCGAACGCCTCAATACTCCTCGGTCAAGACGGTCATGCGGAAATGACGGTGTCTAACGGCACGGTCAGGACGCAAGCCCTGAATATTCCTGGGACGATCGGTCCCCCCGATCGTGGAGGCAGCGTGTTGACGCTGGCGGGGGGCACGATCACTATCTCATCCAGCTTCAATGTGGCCGGCTGGGCTTGGGTGACCGGCGGGCAGTTGGTGCTGACCAATGTCAACAACACGGTGATTGCCGGTCACGGCAGCACGTTTATTGAGGGTGACATTGCGCAAATGACGGTCTCAAACGCGCGTGTGCTTGCGAATCAAATCACCCTAGCAAGTAATGGAGCTGTGTCCGTTGCGTACGGGCCTGGCCGGTTGACCATCCAGTCTGGAGGCTTGGTGGCGGCGAGAGGGCCTCTGCGAATCGGCTACTTTAGCATCCTGACAGGCGTAGTGGACATCGCCGGCGGACAACTGGTGATCACGAACCGGCCTGCCGATGTCACAGCCGAAGTTGGCACCTTGTCAAGCAGGCTCAGTGTGGACGGGGAATTGATTGTTCGATACCACAGTTCACTCGTCATGACCAAACCCAGTGTGGCGATGAACTCGATCGGTTTGAACGGGACCGGCACGCTTACGATCGACGGTGGTAAAGTCACGCTACGGTCCACGTTAGCTATCGGCTATGCACTGAACTCGGTGGGAACCGTCTCGGTTACTGACGGAACTTTGGAGAACAGCGAGGCGATCACATACATTGGCAATCGGGGTACGGGCCGCATGACTCTGTCCAATGGAGTTTTCGGCGCCCTCTATGTATACCTCGGTTATTCCGATGGACGGGGCACGTTGACGATGGGGGGCAGCAGCACGCTGGTCTGCTCGAACTTGAATGTGGGAGGCGGAGCCGGGTCAACGGGCTCGTTGGTGATCTACGGCGGCACTAATCGCGTCTTCGGCAGTCTGGTAGTGGGTAACTTGGGCTGCACGGCGACGAGCACCGTTCTCATCGCCGGCGGAAGTCTGTTGGTCAGCAACGGCGCGCACAACGCCGTGCTCGACATTCGCAGCGGCACCGTGACCTTGAACTCCGGCACGCTGGCCGCCAACCGGTTGGTCATCACCAACGTCTGCGGACGCTTCTTCCATCTCGGCGGCACCCTTGTCACCAACGTCGTCACCATCTCGGCGTCGCTCGACGCCGACGGTGACGGTCTGCCCAATGGCTGGGAGCAACAATACGGCCTCGACCCGTTCTATCCCTACGGCAAAGACGGCCCGGATGCCGACAAGGATGGCGACGGCCAGAGTAACCTCGCCGAATTCCTCGCCGGCACCGACCCAACCAACAGCGCCTCGGCGTTACGCATCACCGCGATCGGCAGGGAAGGCAATGACCTTCGCGTGACTTGGATGACTGCCCCCCACAAGATCACCGCGCTGGAGCGCACAGCCGGTGCCGCGGCCACCTACTCGAACAACTTCTCCACCATCTTCATCGCCACCAACACCACCGGCACCGTCACCAACTACCTCGACAGCGGCGCCGTGACCAACACGCCCGCCCGGTATTACCGGGTTCGATTGGTGCCGTAGATTGTGCTGGACACGCGTCGGAGTTTGTGATTAATTTCACAATGGCGTAAGCAACGAGCGGGTGCAATGCCCGCCCGAGCCGGTTTCGGGTCGCGACTGGAGCCGCGATGAAAACGAAACGGTCGTTTGTAGTGCTCGTCAGTTTGCTGCTGCTTACCGGCAGTACAACTTACTCTCAAACCACGAATCGCTGGACGAATGACGTGGCCGGCACGTGGTGGTGGCACACGCCGGAGAATTGGTCGGCGGGCGCGCCGGCCAACAACCATTCCTGCTTCGTCACGAACGCGAACACGAAGACGGTTCGCATTGCCGGCGTCGGGCCGGGCAGTTCTTCGACGATTAGCAATCTCGTCCTCTCTGCGCCGGCAGGCTCGACGAATACGCTGCAACTCGACGACTTCGAGTCACCGGGCGTCTTCTACATCCGCAACTGCTTCACCCTGACCAGCGGCGGCGCGTTCGTGCAGAACGCAGCGACCACGCGCGTGGAAGGAGTGTCGTTGTTGCCGACATTCCGTATCGATGGGAACGCGTTGCTCAACGGCGGTTGGTTGATTGCCACGAACTTCTCGCTCACGACGTATGTTGGCCACAGCGGGGCTGGCCAGTTGACGACGTCAAATGGCTTGTTCTCGGCGTACTCGGTATACATTGGTTATTTGGGCGGTTCGTCCGGCACGCTGACGGTCGCCGGCGGGACGAACGTCATCTCCTCCGTATTCGAAGTCGGCCGGTACGCCAACGCGACGGGGACACTGTGGGTGACCGGCGGCGTGCTCACCAAGCCCATCGGCACCGTGTATCTCGGGGACGCCGGGGTCGGCCGGTTGACGGTGTCGAACGGACTGTTCAGCACCGGCGAGCTAGTTGTCGGCTCAGGAGGCGGCACTGGCACCGTATTGGTGGCCGGCGGAACCCTCAATGCCGGCACGCTGACAATCGGCAACGCTTACACGAGCATCGCCACGCTCACAGTGGCTGGCGGAACGGTGACAACGCGCTACGGAACGTACGTCGGCGTTTATGGCCCCGGCACGTTGTGGATGTCGGGCGGCCAACTTACGGCCACTGGCGGATTGTCCATGGCGCAGTACTATCCAGCAACGGCAACGATTTCCAACGGCTTGTTGAAGGCGCGTGGATTGTCCTGCAGCTACAGCGGTGATGCTTGCGGCACGATCACCGTGGCCGGTGGGAAAGCGGAGATCGATTTGACGATGTCGCTCGGTGTTTTTCTATCCACCTCCACCGGCACCGTGTGGGTGACCGGCGGGGAATTGTGCGTGACGAATCTCCAGACGTACATCGGCTCCACCGGCACCGGGCAGATCACGGTCTCCAATGCGCTGTACCGGGCCGGCGAGGTCTACGTTGGCTACGGCGGCAACGGCACACTCACCATTGCCGGCGGCAACTGCCCGATGAACTTCCTGCGCGCGGCCAGCAGCCTGAACACGACCGGCATCGTCTCGCTGACCGACGGCACAATCACCGCAGTGGGTTTTCCGTATTGGTCTTCATACATTGGCTACGGTGGCGTCGGTCAGATGACGGTCTCCAACAGTACTTGGCACGTCTCCAGAATCGTCGTCGGCCAAGGTGTCGGCTCGCGCGGCACATTGACCATTGCTGGCGGTGAGGTTGTCGCCAACGCGACCGTGAGCTACGGAGGACTGTTGATTGGTTTTAGCGGCTGCAAATCGACCGGTGTTGTCACCATCACCAGCGGACGGCTCCTCGTGACCAACGACACGCATAATTGCGAGTTGGAGGTGCGCGGCGGCACGCTCACCATTGCCGGCGGCTACGTGCAGTGCGACAGAATCATCATCACCAACGCCTGCGCCAACTTCGTCCGCACCGGCGGCACGTTCATCTACAACGGCGGTTTGGTTCTCTCCGCGGCCGACACCGACGGCGACGGCATCGTGAACAGTTACGAAATCGCTTACCGCCTCGACCCGCTCGACCCGGTCAACGCGACGAAAGATTCTGACGGCGACGGCCTGACCGATCTGCAAGAGTATCTTGCCGGCACCGACCCGACCAACAGCGTGTCATCATTCCGCATCACCAGCATCGAGGTTGAGGACAGCGACATCCGCGTCACCTGGACGATGGGCACCGGCAAGACCAACGCGCTACAACGTTCAAGCGACATCGCCGGCGGTCTTACAAGCATCTTCACCGTTACCAACACGGTCGGCTCCATGACCAACTACCTCGACGTCGGTGCCACCACCAACACCCCGTCGCGTTTCTACCGCGTGCGGCTGGTGCCATGATCGAGAGTTTCGTTCGCAATCGCGGGCTGCTTCTGCGATAAGTACACGAGGCAACGGCGTGTGAGGACAGCCACAAAAACATTTTTCTCAGTGGTCGGGAGTCTATTGGTGGGCTCGATGCATCTGGCTGCGGACACACCTCAGCAAGACCCGGTGCCGGTCGTGGGACAGGCGGTAAAATCGGGCGCGTCGCTGCCGCTTCGTTCGCTTAAGCGGAAGGTGAGCACTCGTGCCCAAGAATTTCGAGTGTTGCCTCTGCGACCACTGAAACGGCGATTCAGGGCGCAAAAGCCGGGCGGTGAGTTTGACCCGGTCGTGACGGGTCTGAGCTTGGCACCGGCCGCGATCCCTGCGCCCGCGCTGTCGATTGAGGGCATCAGTAATGACGACAACGCGACGGTCAACGGGGCCGGAGCCGTGCCTCCTGACCCCAATGGCGATGTCGGCCCGAATCACTACGTGCAGACGGTCAACCAACTGCTGCAAGTGTACGACAAGTCCGGCACGGCGTTGATGCCGCAGCCGCTGACGTTGAACAGCGCGTTTACCGGTTTCGGCGGGCTGTGCGAGGACGGCATCACTAGCGACCCGATCGTGCTCTACGATCCGCTCGCCGACCGGTGGTTTCTCAGCTTCCTCGCGTTCGACGCGGACTTGCTCGGCAACCCCGTCCCGCCGTTTCATCAGTGTGTCGCCTGTTCGCAATCCGCCGATCCGACCGGGGGCTACTATGTCTACGACTTCCAGATGCCGAATAACTGGCTGAACGATTACTCCAAGTTCGGCGTGTGGCCCGATGCATATTATATGACCGATAACCAGTTCGATGCCGCCACCGATGACCCGCACGGCACCGGCGTGTTTGCGTTCGACCGCGCCAAGATGCTGACCGGCGATCCCAACGCGAGCTTCGTCTTCTTTGACCTCGAACCGGTCGATCCCGCCATTGACGGCTTGCTGCCTGCGGACCTCGACGGCCCGCCGCCGCCGACCGGCACGCCGGACTATTTTGTTTGCATGACCGCCGACGAGTTTAGCGATCCGCAAGGCGACGCGCTCCGCGTGTTCGAATTTCATGCCGACTTCGCCAATCCCGACAATTCCACATTCACCGAGCGGCCGGACAGTCCCATCGCCACGGCCGCGTTCAATCCGATCCTGCCGTGCGGGAGTTCCGAGCGCGATTGCGTTCCGCAACCGCCTCCGGCAGGCACGAACTCCCGGCTGGATGCGTTGACCGACCGGCTCATGCACCGCTTGCAGTACCGGAACTTCGGCAGCAACGAGTCGCTGGTGGTCAACCACACCGTCAACGTCGGCGGCGCGATCATGGCGACCTCCCACGCGGCGGTGCGCTATTACCAGCTTCGCCGCAATCTGCCGGGCGGATCGTTCACGATCAACGAGCAGGCCAGCTTCGCGCCTGATGCCGCCCATCGCTGGATGGGCAGTGCCGCGATGGACCGGCAGGGTAACCTCGCCGTCGGCTACAGCGTGTCGGGCACGAACGTGTTTCCGTCCATTCGCTACGCCGGTCGGCTGGCGAGCGATCCGGCAGGCGGATTGTTCCAGGGCGAGACGACGCTGCAAGCCGGCAGCGGATCGCAAACCGACACGTTATCGCGCTGGGGCGACTACAGCGCGCTGGCGGTTGACCCGAGCGATGACTGCACGTTCTGGTACACCACCGAGTATTACGCCACCAGCAGCACGCGAGGCTGGCAGACGCGCATCGGTAAGTTCAAGTTCACAAGTTGCCCGCCCGCGGCCAGCGGCACATTGCAGGGAATGGTCACCGATGCCGTCAGCGGATTGCCGATCACGAACGCTGTTGTGCGTACCGCGAACGGATATTCGCGTAGCACCGGGCCGGGCGGGACGTATTCGATTCCATTGCCGGCGGACACGTATCAAGTCACCGCCTCCGCGCCCAGCCATGGATCGAAAACCGTCTCCGGCGTCACCATCGCCAACGCCGGCACGACCACGCAGAATTTTGCTCTCGCGCCGGTCCCGGTGCTGGTGCTGAACTCCTCAACGTTCAGCGACAGCGGCGGCAATAACAACGGCGGTATTGATCCCAACGAGTGCATCAATCTCAACGTTGTGCTCCAAAACACCGGCCTCATCACAGCCAGCAACATCCTCGCCGTGCTCTCGACCACGACCGCCGGCGTCAGTATCTCGCAGCCGGTCTCGGCATATCCCAACGCCGCCGTCGGCGCGAGCCGCACCAACTCGACGCTGTTCCAGTTCAGCACCGCGCCCTCGTTTGTCTGCGTCGCTCCGATCAAGCTGGTGTTGACCGTCACGGACAACGGCGGCACCAACATGTTCCCGATGAAACTGAGTACCGGCTCCGGCATTGGCGCCGCCACGCGCTTCGATGCCAACGACACGCCGGTGACGATCTCGCCTCTCTTTGGCGGTTCGTCCTCCATCACCGTCACCGGCCTCGTCACCAGTGTCGCCAAGGTCACGGTCTCGCTCTACCTGACCAGCGACTCCAACGGCGACCTGGACATCTACCTCGTCGGGCCCGATAACACGACCGTGGCGTTGGTGACAGACGCTGACAGCGGTGGCTGCGCATTCGGGCAAGACTACGGCACGACGTGTAGCTCCGACAGCAGCCGCACGACATTCGACGATGCCGCCCCTGTATCAATTTGCAGCGGCACACCCCCATTCACCGGTTCTTATCAGCCCGAGGAATCGCTGACCGCCTTCAACACCAAATCGGGTTCTACGGTGAATGGCACGTGGACGCTTGTCGTCGGCAATTTCGCCGCGTCAGCGGAACTGGAGTGTTGGTCGCTGTTCATCTCGCAACCGAGCTGCACGACCGGCCCCGGTGGTTGTGCCGTGGCCGACACCGATGGCGATGGGCTGCCGGATTGGTGGGAGCTACTCTACTTCAGCAGCACGACCGCAGCGGTGGCCGGTCAGGACTCCGATGGCGATGGGCTGACGAACTTGCAGGAATTCCAAGCCGGTACCGATCCGAAGAACAGTGCGTCCGCCTTCCGCATCACAGACATTCACCGTGAAGCCAACAACATTCGCGTCACGTGGATGACTGGCATTGGCAGGACCAACGCGCTGCAACGCGCGCCGGGAGGCAGTTATCTCACCAACAACTTCGCCGCCATCTTCACCGTCACCAACACCGTCGGCACCGTCACCAATCACCTCGATGTCGGCGCCGCGACGAACACACCGGCACGTTATTACCGCGTCCGTCTCGTGCCGTAGGTAAGATTTTATTGTGTGGAATAGATTCGAAAGGGCACGTGAAATGCTAAAGATTCATATGCCGAATGAAGCAAGAGGTAATAGAAGGTCCAGCGCTCCACCGAGACGTCTTCGCTGAAGACTCTCCAGAATCCCAACAGTGTGTTCTCGAGGCATTACCCCTAGAAGCAAGACACGGGATGGAAGCCGCTGACTACAAACACTTGGTTGAGCAGCAGGATCGCAACCTAGATTTTCAGGAAGCAAATTGGGCAAGTCTGTCGGTGGTTCTATTGGTCGTCGCGGCGGATGTCTTCACTGTCGTCATACTGCTGCTGGGGATACTTCACTGGCTTAAATGACGTGAGTTTTTAGCGACGGTTAGAACGTCGTCTTCTTGTTCGCTAAAAACCTCAATTCGCCGGACGATTGTGCTCCGAGGTTCGCTGTCGGAGGACGAACGCGCCGTCTCAAGCCGCTGGTGCGGCTTTCGGCTCTACCGCATCCGCCTCGTGCCATAATTCTGATCGCTCGCCCCAAAGCAAAGAGGCGAATCCCTTCGGATTCGCCTCTGCCGTTCTTAGCGTTTGCCGCGAACACTGCATCGCGGGTTTGCCACCGGCACGACATGGTGGCCTCTCGGCGAGTCATGCGACCAATGTCGCATTCGGCTTTGCGCCTTGGCGGTGAACAACTCCTAATTGTTAGAAGGCGTGCCGCCGTTGCCGTTCCCGTCCGGCTTAGCCTTGCTGCGACCGCCCGGGTGACCCACGATCGAACGGGCCGCTGTGTAGGTCTCGAAGAACGTATGCTGGCTCGTGCGGATCCGCTGGACGTGCTTGTCCAGCTTCTCAACCAACACCTTGTCCACGTTGGCCAGCGCGCTTTCCAACGTCACCCCGGCCGCCTGCTTGCTGCTCTTGGCCAAGGCCGGCTTGCCAACCGCGCCACTGTACGCCGTGATTTTGGTCTGCAGATCGATCAACGTCTGCGCGGTCACGTTATAATCGGTGGCCAGACTTGCCACGACCGCATTTGCCGCCGCGTGGATCCCCTGGCCGCCCGGCGGATGGCGAGCGTGCGTTGGCGCAACTCATCGAGCATCCGCAGTTTCTCAGCGATGGGATGGGATGCCAGCGCCTGCCGGTAGGCGCGTTTGCTTTCCAGAATCTTACGCATCCAGTCGGTCACTTGAGGCCCAGTTTTGTTTTTACCTCAGCAGTGCTATACGTGGCCTTGCCCTCGTTGACGGCGCGGGCCTCCAGCAGGTCGAGATAATCCTGCAGATCTTCCATCTCCTCGCGCATCTTGCGAATTTGCTTGAGGACTTTGGGTTGCTGTTTCTGGAATTTTGCCGTGGCCTTAATCATAAACTTCCTTCCGATGGCCGATCCATGCGCATCATAACTCGCCGCCGATTGTCTGCAACTGCAGAAACTCAAGTGGCGAGGGTATCCGGGGACGCGCAGAGGCCGCCCGGCGTGTGGCCGAGGCGGTCCGGCGATGTGGGGCGTTGATCCCAGGTGCCGACGAGGCGGGACGGCGAG
>JBGQCJ010000063.1:0-22198 GCA_041495285.1 Verrucomicrobiia bacterium
AAGAAACCAAGCGGACCACCGACGTTGAAGAAAGTAGAGGCGGAGAAGAAAAACTTCGCAGGGACGTGTTTTGTCACTTGACGATCACGGGCTTAATGGGTGTTAGGCGAGTGGATCACGAGTTCCATGCTCGGCAATAAAACCTAATGTGCAAGTCGCAAGCTTGCGCTCCGCCTCCATGAGATAACCCTGTAGCGAGGATCGAAGCGCGCTGAAGGGCACGGCCTCGAATATGCGCGTGCCGTAGCGCATGTGAGTCTGACGGTCGTGAGCGGCAATATACATAGTGCAAGGAATGTCCGGGAAGAATCCTCGCTCCAATCGCTCCGGCATGTCCGAGGAGATAATCAAACCAATCTCGTGACGAATCACTCCTGACTCTCGGTGCAGCTTCCGGTATGGAACATTGTATGAGTGCTCGTGTGAGCGTGTGAGAGTAAAGCCATGAGCTAGCCCAAACTCCTCCAGAATCGGCTCAACCTCTGTCAGTGCATCATCAATCGCCGCAAGCTTCGGATTGGTATGTGCAGACATGCGCCCTCGTAGTCTAACGAAAAAGCTCACGTACCGCTGGCCGACAGCGGGCGTGATGCGGAAAGAAAACCATGAAGAAATCCAAGACCTCGAAGCGGACGGCGGGCCAGCGGTTACGTGCAGCGTCTGGTTCGGCATCCGCGCTCGCCAATCGAATCACACACGAACTGATGACCATGAAGGATGGCCGCGACAACGACCTCGAAACAGCAGACCGTCTCGCCCTGATGAAGAAGCAGCGGGATGGCAGCGAAAACCAACTCGGCGGCATGTGCGAAAAATGCGTACAGCAAATCGTGTACGGCCAACTAAAGGCGGCGGGACTGTGATGCCGAACATGAATTAGACGCCCTAATGGCGTAAAAAAAGACGCCACTTTGGCGTCTATTTCCGTTGCGTTCTAGAGTCCACATTTGGTAGTAGTCCTCTTGTGGACAGCACGTTAGTAAAACCTCTCGGTAAGCACAAGCCCAAACTTTTGGACCGCGTCCGCGATGTTTGCCGTTACCGGCACTATTCCATTCGCACCGAGGAAGCGTACGCCAACTGGATTAAGCGCTACATCCTGTTCTATGGCAAACGACATCCGGATGAACTCGGCGAAGAGGACGTGCGGGCCTTTCTTACGCACTTGGCCGTCAAAGGCAAAGTGGCCGCCTCCACCCAGAACCAAGCGTTCAGCGCCTTGCTGTTTCTCTACGACGCCGTGCTGCATCAGCCGCTGGGCTGGATCAAGAACGTCGAACGCGCCAAGCAGCCGGAACGTTTGCCGGTCGTGTTGACCCGCGACGAAGTCCAAGCAATCCTGTCCCAACTCACCGGCACCTACCGGCTCATGGCCGATTTGCTTTACGGCGCCGGGTTGCGATTGATGGACTGCGTCCGGCTTCGTATCAAGGACGTGGACTTCGGCTATCACCAGATCGTCGTGCGCGACGGCAAAGGCGAGAAGGATCGGATCACCGTCTTGCCCAAGAGCCTCGAAGAACCGTTGAAGCGCCACCTCGCGCGCGTCAAGACGCTCCACGCGCAAGACCTCGCCGAAGGCTTCGGCACCGTTTATCTGCCGTATGCGCTGGAGCGGAAATACCCGAACGCCCACCGGGAATGGGCGTGGCAATACGTCTTCCCGGCGGCGAAACGCTCCCGCGATCCGCGCAGCGGGCGCGAGCAACGTCATCATGCCGCCGAGACGCTCTTGCAACGCGCCGTCAAAGATGCCATCCGCAAAGCCGGTATCACCAAGCCCGCCAGTTGCCACACCTTCCGGCATTCCTTCGCCACGCATCTGCTGGAAAGTGGCACCGACATCCGCACCTTGCAGGATTTGTTAGGCCATAAAGATGTCGCGACCACGCAGATATACACCCACGTCATGCGCAAGCCCGGCCTCGGCGTCCGTAGTCCGCTGGACGCCGCCTGACCGGTCACTCTTCTCCGAAAAAGCCGCCCGGTTGACCATTCCCCAACCTCGAATTCTTCGAGGCAAGCTTCGCAGGGTCAAAAAGGATGTCGGGAAGGCTGTTGGGGATGCAGGGAGGCAAATCTGGGATGCGGGCAGTGTCTTCGGTGAGGCGGGCAGTCAGTTCTAACGAGTTTTAGGGCTTGGCCCGCCTCGCGGATTCGAGAGCCACACAATTTTGTCCGTGTTCCTGCCGGTCGGGGACAATTGCGAACGTCGCGGCGGCACCTCCCCGCGTCACGTAAGTCCGTGCCACGCCGCCGCGAAGCGTTCCTGCCTTGCGGAACTGACGGCCCGCGCCACCGACCTCTCTGCCCGTGGTACGGAACTCGCTTCCCGGATGTCCACAGTGACAGCCCGTAACATAACCGCAACAACCGATCAACCGAACGGAGGTTCGCATGTCAGTTAAAGTCACATTCAAGTTCGCGCTCGGCCTGCTCACGCAGGAGGCCGACTACATCCTCGACGCCGCCGACGCGCATAGCGAGATCAATGGACGCTTGCCGGCGGAATTCGTGACGCAGCAACGCGCGCTCCTCGGCACCGTGCGCGGCACCGCCAGCACCCAGAAGAGCAAGACCGCCAACGTCGGCGGTTACACCGTCGGCCAGAACGAAGCGCTCACGACGCTCAACGACCTCGTGGGCCGCGCCAAGGAAAGCGCCAAGCGCGCGTTCAAAGGTCAGGACGTGAAACTGCGCAACGAGTTCCAGATCGGCATCACCACACCGAGCGATCTCGCCAGCGTCTTGCAACGCGCCCGCGTCGTACAGGCCTCGTGCGTCATCGCCGCCAACGCCACCGCGCTGACCGGCAAAGGTTGGGTGGCTGCCGACACCACGGCACTCACCAGCGCCATTGACGCGTTGGACACGAGCGATGACACGCAGGAAACCGCGAAGACGGAACGCACCGGCTCCACCGACGCGCGCAACACCGCTGCCAACGAGTTGTACGAAGGCCTGTTGACGATCCAAAACGCGGCGAACAATCAGTGGCCCGAACGCGTCACGTCCAACTCGACCGTCCGCGCCCAATTCCGGTTGAACCAGTTCCCGCCCCGGTCCGAGCGGAAGAAGCAGACGACAACCGTGCCGACCCCGGCCCACTCGTAACCGAAACGAACAAATCCGCAGAACAAAGGGAGAGGCCCACCGGCCTCTCCCTTCTGCTTCTTACGAATCAAGACGGCGCCGGTGTCCATGCCGAATTTGACAAACGACATGCGGGCCGGTAACATGCGCGCGTCGTCTCGGCTTGTGCGCCGAAGGCGTAATGGGGACGTAGCTCAGTTGGGAGAGCGCCGCAATGGCATTGCGGAGGTCACGGGTTCGACCCCCGTCGTCTCCACCAACTTCCTTATGATCACCGTTTACGTTCTCAGAGGTACACGCACAGGCAAGCGGTACGTCGGAATCACCAACAACCTTGCACGCCGACTCAGAGAACATCGGCAGGAAGCTCGAAGGCAGGGCAGGTGATCGGCGAGTTTGAGGTGATTCACACGGAGAAGTTTCCTGATTACGCGAGTGCGCGTGTGCGTGAGAAGTTTTTGAAGTCAGGAAAGGGCAGGGAATGGCTGAACACGCAATGGTCGAGGTCGTGGCCCGCCTGCAGTGGGTAAACCCACCTTCGGCGGGTAAAGCTGCGCCCGCTGTCGCGGCCTGCCGGCGGCGGGCAGGGCTTGTGCGCCGCAGGCGCATTCGACCCCCGTCGTCTCCACCAACCCCGTTATTGTTGCTCTATTTCCACCGATTCAGATTACCGCTGGCGCGCCTGTTTCACTTGTCTGGTCGACACCACGATGTGTCAGGTACGTGTGAGAACAGGTTTCAGCAGCCAGTCGGGCGAGAGCTTGGTGGAGTGTGTCTTCGTTTGCGCACTGATTGCCATCGTGGTGATCAGCATTCTGGCGCACACGGGCCAACAGTCGAAAGCGCGGCTGGCCGACGTGAGCGGAGCGTTCGACGAATCCAAAATCGCCGGCGCCAGCAAACCCGCGAAGAGCACCGCGAAGTAATTCTGCCCGTCGTGGTTTTCCTTGCCGCCCGGCATCGGTTTTTCGTATCGTGGCCTTCCCATGTCCGCAAACGATTCCGCCAGACGATTACCGGCCGAGCGCATCCTGCTCACCGGCGGTTCGGGGCGGCTCGGGCGTGAACTGCAGCAATTGCTTCCCGGCATCGTGGCGCCGCCGCGCGCGGAGTTGGACGTAACGCAACCGGGCACGATCGCCGCCGCGCTCAAGCGCTATCGGACGGAGGTGCTGGTTCACGCGGCGGCGTACACCGACGTTGCGCAGGCTGAACGGGAGAGGGAACGCTGCTGGGCCGTGAACGTGGCCGGCACGCGCCACATCGTCCGGGCGGCAACCGATGCCGGCGCGTTCCTCATCCACATCTCGACGGACTACGTGTTTGCCGGCACGACCGGCTTGTACAAGGAAGACGACCCGGTCGGGCCGCCGCGCAACTATTACGCGCTCTCCAAACTCGTGGCTGAGGAGATTGCCCGGCTGGCGCCGCGACATCTGGTGATCCGCACGAGTTTCCGTCCGCGCGAATGGCCGCATCCGGTGGCGTTCACGGACATGTTTACAAGCCAGGATTACATGGACGTGATTGCGCCGAAAATTGCACTGGCCATCGCGCATTGCCGGGAGATTCGGTTCGACACGCTCCACATCGCGACCGAGCGCAAGTCCATGTACGATCTGGCCCAGCGGCGCCGGCCCGACGTGCGCGCCGGTAACAAGCGCGAAGCGAAGGTTGATCTGCCGAACGACATCTCCCTTGACATCTCGCGTTGGCAGCAGCTAAGCCAGAACTGGAAACTGACATGAAGATTCTGATTACCGGCGGCGCGGGATTTATCGGCTCGAATTTTGTGCACCACGCGCTCGCGAACCATACCGGTTGGCAATTGGCGGTGCTCGACAAGCTGACCTATGCCGGCAATCTGGAGAATCTGAAGGACGTTGTTGACCGCGTCACGCTGATCCACGGCGATATTGCCGATCACGAGATCGTTCGCAAGGCAGTCGAGGGCGTGGAGGTCATTGTGAATTTCGCAGCGGAGTCGCACGTGGATCGCAGCATCCTCGACGCGGCACCGTTCATCGAGACGAATGTGAAGGGCACGCAAGTGTTGCTGGAAGCGGCGCGGACGATTGGCGTGAAACGTTTCGTGCACGTTTCGACCGATGAGGTGTACGGTTCGATCGAGCGTGGGGAGTTCACGGAGGAGTCGCCGCTCCAGCCCAACAGTCCGTACGCGGCGAGCAAGGCAGCGGCGGATTTGTTGTGCCGGAGTTATCACAAAACGTACGGGCTGCCGTTGGTCATCACGCGTAGCTCGAACAACTATGGCCCGTATCAGTTTCCCGAAAAGTTGATTCCGTTGATGATCTACAATGCGCTGCAGGGAAAACCGTTGCCGGTCTACGGGCGCGGCGAAAACGCGCGGGACTGGCTCTATGTCGAGGACAATTGCCGGGCCATCGCCTCGGTGGTGGAAAAAGGACGCGTCGGCGAAATCTACAACATCGGCGGCGGTGCGGAGTTGAAGAATCTCGACCTGGTGCGGCAGTTGTGCCGGCAGGTCGCCGCGGCGTTGGGGAAGCCGGCGGCAGATGTGGAGGGATTGATCACGTTCGTGAAGGATCGTCCCGGACACGACTGGCGGTACGCGCTGGATCATTCCAAGATGACCGGCGAGCTCGGCTGGACGCCGTCGGTCAATCTGCAGGATGGACTCAAGCGGACGATTCATTGGTACTTGGAGAACCGCGCGTGGATGGAACACGTCATCTCCGGGGAGTACCAGAAGTACGTGGCCCGAGTGTACGAACACGGCTGGAAATGAAGATTGCGTTGATGGTCGGCTGCGCCCGGTCGGGCACCAGCATTCTGGGCGAATTGGTGGGAGCGCATCCGGATGTGAAGTTGGTGTTTGAAGCGCATGACGTTTGGGAATTGGGTGGGATGGGCGCGAACGAGAGTCACCGGCTGACCGCCGGGCGCGCCACCGCGCCGGTCGTGCGGCGGATCAGGGATTGGTTTGAGAAACAGAAAGGTTCGGCCGGTCTGCTGGTCGAAAAAAATCCGCGAAACACGCTGCGGATTCCGTACGTTCGACGAATCTTTCCGGAAGCGAAATTGATTCACATCGTGCGCGACGGCCGGGACGTGGCCTGTTCGATGGTGCCGGGCTGTGGGGGAGTGGAATGGTCGCACTTGAGACCGCGGTCGTGGAAAACACTCATGGCGCAAGCCAAGGGTCCGGTACGATGCGCGCTCGTGTGGAAGGAGATTTTGGAAATCGCACTCGAAGACCTCGAAGACGTGCCGCACCTGCAGGTACGATATGAAGATTTGGTCGGCCATCCACGCCAGACCGCCGACGCTTTGCTGGAGTTTCTGGAGCTCGATTCTGCGCCGGCGGTCAGGGAGTTCTGCGGAAAGATACAAAACGCGACCGCGGGAGCTTACCACGCGCAGCAACAACGGCAGTGGTATCGCGACGACCACCACCGGCGCGTTGGCCGGTGGCGCGAGAATCTTTCTGCAGAGGAACAGCGCTTGATCAACGAACAACTTGGAGAACTGTTGCGGCGGCTCGGTTATGAGTGAGAAGGCGGCACAAGATCGAGCGACGTTGCCGGCTTGCATCGTCAACAGCCTGCCGAAATCCGGCACGCATCTGCTGAAGAAAATCATCGGCCTGCTTCCCGGAATGACCTCGGTCGATCTGCACCTCGGGCCGGAACAAGGGTATCCGGACGTTTCGAGCGAGCCGGAGACCGGGGTTCCTCTCGGCGTGGGAAGACCTCGTCTGATGCCGCGGGAGAAGATTCACAGCACGCTAGCTTCGCTGGAGCAGGGGAACTTCATCACCGGCCATATTCCTTACTCGAAAGGAATGGCCACACTGTTATGGGAACTGGGAATTAAGATCGTGAGCATCATTCGCGACCCGCGAGACGTCGCAGTGTCGCAGGCGCAATTCGTGGCCAATCGCCCGGGAACTCCGCTCCACGATTACTACCGAACGCTCTCCGAAGAGCAACGCATCATGACCGCGATCGTGGGGATTCGCCAACTCCCTTCGGGCCCGGTCTTGCGCAATCTTCGGGAACGGGTGGAAAGCGTTCTGCAATGGGATTCCCAGCCACAGAGTCTTCTGACATTCTTCGAACGGTTGGTCGGCCCGCAGGGCGGTGGGTCTCGCGAACTTCAACGGCGCGAGATCAACGCCATCGCGCTTCATCTGGGTGTGGAATGCACAGCGCAGGAAGTCGACTCGGTGGCGGATCGCGCGTTTGGCGACACGGCCACATTCCACACGGGCATGATCGGAACGTGGCGGCGCTACTTTACAGATGAGCACAAGCGGGCCTGCAAGGAACTGCTCGGACAGCTCCTGATCGATCTGGGCTATGAGAAGAACCTCGACTGGTAGCCACCGTGCGTACTGTTTTGTTCCATAGAGATTTCAAGGGATTCGGAGGCGGGCACCTGAAGGTTTGGCATTACTATAACCATGTCCGTCGCCATCCCGGTCACATCGCCCGCATCTTGTTCTCAAGACAGAGCGTGTGGGATGAGAGCAACCCGTGGTGCGCGTGCAGAAACGAAGTCGACGAATCCCGATCATCGGTTCAGGCCGACCTTCTCTTTCTTGCGGGGCGGGACTGGCTGACTCTGGGTAGCGACGAACGCGAGCGTTCGCCGATACCAATCATCAACCTCGTTCAGGCCGTCCAGCACGCCCGGCCCGACGACGCGCGCTATCCATTTCTGAAACACCGCGCGATCCGCATCTGCGTCAGCCAAGAGGTCGCCGCCGCCATCAGCGAAACCGGTCGGGTGAACGGCCCGGTATTTGTCATCCCCAACGGGATTGACCTCGAAGAACTGCCTCGCCCCGTCGAAGTGTCCGAAAAGGATTGCGACGTGTTGATCGTCGCCCTGAAGCAACCGGATTTGGGTGGCCGACTGATGGCGAGCCTGAAAGGTCCCGGCTGGCAGATCGAGTTGCTGACCGCCAACCTCCCCAGAGCGGAGTTCTTGAAACAAATTGCCCGGGCTCGAGTGACAGTGTTCCTTCCGAAGCCGGCCGAAGGATTTTATCTGCCCGCGCTGGAAGGGATGGCGCTGGGAACGATCGTGGTTTGCCCCGACTGCGTCGGCAACCGGTCCTTTTGTCGGCCGGGGTACAACTGCCTGCGACCGGAGTATGCGTTTGAGAGTATCGCCGTGGCCATCAAAACAGCGCTGGAGCTTTCGCCGGCCGAGGCGCGCCAAATCATGGATAGGGCCGGACAAACCGCGGCCGTACACGACTTGATGCGGGAACGCGAGGCGTTCTTGCGCGTTTTGGAAAACGTGGACAACCTGTGGATCAACTGCTGAACGACAATCACATGTCATGCGCACGGTTTTGTTTTACAACGATTTCAGATCGCTTCGCGGCAGTCAGTTGAAGATCTGGCATTACTTCAACCATGTGCGGTCTTCGGGCAGCCATGTGGCCCGTATCTGCTTCTCGGACGAAACGGTCTGGGACGCGAGCAATCCGTGGAGAGAGCTGAAAGACGACGCAGTGGCGTTGCGGGATTCGATTCGTGCGGACGCGCTGTTCCTGTCCGGGTGGGACTGGGAGATGCTTGACCGACATTGGCGGGAAGACTCTTCCGTTCCGGTGATCAATCTGATTCAGGCGTTGAAACACGCGCAGCCCGGTGACCGGCGTTATCCCTTCCTGCAGCGCAAGGCGATCCGCATCTGCGTCAGCCCGGAGGTGGAAACGGCCATCCGGGAAACCCGGCAAGTCAACGGCCCCGTGTTTGTCATTCCCAATGGCATCGACCTTCGCGAGTTTCCGTCCGCCCGGCAGCATTCCGCGAAAGACGTTGACCTGCTCATTGTGGCGGCCAAACAGCCGGAAATGGGGCGCACACTCCGGGAACACTTGGATCGATCCGACCGGCGCATCGAACTGCTGACCACGCGTCGAGCGCGCCCGGATTTCTTGAACGACCTGAACCGGGCCAAGGTCACGATCTTTCTGCCCAAACACGAGGAAGGTTTTTTCCTGCCGGCGTTGGAAGGCATGGCCTTGAACACGCTGGTCGTCTGCCCGGACTGTGTCGGCAATCGTTCCTTTTGCCTGCCGGGCGACAATTGTCTCCGGCCAGACTTCGCGCTGGAGAAGATTCTGAACGCGGCCGAAACAGTCTTGGGATTGTCGGCCGCGCAGACCGGTCGGATGTTGAACAGCGCCAGAGAGACGGTCGCCCGTCACAGTTTGGAGTGTGAGCGGAAGGCCTTCCTGCAGATTCTGGAAAACATGGACGGCTTGTGGTGAGGGGGCGATGAACAAGCGCAATGTGATTTTGACCGGCATCCCGCGCTCGGGTACGACGCTGGCTTGTCATCTGTTGCAAAAGCTGCCCGAGACGGTCGCGTTGCACGAACCGGTTGACCTCACCGTGTACCGGCACCTGACCAACCATCGCCCGATCTGTGAGGGCATTGGCCGTTTTTTTGACGAGATGCGAGACTCGATTGAGACCCGCCAGATCGCGATCTCACGGCATTCGGACGGCACGGTGCCGGACAATCCATTCAGCGACGAGTTCTCCGAATCCGGTTTAAGAAAACACGTTAATCCCCGAGGGGAGATCCGGATCGAAAAGGCGCTGGGGCCGGACTTCTTGCTGGTTATCAAGCAAAATCAGATTTTCACGGCGGTTCTCGAATCTCTGATCCAACACTTCCCCTGCCATGCAATCATCCGCAATCCGCTCTCCGTACTCGGTTCGTGGAGCACGGTGGCCATCCCCGCTCATTTCGGCCTAGCGACGTCTGTCGAGCGCTTAGACCCCGGCCTCGCCGAACGGATCGAGCCAATCCAAGATGCGGTCGAACGGCAACTGTGTCTGCTGTCGTGGTATTATGAAAAATATCTGAGGGTGCTTCCCCAAGAGTCGATTCTCCGGTATGAAGACATCGTCGCCACGGGCGGCAAGGCTTTGCGCATCGTCGCTCCAGAAGCGGCCCAGCTCAACGAACGGCTGGAGACCAAGAACAAAAACAAGCTTTACGACGCGCAATTACTGCGGCAGTTGGGCAGCAGACTTCTGAACAGCGGCGGCGCGTACTGGGACTTCTACTCGCGGGAAAGCGTCGAGGAGTTATTGAGAGACTAAGGGTCGTCATTACCGGGACGACGCGCGGCGCTGGATTCGTGCCGGCAGATTTGCTAGAAAGTGGAGAAGAATTTGACCATGGCCTCGGAGATTCCCATACAGGTTTCCAATCTGCGGAAGTGCTACCAGATTTACGAGAAGCCTCAGGACCGCCTGAAGCAGTTGTTCTGCGGACGGCGCAAGCAGTTCTACCGCGAGTTCTGGGCGCTGAAGGACATCTCCTTCGAAGTCAGGCGCGGTGAAACCGTCGGCATCGTCGGCCGCAATGGCGCCGGCAAGAGCACGTTGCTCCAAATCATCTGCGGCACCTTGCCGCCGACCGACGGTGTCATCACGGTCCGCGGACGGGTCGCCGCGCTGCTGGAACTCGGCTCGGGTTTCAACCCTGAGTTTACCGGACGCGAGAACGTGTACATGCAAGCCTCCATCATGGGCTTGTCGCGTGAGGAAATCGACGCGCGCTACGAATCCACCGTCGCGTTTGCGGACATCGGCGAGTTCATCGACCAGCCGGTGAAGACCTACTCCAGCGGCATGCACGTGCGTCTGGCCTTCGCCGTCGCCATCAGCGTCGAGCCGGACATCCTCATCGTGGACGAAGCGCTGTCGGTCGGCGATACGGCGTTTCAGCGGAAATGCTTCTCCCGAATCCAGACGATCCAGAATCAGGGCGGAACGATTCTCTTTGTTTCCCATTCCCCGCAATCGGTGATCGAATTATGCGAGCGAGCCATCCTGCTGGAGCACGGCGAACTGTTGCTGGCAAGCTCCCCGCGGCTCGTCCTCTCCAAGTACCAGAAACTGATCTTCGCGCCCCCCGAAAGAGTCGAGCGTGTCCGCGAGGAAATCCGGCAGTTGAACGCGCCGGGGGCGGCAGGCTCGACATCACCGGCTCCGCAGGAGGAAGCCCGCCGGTCATCTCCCACAGCGACGGTCGAACCGGTCAGTGACGAATCTTACGACCCGGGCATGGTGCCCAAGAGCACCATCTCGTTTGTCTCGCGCGGAGCCACGATTAAGAACCCGTCCATCGTCACGCCCAATGGAAAACTTGTCAACGTGTTGGTGCGAGGAAAGGCTTACCTTTTCACGTTCGACGTGGAATTTACCGAGCCGGCCCGCCGCGTCAGATTCGGCATGGGGATCAAGACGCTGCGGGGCACGCGACTGGGCGGCAGCGTGTCCCATACTCGCGGCGACCCGATCGAGCAAGTCGAGAGCGGCCGCACCATTCGCGTGAAATTCCGATTCCGCTGTCAACTTCAAAGCCGGGACTACTTTCTGGACGCTGCGGTGCTCGGCGTGGTGGACGGCACGGAAGTGTTTCTCCATCGCCAGATGGATGTGGCGATGTTTCGTGTGCAACGCGAGGCCGGCTCGCTGGGCACCGGCATGGTGGATTTCCTCATCGAGCCACAAACCTCGTTCGTCGAAGGCGCCGAGGTTCAATCGAGCGTCCATCTCGTCGAGACGAATTCCTAGCAAAACCGGTCGCCAAATGCCTTGCATTTTTTCCGAATTCCACTAGATTGTGCGCTCCTTCTGGACGTAAGTCTTTGAGGTGATTCCACGATGAACGACAAATTCCGAAACATTGGTATCATCGCGCACGTTGACCACGGCAAGACCACGCTCGTGGACAAACTGCTGCGCGAAGGCGGCGTTTACCGCGACAACCAGGTCGCGGAAGAACGCGCCATGGACTCGATGGACCTGGAGAAAGAAAAGGGGATCACCATCAAGGCCAAGAACGCCTCGGTCCACTGGGGCGGTCACACCATCAACATCGTGGACACACCCGGCCACGCCGATTTCGGCGGCGAAGTCGAACGCATCCTCGGCATGGTGGACGGCGTGCTGTTGCTCGTGGACGCCTTCGACGGCCCGCAGGCGCAGACGCGATTCGTTCTGAAGAAAGCGCTGGGTCACGGCCTCAAGGTCATCGTCGTCATTAACAAGATCGACCGGGAACACGCCGACCCGCACGGCGTCCACGACAAAGTCTTGGAATTGCTCCTCGAACTTCACACCACCGAAGAACAGTTCAACGCGCCCTTCATCTACGCCAGTGCCCGCGACGGTTACGCTGTCCGGGACCTCAACGATCCGCGCACCGGCATGACGCCGCTTTACGAAACAATCTTGCAGCACATCCCGGCGCCGAAAGCCGATCCCAACGCGCCGTTCGAAATGCTCGTCAGCAATCTCGACTGGAGTGATTACGTCGGCCGCATCGCCATCGGCAAGGTCACCGGCGGCAGCGTCAAAATCGGTGACTCGATCGTTTGCATTCACCGGGACGGTAAGCGCGAGCGGACGGCCGTTACAAAAGTGTTTGAGTTCAGTGGCCTGAAATCCGGCGAGACAGTCATCGGCGAAGCCGGTAACATCGTTGGCCTCTCCGGTTTTGGCGAGATTTCCATCGGCGAAACACTCTGCGACAGTGAACAACGCGAGCCGGTACCGTGGGCCGAGATCGATCCGCCCACCATCCAGATGCAGTTCGCGGTCAACGACGGCCCCATCGCGGGTCGCGACGGCAAGCTCGTCACGGCCCGTCACATCAGCGAGCGCCTGCACAAGGAAACGCGCACGAACATCTCTCTCTTCGTGCAAGACACCGACGCGGCCAACATCTTCCTCGTCAGCGCCCGGGGCGAAATGCAGATCGCCATCCTCGTCGAACAGATGCGCCGGGAAGGCTACGAAGTCCTCGTCTCGCGTCCCGAAGTTATTTTGCGCAAGGACAAGTCCGGCCACACACTCGAACCGATGGAGACGCTGTGGATCGAAGTGCCCAATGAATGTCTCGGCGACGTGCTGCAAAATCTCGCCGCCCGCAAGGGCGAGATCACCAACATGAACCACCATCCGCACGGCGTGAGCATCGAGGCCGTGATTCCCACCCGCGGCCTCATCGGACTCGAAACCGACCTCGTCAATCAGACCAGCGGACGCGCCGCGATGTCGCATCTGTTCAAGGAGTACGGCTTGTGGCGCGGCGAGATATTGACGCGGCGCACCGGCACGCTGGTCTCGATGGAAACCGGTATCGCCACCGCGTGGGCGCTCAACAACATTCAGGAACGTGGCCGTCTCTTCGTCGGTCCGCAGGAAGAAGTCTACGAAGGCATGATCGTCGGCGAGAATCCCCGGATCGAAGACATGCCGGTCAATCCAACGAAGACCAAACACCTCACCAACATCCGCTCGCAGGGCGAAGGGAAGGGGATTCAACTCGAACCGCCGCTGAAAATGTCGCTGGAACGCGCCCTCGAATACATCGCCCCCGACGAATACGTCGAAGCCACTCCCAAGAACCTCCGCCTCCGCAAAAAAATCCTCAACGCCACCCTGCGCAAACGCGCCGCGCAATCTCAGTCCGCCGAAGCCGTCGTTTAATCGGTAGGGCGCGACCGCCGGGCGCGCCGCGTCGTTGACGCACGAAGGACGGCCCGGCAGTCGCCGCAGCCCGGTCACGTGACTGACGCACACTACTACCTTGGTCTTCCCCACCATCCGAGAATTGTTCCGATGATTCCAAAGGCCCATTTCTCAGTGCTGTCGCTGTACCTGCCGGAGAGCACGACGTAAAGAGCACAGACCAACACCACGGAACTGATGCCACACTCCATCCAATCTTTCATCGCGCCAAAGGATACGCGTAAGAGAATACGAACAGGAATTGGTAGAAGTTTCGACTTTTTACCGAGAAGGCAACACCTTCCGCGCTGTCTCGACCGGAATGCCAAGAATCTCCGCCAGACGGGCCGCTAGAAAGGGACTCTCCGCAGCTTGCAATGCGGCAGAGATGACGCTCGTGGATTCGTCATACAACTCTGCCAGATTCTTGACGCGGTCAATCTCGCGGGGAAACTCCTGCTTCATCAACTCGTTCGATTCGCGAATCCAGCGCCTGATCTCTCGGAGTTCCTTTGCAAGTTCGGGAATGTGCTTTGTGATAGGATGCGCGTTGCCCGCAGGAAGCAACTTCTCCAGTTGCCTTTTCGCCTCGGCGCTCTCAGGCCCGTGTCCCCACCATGCAACCGCGTAGAGCCGTCCTAACGCTCGCTGAACTACTTCGTAGTGTTGCAGAACGTATGCCGGACACAATGATAGAGCTTTATGCAGTAGTTCCAACGGAAGCTCTGGACAATTCCAAAACGGGTGTCTGGTCAAGTCGGCTTTATCGCAGGCTTCATAATGATTGAGTTCTTTAGAAAGCGACGGCTCTCGGGACAACATCTGTTTCTCACCAAGAATCCTGTCGATGGTTTGCGCCGAATTGAACGGCACGTCGGGAAACTCTGAAGTGCCTTTGATTACCGGCAGAAAGAACTTTAGAAGGATCACGCGATTTCGGTTCTTATGACCTACCGGCCAAGCCCAACCGTATGGCCGGGGCGCTCGGTACGGATCGGGCGCTGAATCGTTGCTCTTGGATTTGCTGCCCTTAAACTTGCGGCGACCTCGCGACCTGCTCTTTGGTTTCATTTTGGTATTGCGCTTACTTGTTGTTCGGGAGGTGCGCCTCGTGCGGTGGGCTATTTCAACGGGCTGGGAGGCTGTAAGCAATCATCTGTCACCAGTTTCTTCTCCTCAGTGTAATTCTTCGGCAGACCGGGGGCTGCAACTGGCCGTCCGGCCCCGATTCGCTTGGCGACTTCGAGGTTGAGGGCGAGAAGTTGGCCGAGCAAATCCTTCTTCGCGTTGAAGCCGTAGGCGGCGAGGACGGCGGCATCGAGGGCAGAGTGGGCGTCTTTCAATGGGTTCGCACCCGGTAACTCTAGCGTGCGGTAGAGGGCGCGGAGGCCGCCTTTGAGGTTCTTCAACGCTTCGGCGCGGACGCGGCGCACTTCACGGCCTGCTTCAGCGACGGCCTCGATCTGCTTCGCCGTCGGCGATTGCGGCCACGGGAACGTGTCGAAAACGGATTCGGGCGTGTAGCGGAAGCGTTCCGTCAGTTTACTGCACTTAGTAACAAACCACAGCCAATGGGCGTGCGATTGCAGGATTCCGAAACTGTAATCATCAGCGAAGGTGAATGCTTGAAGTGCGTCGCCGGGACGAATGGCGCTGGCAACGAACACAAAGACGGGCCGCTTGGTCACGCGGGAGCAAACCATGTAACGCGGAATCTTTGCGACAGCTTCGATTAACTCTCGGCGTGGTCGCCAGTGCATCCACCACCGCTCCACTTGATCTTTGTGCGCGGATTCGTCCTTGTGCTCTTTGTCAGCTTTCTTTTGAATGTCCGGCAGGACGTGATCTTTTACGTGTGCGAATGCGGCGGGATAGCGTTGTGCGTCCAGAATAGTCATCTGGCCGAAGTCGATGATGAAACGTTCTGGCTCGCCATCGCCGGTGAGAAGCTCTCGTCCGATGAGATACGGGAAAACTGCATCGTGTGAATCGCTCATGCGCTTTGCGTCTGGCGGCGTGAGGACGAAGCCATCGTGACCGGGTGTGACGCCCTGGCAAACGACCGCTACCGGCTCAACGTATCTGAGCTTCTTCGCCCCGCTCACGTCGGTTTGATCGGAGAGAGCAGAGTTGATGAAATCGCAGTCCCGGTAATTGAGGTCGTAGTCGCGGACGGCTCGGCGAGCCGTCCCTACCGGGGGCTGGACTTTGAACCATAGGCGGCGTGTCTTAGGCAACAAGCCGGCATCTTGTGTCTTGAGCCAATTCGCAATCGAGACTTGAACGTTGGCTTCACCTGACCACGGCTGACTTTCCACGGCTTCGAGGATCGTGCCGGTCTTGACGATGTAATCGAGGCCGCCGACGCGGGATTGATTGTTGCGGATGTTTTGCGTACCGACGAGTCCGGCACGGCCAGCGACCGGATCGGCAGCGGTGCAGGCCGGTAAGTGGTCGTGCGCTTTGCGTAGCCAATAGACGCAATAGTCGGCCATGCCGGGCACATCGGCGTAGGCGCGGCGCACGGCGTTGACGTAATCCGGGCCGCGTTGCGGTTTCAGAAACTTCGCGCCGGTAAACGGCGGATTGCCGATGATCACGTCGGCTTTCGGCCACGCGACGGGTTTGCCGCTGGCGTCAATGAGCGCGTCGGCGCAGATAAAGTTGGCGTCGAGGTTGTCGAGGGGCAGGGCGCGTTCGGTGATGTGGAGTTCGTCAATCGCGAGCTTGCGGGCAATCATCATCGACACTTTGGCGATCTCGACGGCCAGCGAGTTGATGTCCAGTCCATAGAAATTCTGCATGCTGAGGAAGCTAATCTGACGTTGCTCCGGTTCGGCACGGCTGGGGAATTCGTTGATACGCTCGATGAGGCGGGCTTCAAGGCGTTTGAGTTCGCGGTAAGCGATGTAGAGGAAGTTGCCGGAGCCGCACGCGGGATCGAGGACGCGGAAGTTGTGTAGCCGTTCGCGGAGTTCGCCAAGGCGTTTCAAAGTCTTCGCGGATTCGATCTGTTCGCGCCACGGGTCAATGACCGTCGGCCTGACGATCTTCATGATGTCGATGGGGCTGGTGTAGTGCGCGCCGAACGCGCGTCGTTCCTCGGCTTCGAATGAATCTTGGAAGAGAGCACCAAAGATTTCAGGCTGGACGTGCGACCAATTGAACGCCGACGCTTGCCGGAGAAGCACGAGTTCCGTGTCGCTCAACTCGACGCGGGCCGGTTGGGCAAATAGACCGCCGTTGAAGTAGGCGACATCCTTGTATCTGCCGCCGGTCGCACTCCTGCGCGTGTTCATGGCCTCGAAGAGTCCGCCGATGAGATCGAACGCGTCGGCGGGCGTCGTGCAGTCGTCGAGGATTTGCGCGACGAAATACTTTGGGAGCAGGTCAATGTCCTCGGCAAACAGCGCAACGAGCATCTGCAGGATAAAGCGTTGGGCAACGGGCCGCTCGATGCCGCGTTTCACGAGCTTGTTGAAACATGTCGCCAACTTGTCGGCGGCTTCGCGCGTGACCTGAAGGCGGTCCACACCGAACGCTGGCTTGGGCGTGCCGGGTTCAAGGAATCGGAGCGGGCCGTAGCGTTCCGGTAGCTCTTTGGTCGTGACGGTATCGACCGGCGCGTCAATCTGTTTGTCGAAGTCGTAGACGCGAAACTCGTCGAAGTTACAGAGCACGACGTAGCGGGGGCGGTCGGGGCAAAGGCGTTCCCAATACTTGAAGGCTTGGCTGATGTGTGTCGCGAGGTTGACGCCGCGCTTCTTCATTTCGATCAGCACGACCGGCTTCCAAACGTAGTCGGCGAATGAAGTGCCGCCGCCATCTTCGATGGATTTGCGGATGCGAAATTCAGGCTTGCCGCCTACGTCGAGAGAGCCTTGCTGACCAAAGGCTTGAAAGAGACGGTCGAGAAAGATCTGCGCTTGCCCCTTTTCGTCGCCGGTGATGTTGTTGTCCGCCCACGCGACGAACTCGGCAAGCTTCTCCTCACGACTCATAGCCGTGCAGTGTAGCGGAGACAGAGACCCTTCGACAAGCTCAGGGTGACAACCCAGAGATCGGCGTGTGATGAATGCGGCGCGCTGGGACAGCGCGCCCTACCGACGGCTCGGTTGCGACATCTCGCCGTAGCTACTTCAGGATGATGAGATTACCGAGCAGCGGGAGCTTCTTCATCTGGCCGTTGGCCGCGCCGATGAGACCCATGATGGCGCACACCAAGATGAAAATCCAGCCGACCGGCAGGATGAGCAGTCCGATCAGCAGCGGAATCGTTATGATGCCGACCACCTGCACCGCAAACGCCGAGATCAGCAGCACCAGTTGTTGGTTGGCGTGAAACTTGGCGAACGGGCTGTTCTTCGACGAGTCGTTGAGCAGCGGGATGAAGAACAGAATCGGGAAGATGTACCCGACGATGGCGAGAGCCTTGTTCTTTTCGGCATCCGATTGATCGGCGACCGGCGCCGAAGCCGGTGGGGTCTGTTGTTCTGGCATAAGCTCGCTCCTCCTATTTCAGTGAGTTTGTAGCCTGCTCCGCGCGCGGATGCAAGTGCATTTCCACGTCGGTTCGGCGGCGAAATAGCAAACCGCTTGCTTTTCGTCGCGGACTCTGAAAAATAACCGCGTTTATGGCAGGAGCGAAATTTGTCAGCGTCGGCAAGGTCAAATCGGTCGAGAAAGCCGGTAATCTCGTGGATTTTCACTGCGAGCGCGGCCGCGTCCGTGTCGCGGTGTTGAGCGGCTCCATTGTCCGCATTGTGGAGACCTCGGAGCGGTAGCTCAAACAGGTCTTCAGAATATCATGCGGCTGTCGTGTCGGTTGACGAAAATTGACAACCCGCCGCTCAACGGTGCTGGAAAAACCGCGCACTTTTTCGGCTGGCCGGATTGACTGTGAATCGGATTTCCGGCAAGATGCGCCTACGAAAGGAACGGAAAAGCGGCCAGAGGAGAATCTCGCAAGCGTCGCTGATGGTTCGGCCAGTCAGGAGCGGTTCGGGACTCCCCTCTGAAAAGCAATTTCCTACCAGTTGGCGCAGCCGGGCGTGCCCGAGCCACCCGAAAAGCGATTTCCTATCAGATACCCATGAAAACCAAACCCTCTTGGCTGTCGTCCGCCATCATCTACCAGGTCAACCTCCGCTCGCTGGCCGCCCGCGAGCCGCGCAACGCCGTCGAGGCCGCCACCGAAAAGCCCCTCGCCCTTTCGCCCTTGGCCTACCTCACCAAGAACCTCCCGCGCCTCCGCCCCCTCGGCTTCAACGTCGTCTACCTTCTCCCGCCGTATCCCATCGGCTTCTTCGCCCGCAAAGGCATCGGCTCGCCCTACGCCTCCCGCGACTTCACCGCCGTCGAACCCGAATACGGCACCAAGGACGAAATCCTCGCCCTCATCCGCCGCGCACACGAGCTTAAATTCAAGATCATCTTCGACATCACCCCCAACCACACCGCTCGCGACCACGTGTGGATGACCGAGCACCCCGACTACTATGTCCAGGCCGCCGACGGATCCGCCTCCTTCGACTGCGACTGGTCCGATACCGCCAAGCTCGACTACACCAACCGCGCCCTGCGCCAGGCCATGATCCAAGTTTACGACCACTGGCTCTCCGTCCTCAGCCCGGACGAAGACGGCCACCCGGACGGTATTGACGGCTTCCGCCTCGACATGGCCCACTTCATTAACGACAAGTCGTTCTGGGACGAAGCTCTCCCCGTCCTGCGCGCGCGCCACCCCGGCCGCGAGCTGCTGTTCATGGCCGAATGCTACGGCTTCCAGAACAACCTCGATCTGTTCGCCCGCGGCATGGACGCCGCCTACGACGACGACTTCTACAAGCTCTGCCAGTACGCCTACGCCCTCGACGAATCCGGCAACACCCGCGTCGCGCTCTCCGCCGACGCCGCCCACAACCACGACTTCCGGGGCATCCTCGACGTATGGCAGGACGGCGGCCTCGCCGCTGCCGCCGCGCGGATCCTCATGCAGTACGAGGATGCCGCGCCGAAATTCCCCGGCCCGCGCTTCACCGCCCGCTACACCGACAACCACGACGAAGGCCGCGGCCTCTACCGCTTCGGCCCCGGCGGCTTCCGCGCCATGAACATCCTCGCCTTCCTCGCGCCGCGCACGCTGCCCTTCCTGCTTACCGGCGAGGAATTCGGCGCCCTCGACCGCCCCTCGATCCACGCCCGCTGCCAGCCCTGCGACAAGGGCCGCCGCATCCTCGCTCTCGACGGCCGCGAGTACCGCGTCGAAGGCGTCGAACTCGAAGGCAACATCTTCGACCGTTCGCTCGCAGCCCGCCAAGGCTGGTACCGCTTCTTCCAGGAACTCATCGCCCTGCGGAAGAAGAACCGCCCGCTGTGGGGCGGCTCCTGCGAAATCCTCGATGCCGGCGAAGACGCCGCCCCGCGCGACCGCAACGTCATCGCCTTCGGCCGCAAGCTCGGTCGCCAGCTCATCCGCTGCGCGGTCAACCTCGGCGAGCACCCCCGCAAGCTCACCCGCGCCGCGGATCTCTTCGTCGGCAAGACCCTCTATGGCCAACTCGAGGACGTCGGCCTCTTGCCGGCCTTCTCGGCCATCGTCGTCAAGGTGTCGTAATGCCAGTATTCAGAATCCAGAATTCAGGATTCAAATCCGGACGAAAGGTAATCACATGCCCGATCGCAACTCCGTGAAATCCGCCTCCCCCGGCGGCTCGAACAACATTGCCATCGCCCAAAGGCAGGGCGGGCCCGTGTGCGCATGCCCCGAACCGGTCGTGGTGCAAAACGGCGATCGCACCGTACGCTTCGCGCCGATCACGAAGGAACTCATCCGCATCGAAGACATCGGCCCGGGCCGGCAGTTTGTGGATGATCCGACCTTCTTCGCGATGAACCGGGACCGGGCCGCCCTGGATCTGAAGGTCAAGCCGGTCGAGGCGGACGGTGAAACCGTTCTTGATACCGGGGTCATGCGGCTCACGTTCCGGCCCGACGGCCAGCCGCTCCACCGCGGCAATTTCCAGATCCGGACCTCGCCCGGCGCCGCAGGCCTCGCCGCCGCAAAGCCGTGGCGCTGGCACCCGGAGAAGCGGAATCAGGAGCAGGCCAACCTCGGCGGCGGGTTCCGCACCCTCGACCTCTTTGGCGCGGACATCGACCAGCATGGCGGCCTCCAGCTCGACAACGGGATCCTCTCCCGGCAGGGCTTCTTCTGCTACGACGACTCGCGTGGGCCGATCTTCGACCGGACAGGCCGCTTTCCCCGTCCGCGCCGGGACGGCGAGGGCGGAACCGACCTCTACGTGTTCGGCTACGGCCGGGACTATGCCGCCGCCCAGCGGAGCCTGGCCATGATTTCCGGTCCGGTGCCCATGCCGCCCGCACAGCTCATGGGGGTCGTCGACGCGTGGTGGCAGGTGCTGACCGACCAGGACTACCTGCGCCGGATCCGGGAGTACGGCGAGCACGGCTACACGACGCCGGATGTCGAGACCTACGACATGGAGGCATTCGCGGACCGGAATCCCAAGTGCTCCTGGTCGCGCACCGAGTGGAACCTCAAGCTGATCCCCGATCCGAAGAGGCTGAACGCCGAGATGACGGCGATGAAAGTCGCGACCATGATCAACCTCCATCCTCACGGCGGCATCGCCCGAGGCACTCGGGGCTACGAGCTACTTATGAATGCGCTCCGGGGCAATGGGTTCCTCGCGGATCATCCCGCCAACCCGGAGAACGGCGCCGCCCGCCCGGACTTTGCCGACTCGCGGTATTTCGTTCCGTGGCTCGAACACATCATCAAGCCGCTCTTTGCCGACGGGCTCCGCGGGATCTGGAGCGATTACCAGCCGAAGACGACGGAGGAACCCTGGCGCGAACCGGACGAGATGAGCTCGATTGACGGCCTGCCCATCGGAGCGATGCTCGCCCACTTGCTCTACCTCCTGTCGGGCGGGGTGAACTTCATGGGCGAACCCGGGAATCCGCCCGCCTCCCATCGTGGCGCCCTGTTCGCGCGGTTCGAGAGGCCGCGCCCGGGACGCCGGAGCCCGGAGGAGCCGCCGAGCCTGCTCGGCGCCCACCGCTACCCGATGCAGTGGTCCGGCGACATGTTCGTGCGGTGGGAGGCCTATGCCGCTAAGGTCCCGCTGACCGTCGCCGCGGCCAACGTGCTCGCCGCCCACTGGTCGCACGACGCCGGCGGGCTCCTCCACGAAAAGGAGCCGGAGATGCTCGCTCGCGATCTCTGGTTTCAGGCGCTCTCCGGCGGGATCCGACACCACGGGTTCAATCCCGCGGCGCGCTGCGAGGGCGATCCCGAGTTCACCACCGACTGCGATCCGCGTCCGTGGCTCTTCGGCGAAGCCTGCACCCGCGCGACCCGCCTCGCGACCGACCTGCGCTCGCGGCTGTTCCCCGAAATCTATTCCGCCGCGTTCCGCTGCCATGTCGAGACCCGGACCCCGATGCGCGGCATGTACATCGACCATCCGCTCCGGCGGCAGGCCTACGCGAACCCGCAGCAGTATCTGTTCTGCGAGCAGCTCCTCGTGGCGCCCATC
>JBGQCJ010000064.1:0-21918 GCA_041495285.1 Verrucomicrobiia bacterium
GGTTCATGCGAAACGTGACAAACAATCAAGTGCATCTTATAATCCTGCGCGAAATTCGCAACAAAAATGACTGAGTGGGATATTCAACCGCGTTCCAGCATTTGCACAGCGTGTCAGAGTCCGTTTGCCGACAAGGCGAACTATCACACGCTGCTGGCCTTCGATGCGGAAGGCTACCGGCGGCGCGACTTGTGTGATGGGTGCATCACCGGCGCGTCGCGCGAGGGCGTGATCTCGTATTGGCAGGCCGAGTATAAGATGCCGGCGCCACCGCCACCGGAGCCGATTCAGAAAGAGACGGTGGAAACGTTGCTGAAAAAATTGGTGGAAGCGGGCGATCCGGCACAGGCGGCGGCCGGTTACATTCTGGCGGTGATGCTGGAGCGGAAGAGAATCTTGAAGCACCGGGACACAGTCCGGGACGAGAAGGGAACCGAGTTGTTGGTGTACGAGCACGCGCGCACCGGCGAGTCGTTCACGTTGCCGGACCCGCATCTGCGGCTGGATGAATTGGAAGAAGTGCAGCGGCAGGTGGCGGAGCTGCTAAGTCCACCAGCCCCTCACCCCGACCCTCTCCCCGCAAGCGGGGAGAGGGTGGGCGACGGACTTAGCTGACCTTGACTTCGATCTGCTTCGGCTTGGCCTCTTCGGTCTTGGGCAGTCGCACCTGAAGCACGCCGTCTTTGAATTGCGCGTCGATTTTCTTCGCGTCAACGCTGGACGGCAACTCGATGGTGCGAGTGAACGAGCCGTGGACGCGTTCCTTGCGATAATAGTTCGTTTCCTTCGTCTCGGTCTCGTGTTTCTTCTCGCCCTTGATCGTGAGGTAGTTGTCCTGCAAGGTGACGCTGACGTCGTCCTTGCTCAGACCCGGCAGATCGGCCCGGACGAGGAAGTTGTCCTTCTCTTCGACCACATCAATGGCCGGGACGAATGCGCCGTCGAACGGACCGGTGCCGGTCCGACGCAGGGACGTGTCGAAGAGCCGGTTCATCTCGTCCTGGATTTCCGCCAAGCTGCTGAACGGATCCCACAGGTCTCTTGTTGGACTCCATCTGATCAATGCCATACCAATCACCTCCACTTCTTGTTTTAGCAGCGGCTGTGCCGGAGGATGCGCGTGTTGAAAATCAAGGAGTTGGAGCGACGCGTGTGACAGCTTGACCGGTGCGAGTTGTCACACCACTGTGTCATTGGGTCAGCGTGGCCCGCGTTGTTGACAGGGTTTGGCGGGTGCGATAGAGTGCGCGGCGCGTTGGGTTTCCGGGGGCTAGGTAGCTCAGTTGGTAGAGCACTGCACTGAAAATGCAGGTGTCGTCAGTTCGATTCTGACCCTAGCCACCACTCAACTGCGGCGGCAACAAAAAGGAGGAACGCAGCGGAAGTGTTGCCCTACTTGAATTTTCTGGCGGGCATTGCGCTGATGCTGTACGGCATCCGCACGTTGCGCAAAGGGTCTGACCGGCTTTTCGGCACACGCCTGCGCCGGCTGCTTCAAACTGCGACCAAAGGGAAGTTTCGCACATTGCTGGCCGGCTTTCTGTTGTCCATTCTGACTCCGAGCAGCACGGCGGTGGCGTTGCTGTCGGTGGAGGCGATGAATGCCGGGTACGTGACGCTGCCGCAAGTGCTCGTGCTCATGCTGGGCGCCGGTATCGGGTTCACCGTCACCGTCCAGTTGCTGGCGTTCAAGTTCTACATTTACAATGCCGTGTTCATCGTGATCGGTGCGCCGCTGTTTCTCTTCGAGCGGCGGCAGGCGCTCAAGGGCATAGGGCAGGCGCTGTTGGGCATCGGCTTCTTGCTGCTGGCCATTCAGATTCTTTCGCAGGCGGTCGCGCCGCTGAAGGAAAGCGCGGATGTGCTGCAACTCATGCGCGTGCTCGAGAATCATCCGGTGTGGATGATGTTCTTCGCGCTGGTGCTGAAGGTATTGTTGCAGAGCGCGACCGCAACCATCGGCATCGCCATCGCGTTGTGCTCGCAACAAGTGTTGCCGCTGCCGGCTGCGCTGGCGGTCGTTCTGGGCGCGAACATTGGGATTGCGGTGACGGCGCTAATTGCCGGGTACGCGCGGGTTGAGACGCGGCGCATGGCTATCGGCAACTTGTTGATGAAGGTAGCTGGGGCGGTCGTGTGCCTGCCGCTGCTGGGGCAGATCATCGATCTATTGCGGCCGGTGAGTCCGGCTGGCGATGCGCAAGTGGTGGCCAACGCGCACACGCTGTTCAACATCGCGCTGGCGATTGTGTTTGTGCCGCTGGTGCCGGTGATGGCGCGGGTGCTGCAGAAACTTGTCACGGCACCGCCCACGGCGGAGGAAGGGTTCGGGCCACGTTACTTGGATCGCACGGCGCTGGAAAGCCCGGCACTGGCGTTGGCGCAGGCCACCCGCGAGATTCTGCATATGGCGGACGAAGTGCGGACGATGCTGCGCGATGCGCACCGGGCGTTTCAGGAGAACAGCGAGGAGTTGTGCGCGCGCATTCAGGAGCGGGATGATCGTGTGGACCTGTTGAACACGGAGATCAAGAACTACATCAGCCGGCTGGCGGAACAGGGGCTCAACCGGGAGGAGTCGCGTCGGGAGATTGCCTTGCTCGGGTTCGCGACGGAACTGGAAACGATCGGCGATGTGATTGACAAGAATTTGGTGGAACTGGCGAAGAAGCGAATTGCGTTGCGGGTCGGATTCTCAAAGGACGGCTGGGTGGAGTTGGACGGCTTCTTCCAGAAGGTGCTGGAGAACTTTGAGATCGCCGTCTCGGCACTCGCCAGTCAGGATCGCCGACTGGCTGAAACGTTGCTGCGGCACAAACGAAACATCAACGAGACCGAGCGCGAGCTGCGGAACCGGCATTTCCACCGGTTGAATTCGGGTTTGGTGGAATCGGTCGAGACCAGCGCCATTCACCTCGACGTGCTCACCAACCTGAAACACATCAACTCACACCTCACGGCGGTCGCATATCCGATTTTGGAGAACCACCGGTAACCGATTCGGATAGTCACCGGCACGATTATGACCGCGTTGCTCACGTATTCGGTTTATACGCCCCCGAACTGGCTCGACCCCTTGGATTGGTTGAAGGTCTTCGAGAATTCCCGGCCCATCGAGGTGGATGTGGGCTGCGGCAAGGGTTCGTTTTTGCTGTGGGCGGCGCAGTCGAATTCCGAACGAAACTTTTTGGGAATCGAGCGGCAATTGGGGCGCTTGCGGAGGATTGATAAGAAGGTGCGGCGTCTCGGGTTGCAGAATGTCCGGCTGATACGGATTGAAGCGGGCTACTTGATCGGCAAGTTGATTCCGGTCGCATCGGTGCAGGTTTATCACATCTACTTCCCGGATCCGTGGCCGAAACGCCGGCATCACCGCCGCCGTCTGTTCACGCAGGGGTTTGTCTCGGATTTGCACCGGACGTTGTGCGCTGGTGGGACGGTCAACATCGCGACCGATTTCGAGGAGTATTTCGCGTGGATTCAGGCCGAGATGATGAGAATGGGCGGGGTTGCTGAACGCGAGCCGGTTGCATTCCCGCCGGAAGCGGAGACGGATTTCGAGCGCGAGTTTCTGGCAAACGGTAAGCAAATCTGTCGTTCCCGGTGGGACAAAGTCTAACCCCTAGGCACGCTGTGTCATCCATATTGAACAGGGTGAGTTCAGCAAAATTGAGAACTGGACATTTTTTGTCGCAGTTGCGGGAGTTAAATCCACGGGGCAGGGATTCTGGGTGCTACCGGTGTGACTGCGCAGCTACGTGTGACTGATGGCTTTACGAAGATGCACGCCCGTCGGGGCTGTTTTGCGTGGCTGAGGGCCGGTCGGGCGGGAAGAAGGCCCGCGAATTGCTCTTAACCCCTTGTGGGCAAAGCGGATGATGGCTTGCAATCAACAAAACTATGAGGTAAAGGCCATGAGCCAAGGGGCGTGGCAAGGAGGACAGTGTCGCATGAAATGCGTTCGTTCGATACGAAGGGGGATTCTGAGAGGTTTGCTTAAATCAAGCGGCGGCCAATCTCTGGTGGAGTTCGCGTTGGTCGCGCCGCTGTTTTTCCTGCTGATCTTTGGGATGCTCGATCTCGGCCGGGTGCTGTTCACGCAAATGACCTTGCAGCATGCGTTGCGCGAGGCCGGGCGTTATGCCGTCACCGGTAATCATATTACCCAAGGAGGGACGAATCTCTCCCGAGTGGCTTCCATCAAGCAAATCGCCCAGAACTCGGCGGCCGGGGCGGACGTGTCGAGCGTCACCATTTCCAGCGTGTCGGGCGGCAGTGGAAGCGCGGGCGGGCCACAAGATACCGTCACCGTTTCGCTGACCACCAGCCTCAAGTTGATTACCCCGCTGATCGGGCGCTACTTTGGCCCGAATGGAGTGTACACGTTCACCGTAGGCACGACGTTCAGGAATGAGCCATTCCCACCCGCCAACACGAACTGAGGGGCTGATTATGCGGAGTTTCTTGAATAACGTCCAAGGTCACTTCAAGCGCCGGAGCGCCGATCGTTCGGGCCAGGCTTTCATCGAATTCACGTTCGTGGCGATCATCCTCGTGCTCATGATGTTCGGCTTGATTGATTTCGGGCGGGCCATTTACGAGCGACAGGTCATTACGAACATCTCACGCGAAGGCTCAAATCTCGCGGCTCGAGGCTCGGGCAACTCGACGGACGACATTATGACCAATGCGGTCAACGCGGTGATAGCCTCGGCCAGTCCGCTCAACATCAATACCAAGGGACGCGTGATTATCTCGACTGTCACAGCCAGCAACGGTCAATTTCGCGTACTCAACCAAGTATCGAAGGGAGGCTTGGCGACGAACAGCTTCACCAGTCACCTTCGAACGGGCACGGGAACGTTTGCCACCATGCCGGTGACGACGTCACCACAGATTCCGCAGACGAACCAGACCATGTTTGTCACCGAAGTCTTCTACAGCTTTGTTCCGATTACCCCGGTAGGGAAACTGTTGAAGATTACCTTGCCGTCCCAGTTGTACGATGCCGCATACTTCTAGAGTTCTTGAACAAGGAGCGAAAAATATGAAGTTCCTCATTGGCAGTAGAAAGTGTCACCGAGAAAACGGGCAAACACTGGTGATGTTCGTGTTTTTTCTTATCGTGCTCATTCTTTTTGTGGGGTTGGGCATTGACTTGGGGTTTGCGTACGTCACGAAGGCAAACCTTTCCAAAGCCGTTGACGCAGCGGCTTTGACGGCAATGAAGAACATCTCTCTTGGCACCTTCACAGCCCAAGACATCGGTTCAGCCACGTTTGCGGCCAACTACGGCAAGCCGGGCCGCGATGTCAACGGGGTTAGCCCCAGCCCCAGCTTCGTTTGGAGCACGGATAGCTCAAGCAACACGATTCTGGACGTTAAAGCCAACACTACCATCAACACATTCTTTATTCGTGTTCTCCCGACTTGGAAGACGCTGTCTGTCTCAGCAAACGCACAGACCACGCGCGCCAAGCTGGTCATGTCACTGGTCCTCGACCGGTCGGGATCGATGGGCGGCAACGGCGGCGCCGCCGCGTTGCCGGGTGCAGTCGCCAATTTCATCAATTTGTTTGACGACACCAATGACCGCGCCTCCATGAGCAGTTTCTCTGCAGGCTCGACGGTAGACGTAACAATGGGCCAACCATTCAAGACAGCGATCAAGAATGCGGCCAATAGTTTGAGTTTCAATGGCTGGACCGCCTCAGAGCGAGGGCTTACCAATGGGCTGGCCCAGAATAATACGGTGACCGTTCTGGCGGGTGAGAATGTAATAAAAGTCATTGTGTTCTTCTCGGACGGCTTGGCTAACACTTGGTATTGGTCAGGCTTTAATTGTGGGGCGCGTGATATGGGTCCGGACAGAAGTCTCTATGACCCAACTACCGGAAACAGTGCGAGTTCTGGTTGCACGGTGCCCAACTCGATTCCCTCCATCGATGGGATCAACACCGTGACCACGAGTGACCAATGTGGTGATATGTATGACGAAGCGGAGAAGCGCGCAGAAAGGATTGCGTATCTTGCGCGCGCCGCCGGGAACATTGTTTATGCAATCGGAATGGGTAACCCGGGTGGTGCGACAGAATGCGGGCGGGCTCCATTGAATCCAAACTTTCTGAAGAGTCTGGCCAATACCACAGACAGCCCAACTTTCGACAATACCCAGCCAGTGGGCGATTATGCGATCGCGGCGAACGCATCACAACTGAACGAAGTATTTCAGACGATTGCGGCGAAGATCCTCCTGCGGCTGACGCAGTAAGCGCGCGGGGAAGCTAACCTAGCGGCTGAAGATTTGGGTCGCTTGATTCACATCATGCTCCGAGAATACCGGAGTCATGCGCGCGCTGGAACGAAGTTCCCGGATCACGGTGCTGATGCGCGTCAGCGCCCGCGCCGCGTAGAACCGCACCAGTCCGACGGTCGTCTTCGGGCCGAACACAGTCACCAGCACGAAGTCATCATCCACGGCATTCATCAGAATGTGCGAGCGCGATCCCTGCTGATACAGCGCGCCGAACTCCGCTTCGCCGACCCGCGTGGCGAGTTCCCTGGTGGCCGCAAAACTGCCGGCGGCCAGCGCCGACACGATGGTGGTGTCGGTGGATTCGGGAATCTTGCCGTGCTGACTGAGGATGGTGCCACCGCGGTCAATGATCAACGCAAAGCCGGCCTCGGACTTGTCGAGAAAGTCTTCGAGGATGGCGAGAAAATCTTCGGCGGCCTCAATTGTCACGATGGGCATTGGATGCATTGTCGTGATTCTCGGGTAGCGGTTAACGTCGGATCGTACCGGCAGCGATTCCTGACAGCGCGGTGTTGGCCGGCGACGAGGCGCCGCTGCGAGTTTTGGACGTGGCCTGTTCGTTCTCTCTCGCGAACCGTTGCAACAGCATCCGCGAGATGGCGTTGAGCGTAGGGAACACGCCTTGGCCGGTCGTGGCGACGGCCACGAAGCTCGGCACCCGCACGGGCCGGTTGTTCAAGATGTACTCGAGGTAGTGAAGGGGCGCGGGATTGGGCATGTCGCGCTTGTTGTACTGCAACACGTACGGGATGGAGTCGAGATTGTTGCCTTGGCGTACGAGGTTGTCCTGGAGATTTTTGAAGCTCTCCACGTTCTCTTCCATCTTATCCCATTGCGAGTCGGCGACGAACACGATGCCGTCCACGCTGCGCAACACGAGCTGGCGGGTGGCGTTGTAAATCACCTGGCCCGGCACCGTGTAGAGTTGGAACTTCGTCTTGAATCCTTTGATGACGACCGCGTTCAACGGCAGAAAATCGAAGAACAACGTGCGGTCGGCCGCCGTGGCCAACGACACGAGTTCGCCCTTGCTGGTGTCGTTCACCTGGCTGTGAACGTGGGCCAGGTTGGTCGTCTTGCCGCACAGCGCCGGCCCGTAATAGACGAGTTTGAATTGCACTTCCTTGTTGGCGTAGTTGATGATCGACATGGCAGCTTGACTCCCCTCAAACAACGGCCCGTTGACGACAGAGATGGGCGATTTCCTGACTGATGCGTTCGCACCGGCGCAACAGCGCTTTGCTGAAGTGCCGGGTATCGTGAATGATGACCAGAAAGATTTCGCCCGCCTGAAAGATGCTGACCGGCTGCTGATCGGTGAAGATGGTCAGACGCCGGATTTGACCGACCCGCAACTCACGCGCGTACCGGCCCACTTTCTTGAACAACTGCGGCGCAAAGACGCTGATGGTGTTCTGGTCGAATTGCTCGGGCGACTGACCCGTCAACAACAGACCATCGGACATCGCCAGGATGCATCCCGCGATGCCGGGTAGCGCGCTGGTCCGCCGCACGATCTCCTGCAAAGTAAGTTCCTGATTGTGTTCCACGCCGAGCAATTGGTTCAACGCCCGCGGCTCGACACCCACGATGGCGCGGAACGTCTTGCGGCCAATGCCGGGAATTGCCCGCAAGTCTTCGACCGTCGCGAACGCGCCGTGCGCGTTGCGGAACTCGACGATCCGTGTCGCCAAAGCGCGTCCGATACCCTCGAATCGCGTCAGGTCTTCGACCGTGCACGCATTTATGTTCACTAGGAAACCCGCTTCGTCCCGGGTGGTGCTCAACGGAGCAACCGGGCTTTCCTTTACGGAAGCTGACGCGGCCACCGGCACCGTCTCGGAGACAGTCTCAACCGGCTCGGCAGGCACAATCGCCTGCTCAACCACGAGTTCGACCATCTGCTCAACAAGCGTGAGAACTTCTTCGGTGACGAGCGGTTCGCTCGGCTCGGGCGCGGCCGGTTCTTCCGTCGTGGGCGCGGCTACTTCCGGCGCCGCTTCGGCGACCGGTTCAGAAATGGATTCGGGTACCGGCTGGGTGACCGGCTCGGCTACCGGCTGTGCTGTGGGAGCCGGAGTCTTTTCGGCAAAGATGGCCACGCTCTCGTCTTCGAGTTGTTTCGCGGAGGTGATTTCGGCCGCCGCTTCGACAGGCTCCGGCTCGGACTCGCGAGTACTTTTGACGACGACAGGCTGCGTCTCTTCGAAGTCGGCGCCCTTTTCGGGGAAGGGAGTCGGAATCTCGGTTTCGTCGATCTGGATTTCCTTATCCTGTGTCTGGTGAAGTTGGGCCATGAACGCATCAGGCGCAAGCTGCGCGATGATCTCCGCGATCGGCACGGTCACAGTCTCGCCGGTAATCTTCGGCAACGGTGAGAGTATCAGGGCCGCCGGCAAAGTGGCGACGATCGTTTCCAGCGGCAAGCGCACCCGCGCGTTCTTCAACTGCGGCAGAATCGGCGCGAGCGGCAGGGCAACTTTCAAATCGAAATCAGCGCGCTGCGGCAATTCCGCGCGCGGGGCGGCGAGCACGTGATCGGGCAACACAGACACGAGACTGCGCACGCTGACCATGACGTTTTCCGGCAGACCAGCCGGGAGGTCGCTTTCCGCAATCGCTCGGGCAGTGCTTTGCGCGGGCGTCTCCGTATCTATTGACTCGCTCGGTTGAACGGTCGGTGGTGGTGCCGCTTGCGGCTGCCGTTCGACAACCGCGGGTGGGGCGGTAATGGATTGCGTCTCGTTGGGCGGCGCTTGAAGGAGTCCTTCATCGAAGAGATTCGGAAATTGCTCGAGTCCGTCCGTGTCCACTTCCAGCGTGGACTCATGCTTCACCGTGAGCGCGTCGGAGGGAACGGCGGCGACGACTTCGCCCAGTGGCAAAATGATGGTCTGCTGTTCGGCGGCGCCGGCGATTGGTTGCCGGAGAGCATTCTGCGGCAGCAGCGGCAGCAAGTCAGCCAACCGGACATCAATCCTGCCGGTACGCAGTTTGGGCAAAATGAGATTCGACGGGATGTTGACCGTGGCATCAGCGATTTGCGCTTCGGTGCCCGGTGCAAACAACTGGGTCGGCAATTGCGAGAGGATCGAGCGCAGCGGAATGGGAATGGGCGATGCGGTCGTCCCGCCATTGGCACCGGCTACGGACGGCACGGATGGTTTCGGGAGCGAAGGCGTTTGCGGTTTGACGCGCAGCGCCACTTCGGGCCGTGCGGCTTTCGGCGGCGCGCCCAGGCCGGGGCGGGGCGAAGTGATTAGTACTTTTCCTGATTGATCCGACTCAGGCTTGGCGGATTTGAAGAACGGTAGTCTCATAGTCGTTGCTCAATAATCAGTTGCTGGCCCTCTTTGAGCACGCTGTGTGCCACGGGAACGGAATCGTCAGCGCTGTTGTTCATGTTTGTCGTCTCTGCCAAAATCTCAGGTTTGCGAAGCGCATATGGCGAAGATTGTCCGTTTAGTGGTCGCCGCTCGTGACGCGCAGGACTTCGTCCACGGAGGACAACCCCAATTTGGCCTTATCCAGACCGACCATGCGCAAAGTCCTCATGCCTTCCTTGATGGCTTGATCCTTAATGACTTGGGCGCTTGAATTGTGCAGAATCTGTTGACGCAAAGCTTCCGTAACGGGCAGCACTTCGAGGATCGCCATGCGTCCCAGATAGCCGGTGTTCTTACAGCGTCCGCATCCTCGACCGCGATAGAAAGTGTTTGCCGCCAGATCTTGCTTGCTCAATCCCAGCCGTTGCGCCATTTCCTCCGGGACGACGAACGCCTCCTTGCAATGCGGGCAGGTCTTGCGCAGGAGCCGTTGCGCGCAGACCATCAACAGCGACGAACTCACGAGGAACGGCTCAATGTCCATGTCCACCAAACGGGCCACGGCGCCGGGCGCGTCGTTGGTGTGCAGCGTCGAAAGAACCAAGTGGCCGGTCAAGGCGGCCTTCACCGCAATGTCGGCGGTTTCGGAGTCGCGGATTTCGCCGACCATCACGATGTCCGGGTCTTGGCGCAGGATGGAGCGCAAACCGCCGGCAAAGGTCAGTCCGATCTCCGGTTTCACTTGCACTTGATTGACCCCGGCCATCTGGTACTCGACCGGGTCTTCCACCGTAACGATGTTGACGTCAGCGGTGTTGAGGTTGTGCATGACCGCGTAGAGTGTTGAGGTCTTGCCTGAACCCGTAGGCCCGGTCATGAGCATCATGCCGTGCGGCGCGTCGATCGCTTGTTTGAATCTCGCGAGAACGTCCGGGTCGAGTCCCAAGCCTTCCAAACTGAGGTTCAGATTTCCTTTGTCGAGGACGCGCATGACGATTTTCTCGCCATGCACCGTGGGCAGCACTGAAACACGTAAATCCACTTCACGTCCCGCCAGCTTGATGCGGAACCGGCCGTCCTGCGGGAGGCGCCGCTCGGCGATGTCGAGATTGGACATGATCTTGACGCGCGAAGCGATGGCCGACTGCAGGGATTTGGGCGGCGCCGTCGAATCGTAGAGAACGCCGTCCACGCGGTAGCGCAACCGCAGATATTTTTCGAACGGCTCGATGTGAATGTCGCTGGCGCGGTCTTTGATGGCCTGCACGAGCATGAGGTTGACGAGCTTGATGACCGGGCCTTCCTCGCTGCTCTCGATGAGCCGGTCGAGGTTGATTTCCTCCTGTTTGTCCTTGGCGATCTCGACGTCGGGCATATCGACGCTCTTCAGAAGCTCGTCAATGCCGGCGCTCACCTGCGTTTGCGCGTTGTTGAGGAAATCGGAAACGGCCTTCTCCGTGCTGATCAACGGAATAATTTCCATGTTGGGTCGGACGCGACGCAAGTCGTCCATCGCCAACACGTTAAGCGGATCGGCCATGGCCACAAACAACTTCTTCCCCAAGGTGGCGACGGCGACCAACTTGTAGCTGATGGCCATGTCTTTGGGGATGAGATCCATGACCTCTTGCGGCACGTGCATTTTGGCGAGAGTGACCGGCGGCGTGTCCAGACACCGTCCCATGCTGGCCATCATGTCCTGCTCGGTGACGAACTGCCGGTCAAGCAACAGCTTCAGCAGGCGGCCACCCTGCTTCTTCTGCAACTCGACCACTTCGCTGAGTTGCTCTGCGGAGAGCAGCCCGTCAGCGACCAATGCGTCGGTAATGCGTTCGCCGAATGATTTCATGATCTATTCTGCGAAAGCCCTCCAACGGTTTGACCGGAATCCATGCCGGTCACTCTGCGCAACGCCGCGGCGATGTCTTGCGGTGGACTCACGTACCAGAACGGGTGATAGTCCAGCATCGTGGCGACCCGCTCGCGAGTGGCGGTGTCGAACGGATTGGCGGTGGCAATCAGAATCGAGCGGCTGATGATGTCGAAGGGGACGATGCAGTTCTTGAAACAAAACTCCGCCGGCAACAAGAAAGCCACATCCCGGTCCACGTCGTAGGTCGAAAGCGGCAGATAAGCCAAGCCGCTCTTGTCCACGATCACGTTGAGAATCTCTTCCAGCTTGGCGGATTGCTCGTCGATCAACAATTGGGTCAGCGTGAGCGTCTGCCCTTTCTCCGCCGCCGTAACGCGCTCGGCCTGCAACCGCTTCAGCAACGGCTGCACAGCTTGCATCGTGGTGAGCTTCTCGGCGACCAGCGCATTGGCCAACGCGCGATCGCCGTCCTCATTCTTTTGTGCCGACTCGGAATTGGGGGGCGCCCCCGCTGAAGCACCAGCAGGTGGTTTCGGCTTGGAGTCCGCGTCCAACGAGGGCACCCCAGGACTAAGTTGACTGGGTCGCTTGGCAGTTCTGGCCTCCAGTTCGGCCAACGCGGCCCGAGCATCCGCGTCACCGGGGCATTCTTGGAGAATGCCTTCGTACTCGAGAATGGCTTGGGAAATCTGGCCAATGCTCACATACACGCCGGCCAGCTTGCGGGAAATGCGCACACTGTCGGGGCCGCGCCCGACTTTATTGTACGCCTCCTTGAGAATCTCCAGAGACTGAAAATCGTTCGGCTGGGACTGCGTGATTGCTTCGAACATTTCGATTGTTCGGAGCAACTGCTGCATTTCCGGTTCGCTTATGTTGCTGGCCATAACGGGAGCACTCCAAGCTCCCGCATTGCAAAAGCAGCATATATGCCACGAGGGAAAAACGTGCCGGAAAGGGCGTCACCCAGATGTGGCTGCCCGGCCTGGACTCGAACCAGGAAATACGGCTCCAAAGGCCGCTGTGTTACCAATTACACTACCGGGCAGTCCCGTGACTTCTCAGGCGCAGGACATTTTTGTGAACCGCGCGACTTGCGTCCACATGCTCGGGCCGAACCGTTCGCGAATCTCTTCGCCGGCCCGCGCCGCTGCGGGCGCACCCGCAAACAACCCGAACACCGTTGCACCGCTGCCGCTCATCAACGCACCCGCCGCGCCACCGGCGCCCATCGCCTCTTTGAGCAACTGCAGCACGGGAAACTTCCCGACCGACGGCGACTCCAACGAATTGAAAAGCCCCCGGCTGACACCGTCGAGATCATCCTCCGCCAACGCGCGCAGCAGCAGACTAACTTCAGGCGGCTTGACTGTCAACGTTGACGCTGCCTTCGCCCACGCCTCGTAGGCCCACTTCGTCGAGATGCCAAAGCCGGGATTCACCAGAAGAATGCTGGCCGACAATTTGCAGGGCACCGGCTCGACGCGCTCGCCGCGGCCCCGGCAAATCGCCGCGCCGCCGGACAGGAAAAAATTGATGTCTGAGCCGAGTTCGGCGGCCAGTTCATGAAGCTCTGCCGGTGACTTGCTCTCATTCAACGCCATCAGTGTCGTCGCGGCGTTGCTGCTGCCGCCACCAAGGCCGGCCGCCAATGGCGTTCGCTTCTGGAGCGAGATTTTCACACCGCGCACCCCCAATAACTTGGCGGCGCGCACAATCAAGTTCGTGTCATCCGTCGGCAGCCGGGGATCGTTACAGATCAACTCGATGCCGCCGGGCCGCGCCTCAAACGTCATCGTATCCCCGAAATCCAACGGTAGCATCACCGTTTCCAAGTCGTGATAGCCGTCCGGCCGCTTGCCCAGAATTCGCAAGTACAGATTGACCTTTGCCGGCGAGAACGCTTGTGTCATCACGGCGTTTTCCCTAGCACGACGCCCCGGATGAAATCAAAACTTATCGTCGCGCTCGACGTGGACAGTCTCGACCACGCGCGCACCCTCATCCGAGACCTGCGCGACGAAGTGTCAATCTTCAAAGTCGGCAGCCAGCTTTTCATTCTTGCCGGCCCGGCCGCAACTGCTTGGCGTGACCGTGTTGACCAGCGTGGCCGGTGATGTGCGGCAAGAGGTGCTGCAATTGGCGAGGTTGTCGAAGGAATGCGGACTGGACGGCGTGATCGCATCACCTCACGAGATCCGGCTGCTTCGCGAGGCGCTCGGCAAAGAGTTTCTGGTCGTCACTCCGGGCATCCGCCCGCAATGGGCGGAGACCGATGACCAGAAACGTGTGATGACGCCCGGCGAAGCGGTCGCCGCCGGCGCCGATTACATCGTCGTCGGCCGCCCGATTATCGCCGCGAACGACCCGGCAGCGGTGGCGCGACGCGTCGTCGAGGAGATGGCGTCAGCTTGACCGGCGTCGGATTTGCAGGATGCCTTCCTTGATGTCGGCAAGCTGCTTCAGGATGTCGTCCTGATTCTTCAGAATTTTCTCGTTTTGTTCCAGCAGCTTGTCGACGCGCGGATCGGCTGCGGATGTTTTAGATTGGGACTGGGCGTACACGTACGTGGCGGCGGCCAGCGCGACCGCGACGGATAGGATCATAACGGTTCTTTTCATGGGCACCTCACGATTGATGTAACAATTCGAGCAGCTTGCGTTCCCGCACAAAATGGCGGGCAATCTCCACGCCGTCAAGCAGGATGACCGGGATGTCGTGGCCGTACCGGGCTTCGAGTTCGGGATGGCCGGCGATGTCCACAACTTCGAACTCGACCCGGCAGCGTTGAAGAACCTCTTTTGCCCGGTCGCACAGATGGCAATCGGGCTTCGAGTAGAGTACGACGCGCTTAATACCGGTAATGCTCCGGCTTGTACGGGCCTTCGACAGGGACGCCGAGGTAGTCGGCTTGCTTCTTCGTGAGCTTCGTCAACTTCACGCCGATTTTTTCAAGGTGCAACCGGGCGACTTCTTCGTCGAGTTTCTTCGGTAGCCGGTAGACGCCGACTTTGTTCGTGTCCTTGTTCTTCCACAAATCCAATTGCGCGAGGCATTGGTTGGTGAAACTGTTGGACATGACGAAACTCGGATGGCCGGTGGCACAGCCGAGATTTACGAGCCGGCCTTCGGCGAGTAAGTAGATGCTGTGGCCGTCGGGAAAAGTGTACTTGTCCACCTGCGGCTTGATGTTGAGTTTGGTGACGCCCTTGGTGTCGTTGAGCTGCGTGACCTGAATCTCGTTGTCGAAGTGACCGATGTTGCACACGATGGCCTGATCTTTCATCTTCGCCATGTGCTCGAGCGTGATGACGTCGCAGTTGCCGGAGGCCGTGACGTAGATGTCGGCCTCGCCGAGCGTGTCTTCGACGGCGGCGACTTGGAAACCTTCCATCGCGGCTTGTAGCGCGTTGATGGGATCGATCTCGGTGACGATGACCCGCGCGCCAAACCCGCGCAGCGAGTGCGAACTGCCTTTGCCCACGTCGCCGTAACCGCAAACCACGGCGACCTTGCCGGCCACCATGACGTCCGTCGCGCGCTTGATGCCGTCGGCGAGTGATTCCCGGCAGCCGTAGAGATTGTCGAACTTTGACTTCGTGACCGAGTCGTTCACGTTGATGGCCGGCACAAGCAGCTTGCCGGCTTCGAGCATCTGGTAGAGACGGTGGACGCCAGTCGTGGTTTCTTCGGACACACCTTTCCAATCCTTGATGACGTTGTGCCAGAAGCCCGGTCGCTCCTTGTGGACTCGCTTCAACAAATCTTTGATGACTTGCTCTTCGTGGCTCGCGCTCTTGGTGTTGACCCAATCGTTGCCATTTTCGAGTTCGTAGCCCTTGTGGATGAGCAAGGTCGCGTCGCCGCCGTCGTCCACGATGAGTTGTGGGCCTTTGTTGCCGGGATGAGTGAGCGCATCCAGCGTGCAGTCCCAATACTCTTCCAACGTTTCGCCCTTCCACGCGAACACCGGGATGCCGGCCTTCGCAATCGCGGCGGCAGCGTGGTCTTGCGTAGAGAAAATGTTGCAGCTCGCCCAGCGCACGGACGCGCCGAGCTCGATCAACGTCTCAATGAGGATCGCCGTCTCAATGGTCATGTGCAACGAGCCGGTAATGCGCACGCCCTTGAGCGGCTTCAGTGGGCCGTACTTGGCGCGAATGGCCATGAGGCCCGGCATCTCATGCTCGGACACCTCGATGGTTTTGCGGCCCCATTCGGCCAGCGAGAGGTCGCGAACCTTGAAGTCGCCCTTGGTTTCGCCGTTGCCGGCGGGCTTGGCGAGTTTCGCTCGTGACGGAGGAAGTTTAACTGCACCCATGAATGAATTCTCCTGTGGTAAAGGCCGGGAACATTACTCGCGTCGTCGTGCAAAATCAACGAAAATCACGGCACGAGGCGGACGCGGTAGAAGGCTGGGGGATTGGTGGCGACCCCGGGGTCGGTGCTGGTGGCGGGCGAGCCGGTGCCGATGGTGAGCGGGCCAACGTCGTCCCACGACGCGCCGGGGCCGAGTGTGCTGCTGCGTTCGAGTTGATTGGTTTTGTCCGGGCGCGTCATCCACGTGATCGCGAGATCGGTGCCCACGATGCTGACGTCCGTAATGCGAAAGGCGGAGTTCGGGTCGAGCGGATCGGTGCCCGCGAGAAATTCCGCAAGGTTGGTCATGCCGTCGCCGTCGGCATCTTGATCGGCCAACGACTTGTCGCCGTCCTGTCCGGTCGGGTGATCGAAGTAACCCAGCATCCACCAATCCGGGATGCCGTCGCCATCACTGTCGAGGTCGGCGATCTTGCGGACTTGGATACCGGACGCGCGCGCGTTGTCGATGATCGAACTGAAAAGAATCTCCAGTTGAGCGTCAGCGACCGGGTTCGTGAACACCAGCGTGATCGGAATATTCTTGCCGCCGGTCGTGGCGAAGATGTCGAAGTTCGTCAAGACTTGCTGCCCTTCGATGAAGGCGTTGAACACGCGGCCGTTCGGCACGTTCGTCCAAGTCTCGGCTTCGAGCAGCGTGGTTTCGTAGATGCCCTCCGGGCAGTCGAAGAGATAGCGGAATGACCCGGTCGTGCCGCTGTAGCGTTCACGCTGGTACAGCGGCCAAGCGTTGGTGCAGGCGCCAGTGATAGCGTTGTTGAGGATTCCGGCATTGCCGTCTGAATAACCGAACGAGCCGAGGGCGTAAGTTCGGTCCGCAATCCAGACGTTGGCCGCGCAATCGGTGACGTTGCTTGGGTTGCCGGGTGAGATGCGGGCGAGGTAGGCGCTCGGTGCGTTGAAGAACTTTACGAGGACAGAGTCAACGCTCGAAATGTTGCCGGCCGAATCCGTCGAGTGCGCAGTGATAATATGCGAGCCGTTGAGAAACTTGGTCGTGTCGAGCGAGAAACTCCACGAAGTTGTGCCAGTCGCTTGCGCCCAATCCCCGCCGTCGAGGCGCACTTCGACCTTTGCCACGGATCCGCCGACATCGCTAGCCGTGCCGGCGACGTTGACGGTGCCCGCCACCGTGCCGCCTCCCGGCGTAGAGATCGACACCGATGGCGGCGTCGTATCCGATCCCGCGCTGGCTGTTACGAAGTAGGACTCGAAGGGGGCGAAGAACGCGTTGCCGTCCACGCCATCCAATGCGGCGGTGCCGACCTGGACGATATTGGTGCGGCCTGTCAGCAACGACGCGCTCGGTGTGAACGTTATCGTGTCGTGCAACACGTTCCACGCGAACTCACCCGTGTTCGTCGAGCCGTTCTGTTTGTCGGAGAAGGCGGTTTGCACGGAGTTAGTTTCCATCGGCTTACTGAAGCGCAGCACGATTTGTGTGGTGGTGGCTACATTGGTCACGGCGTGCGCGGGTGTAACGCTAACGACGACCGGGTCAAGCGGCAGAAACTGCGACTTCGCGACGAAAACTTTGGCGACGAAGCTCGGCACGTTGATCAAGGGGATGAGTGGCGTGGAATCAACAGTGATGACTTCGTTAGTGTCGAGCAGGTTGACCAGTTGTGTGCCAGCGGGATAGGTGGTCGGCCGGGCGGACATGTTTTGCGCGGAGGCGGCCGTGTTGAAGACGACGACGACTTCCTGGTTGCCGTTGGTGCGAGCGTAAGCGAACAGGCCGGGGCCGCTGGAGTTATTCCACAGATTGCGGTACCCACCGCGGCGCAGCGCCGGATAGTTGCGGCGGAGATTGTTGAGCAGCGCCACGTAGCGAAACAACGGGTGCGCCTCGTTGAAGTTGTCGCCCAGCGACGGGCCCTGTTCGAACTGGCCGTCGAACATGTCTTCCCGGTTGTTCGGGTCGCTGCCGCCGTTGAAGGCTTGCTCGGTGCCGTAGTAGAGGCAGGGGACGCCGCGCCCGGTGTAGAGAAAAGTAAGGGCGATGGCCAGCCGGTTGGTGCTGCTGTTGATATTGAGAAATCGTGGCTGGTCGTGGTTATCGAGGAATGTGACAAGCCGGTACTGGGCAGCGGGATCATAGTAAGTCGAAATCGCATTGTAGTGGTCGTTGATCTGTTTGGTGTTGCCGGTGCCGCTGGCGAAGATGCTGCCGACCATGAAGTAGAGCGGATAATCAACAACCGAATCGAGCGCGAAGTTGGTGCTCAGCATCGTGCCGGTGTAGTAACCGCATTTCTGATCGGAGCCGTCGTAGACTTCGCCGAACATGAAGAAATTCGATTTACCAATCGACGTGGCGAAGTCATGAATCTCAGGGCACCAGTAGTTCCAAAACCCGCCGTTGCCGTGGTCTACGTGCTTGACCGTATCAATGCGGAAGCCGTCGAGATCGCCGGCCTGAATCCAGTACTTGTAGATGTTCGCCATGTTGGTGCGGACGTAGGTCAGTTCCGTGTTGAAATCGTCGAGGTTGCTGAGTTCACCTTTCTCGACTTGGGTAATGTTGTTAAAGTCCTGGATGTTGCCATTGGTGTGAAAGATGGATGTAAACGCGGCCGGCACAGCGTTGGTGATGTTGAATGGCGGCGCGTGTTGGACGGCGGAGTTTCCGTACTTCATGACGTAGCCGGCTGGTGGCGTCTTAAAGTTCGGGTAGCCGGTATCGCTGCTGTTGATGAGATTGCCGCTGTGGTTTACAACGATGTCGAGCATGACCTTGATCCCGCGACTGTGGCAGGCGCTGACCATGTTCGAGAGATCGGTCAATGTCCCCAAGTGTGGCGCGAGCGCGTAGAAATCCCGTGCGCCATAGCCATGATACGCCGAGCCGCCGACATTGAGGGGAATCGGCGTGATCCAAATCGCCGTCGCGCCGAGCGATTTGAGGTAATCCACCTTCTTCTCGATGCCTTTGAAATCGCCGCCGTTGATGCCGCGGCTGTTGGCGGGCGCGTAAGGTGCCCCGCTACCGGACTCGGCATTATTGTTGGCCGGATCGCCGTCGTTAAACCGGTCGGTAAAAATGAAGTAGATGTTCTCGTCTCGCCAATCGTCGGGCGAGGGGAATGAGGCGGCATTGGCGGCGCAGCACAGCCCCAGAGAGATGGCGAAGATGAGTGACCTCATGGCAGTAGTTTCACCTTATAGAATTGCGGCGGGGTGTTGGCGGCACCGCCGAAATCGGTTTGAGTCGGACCGGCGGTGGGCGAGCCGACGTCCACCCAACTCGCGGCGCTGTCCGGACTGCTGGAGCGACGGAGTTGGTAAGTCTTGGTGGGAGCGGTTGTCCAAGTCACCTGCACGTCGTTGCCCACGACGGCGATGTTTGCGATTCGCAAACAAGAGTTTGCATCCGTCGGATCGGTGCCGGCCAGAAACTCCTGCGCGTTACTCAAGCCATCGCCATCTGCGTCGTCACCGGCCAACGACTTGTCTCCAGCTTGCCCTGTCGGATGATCGAAGTACGCGCGCATCCACCAATCGGGGATGTTGTCCGCATCGGTGTCAATTTCGGCCAGCCGGCGCACTTGGATGCCGCCCACGCGCGCAAGATAATTCACCGGCGTGAACTGAATCGTCAGCGGCACAGTCAGCGTGTTCGTGTACACGCGCGTGACGGCCACATTTTGCTGATTGCCCGATACGGCGAAGATGTCGAAATTGGTCAGCACTTGCTGACCTTGGATAAAGACGTTGAATTTCCGGGCATTCACCACGTTCGTATACGTTTCCGAAAACAGCAGCGTCGTCTCGTACACGCCTTCGGGACAGTCGAACTGATACGAAAATGACGTGGCGGCATCACGACTTTCTCGCGCGCGCCGGTACAACACCTGTCCGCCGTCGCAAATTCCGGTAATGGCATTGGCACCCATAATTGCCGGCCCGCCGCCGATGAACCCCGACGAACCGAGCGTGTATAGCTGGTCTCTCACCCACACCGTGCTGTCGCAATTCGTTGCGTCGATGGGATTGCCGGAACTGATGCGCATGGCGTAGTTGCCGGGCACGTTGATGAACCGCACCGCGCGCGAATCAAGGCTGGAAACATTCCCGGCCGTGTCGGTCGCGCGCGCCGAAATCGTGTGCAACCCGTTCAGGGAATTGCTGCTGTCAAACGCCAGACTCCAACTCGTCGTGCCGGTCGCGGTGAACCAATTACCGGCATCAATGCGGACTTCGACTTTCGCCACAGCGGCATCATCGTCTGCGGTGCCGGTCACATTGACGACGCCGGCGAGCTTCGCGTCGTTGGCCGGGCTGCTGATAGTCGCAGTCGGCGGCGTGAAATCGCCACCGGCGCTGGCGGCGGTGACGAAGTAGCTTTCGTATGGCGCGAAGAACTTCTTGCCGTCCACGGCGTCGGTCGCATTGGTCGCGATGCGCACAACGTTGGTAGCACCGAGCGGCCAACCGCCGGTCGCGGTGAACGTCATCGAGGTTTGGCCCGACCACGTGAAGTTACCGGCGGGCAACGACAACGCGGCTTGGACGGAGTTGGTGTCCATCGGTTTGCTAAATGTCAGGACCAGCGCCGTATTGGGCGCGACATTGGTGAGCGCGTGGGCCGGTGATTGGCTGATCACGACCGGGTCGAGCGGTTTCAGGAGCGATTGAGCGATGAACATTTTGATCGTCGTGCCGGTAACGGTCATGGACGGAATGTTTCCGCCAGCAACGGTGACGGTCTCGTTGGTGTTGAGCAGATTCACAAGCACGGTCCCATTCGTATAAATTGTGGAACGCGCGGCGAGAGTCTGGTTGGTGCCGGTGTTGAGGGCGACGAAGACTTCTTCGGTGCCGTTGGTGCGTGAATAGGCGAAGAGGCCGGGGCTGTCGGGGTCGTTCCACAGATTCCGGTGGCCGCCCCGGCGCAGAGAGACGTAGTTGCGTCGGAAATTGTTCAACATCGCAACATACCGGAAGAGCGGATGCGTTTCGTTGAAGTTGTCGCCGACGGACGGACCGCTGGTGGCGAAGCCGCCGGCAAACATGTCTTCGCGTTGGGAGTTGTTGGCGTCCTTGACGCCGTTGAACGCCTGCTCCGTGCCGTAGTACAGCGACGGCACGCCGCGCGCGGTGTAGAGAAATCCCAGCGCGACGTCGAGCCGATTGGTGTGTGTGCCGGCAAAACTGAGGAAGCGCGACTGGTCGTGGTTGTCGAGGAAGGTGTTGAGACGATTCTGTGCGACGGTGTCGTAGTTGGTCAGAGCGTTGTAATGGTCTTCAATTTGTTTGGTGTTGCCAGTGGCTTGGGCGAAGACGGAGTTGATCTTTTGATACAGCGGGTAATCGTGCATCGAATCCAACTCGAAATTGCCACCGGCCTCGGTGCCGGTGTACGAGCCGTTGAAGGCGTCATCTCCGGTGACCGTCTCGCCGAACATGAAGAAATTCGATTTGCCGATGGCGGTCGCGTACTGGTGAATCTGCGGCGACCAAAACTGCCAGAATCCCTGATCGACGTGTTTGACCGTGTCCACGCGGAAACCATCCCAATCGGCCCGGCCGATCCAGTATTGGTAGATGTTCGCCATGTTTGTGCGGACGTACGTCAAGTCCGTGCGGAAATCGTCGAGATTACGAAGCTCGCCGAGTTCGACTTGCTGCTGGCTGTTGAAGTCCTGGATCAATCCATTCGTGTGAAACAGCGACGAGATCGTCGGATTCAATGCGTTGAGGTCCCACGGCGGCGCGTATTGCCGGGCCGGATCGCGCCATTGCAGCGTGTACCCGTTGGGCGGCGCGCGAAACGTCGTCAAAAACTGCGAATCGGTGCTGTACGTGAGATCGGCGGGATGATTGCAGATCACGTCCACGATCACGTAGATGCCGTGTTGGTGCGCCGCGGCGATCATGTTGGTCATATCGTCGAACGTACCCCAGTGCGGATCGATCTGGTACGGATCAATCGTCAAGTAGCCGTGATACTCCCCGTACGGATTGAGCAAGACCGGCGAAATCCAAATCGCGTTTGCGCCGAGCCCCTTGATGTAATCGA
>JBGQCJ010000065.1:0-21768 GCA_041495285.1 Verrucomicrobiia bacterium
CCATGGGTGTTTAGCCGCTCACCGGCTGCCAAAAGAAACCAAGCGGACCACCGACGTTGAAGAAAGTAGAGGCGGAGAAGAAAAACTTCGCAGGGACGTGTTTTGTCACTTGACGATCACGGGCTTAATGGGTGTTAGACTCTGTTCTCGTTCGTTCATCGCCACTCAACGGAAATGTCCTTTAACAGCGCGTGTGCTGCGGTCATGAAATGCTGGCATAATTCAGCAACACTTGCGGCAACAACTGGAGCATCGTCATCGCTCAAGTCTGTCCATTGTGTTTGACCAATGCCCAGCCACGAGAAGATTGAAATAATACCGTCGTAGCAGCCGGGCTCCAAAATCATCTGAGCGTAGGGCATTTTGGAAATCCAATGAGATTTACTCCGTATCGGCTCAGCGGGCCGTGGCCCGTGAATGTGATGCGAGTAGCCGAGTTGGTGAAAGTTGCCGCCGAGATCAACATTCGTCCTGATTTTCCAACCATGCACTTCAGAAAGATAACTCCAACCCTCGGATGAGCGCGGCCACGGTGTGACTTCTGGCTCTCCGAGAATCGGTTGCAACTCTCGCTCAATCAGGGATGCCAGTTTCTTCCTCTTCACCTGAATCCACTCTCCAGCCTCCTTCTGTTGAGCGATTGCTCGCTCTTCAGGAGTGGCGACCAGAAGTGCCTGAAGCCATTTTTCGACCAATTTCTGGTCGTCGGATGATAGTTGCTCACCGGTACCTTGTATGCCCTTGGGAAAATGCGATCGCTTGACAAGCGCAGTAGCCAGAGAGAAGCGCTGCTCCTTGGGCATGCTGTTCATCAGGGACAGAAAGCTGTCAGCTTGATGATTGCCCATCTTGCTGAGAAGGGGGAATCCGTCTGCTATTTCTCGGCGGGATTCCTCCAAGGCCCATCGATAGTACCGAACTGCAAACTCGTCGCGAGCCTCTTCAAGGGTCATCCGTCACCTGCTGTCTAACTATTGGATATGTAGCACGATTTTGCTGCGTATCCTACCGTATTTGCAGATAGGCAGCAAAAAGTGCAGCCTATCCTATTATTGAACGAGGAGGGTATCCGGCGCTATTCGTCCGAGCATGTTAGTTATACTTGACGTTTGCCTCAGGTCGATGCGATTGGCAGCGACTACCTGGTGAGGTGTTGGTGAGGTTGGCTACCACTACCGTGGATTTCACAAGCAACCGAATGCCACGCTGCCGCCGTTGACCAGAGAACCGGGATTGTTCAATCACCGTTGGCCTGTCGGGTTGGCATCGGCTTGAATTATTCTCTGCCAGGAGTAGTCTAAGTTATTACCAGAACGGAGTGCGCCATGAAACAAGCAACCAAACTTCTCGGTGTGGCAGCGGTAGCCGTCAGCATCAGTTGCTTGGCTTCAACAACCTTGGCACGCGGCGGCCACGGCGGATCTTGGGGCGGTTTCCATCATGGCTACAGGGGTTGGGGTGGTTGGTATCCTTGGGGCTTATCGTTCTCTTATGTCTACTCGTCTCCACCGTACTATTATTACGACTACTACCCGCCGCCCGTGTACTATTATCCACCCCCGGCGGTCTACAGTTCGCCACCAGCAGTAGTTTACAATTCACCACCGCCTGCACCAGAGGTTGAAAGTTCACAGCGATCTGCTGTTGACCGACCGCTTTCACCGACGGCCGTGGATCGAGATTCACCTCCCCCAGCGCCGAGGGCTCAAAGGCCACCACAAATCCAGCGAAGCGACCAGGGTCAATCGATAGGTGTGGCCGATGTGAAGGCGCTAGTCAAGGCGGGTCTCAGTGAAGAAGTCATCCTCAGCCAGATCCGCAATTCGCATGCAGTGTATCACTTGACGACCGCTGAGATCATCGAACTAAAGGAAAGCGGCGTGAGTGAAAAAGCCATCGACTTCATGATCAATACCGCGAGCGGGCTTTCCGAGCCTGCGGTCCGATAGCCAAAAAAAAGAGGTCGCGTGATCGCGTTGGTTTCTGCTCGGACCTCTGGAGAAAAGTCCGGCAGCAATCCCCGCTGGATTATCGGTCGTGGTGCGATGTCCTTGAGTTTGTTTCGGTTCGACTGGGTCTGCCCATTCATTTCGAGACTAAGATTCCGCCATCGAACGGTGCTTCCATGAGTAAACCCTATTTGACGCGCGGCAATTGCCGGACGGCGCGCTGGAACTCTTGTTTATCAACCAACGGGACAGTCGACGCGCAATTCAAGAGATTCTCTTTGCTGAGGATGAAGCATTTTTCCCGGTTGACCATGATCCCGACCAGTTTGCCATCGGCAGTCACCATGTAATCCCCCGTGTCGGCACGGTAGGCGGGGTTCTCAAACCAGGCGGCCACACCGCGGACGGGGCGCTTGACCACAAGATACCGGGCATCGGACAAATCGGGCGAGGCGTCAGCCTCGAAACTCAATCCGGCCGCCGTGCTCTTGAACACGTGCAGCTTGCGTTGGTCGCTTTGCAGGATGGCTTCGGGTGCCGCCAATTGCATGGTGTTCAGGCCGGGCACTGGACGGTCCAGTTCCACACTGACCACGCGCGGATCGGCGCGCAAGGCGCAGGCGGGTGATGTGAGCGGACCAGACCAAGGGGTGTCACCGCCTCGACCGATGGTGTACTTGAGCTCGGTAATCTCGTTTTGCGGAGAGCCGGAGCGCAGCGCCCACCAAGCCAGACCTAACGTCTGATCGTTGGCGACGACGAACGAATGCCCGTCCACGCTAACCACCGGGGGATAGGCGGCAGACTTGAAATGCGAGGTTACGCCCTCGCGCGTGTCCCGTGTCGCAATCGCGACCAAGAGTTCGAGCCGGGCTCCCTTGACGGCTTGGTACGGGCCGGGGCCGCGCGCCTTGATCGCCTCGACCTGTTCGCCGAGCCGGCTAGTCTGCTGACGCAAAGCTTCCTGGCCAGCCTGGATCGTGTTCAAGCTCTGACCGATCTCGCCCTGTCCGGCTTTGATCAAACCACCGAGTTGCGATTGGAGTTCCTGCTGACCTTTGGCCACGTCAGCAACGGCCTGCATGAGGCGCGCGTTCTCCTCCACGCTCAACCCGGTCTGCAAGCCCTTGACTGTCTCGGTCAGGGCGGCAACGTTCTGTTGCATCGCTTGCTGTTGCTCGCCAATGCCGGCGACGTTCTTCTGGATCGTTGCTGGCAGGGTGCGGGTAAACTCATCGAGTTGCGCGAGCGTCGTACCCATTTCCTGCTGGCCGCGGGCGACGTCGGTGAGTTGCGCCTCCACCTTAACCTGTGACGCGCGCACCTCCTCACTCAAGGTGCTGATGGTCGCCTGCTGGCTCGCGACTGTCTGGCCGAGTTGCTTGGCGTGCTGCTCGAGTTCCGTCTTTTGTTGTTCGAGTTTTATGAGACTTTCTTTGGCGGCTTCCCCTTCCTGCTGAAGTTTCTCTCGCTCGGCGTTCACGCGGCCGAGTTGCGTCTGCACGTTGGACAACGCTTGTTCGGTTTGCGACTTGGCTTGTTCGACCCGCGTTTTTTCTTCGGACAATGATTTCAAGTTTGCTTCCCGGGTGGCGAGACTGGCGCTCGTCTCGTTGAGGCGCGTGCGGAGCTGCTCCTTCTCGGCAGTCTCCGCGTTGAGCCGGGTCAGAAGCGTTTGCTGCTCGTAGTCGCGATTCCACTCTTCCTGCTGGGCTTGTATGGCGGCTGGCGAGAATTCCTCATGCACCGGCGGCGCGGAAGTGGCGAATTGCGTCTGCTTGCCGCCCGTGCCGATGATGAACAGCAAGAGCGAGCAGACCAGGAAATCGAGCATCACAACTAGAATCGAAGGTTTCATGACAGCGCGCGGTTACTTCATCTGAATGAGACGTTCCTTCAACGGGTACTGGTAGCGAATCCGCAGCGATACCGACGACAGAATGCCGACGACCGTGGACGTGTAAGCGAAATGCCGGCTCATGCCCGCGTTGAGAGTGATCAGGATGAACGCCACCACGGTCAGTGCCAGCCCGGTGAACAGCGGCAGGTCCAGAAAGATGTCGAGGTTCTCCAGTCGCTTGAGGCGAAGCGCCGGGGCCGCGGCTTCGTCGTCTTCAACCTGCCGGATCTTGCCGCGCGCGTAAAACCAGACAACCGCATGGATCGCCAACGATAGCAGCACCACCGTCCCGGTCAGGAACGCACTGCCCCCTCCTCTCTCGCCGACGACCGGCGCTGCGTTCTCGCCGATCGTGGCTGTAACGGCAGACGGTTCTGCAGCGGGGCGCGCCGCCATCGACAATAGATAGGCCAGCCCGCTCAACACCGCTCCGACCGCCAGCGCCACGAAAAAATAGTGGGCCGGGCCCGGGGCCGCGATAAGACTCCCCGGTCTGGCGACAAGTTTCTCCAGATACCTGCCGGGGACGACAGTCAACACCAGCAGGCCGCACAGAACCGCGATGACCAAATACTTCAGTGCGGATGCGGCCGCTCCGTACTGGTACCGGAGCGACTGATACCGGTCCTGCAACGAGTCCAGCGGCGACTGGTGCGTCTTCGCAGCCCGAGTCAGGTCTTGCGGGGTCGCCGAGGGATGATCGACCACGAATTTCAACCCCGCGGCTCCCTTGCCAATGGCTGCATGCAATGCGTCCAGCCCCTTCGGTCCTTGGCGCAAGATATGGTCGAGACACTGCAAAGCCGTCGCTCGTTCCCCCCGTGCGGCGACCGCCAGAACCTGACTGAGCCGTTTCGCGGCGTCGGGCGAGGCTGATGCCATTTTGGTGAGGACCTTCATCTGATCGGGACTGTCGGCTTGTTGCAGAATCACTTGGAACTCGCCCCACGTGCGACAGCGCTTGGCCAGTTCAAACATCGGCATGAAGTTCTCTTTGAACTTCTCGACCGCGAGGGCCGACTTCGGGTCGGACTGCATCAGGCCCAGCATCTGGCGCAGTTGTTTCGTCAGAGGCTCGTTGAGTGCGCCACCGCTTCTGGCCGCCTTGGCGAGCGTAATCGCGCCCTCGGCCGGCGGGAATACAGTGGCGATGCCGCGGATACTGTTCAGCGCAGCCATAAACTCGTCCTGATTACCCTCCAATCCACCTTGCCGCGCCAACTCGGCTATCTCGCCATACAGAGCCGCGTCTGCAACGGTACTGCCGGCGAGGCTCTCGAACGCATTCCCGCCGCCCATGGCCGCCGCCCAACCCGTCGCCTTGAGCCGGTTCATCGGCGTATTCTCGGACGCCAGTTTCGCGAAGATCTCCCGACGCGCCTCGACTGCTTGCGCCTTCTCCGGTAGGTCATTCTCGATGATATGATCCAGCAACAACAACGCGGCGTCGGTTCGCCCGGCCGCCCATTCGGCTTCCGTCATGGACTTCAGGCTGACATCCGGCAGCCGCTGGAATTTCGCCGCGGGAGAATCCGTGGGTGGATCAGCGAGTTGAACGACCGCGACCAACGCTGCCAACAGAATGATTCCCCAACACACCTTGAGTATCTTCATGCCATCCCTCAATTGATTGTTGCCTTCCTCCTCGAATCGCCCATCACCAGGAAACCTTGTCGCTGATGAGAACGGGATTCACTATTCACTCCTCGGCGTGCAGAATCAACGCCATTGTTATTCGATCTGTACTCTGTTGGGTGAATTGGATTTCGGCGACAGGCGGCAGGACCGAATGAGAGAAACGGGTCCTTCGCATCCGGGTGCGCTGCGATCAGCTTCCACTAAAGCGATAACGCTCTTGGTCAATGCGCTTGTCCCCCTTACTCCACGGCATCAGATCCTTGTGGTCTCCGGCAAACACGGCGACGACTTCAATTCGTGATTCCGCTTGTCTGACGGTGGCCTCGGCAGCCAGTAACGGCGAAGCAGCGTCCGTCATGGTCACATAGGACTGTTCATTGTCCGTGTAGATGCCGACCACGGTGTAGCGTTTCTTGATCTTCTTCATTCTGTAAACTCCCATCAGGCGAGGTTAGTACAGATCAGCCGTTCGGCCAAGCCCGCCGTCTCCGCCGCTATTCATGGACGACCCCAAACTCCATCGACATGCACTTGATGTCCTGCGGCCTCACGGGTCCCTTTAGTCCCTTGAAACCCCGCTTCGCAACCGGCTTCGGAACTTGAATCTTCCGGTCCAGCACCAGCCGCAAGAACTCTCGGCTCTCCCGGTACGGCGCATGGCCGATGATGCACAACCGGCGGATGCGTTTCCTGCGGATCCACTCTCGTGTCGCCCAAACAAGCTGCGGCCACCGTACGGCGACGACCAATGATGGTGTGTCGCAATGGTGGTCGATGATCTGCATGATCGGTCCTTTCCAGCGTGGCGGCCTGGAATGCGTAAGCGCCAGAATGCCGTCGGCTGCATCGGCGCTCTGGTCGCGCGGAATGCGGAGTTCGCCGGCCACTGCCATTGCCGCTCGCTCGGTGCTCGTCTGACCGGCGGACAGGATCTTCATGCCCGGTAATTTATCACGCTGCTTGCCTGCGGCCTCGACAAATCTCTCACTCAATTGCCTCGACACCATAGTCACACCGTCAATGTCCGCCCTCGGGGACAGGTCGGCGTGATCGCTGACCGACCTCAACGAGTCGATCGTCCTGCAGTTTGTAGGTGGCGGTTTCAATCCATTGAGGACAGCAATAGCCGTCGGTGGTTCCATAAGTTTCCATCCGCAGCAGGCCATTCTTGATCCCGACATTGGCGATCCCCCCATGGGCTCTGTCGCCGCCGTGGAACCTGGTCAGTAGAACGGGATTCCCGTCTCGTAGCACATAGATAAGCACATCGTTGAAGACTCCGGTGCCGCCGGTGTTGCATCGGGTTAGGATAATTGCCTGTTCCTGTCCGTTGCTTTTCAATCACCGAATGCAACTTGCTCAATGGTGAAGTCCAGGAAGTCGTGTGCGTCGTCACCGCCGAAGACATGACCATAGAATGATCCCTTGTGGACGCGAACTGTCGCTGGTTGGCCGTTGCGACTGAGAATGCAGAATACTAGGTAGGTGAAATTCCGGAAGTCCTCGGCACGGATAGTGCGTGCCGACTTCGTGAACGGAGACTGCGCGGACGCAAACGACAAAGTCAGCAGTAGCGCCAGTGCGGCGACTAAGGCGGCCCGGTCGACGCCCGTGCGACCTGCAGAAAGAATCCTTGCGATCATCCCGATTCCACTCTCTCACACGACAACCACGCTGGTCATCGCGTTACTCCTGTCGTGATACTGCGCTTCGAATCGGCACCGGTTCGTGTGGCCTGCGGCCGGTAACTCGTGCGTACGATCTGCCGAACGGGCAGACCGATCCCTCGACCTTCTTCACCAGACGATAGGCGATGCCGCGTTGCTTCTGCCGGGCGCGTCGGCAGACGGGGCAGTTCACGCAGACCTTTGCAAGGTTTTGTTTAACGGAAGCCATGCCGTTAGCGCCGCGCCACCATTCGGCGCGGAGGCCGGTGGCGCATGCCGGTCAACGTTGCGGAGTCGACCGGGTCACGGCTTGTTCCAATCTCTCACCGACCGATCGGAAGGATTCGCCCAATCGCTTTTCGGTGCCCTGCAACTTCTCATCCACGCTGGCTCGCTGTTGCTCCAGTTGCTTGGCGTTGTCCTCCTGCAGGCTTTGGAGCTTGCTCTCCACCGCCGTTTTAACGTCATCGAGCTTCTGCTCGGTGGCGACGGTGAACGTGTCCAGCCGGGCTGAAAAAACATCCAGTTGGCCCTGCTGAACTTTGATCGTCTCACCCATGTTCTTCAACAGGGATTCATGGAAGCTGTTGAGGATCTTCGTGATCTCCTCTCGCAGGTTCTTGGCGTTCGTGAGCGCCTCCGCACGAACCTCGGCCAGTTGACTGGCGTGGTCCTCCTGCAGGCGCTGAAGTTTTTGGTCAACCGTCTCCCGCAGTCGGTCCAAATTTTGATTGAGCGCGCCTTCCAGTCCCTTGAGTGTGCTACCCAGTTCTTCACGAGACTGCCGTGCGGCGGTGGCGGCCTCGTCCCGGAGTTTGGCGATTTCCTCGCGGACGGATTCACCGTGCTTGGCGATCTCTTCCCGGACGGAACGCTCCACACTTTGGGATGACTTCTCCAGAGAATCAAGCGCCTGCCACAGGCGCGGTAGATCGATCGTGACGTTCCGACGCAACGCGATGATTTCCACAATTACGGCGACGGCTGCCAGACCAATAGCGATGTACAGCAGTATTTCAATCACGGCATTGTTCCTTTCCCATGTCGGGGTGTCGGTTCATGTTCCGCAAGAGCATGTCCCCCCTAACGGCGGTGCGTCAATCGCAAACAACCACCCCCCACCCAAATGGAAAATATTTCGCGCTCGCTTTCCGGCCCCAAAAACCCCATCGTTTTGCGAGCCAAACGAAAAAACCGGAATAGTTCCCCCAATCATGAGACCAGTCATCATTCTTCTCGGCGTCCTCACCATCGTGCTGGGTGTGGTCTGTATCCAACAGCGCCATGCCGACCGCGACCAACTGACCGCCGCCCAAGAGCAGACCCGGATCACGAGTGACGCCCTCCGGGCGGCCCAGACCGAACTGACGACATTCAAGACCCAGCAGGCGGCCACCATGACCCAGTTGGTGCAGCAGGTGGCGACGCTGGAGGCCGCCAAGACCACCGCCGAAGAGCAACGCCAGCAAGCGCAACAGCAAACGGAGACGTTGAAACAGGAACTGGCTGCCGCCCGCAAGGCGGCGCAGGAGCAGAAGGACCAACTCACGACCCTGGAAAAGGAAAAGGAGAAGCTGGTCGCCGAGTCCGCCAATACCGCCGAGCAACTGCGCACCGCGAAGCAACAACCAGCCGCGCCGGACAAGGCGCCCACCGCCACTGGTGCCCAACCGAACGCCTTGCACGATGAGCAAGCCAGTCTCGAATTGGCGTCGTTGAAAGCCCGCTGGAACAGCCTCGCCGCGCTCAAAGCCCAGCTTCGAGTGGTCGAGAAGAAACTACGGGACGAGCGAATCGCCAAGGGCAACCGTGGCATTCTGTTGCACGACGGTCAGTGGTACACGGCCACTCCGGCAGCGCACCCGTCTCCCTGAGGTCCGCCCCTGGCGGAACTGTCGTCCAACCGATGCGTTTCAACACGGCAGCCGACAGGATTTTAGGCATTTTTCAGCCTGTTTTCAATTTCTTGCCGCCCCACCCGGCTGATCCAACCGCAAGGTTCCGGCAATTTGCCGGAACCTTGGAAGAGGACAGCGGTCGTGCGACACGCCATTTCCACTCCTCTGCTAACCCACCGGTGGTCATAGGAAGGGCCAGCCCATGCTGAAGGGGCGGATTTGCCAACGCAGTTCACTCTCGCTACCCTCTTGCCATGCACAGATTGCTCTTCCTCTGCACCGCCAACTACTACCGCAGCCGGTTTGCTGAGATCCTCTTCAACACCTTGGCCGCCCAACGCCGGCTGGACTGGGTGGGCGACTCCAGGGGAATCGCCACGGGGGTCGGGTCAGGCAACGTCGGCCCGATCTCGGAGCATGCGATCAATGGCCTGCAAAGCCGGGGGATTTCCGTCGAACAGGATTTTCGCTTTCCCCTCCAACTCGAAGAACAGGACCTGCGGCAGGCTGATCTGATCATCGCCCTCGACGAACAGGAGCATCGTCCGTACATGCAACAGCGATTCCCTGATTGGGCAGACAGGATCGAGTATTGGCACGTCCACGATCTTTACACCTGCAGCGCCGATGAGGCGTTGCCGATCGCAGAACGTGAAGTCAGGGCTCTGGTTGAGCGATTATCGCACGACAAGGCATTGGCTTACCCAACACTGTAGCCGCAGTTCCACCTTGCCCTGACGGGAGGCGAACGGAATCTGTTTCACCACATCGTGCAGCACTTCGGTGACCAGCCGGTTTCGCGCTCGATCCTGGAGACATCAACGAGGCTGGTCATCTCCTCCAGCGGCCGCCTCAGGAGCGTGTTGGGGAAGTGTTGACGCACGACATCGGTCGCCGGTTGCCGCAGCCTGTTCTCTCGCGCCGCGGGAAAGTAAACCCGGAAACCCGTCAGGGGTGTGCGCAAGATCGCCGCCACCAACTCGGCCGCATCGAGGAAGTGCAGGAAACTGAAACCCTCGTCACGACCGAACGCATGTTGCGAAGGGTTGGTTGCGATCCTTGCCAGCCACTCGTCATCCACGAGGCCCGGAAAGCGAACCGCCACACAGGTCATCCCCGTGGTGCGGGCGAAATACGCCAGCATCGTTTCGCTGACCTGTTTGCCTAGGGCGTAGGGATTGCCCGGGTTGGGAGGCACGTCGCCATCCAGCGGCAAGTACGGCAGGCTGCTGGGCGTGTTGCGTTCATCCCTCTTGGATGGCCCGGAGATGACCTGCACCGAGCTGGCGAAGACGATTCTCTTCATCCCCATGTCGGCAGCGGCCTGGAACACATTCATGTTCACCGCCACGTTCTCATGGAACACGCGCTGGACATCATCGCCGCGAAAACCCGGATGGTTCGCGAGGTGTACCAAGGCCTCGCTTCCTTCCACCAAGCGGTAGCAGCTGGCACGATCGAGCAGGTCGGCCACCTCGACGCGGACAGGCAGATCGGAGCAGAAAGTCTTGTCCGTCGCCCGAACCGTGTGCGAGCGTTCGACAAGCGTGCGGCAAACATGGACTCCCAGACGGCCCGCTGCTCCTGTCAACGTCACTTTCATCGTCTTCCCGATCCAGCTCCTTGGTGCGAGCGTCTTCCGCCCGGCTCGTGGCGCAGTCCCGGCCTCACACTTCAACCACGCTGTTCCTGCCGCCGTGGAGATTGATCACAGATTCCTTGGCGCTGGGATCGCTGCACCACTGCCCGTCCACGACGAACAGATACTGGTGTCGCCCCAGAGGCAGCGACACCTTCGTGCGCCAGACTCCATCGTTGTCCCTCCGCAGCGGGGTGTGAACTGGGCACCAGTTGTTGAAGTCGCCGGCGACGGTCACCGAATGGGCATGGGGCGCTTCCCGGCTAAACTCAACATTGTGCCGGATCATCTTCGGCGTCAGCGTCGCGGTGGCTTTCTGTTCCAGATGCGGCAAGAAAAGGTTTTCCAGATACTTGTCCACATCCCCTTCGAGATATTCCAAAACCTCGTGACCTTTATCATCCTCGGAGATGATGCAAGTTTCCTTGGCTGCCCACTTGTTGAAATGATTCCAGACGGCTTCGGAGAGTCGCTGCCTTACTTGATCTTCTGTCATAGCGTTCCTCCAGAGAGAATACTACGCGGGTTCAGTTGATTTGCAGGCTCAAATTGGCGATTCTGAATCAAGGGAAGACCCATGGGAGGGAGAACCGAAGACAAGCCATCAACCAAGAGGAGGTCGGTTATGAAACTCATAGTGAGCACTGTGGATGTTTGGGCGGCAAGCATCGAGGACCGGGCGGGCAGTCTGGCGGAAAAGTTGTCAGCGCTGACTGCGGCGGGATCCAATCTGGAATTCGTCATCGCCCGTCGGGCACCAGAGCAACCCGGCAAGGGCGTAGTGTTCGTCACCCCCTTGAATGGCACGAAACAGGTGAGGGCCGGCGCGGCCGCCGGTTTTCTGAGGACCGGCAGCCTGCACTCCGTGCGCATTCAGGGTGCCGACAAGCCGGGCCTGGGCGCCAAGATGACCAAGGCGTTGGCCGAGGCAGGCATCAACCTGCGTGGTCTTTCGGCGGCAGCCATCGGAACGAAGTTCGTCTGCTATCTGGCGCTCGACACTGCCGAGGACGCCAAGAAGGCGACAGACACTTTGAAGAAACTGTCCTGACCCGTCGCTCAGCAAAGCCATTGGTGCGAAGACGCCATGAAAACTCGTCTGTGCGACCGCTGCGGCCAGTTAATCGAGGAAGGGGCGCTGCGCTATATCGCCAAGATCCAAGTTTACGCGGCCTATGACCCCTTGAACGTCGACTTCGAAGATATGACCCGTGACCACACGGAGGAGATCAAGGAGATCTTGAAGCGTTGCGAGGGTCTCAGCGAGGGGGAGTTGATGCAGGATGTGTATGTCGATTTCCAGTTCGACCTCTGCCGCGACTGCCAGCGCTCCTACATCAGGGATCCGCTGCCTGCCGCCAACGACAACGGGTGACGAAAACCATCAGAGGAGGGTACAGCGACCGAGTCCCTAGAAGGTTTCGCCGTTCCAGCCCCACATGCCTGGCTTGATGTCGGCAAAGTTGATGTAGACCCTGTCCCGGCGAACTCCCGTATGCGATTCCACCAACCCGCAGAGGAGTTCTGACAACTTGCCGGTCTTCGATTCCGGCAACCCAATGCCACGCAATTCCAGGAAGGCGCACGGCTCCTCCGTGCCTGCGAACAGCATGGAATCCGGAGATTCCAGAGAGACCATCATGTATTGCTCGGGCTTGCCAAGTTCGGAGGCAACCATCTTGGATGCGGCCTTCAACAGGTTGTGCTTGTGTTCGGCGTCGATGGACTTGCTAGTGCTGATCTTCAAATAGGGCATAGTCGCTCCTTTTCGGACTATACCGCCGCCTCGACCCGAATCACATCGTCATCGCAGACGGATTTGAGCACGCGTGGATCGCCTTCCAGTTTCCCCAACAGATTGACCTTCGTCACCAAACGGCATTCGTTGCCTTGCGAAATCGGCGTCGGACCGAACGGCATCGCCAGTGATTGTCCTTCGACCCAGAAACAGATCGTGCCGGGTCGGACGACCTGCTGGGCGTCCGGTTCCAGATTGGCATCCACTGGCAGCCGGAAGTAAACCTCGTCGCCCCAAATCTTCGCAGTGGAGGAGCACGGTAGAACCTTGACCAGCTTCCTAGCCGTTGGTGTCTCGTCCAATACGCCGAACACCTCGCCTCGGTCCCATGCAATTCGGATTCGCATGTCGTGCCTCCTAGTCGTGCAACCCCCACGTCACTGGTCTAATTGTCCAACGGGCGAATATTACATAATGGAAGGTGGGCCATGAAGCTCACAATAGAATTGATCGTGGTCATGTGCGCCATTTTCGTTATTGCCGCTGTTTTGGCCACGGGGGCTGCTCAAATCGGGCTGCGCCTGCTGTTCCCATAGTCGGCTTGTCTGGGCAACCGTCAGCGAAGCGGCGACTGGTGGCAGGCGTTCGAGCCTGTATACTACACCCTGTTGCGTTCATCTCGCCGGGCCACCCCTCGCCGGGTCCTGTTGGTAATACAATTTCAGCTCTTCGTAAAGTTCAGGATACCGCTCCTTGAGCTGCTGCGGCTGCTCAAAGAAATACTCCGTCACTACTGCAAAGAACTCAGCCGGATTTGTTGCCCCGTATTGGTCCAAGAAGGTCGGGCGATCAGCAGCGGCGTCCTCGGTCAACTTCTGGTATTCCCGACCAAGAATCCTCGCCCACGCAGCGTACATCGAAGTCTTCGGCAGAATCGGAGCGCCGTCCACGGAGCCGTTCTCCTGATCAAGTTGATGAGCGAATTCATGGAGCACAACATTTCGTCCGTGATTCGGATCGGCTGGACGACTGAGCGCATGATTCCAGGAAACGACGACTACGCCGGTGTGCCAGGATTCACCGGCTCGCACTTCGTCGCCTTCCATTAGAATGTTCCCCACGGTTTTTCGCACCCCTAGAACCGGATAGGCGTCGGGATATACGAGTATCGACTGAAGCCGGGGGTAGTAATCATGCTGGAGATGCAGTAGCAGGATGCAGGCGTAGGCTGCGACAGTCACCTTAATCTCGTCAGTCATCTCCAAGCCGCCGCAGCCTTCAAAATTCTTCTCGGTGATGAAGACTTGGATGTCGCCCTGGAGCCGCTGTCGATCTTCAGGTACCAGGCGTCCATAGTACGGAACATTGCACTGGAGAATCGTCAGCCAAGACTCGGGGAATGGCTGCGCACGAATACGGTTACGGCGTTTGGTCTTTAGCCCGAACACGATCATTCCTCATGCTTGTTCACCCGCAACCCGCCCCACGCTTGCATTCGTCTGATCTGCTCATCCCTGTCACTGACTTGGCTGAGGTCGAGTTCGTTCCACTCGATCTGGTAGCCCGTAGCGGTCGTAACTCCGAGTCCGAAGACATCTCTGATCTTCGTGACCTCGGCATCGATCCGCTTTTGACCGATGTTCACCTTCGATTGCACCGACTTTCGGATCTCGCCCGACGGCTCAAAGATTTTGTGAACGATGAAAACATCGAAGGTGCCATGCTTACGACGGATGACGAAGAAAGTGATGACCGAAACCGTGCCGGGTTCGGTTTCAAAATGTATGTCGCCCGAGGAAATGATCTTGTAAAAGCGATTGTCGGACTCGAGAACGAAGGCCGAGTCACTCCAAGATGGTTCGGGGACCATTACCAATGGTTAGCCGGCCACCTCCACCAATCGGTTCAGCCGTTGACAATCTTCGCAGCCGTCACGCCCAGCCGGCGCCGTCGGCATATCACAGATCTCACGAACTCGTTGAAGTAGCGGTGGGATCATCGAGGGGCGCAACTCGATGGGGAGCAGTTTCGCCACGAAGCCCATCGAGAAACCTTCGCCCGTACACACAGAATCGATGTCGTCCTGTCCGATGTCGGTCTGCGGCTCATGATAGATCAACCCGAGGCCTATGACGTGACCGAGGTTGATCCGTTCAGCGATGAGGGCGTAGGCATTCAACTGGGTGATGTACATCGGTAGCAGTTCATCCTGATGACCAGTGAACCGGGCGGTTTTGTCATCAGCGATGAACAACGAGCCATCAGTCTGGCGGAGCATTTCGTCTGGCACGCCGGTCAGCAGAATGTTGGTTGCCTCGTCCACGATGCGGAAGACAGAGTGGTGCGGCACCGCAATCGGCTGACCAAGATTACCGAAGCCGTCGAACCATTGCGGGATGCGTTGGTGTCGCTCGAAGTGCAGGTTCGTTATCTTCTTGGTGTACTTGTCGATGCTCGAGAAAATTCCGGGGAAGATTTCATAGGGAAGTTTGTTGCCGCACTGCATCTTCACCCAGAAACAACGGGGACAGAAATCCGCAAGGGCGAGTTGCCCGAGGTTCTTGCCGGAGATGCGGAGTTGGGTTGTCATGGCCACAGCGTCTGGCCGTCAGCGCAGGAAATCAAGATCGGTTTGCTCCGCCCCCGATAATCGCACCATGGGCACCCCGCGCACGGGTGATCCCTCGGCAGCAGGTTGCCCCACCCCTGCCGGTCAGGCGTCTGGGAAGTGGTAAGAATTTACCACCGGATCGTGCCTGTGGCTGCTCCTCCAAGCAGGAACAGGAGGGTCATTTGACGAACAGATGCTCATCCAAATCTGCGACATCTGTGGCAAAACGGTCACCCACCTGCAACCCGGCCCACCCGAGTTGGAACCTATCGAACAATGCGACGAATGCTTTCACGATCTGCTCCGTCGGTTCTCACTCGTCGAACAGCGGGTGGCAGAGACCAAACTACAGTTGCGGGTCGAAGTGATCACGGAATGGCAGCGGGAGCGGGGACGGAAGGAACCGGGCGCGTGATCTTGCCCCGGCACCAGCCCGGGCGCAGGACGGATCGGAGGGCAATTCGATTCCTCCCGACCTGCTATGCTCCGGCAAATGGCGGCAAAATTGCATCACCATGTTTATGTCGTGCTGTTGGATTCGGCAGTGCTGAGTGAGAAGAAGGTTCTGGCTGCGAATCCGAAACGTGATCCGTCCAAGCCGTGTGTTTACGTTGGGATGACGGGCATTCCTCCCGTGGAACGATTCCAGAACCACAAGGACGGTTACAAGGCGTCGCATTACGTCCAGAAATACGGCGTGAAGCTGCTGCCGGAATTGTACGAGTATTTGAATCCGATGCCGTTTGAGGCAGCGTGTCAGATGGAAAATGATCTGGCTGAAGAACTGAAGCAGAAGGGTTATACGGTTTGTGGTGGGACGTAGGTTTCCTTCAGCTCCTTAGTGCTATGAAGAGAGTCGAGGGCTTGTCCGCTCGGAGTCGGTGCCACTACCTTTCCAAGGCGAGTCAGTTCTACATTTGGTGCAGCGCCAACAAGCATTGTCTCGAGAACCCGATCGCCTCCGTGAAGCGTCCAAAGGTCGTCACTGGAGAAATCGAGTTCTACAATGTTGACCAATGTCGGCACATCTTGGAACTGGCTCCGAAGTACGGGCTCTATCACTATGTGATCTTGGGGTTGTTCCCCGGGATCAGGCCGACGGAACTTCGTCGCCTGCTCGGGGAGTACATCAGGTTGGATCGCCGAATCGTCATCCTGAATGCGGCGGTAACCAAGAAGACCCGGCGTCGGTTCGTCGAAATGCCCGTCGACGTCACCTTCGGCGATTGCCTGTTCGCGTGGCTGTCCGTGCGGCAGATTCCCGAACGAGTTTTCCCCGGCAGCCAAAGTACCTTCACGAGGCGCTTCTGTGAGTTTCTTGCTGCCCTCGGATTCGATTGGATCCAAGATGCGCTGCGTCACACGGCAGCGACATTTCACTACGCATACTATGAGGACGCCTCGAAGACCGCCGCCCTTCTCGGCGAAAAGGATGCTGCGATTCTGCATCAACACTACAGAGGACTGGCTTCAAAGGCCGAAGCCGAGCAGTTCTATGCCCTCCGCCCAGAGATCGTTTACGGCGATTCCACGGCGATTGGAAAAAGCGAGTCGGCAGCCAATGTCCGGCCGTGATTCGCAACCCGCTCGTAACCAGCGATTTGCGGGTGGCGCCCCCGGCGTGAGTCGAACACGCGACCAACGGTTTAGGAAACCGCTGCTCTGTCCATCTGAGCTACGGGGGCACGGAAACCGCATTACAGCCGGTAGTATATCACGCGCGTCGCCTCTGACGAAAGCAATCCGGTCATTGCCAAACGAATGAGTCGTCCGGACGGCCCACTGGCGTTTCCCGCGCTGGCTCGCTCTGGCTCTCCTCGACCGCCGGCTTTGGCGCCGCGCCCGCGTCCGCCCCCAAGACCTGAACGCGCCCACCGTTCCCCATCCCGATTTGCTGCGCGAGAATGTCGAGCAACCGGCTCGCTGGCCCACTGGGATTGCGGCGTTGATGTTCGAGATGCTTGACTTGCTTAATCGTGACGCCCAGCCACCCAGCAAGCTGCGCTTGCGTCATCCCGGCGGCCTTACGCAGAGATAGAATGCTAACAGCTCCCCATTCCATGTCCTCCTAGGAGGAACGCAGTTCCCCCACCTCCTTGTTCTCTGGGTAACAAAGTTCTCGCGCCTCTGCAACACAAAAGTTTGATGGCAGACCGATTTCTGGCCGTGTATAAATGAATCCATGATTCGACGCTACAGCCGGGAAGCGATGCGTCAGATTTGGACGGACGAAAACAAGTTCCGCATCTGGCTCGACATCGAAATCCTCGCCTGCGAGGCCCGCCGCATACCGGCCAAAAACCTGGCCACGATCAAACGCCGCGCAAACTTTGACATCAAACGCATCACCAAGATCGAGCGCGCGACCAATCACGACGTGATCGCCTTCCTGCAAAACGTCGCCGAACACGTCGGCCCGGCCGCGCGCCACATCCACGAGGGGCTGACGTCCTCGGACATTGTCGATACCGCGCTCGCCGTCCAAATGGTACAAGCGGCGGACATCCTCATCGCCGATGTGAACCAACTCCGGCAAGTGGTCGCCCGCAAGGCGAAGAAATACAAACATGTGCCGATGATCGGCCGCACGCACGGCGTCCACGCCGAACCGATCACGTTCGGCCTGAAGATGGCGCTGATGTACGACGAGTTTGGCCGCGCGCTCGCACGTCTCCAGCGCGCTCGCGACACTATTGCCGTCGGAAAAATCTCGGGCGCGGTCGGCACGTATGCCCACATGCGTCCACGCGTCGAACAATACGTCTGCAAGAAGCTCGGCCTGCGCCCCGACAAAATTTCCACACAAATCATCCAACGCGACCGTCACGCAGAGTTTCTGTCGGCCATCGCGCTGGCCGGTTGCTCGATTGACCGGTGGGCGCAGGAGTTCCGCCATCTCCAGCGCACCGAGGTGCTCGAAGCTGAGGAATACTTCGCCGCCGGCCAAAAGGGCAGCAGCGCGATGCCGCACAAACGCAATCCAATCACTTGCGAACGTCTCTGCGGCCTCGCCCGCGTGTTGCGAGGCAACGCGCTGGCCGCGATGGAGAACGTCGCCCTCTGGCACGAGCGCGACATCTCGCACAGTTCGGTGGAGCGTGTCATCCTGCCGGACTCGACGATGTTGCTCGATTACATGGTCGTCACGTTGACGGATGTCGTCGACCGGTTGCTCGTGTACCCGGAACGGATGAGGGCGAATCTCGAAGCCAGCAAGGGCTTGATTTACTCGCAGGCCGTGTTGCTGGCGCTCACGAAGAAGGGTCTTGCACGGGAGAAAGCCTACGCCATCGTTCAGCGCAACGCCATGAAAACGTGGGCGGACGCGAAGACGTTCAAGGAATTTCTGCTCGAAGACGCCGAGTTGCTCAAGCATCTGACCCGCCGGGAAGTCGAGGGTCTCTTCGATCTCGACGTCCACCTCCGGCAGGTCCACAACACCTTCAAGAAAGTCGGCATCAAATGAAAGCGAAAATCATCGTCATGCCGAAGAAGACCGTGCTCGACCCGCAGGGCAAGACCGTCAAGCACGCGCTGGAATCCATGAACTTCACCGGCATCAAAGACGTGCGCGTCGGCAAATTCATGGAGATCGAACTCGAAGGCGGCACGAAGGCCGAATTGCAGAAGAAGATCGACGAAGCCTGCCACAAACTGCTCAGCAATCCGGTCATCGAAGAGTACACGTTCGAGATCCAATGAAGTTCGGCATCCTCCAATTCCCCGGCAGCAATTGCGATCAGGACGCGTATCACGTGTTGACTGACGTGCTCGGTCAGCGTACCCGGTACGTTTGGCACAAGGACACAACGCTCGGCGACGTGGACTGCGTCGTGATACCGGGCGGGTTCAGCTACGGTGACTATCTGCGCACCGGCGCCATCGCGCGATTCTCACCGGCGATGAAAGTCGTGGCCGAACATGCGAAAGCCGGCGGCCTCGTCATCGGCATCTGCAACGGCTTCCAAATTCTGTGCGAAGCGCACCTGCTCCCGGGCGCGCTCATCCGCAACCGCAACCTGAAATTCATCTGCGACTGGGTGAAGCTGCGCGTCGAAAGCACGAACTCGCCGTTTACCAATGCCTGCCGACCAGGCCAAACCCTGCGCATCCCGATTGCCCACGGCGAAGGCTGCTACTTCGCCGAGCCAGCGGTGCTCGAGCAACTCAAGCGCGAAGACCGGGTCCTGCTCCGGTATGTGGACAACCCCAATGGTTCGCTTGACGACATTGCTGGCATCTGTAACGAAACGCGAAACGTCTTCGGCCTCATGCCGCACCCCGAACGCGCGAGCGAAAAAATACTCGGCAGCGAAGACGGCCGGCTGATCTTCGAAAGTGTCCTCCATGCAGCCGCTCACGCCTGAAGTCATCGCGAAGCACGGCCTCACGACCGAGGAGTACGGGCGCATCAAGCAGATTCTCGGACGTGAGCCGAACACCACCGAACTCGGTATCTTCTCGGTGATGTGGAGCGAGCATTGCAGCTACAAGAACTCCCGGCCCGAACTGAAGAAGTTCCCGCGCGAAGCACCGTTTATTCTCGTGAAAGCGGGCGAGGAGAATGCCGGCATCGTGGACATCGGCGACGGCTGGGCCATCGCGTTCAAGATCGAGTCGCACAATCATCCCAGCGCCGTCGAGCCGTTCCAAGGCGCGGCGACCGGCGTTGGCGGCATCATTCGCGACATCTTCACGATGGGCGCGCGCCCCATCCTCAACCTGAACACGCTGCGGTTTGGTCCGATTGACCGGCCTGATTGTGGGAGGGGCATTCCTGCCCCGACCGGTCGCGACAGGAATGTCGCTCCCACAGACCAATCAGCACAGAATCGCCGGCTCTTTGCCGGCGTGGTGGCCGGTATCGCGCACTACGGCAACTGCATCGGCATCCCGACCGTTGGCGGCGAAGTGTATTTCGCCGAATGCTACACCGGCAACCCGCTCGTGAACGCGCTCTCGCTCGGTATTCTCCGGCACGATCAGATCAAACGCGGCAAGGCCGTCGGCGTTGGTAATCCGGTCATTTACGTTGGCAGCGCGACCGGTCGGGACGGACTCGCGGGTGCGGCGTTCGCGAGCCGGGAACTTACGGAAGAATCGCACGAAGACAGGCCCGCGGTGCAGGTCGGCGATCCGTTCATGGAAAAATTGTTGCTCGAAGCCTGCCTCGAAGTGATGCGCAAGAACGGTCTCGTCGTTGGGATTCAAGACATGGGCGCCGCCGGTCTGACCTGCTCGACATGCGAGACGGCGAGCCGCGGCGGTACCGGCATTGAGATTGATCTGGAGAAAGTGCCAAAGCGCGAGACCGGCATGACGCCGTACGAAATCATGCTCAGTGAATCGCAGGAGCGCATGTTGCTCATCGCGCAGAAGGGCCGGGAACGCGAGGTCGAGGAGATTTTCGAGAAATGGGATTTGCACGGCGTGACGATCGGCCGCGTGACCGGCGACGGCATTATGCGCGTGAAAGTTGGAGACAAGGTCGCGGCGGAAATCCCGGCAAGAGCGCTCACGGATGATGCGCCGGTCTATCACCGCGAAGCCCGGCCGGTCGCGCCCGGAAGGGCGCTCCCACAAGAGCCGAAGGACCCGGAGAAGGCTCTGATCGAATTGTTGGGGTCGCCGACCATCGCGTCGAAGAACTGGGTGTACCGGCAGTACGATCACATGGTGCAGGACCGGACGATTGTCGCGCCGGGCTCGGATGCGGCGGTGATTCGGATTCAAGAAGCCGGTAAGTTCATCGCGTTCACGACGGATTGCAACTCGACGTACTGCCGGCTCGACCCGTTCGAAGGCGGGAAGATTGCGGTCGCGGAAGCGGCGCGCAATCTGGTCTGCAGCGGCGCGCGACCGCTGGCGGTGACGGATTGCTTGAACTTCGGTAATCCAATGAAGCCGGAAGTATTCTGGCAATTTCGCCGGTGCGTCGAGGGCATCAGCGAGGCGTGCCTGATTTTCGGCACGCCGGTGACCGGCGGCAACGTGAGTTTCTACAACGAGTCACCGGCGGGCGCGATTGATCCGACGCCGGTCATCGGTATGCTTGGGTTGATTGACGATCCGAAGCACATTACGACGCAGTGGTTCAAGGACACTGGTGACATGATCATCTTGCTCGGTGAGATCGGCGGCGAGCCTCTGAAGGTGGACCTGGCACATGCGAAACGGATTCACGACGCCTGCCTCGATTACATCCGGCAAGGCATCATCAAAAGCGCGCACGATTGCAGCGAGGGGGGGCTTGGCGTCGCGTTGGCGGAGTGCTGCATGAGCCACGGCGATGCGATGATCGGCGCGACGGTGGAGTTACCTGGCTCGGCGGCGGCGCTGTTCGGTGAGACGCAGTCGCGGATCATCGTGACGTGCGCACCTGAACGTGCCGTGAAGATTGCCGGTCGGGTTCTAGGCCGGACCGGCGGCGCGGAGTTGAAAATCAAAACGCCCCGGGGCGAACTTTGTTGGGACATCGCCCGCCTGCGGGACGTTTGGTGGAACTCAATTGCGCGACTGATGGAACGTTAGTCGTATCCGATTACTTTCCGAGCGGCAGCGATTTCTTTAGATCGCCGGCCGCTTTCTGTGCGTCGCCGGCCGCCTTGTTGGCGGCGGCAGTCAATTGTTCCTGCACCTGAGCCGTCACGTCTTTGATCGCCTGCTGCTGCTCCGACGTCAGCTTCGCTTTCCCGGCTAATCGCTGCAAATCCGTCAACGCTTCCGAG
>JBGQCJ010000066.1:0-21056 GCA_041495285.1 Verrucomicrobiia bacterium
ATGCGCGTGTTCATCTCGATGAAGTAGAACTCGCCGTGCGCATCGAGCAGGAATTCCACCGTGCCGGCGTTGACGTATTCGACGGCCTCGGCGGCTTTCACGGCAGCTTTGCCCATCTTCTTGCGCAAATCGCTCGTCAACACCGGCGAGGGCGATTCCTCGACGAGCTTCTGATGCCGGCGTTGCAGGCTGCAATCGCGCTCGCCAAGATGAATCGTTCGGCCTTTGCGGTCGGCGAGCACTTGAAATTCGATGTGTCGCGGGTTCTCGATGTACTTTTCGATGTAGACCGTCGCGTTGCCGAACGCACGTTCGGCTTCGGCGCGGGCGGTGTGATACCCTTTCACGAGCGCGGGGTCGTTGTGCGCCACGCGCATGCCGCGTCCGCCGCCGCCGCCGGCCGCTTTCACAATGACCGGATAACCAATCTTGCGCGCAATCTTCAGCGCGTCCTGCTCGCTCTCGACCGGGCCATCGCTTCCCGGCACCGTCGGCACGCTCGCTTTGCGCATCGTTTCGCGCGCGGCCACCTTGTCGCCCATCGCGCGAATGGCCGCGCTGGGCGGACCGATGAACTTGATGTTGCAGTTCTCGCACACCTCAGCAAAGTGCGCGTTCTCCGCGAGGAAGCCGTAGCCGGGATGGATCGCTTCGACATCGCCGACTTCGGCGGCGCTAATGATCCGGTCAATCTTGAGGTAGCTCTCCTTGCTCGGCGCCTCGCCGATGCAAATCGCTTCGTCGGCCAGTTGCACGTGCAATGAATCGGCGTCCGCCTGCGAATACACCGCCAGCGTGCGAATGCCGAGTTCTTTGCAGGCGCGGATGATACGCACGGCAATTTCGCCACGGTTGGCTATCAGGATTTTGTCAAACATGACCGAACACTCGCAACGGTCTTGAAATCGTGTGCCGGGCCCGCGCTATTTGGGCCGCACCGCAAAAAGTTTCTGCCCGAACTCGACCGGCTTGGCGCTCTCGACCAACGCCTCGGTGATGACGCCTTTGACCTCGGCCTTGATCTCATTCATCACCTTCATCGCCTCGATTATGCACACCACCGTTTCCTCGTCCACCGTCTGGCCGACTTCGATGTAAGGCGGCGCGTCGGGCGAGGGCGAAAGGTAAAGCGTGCCGACCATCGGCGAAGCGATGTACTTGAGACCTGCCGCCGGTGCGGCCGCCGCTGGTGCCGTTGCGGGTGCGGCGGGGAGCGCAACCGCCGGTAACGGCGTGGGAGCGGGCGCCGGAGGCGGGGCCACCGTCACCGTCTGTTGAAAACCTTCCGGCCCGCGCCGGATGCGGATTTTCAAGCCATCGTGTTCCATGGAAAACTCCGTGAGGTCGTTTTCCTTCATCATGGCGATGACTGCCTTGATTTGTTCCAAGTCCATGGCGGCTTCCTTTATTATAAAGGGCGCGAACTTCTAGCGGCAGAACGGCGGCATGTCAAGGGCAGGTTGCCGGCGTAGAAAACTGAATGCCTCACATTTGCGGCGGCATCCACCTGCCTTCCAATGGGTTGAACATCGCTGTCCACTCTCACTCGCGCCTCCTATCACTTGTCGGCAGGCGCGGACTGTAGCAAACCGGGGGCGGATTGTCTAACGCTTTCCTCCGCGTCGGTTAGGTCTTGCCGGTAACGAGCATTTGTCCGGTTCAACTCCGCTGCCCACCGGAGTTCTTTCAGTGCCTCCGCAGTCACACCGTGCGCCGCCATCTCCACGCGCGCCAGACGCCAGTGATACGTTGCGCGAAACGGATCGTTCTCAATCGCCTGCCGGTAATATTCGATGGCCGCCTCGTACCGCTGCAGAACCGCCGCCAAATCGCCGGCCGCCACATCGTACCGGCTATCGTGCGGCGCGAGCGCCATCGCCCGGCGCGCTTCCGCCAAAGCGCCCACCGCGTTGAGCCGGCCAAGCTCACGTGCCCGTGCGTTGGCAAACCCCGCCGCCATTTCCCGTCCTTCCGCCCACAACACCACGCCGGCCACCACCGCACACAGCGCGCCCAAGAACCACCGGCTATATCCGCGCGGCGCCACCGGGCTGATCTCCCGCAATTCCTTCAACCCCTGCATCGCGCCCAACAACAGAAACGCCGGCAACGCCGCCCCGGGCACATACAAATCGAAATCCACCAGCGCATGCACCACCCAGCCGGTCAGACTCGCGCAAAGCGCCACCGCCGCCGCGTCCCCGGTACGCTGCCGCGCCAACCGGAACGCATCGCGCAACGCGACCAGCCACAACGCCGCAAACACGATGAACGCAAAAATCCCGGAGTCGCACCACATCTGGAGAAAATTGTTGTGCGCCAGTTGCGCCTCTTCGGTCGTGGCCGTCTTGTACTTCGGATAAATCGAGCCGAACGTGCCCGGTCCCGTGCCCCACCACAGATGATCCTTCGCAATCGCCACCGCCCCGCGCCAATAATCCGTCCGCGCCTCCAGACTGCGCGTGCCGACGCCGATCAACCCGCCCCGGTTCGCCATCGCAAACACGACGAGCAAAATCGCCAGCCCGACCGCGACGACCGTCATCACGTGACGCGAACGTCCCCGCGCCAGGCACCACAGCCCCGCCGCCACCGACACCGCGAACGCCGCGAACCCGCCGCGCGAGCCGGTCAGCACGAGGCAGAACGCCATCAGCCCGGCCGCGATGAGCAGCGTCAGCCATTTCACCGAAGTCTTCCAACTTCTCGCGCGCGCCCAGATCCACGCGATCACCGGCGCAAACGCCACGACGATGTAACCCGCCAGCGTGTTCGGATAAACGAACGAACCGAAGACGCGATTGCTGGTCATGCGCGCCAGCAAACCTTCCGGCAACGTTCCGCGATCCGTGTATAACGCCGCGAACTGCCGCGTCTGCTCCAGCCCGCCGAAATACTGGTCGAACGCCATGATGCACACGAGAAAAGTGGCCAGCGTCAACCCGCCGAAAATCGCCGCCGTCGAGGCGCCGTCGCGCACGTACCACGCGGCGGCATAGAACAACAGCACACAGACGGCGAAGTGCATCACGGTATCGTTGGAGGCTTGCCGGTTGATCGATTCGGCCATTGCCGGCATCTGAGCCAAGAGAAACATCAGCGGCAGGACAAAAAGCCCGTCCACCCGCGCCGCCATGCGTTGTGGATCAAGCACCAGCCACGTCAACGCCGTGAATGTGAAAATTACCGCCAGTTGATTCGGCCACGAGTAGAACAACCACTCAAACCAGCCGACCGGCGGTGGCACCTGTGATTGGATGACCACCGGCGTCCCAAACTTCAGCGGCGCCACAAACGCCAGCGCGGCGAGACAAGCGATCACCCAGCGAGAAAATCGGTTCATTGCGCCACTTTCAGCAAGCCGACTTCCAGCGCGAGCGTTTCGGCAATGTTGCGGGCCAGTGACTCGCGAATCTGCTCGATGGCGTCGAGATTGCCTGTAGCTTGTTCGGTGCTCAGACCGGCCGCGGCGCTGCGAAGGCCACCGACTTGGTCGGGGTGTTCGAGCAGTTTCTCATCGGCACCGACGACGCACAGCAGCACGTCGCCAAACCAACTGTAAACCTCTTCGAGCACTTGCTCGCGAGCGGCCCGGTACTCGCCTTCGATGCGCGCTTCGAGTTGTTCTTCTAGTCGCTCGCGCACTTTGGGTTCGAGTTCCTCGTACCGGTCCAGGTTCGCTTCCGCTTCGATTCGCTGACGCAACTCCGACCGGATCTCCTGCAGCAACGCGTTGATGCCGGCCAGCAGTTGATAGCTGCCGGCAATGCGTTCTTCTCCGCGCGGCGAGAATTTCGTGAGCAACGGCAAGAGTTTGGCGCGATAGGCGGAAGCGCTGCGATCGGCGGTCGGCCCGAAGGATATCCGCAAGCACCGCGAGAGAACCGTCGGCAACAGGCGTTGCGGTTCGGCGGTCAGCAACAGAATGACGGTCTGCGCCGGTGGTTCTTCCAGTGTTTTCAAGAAGGCGTTGGCGGCTTCTTCATTCATGCAGTCGGCGTCCACGATCATGCCGACTTTCATGCGCGCGATCGTGGGTTTGAGATTGATCGCGCGCTCGAATTCGCGGATTTTGTCCACGGTGATCCGGCGGCTCTTGGATTCCGGTCGCACCCAGTACACGTCCGGATGAACGGTTTCGTCAATGCGCCGGCAGGAATCGCAGTGGTCGCAGGAATCGGAATCTTTCTCAAGGCAGTTGAGCGCCTTCGCAAGCGTGCGGGCCATCGCCTCCTTGCCGCTGCCGCGCGGGCCGTAGAACAGATAAGCGTGCGCGATGCGACCGCGTTCAAGGCTGCGCTGCAACTGGCCGGCCACCACTGGCTGTTGGCGCAATTCGTTAAAGGACATGATTGACCAACTCCCAGACTTGTTGCCACACGGTTTCCACGTCCTGGCCGCCGTCCACGATCTTGACTCGTTTCGGTTCGCGCTGGGCGAGGTCGCGGTAGCCTTGGCGCACGCGCTGGTAGAATTCGAGCGACTGATTTTCCATGCGGTCGAAGAGTTCCCGGCCGCGCGCGCGGTCCAAACCGATGCGCGGATCGAGGTCAATGACCAGCGTCAGGTCCGGGACGCAGTCGGCGACGGCAAATTGATTGAGGGTCGCCACGGCTTTGGCATCAAGTTTGCGCCCGATGCCTTGGTACACGGTGGTGGAATCATGAAACCGGTCACAAATGACGATCTGACCTTTGTCGAGGGCGGGCTTGATGACTTCCCGGACCAGTTGCGCGCGGCTGGCGCAAAACAGCAGCAGCTCGGTCTCCGGCACCATCGCGACGGATTGCCGGCTGTATTGGAGGACGTGACGAATTTGTTCGCCCACTTCTGTACCTCCCGGCTCACGGGCGACCAGAACCGAACGGCCTTGCTGGCGCAGCCCGGCCACCAATCGCTCGATGTGGGTCGATTTGCCGCTGCCTTCGCCGCCTTCGAACGTGATAAATCTGCCTTTGCTGGTCATTTTCGAGAGAATTTCGCGGCGATGATAGTCCGTCGTGCTCCGGGGGTCAAGATTTGGCACTTAGCCTGCTAAATAATCGAAAAGATTACTAGGGAAAGGTGGATCGCATGCAACCAACAGTCGATAGCCCAGCACAATCAGCAGCCCGGCAAAACGCGACGGACCCCTCGACCGTTGCCGGTGCGCCGACCGCGCCCCGCGTGCGCGTGATGGTGGTGGACGACAACGAGGAATTTCAACTGCTCGTCAAGCAACTGCTCGAGCCCCTCGGTTACGAAGTGCAGTTGATCAGCAATCCCGTCAAGGCCCTCGAAATCTACACCCGCGAAAAGGAAAACATCGACCTCGTCCTGCTCGATTACTACATGCCCACGCTCGATGGCGGGAAGACATTCGAGTGGCTGCGCAAACTTAATCCGAACGTCAAAGTCATCATCTGCTCCGGTGCCGAGGAACTGCGGCTGCGCCAACTCCAGGCCCAGCACGCCATCGACGCCTACATCCACAAGCCCTTCCGCATCGACGAAGCGGTGTTCGTCATCCGCAAGGTCATGGCCAAGACTGCGACGCGGCGGTAAACGCTGCGTTCGATCCCCCGGCGAAGAGTCGTCGCTTCGACGCTTCAAGAATGATCTTGGCAACGGGCGCGGCGCCATCGTCCCCGAATCGAGCAACGATCAAGAGATAAAACTTCCTCGCCTCGGCTCGTCTTCCTGCGTCCCATAGCAAATCGGCGGCGGACTTCCAGGCCTGAAGAACTTCCCAATCGTTGCGCGGATAGTCCTTTCCCACCCGTGAATAGAGGCTGACCGCTTCATCGAAGCGCCCCTGCGCAGCCCGGACATTCGCCAGGCTGCGGAGGGCTTGGGCGCACCAGAAGGGCTGATCGCGATATTGTCGCAGCACCTGCGCGTAGCCAGCCGCCGCGTGGCGCAGCAGCGCGTCACGCTCCGCGTCTTTGGCGTCCGCGGAAGGCTGGTGGTACTGCGTCACCGTGCGCCCGAACAGTTCCTGCGCCGACGCGAAGGACGAGCTCTGGTTTCTCGCGCAACTTGCGCAAACGAGCACCACAACTCCAAGCAGAAGTCGGTTAGCGTGTCGCATTCAGGCCGTACCTCGTCGTGAGTTCGTAGCCGAACATCTGTTTCTCGCGCGATTTCAGTGGGAGAACGAACTTGATTTTGTTCGCGTCCACCTTCTCGTGTTTCGCGCCGGTGGACAACGACCAGTCACCGGAAAAATTGCGACGGATGTCGAGCGTGACGTCGATGTCCTTGGAGTTCTGCGTTTCGATTTCCCACGTCTCCTTGATCGTCCAGCCCGCCACGCTGCCGTCCTTGTCGAAACGGATGTCGGTCTTCTCCCAGTTCATGAGCTTCGGTTTGACCATCACTTCGAGGTCGTTGCCGAGTTCCATCTCGACCTGCTCGCCGATGGGCACGTATTTCACGCCGGTACGTCCGACGAACCCGTAAAGATTGTCGGCTGTGATCGAGCGAAACGCCATGACCAAGCCATCCGGCAGGGGCTCGTTGCCGAGCTTGCCTTCCCTGTCGTTCTTGAACCGGTAGAACCGCACGACTTGGTCGCCGCGATTCTCGCGTTCGAACTTGTAGTAGCTGACGATGGGCACACCGGTCGCCTTGAACGACGGCAACCGCTTCGACCAGCCGGTCGGGATCGTGTCCCGGCCTTCGACTGTGTAGAGAAAATACTCCGACACGCCTTGCTTGATGATCTCACGAGGGCGTTGATCCGCCGCTTTCGCAGCATACGTCAAGTTGTCGTACGCTTCGCTCCGCGATTTTTCCAGCCCTGCCAAAGCCACGGTCGTCGGCACCGGCGAGGGGCGTCCTTGCTGGGCCAGTTGCGCGATTTCCTCGACGAGATGAATCACACCGACGACCAACCGGATCTGAGCGTTCTCGTAATCCTCGCCGCTGTTGTTGACGACGCGAACGTTGCCGGCCAGCGTCATCACCTTTTCGGTCTTGTCCGCCTCGGCCACGTAATCGGCCGACCACCGGATGCCGCTCGTGAAGTACCGGATTTCCACCTGCACTTCGCCGGTAAATTCGCTGTTGACCCGCCACTCGAGCGTGTTCGTCACACGCGGCGGGAAACTCACGTCGAGCACCTCCACCGCGTCGGCGTGCGTCAACGCGGTGAATTCGACCGACGTCGGATCGATCAACGTGTTGGCCCACGAAAACTCCAGCCGATTCATTCCTTTGCGAAACGTCAACTGCCGCGTCTCCTTGACCATCGTCAGGTCAGCGGAGTTGTAGATCGTCAACTGCACCGCGTCGCGGCCCGGCAACGTCGTGACGTTGATGCGCGCGAAACAGGTGCCGGCCAGCAGCCATGCGGCGAGGAATGTGAGGATTTTCACGTTAGTAGCTCGAGGGTTCGTTGTTTTGGACGTTGAGTCGGGTCAGGTTGAACGTGACGGTCTGCTTCGATTCTTTGGGAAGCGTCAGCCGGTATTCGACGGTGAACGCGTCTTTCCTTTCGAATTCGTGCGAGCTTTTCACCATCTTCCAACAGCCCGGCACGTGCTCGACGACGACGAGGTTTACCGGGGTCTTCTTGAAATTTTCGATCTCGACTTTGTACGCCTCATCCACGTCCCACAGCACGTCTTGATTCCACGTGTTGCGGCGGATGTTGACCCGGTCGGACTTCATGCGGCGCTGTGTGATCTTCACGTCGCGGCTCTGGCCGATGTAGAGCTTCAGTTCCCGGTCCACAGGTGTGAGCGTAGCCCAGTCCTCGCCAGTAAACGCCACGCCGTCGCCCTGCTCGCTCGTTCTGAGAAAGATGCGCGCCTTGCCGGGCAACAACGTGTGTTCACCGAGTTTTGACGCTTTGTCGTTCTTGATGACGTACGATAGGGGGATGCCGACTGTCTGCTTCTCGTACTCCGGATCCCACGGCTGTTGCGCGGCATCCCACGTCAGGATTTTTTTGATCGGCAGGCGCTCGATTCGCTCGGACAGCATTTCCAAGACTTCCTGATGCGCGATGGATTTGCGAAAATTGCTGCCGTACCCGATGGAAATCTCCGCGTCCGTCAAATCCTCGCCGGAATCGTTGCGTAGCCGCAGGTAATTGCGTAGCGTGAGCGCCGTCTCGTCGGGCTCGGCAATCGCCTTATACACCACGTCGCGACGCAACCCCGCCAACAGGTATGAGATGCGCACTCGCTCTTCCTGCGCTGCCGGGCTGCTGATTTCCCACACCAGCGCGTTCTCGTTGGGTGGATAGCTCGCGTTGAGAACCAAAACCTTGTCCGGACTTCCCAACACGCGCACTTGAATGGAGGACGGATCAATGTTGACGTCGCTCCACGCGAAATCCACGCGGTTGACGCCTTTTTGCAGCGTGATGCTGCGTTCTTCCTCGACCAGCGTGGCGTCCGGGTTCGTCAACGAGACGACCACTCGCGCCCGCTCGGGCAGCGCCACCAGCTTCACGCGCGCATGCACGACGGTTGAGAAAACCATCAGGGAGCCAAGCGTGTAAAAAAACAGGCGAGTTTTCATACGCCTGTTGACACCGCCTTGCCGGAAAAGTTCCCGCAAAAACAGCTAGTCGGCGGGAATCCGGTAGGCCTCGAGACCGCCCTTTTGAATGAACTCGCCCAGCGCGTCGGTTGGTCGCCGCTTCTGTTCGTCCAAGACCAACGCGTTGCGAAACCGGCCAAGGTCGAGGTACGTGCGATAGAGCGGAGGCACGGTTTGTTGGTCGATGCGCCCCACGCCAATCGCACGGATACTCTGCAAATCGGGCGTAGGCCCGGCCGCGATCATTCGCAAGAGTTCCCGCTGCGCGGGCGTGACCAGTTCGATTCGCCCCATCATCACGCGCTGCACCTGCGCGGGCGCGGAAATTTGCAGCGGCAGGTAGTAATCCGTCCATGCGCGCGGGACGATGAAGAACAGGCGCAGCCCGGCACTCTTGAAATAAGAAAGTTCCCACGTGTTGAGCAGCGCGTCCGCTTCATCGCCAAACAAACCTTCCTCGACCAACGCGCGATGCATGTCCGCGCGAAACAGCTTGGCGTTCCGCCGGGAAAACTCCCCGGCAGCGAACGTTGCCGGTGTCGTCGCCAGAACGTCCGGTTCGCCGCCCGTCAAAGTCACCGGGTCCAACCGTCGAAACGCGGACGAACCGTCGGCGCGGATTTCGGCGAGCCAGAGATGGCGAATCGCCAGCGGCTGCTTGCCTTGAAGCGCCGGGTCGAGCTGACTTCGCAGCAGAAGCCGGTCGCCCTTCGCGTCGCGCGCGACTTGCAGCGGCGCGTCAATGTGCGCCACGCCCCGGTAGAACAGAAACTTCTCGCTCTCACCGTTGGTCGTCGTCACCGAGGCGGCTTCGACGGCCCGGGGAGACGTCCACACGTGCTCCTTCGTGTCCGGCCCCTTCGCGTCAGCTCCGACGGTGAGCGACGGCAACGACAATTTGCCGACTGTATCGCTCCGCAGATGTCCGAACTTCGGCCAGCTCTCGACGCCCGGTGCGACCGCGTCGGCGGCCGGATAGAATTGCGTCAGCCAACCGCCGCGAAACTCGACGTTCACATCGAGCGTGACCGGCTTTGTTTGAGATTGCGGTAAGTGAAAGTAGAGGACCGGCGTTTCCAGACGCATCGTCACGTCTGGATGACAACGCGGCGCGCCCTGGAAAAAGTTGTTCGGCAATTCCGTTGCGGGAATCAGCAACGACCACGCAAGGTCGTGCACGAAATGCGGCACCGGCTCGTCGTCGGTGTTGATGCCGGCGATGGCTTGGCCGGCCTCGTCTTGCAAGCAGGTGAACGTGCCCCATTCGTGGACGACCAACGTGTTGCCAGCCGGCAAGATTGCCGCAAGCAAGATCAACGGAATCAACGCCAGCATTTTCATGGCTTTCCTCGCGACCGCTAGGATTGTAAACTGCCTCCCACGTCCAAACAATGCAAAAACAGATTCACCGCACCACGTTGGAATTGACACAGGGCGACATCACCGCGCTCAAAGTGGATGCGATTGTCAACGCCGCCAACCGGCATCTCGCGCACGGCGGCGGTGTGGCGCTGGCTATTTCGCGCAAAGGTGGGCCGGTCATCCAAGAGGAATCTGACGCGCTCATCGCCAAGCGCGGGCCGTTGGAGACCGGCGACGCGGTCATCACTTCGGGCGGCCGATTGCCGGCGAAGTTCGTCATTCACACCGTCGGCCCGGTCTGGGGCGATGCAGCGCCGGCCACCTCGGATGAACAACTGCGATCGGCCATCCGCAACAGCCTCGCGCTCGCGGACGAGAAGGGCCTCAAATCCATCGCCTTCCCAGCCATCAGTACCGGCATCTATCATTTCCCCGTCGAACGCGCCGCGCAGTTGATGCTGGCCGAAACAACCGATTATCTTCGAGGCCAGACCGGACTTGAGCGCGTGGTGTTCTGTCTTTTCGACGACGCGACGTACCGGGTGTTCGAGCAGGAGTTCGCCCGTCTTTAGGACGTGTGCCGCAACCCAAAGTCGAGCAGGCGTGGGGCAAATCTTTTCATCAGAATCCCGAATCGTCCCGGAAACGTAAGCGCGACCTCGCGTTTGTGCCGGGCGCAGGCGCGCAGGATGGCGCGGGCGACTTTGGCCGGATGCTGACCTTTCACGGGACTGATGCGCGCCGGGCCGCCGTAGCGGATTTGGTTGTCGAAGAACGGCGTGTCGGTGTAGCCGGGCATGATGAGGATGACTTCGATGCCGGTGCCGTGCAGTTCGAGTCGCAGCGAATCGCTGAGCGCGCGCAGAGCAAACTTGCTCGCGCTGTAGATTCCGTTGCGCGATGTCGCCAACATGCTGAGCACGCTACCGACGTTGACGATTTGACCGGCGCCTTGACGTTTCATCTCCGGCACCGCGGCCTGAATGCAGCGCAGCGCGCCGAAGAAGTTGATTTCCATCAGCCACCGGGTGTCTTCGGGTTTCGTGTCGGCGACCGGCGCGCGAATCCCAATGCCGGCGTTGTTGACGAGAATGTCCACGCGGCCCAAGCGGGAGATGGTCGTGGCGAAGAGGCGTTGAACGTCCTCGTCCTTGGTGACATCCGTGGGAACAACCAGGAATCTATCACGCAAGCCCGGACGTTCTTCGACGAGCTCGCGCAGTTTCGCTTCATTGCGGGCGGCCAGCACGACGCGGGCGCCGGCCTCGGTGAAGGCGAGCGCCGTTTCGCGTCCGATGCCGCTGGACGCGCCGGTCACGAGGACGACCTTGTCATGAAAATGGTTTCTCACTTGTTCCGTTCCGTCCGCCATGATATAGGCTGGCGCCACACTTTGACAATGTTTGCAGCATGAAGCTCGGCAACGCTCAACCGCAGCATCAGATCCTCGCCATTGATGACGAGCCGGACGTTCTGGACATCATCCGATCGTCACTGCAAGGGGCCGGGTACAAAGTGTTGACCGCCTCCAGTCCGATGAAGGGGCTGGAATTATTCGAGCAGCACTGGCGCGACATCAAGCTCGTGCTGCTGGATTATCTGATGCCGGAGATGACCGGCGACCTCGTCTTTGAATCCCTCAAACACATCGATCCCGGTGCGCGGGTGATTTTGTTGACCGCCTGCGATGACAACGTGGCCAAAAAGATGTTCATGCGCGGTCTGCGCGGCTTCGTGCAGAAGCCGTTCTACCTCGACGACCTCATCCAACGCGTGCGGGAGGAAGTGGAGGCCGCTTGAATGGGCCGCCCCAAGAATGTGTTGGAGACGCTCGCAGAAAGCAGTAGAGTTGATTCATGAGCGAAGAAGACCGGCTGAAATCCGAAAAACTCGTTGATGTCCACCGGGCCCGCGACGAATGGGAGGCGAACATCATCGTCGGCTTTTTGAAGGACAACGGCGTGGAGGCGACGCTGCAGGGCGAAGTCTCCGGTCCGGAAGCCGCCTCCCGCGCCGGCTACGCCTACCCCGACACCAGTCACGGCATCTTCGTGTTGGAACACGACGCCGAGCGGGCCCGGCAACTGATTCGCGGTTTTCAGACCGCGGTCACGGACGAGAAACTGCTCGATGAGGCCGCCGCGCACAAATTGAAACTGAACAAGGAAACGATTTCCCAACTGCGCACGGCGCTGCGCGAAGAGCGCCGCACGTTCGATTTCCTCGGCTGGCTGCTCGTCGTGTTTCTCGGGGCGGCGGCCTTGCTGTGGGCGACATGGCCGGCCTGGCTGAAGATCGAAGCGCCGGCACCAGAATTCCGCTGGGTAATCGTGATTATGCTCGCACTGGCGGCGGTCTTTGCCGGCAACTGGGCCAACAAGCGGATGCGATGAATACCGCCTGCAACATCGATCAACGTGGCCGCACGGCACGAATCGTCACCGGCATCATCGTTGATTTGTGCGGCGCGGGTTTGATTGTGGCCGGGGCTCTCAACGGCAACGCCCCGCTACTCGTGGCCGGTATTCTCGCCGCCGTGAGCGGTTCGTTTATGATCTTCGAAGGCGCACGCGGCTGGTGCGTCCTCCGCGCGATGGGCATCAAGACGAAACTGTAATCTGGCTCAACGATAGAAGTCAGCGACGCGGGCGCTAGCCCGCGTTCGCTGCACTGGTTGGATAGGCTGTTTGTGTCTTGTCACGAAATCACTTCATCAACAATAGGCCTGCTCTCGAACCGAGCGCCGAGCCAAATAGACTTAGACCTGAGTACATCGGCAGGAAGAGAATGAATCCGAGGGGTGCGAGCGGCCCCACTCTCGGAGCAGTCGCCACACACCAGAAAAACCCAATGCACTGGCCCAGCCAAATGGCGACAGCCCAGAGCCAAAATCGGCGCGGCGCAACCAACCCGGCAACGAAACCGCCGATGAGCAACGTGCCCGAGTAAAAGGTCAACGTGTCCCACGGCTCTCTCTTGCCTGTGAAGTATGGCGAAGTGTTCCAGATGAGCGCTCCGACAAGCACTGACAATGCGAACACGAGCCACGGCCTAATAGATTGTGTGAACCTCATGCTCTGTCGCCTATCGTCCAAGGTGAGCTACCGTGGCAGCGCCAGCGGACACGGTTAGCTCCACCGAGAGACTGTGTGAAAACTCCGGCAAGGCTTCGTAAGTCGTTGATGGGTTTTCATAAGTGCTTGGGAATTGTTTCATGATGCACGCCGAAATGAGGTTTTCACACAGCCTCGCGCATTATAGGTAATACGCAAGTATCATCCGCGCCTCAATGCAGAAATAAACATATAAGACCCAAGTGAAATCAAAAGAATCCCGACACCAATTAGCTGCCATCGCTCTGGCTGATGCACTGTGCCGACTCCAAGCATATACCTTCCGCCACCGATGCCGAGCAACGACAGGACTCCGCACAAGATCAAAAACACAGGGAGCACGTAGCGCTTCATAATTCAACAGTTCCTAAACCTATCATTAGTATTCGGCCATACTCGGTTGGCAAAGTCAAAGGGATAGTTTCGGGTGGGAGGATTTGGGAGACAGAGCGTTACGCGAGTTTTGCCGGTGCATATCGCACCGGCAAAAGCCCAACTCAGTTTGCTTCGCAGGTCTCGCAGACTCGGCTTGGCTTTTGCCAGCCGGATATGACAGCCCGGCAGGAGTGACTCGACGCTGGGGTGACGGCGCGCCCGGCGGTCGCGCCCCACCTATGTCTTCACACCTTGTCGCGGAAGTATTCGATCGTCTTGCGCAGGCCGGCTTCCAAATCCACTTTCGGTTCCCAACCGAGTAGTTTCTTGGCGCGGCTGATGTCAGGCCGGCGTTGCTTCGGATCGTCCACCGGCAAGGGTTCGTTCACGAGTTTGCTCTTGCTACCGGTCAGCTTGAGAACGAGCTGCGCAAACTCGACGATGGTGAACTCGGTCGGATTGCCGATGTTGACCGGCTCGGGGTAGTCGGATTGCGAGAGCCGGTAGATGCCGTCAATCAAATCACTGACGTAACAGAAGCTGCGTGTCTGCTTGCCCTCACCAAACACCGTGAGCGGCTCGCCGCGCAACGCCTGACCAATAAACGCCGGCACGACGCGTCCGTCGCGCAATCGCATCCGCGGACCGTAGGTGTTGAAGATGCGCACGATGCGGGTTTCGAGTTTGTGGTACCGGTGATAGGCCATCGTGATCGCTTCGGCAAATCGTTTGGCTTCGTCGTACACACCGCGCGGGCCGATGGGATTGACGTTACCCCAGTAGTCTTCCGTTTGCGGGTGCTGGAGAGGATCACCGTAAACTTCCGACGTGGAGGCGAGGAGAAATCTTGCGCCTTTAGCCTTGGCGAGGCCGAGCGAGTTGTGGGTGCCGAGCGAGCCAACCTTCAGCGTCTGGATCGGAAGCTGCAAGTAGTCAATCGGGCTGGCCGGCGACGCGAAGTGGAATACGTAATTCACAGGCCCAGCCAGATAGATGTATTCGGTGACGTTCTGGTGGACGAACGTGAAGTTCTTGTTGCCGACGAGGTGCGCGATATTGTCGGTGTTGCCGGTGACCAGGTTGTCCACGGCGATGACGCGGTGGCCTTCGGCCAGCAGACGATCGGAGAGGTGCGAGCCGAGAAAGCCAGCCCCGCCGGTGACCACGGAGATGGGCGCTGATGAGCTGGCAGACATTCCGGTGGTGTGCATCGCAGAATTTGCGCGCAGGCGCAACTCAAAAAAAATCCTAGCGCGCCCCGAGTCCGCTGATCACGACGGGGACGGTGCGGGCGAGGATGCGGAGGTCGAGCCAGAGCGACCAGTTGTCGATATACTGGAGGTCGAGTTTCATCCATTGGTCGAAGCCGATCGTGTTGCGGCCCCTAGTTTGCCAGAGACAAGTCAACCCCGGCTTCATCGAGAGGCGACGCCGGTGCCACGGATCGTATTGTTGCACCTCGGTGGGAATCGGTGGCCGCGGCCCAACCAGACTCATTTCGCCTTTCAACACGTTCCACAGTTGCGGCAACTCGTCGACGCTGTGCTTGCGCATGAAGCGGCCCACCGGCGTAACGCGCGGGTCGTCCTTGATCTTGAACACCGGCCCGGTCATCTCATTAAACACCTCAATCTCGGCGCGCAGCATCTCGGCATTGCTGACCATGGAGCGGAACTTGTACATGGTGAACAGCCGGCCATGCAGGCCGCTGCGTCGTTGCTTGAAAAGGATCGGTCCCGGCGAAGTCAATCGAATGATGACGGCGACCGGCAGCATGACCAGCGGGCCGAGGATTGCGAGACCGAGGACGGCGCCGACGATGTCGATGAGCCGTTTGCAGATCAGTTGCCAGGAAATGTCCGGCGTGGTGCGGAACACCAGCAGCGGCTTGCCGTAAAAATCGTCGGTGGTGGCGCGCGCAATGGAGGTCTTGACAAAATCCGCCACGAGCCAGGCTTCGACGCCTTCGGTCTCGCAGGCGAGAATCGCCTTTTCGACTTCGCTGAAGTAGGTCTGGGTCACGTTGAAGATGACGCAGCTCACCGGTTGCGTATGAAGCATCGCCGTCAACTTCTGCAGCGATTCCGCGCCGGGATCGAGTTTCGCCACCACGCCCATATTCCACTCCGGGTGTTCCTCGATCAGTTTCTCAAACTCGGCGTTGCGCTCTTCGGAGCCGACCAGAACGACTTCCTTCGTGAATCGTCCGCGCTTGGCGTGAAAGCGGATGTAGGATTGAAAGATCAGATCCTTCACGAACAACGCGACCACGCTGAAGGCCGCAAACAGCGCGATGACGCCGCGGCTCAAGCCGGTCAGCCCGAGAAAATACAAGGCAGCGATGACGACCAACGAGCAGATGGCGACGCTCTTCGTCAGAACCCACAACGTTTGGCGGCGCCGCATGCGTTGCGGCCGGCTGTAGAAGCCATTGATGTCCAGCAGAAACGGGTACAGGGGCAGGATGATCAGATAAAGCCATTTATAATACCGGAAGGGCGCGATCGGCGAAAACTGGAAATCAAACAGGCCAAGGATTTTGATCGGCCAAGGAAACAAGAAAGCCAGCTCCTCGCGGAAGGCATGCGCCAGCCAGAACACTAGAGCGATCAACAGCGCATCGCTGAGCTGGTTGAACTGGACGATCAATTCCTGTTGCTTTCTTGGCATCCTATCCAATCAAAGAGAGCGCGCTGAATGTAAATGCCGCCCCTCGGCCATGTCAAACCCGCCAGTGGGAGCTTCCACGGATGGCGACCCCGGCGTATGTCGAACACGCGACCAGCGGTTTGGGAACGCAGACAGAAATTTCCTTAAATTCCACAACTCCGCACCAATTGAAGCACTTGGAAAGAGTGTCTCTTTGTCATAAGCTGCCAGAAATGCGCGTAAAGTGCCACTCTTTGTTTGTACCGGTTTGCACGCCCGTCAACCGCCGCTACTATAGGGGGCAGTTATGGTGGGCTTGAATCAAGAGCTTGGCCCACGACGTGCTCAAAAAAAGGCTGTGAATTCGCGAAATCCACTCATTGTAGCGTTTCTTTTTTCCTTCGCTGTCGCTTCCATCGCTTACAGCGGTGACTGGCAAACGCTGACTGACTGCACCCTGATTCCCGGTCGTTTCAACGAGGGTGATGCTTTCCACTGCAATTGCGGAGGCAAAGAGTATGAGTTCAGACTCTACTCCATCGACGCCCCAGAAATTGATGACCGATTCGAAGACCGGGTCAAGGATCAGGCAAAGTATTTTGGCATTGCCGAAGACCAGGTGATCGAGATCGGCAAACAGGCGAAAGAGTTCGCCGCATCCGTCTTGGGGACAAACACGTTCGTCGTGATCACCAAGGGCCAATCCGCCGGCGCTCAAAGCAAGACCGGACGAAGTTACGCCTTCATCAATGTCAACGGTGACGACTTGAGCTTGAAGCTTGTTGAGAACGGGCTCGCGAGGATCTACGGAGTGACGGTAACGCCCACGGGGATGGATAAGTCCTTCTACGAACAGGTGCTCGTCTCATTGGAGCAGCAGGCCAAGAAGAATCGGGTGGGCGCCTGGGCTCTGAACGCCGGCGGGATCGAGACGAATGGCTATCACGCCGCTGTGGAGACGGGCTACAGAATCACCAAGAGCGGAGTCCGTCACAACGCCAAATGCCGCTACTACGATTCGCCGAGCGCAGTGCCTTGTGGTCCGAATGACGGGCGTCCCTGTAAGATTTGCGGGGGATAGACCCGTGCCATTCTCCGTCACCAATCCATACCAAGCGCAACTGCGCAGGCAGGCCCGTTTTCACCTCCCTTCCTCAACGACTTGAAGCGCTAGCGACATGAAGACTGTTTGCACAGTTTCTGCACGAGAACAAGATTGATGAATGCGCATACAACTTCGAATCCACATAACTGGCTGGCGTAGAACCGCTAGAGGATTGGCGCCCCCGGCGTGAGTCGAACACGCGACCAACGGTTTAGGAAACACGACAAGCGGTTGCGTCTGGTCGTTGCGCATCCTTCTGAAACATCGTCGCTTTCAGTAACTTGTGCGAGGAGAATCTGATTGTCTAAACTGCGCCAAGATCTGTGGAATTGTGGCGGAATGCGGGAATTCACGGCGATTCTACGGCGATTGAAAACAGGCGGCCGGCTCATCTACCGCTGGCAAGTTCACCTGCCGCGACACAGCGTAGATGATCGGCGCGGTTCTCATTGCCGAAGCAATCTAGGCGACTGTAGAATCCTGGCATACCTTCTTGTGGAGGACACAATGGGCTTGGATTTCCTTGAGGTCATAGATCGCAGGTTCTCGGTGCGGTCGTTCCAAAGCACAGCGGTCAAGGACGCGACAGTGCAAGCGATTCTGAAAGCAGCCAGCAGCGCACCATCGGCAGGCAACTTGCAGGCTTTCGAGATCGTCGTCATCCGCGACCCTGGGCGGAAGCGGCAACTGGTGAAGGCGTCCCTCGATCAATCCTTCATCGCCGAAGCGCCTCTGGCACTTGTGTTCCTCGCGAACCCCGACCGCAATCGCGCCAAGTACGGCTCGCGTGGAGCTGAACTTTACGCCTTGCAGGACGCGACGATTGCCTGCGCCTATGCCCAACTGGCGGCGACCGCGACCGGGTTGGGAGCTTGCTGGGTCGGGGCGTTCGACGAGGACAAGGTGCGGGAGATTGTCGGCGCACCTGCCGCGTGGCGGCCGGTTGCGATCCTGCCGATTGGCGTTCCGGCGGAAGCGGCTGGGCCACGAGAGCGACGGGCGCTGAACGATCTCGTCCATCAAGAACAAGTGCGGAGATAACGACAAATGACCAAGCAACCGATCAGACTGTTTGACCTGTGGTCGGAGACCATCGACTCGTTGACGCACGAGGGGCTGCTGTTGTGCAGCGTCAGCACTGACGGTAAGCCGAATATAATGACCATCGGCTGGCTAACAGGCGGTGCAATCTGGAGCAAACCGATCCTGACGATCCTCGTCCGGCCGAGCCGCTTCACCTATAGCCGATTGAACCAAGTCAACGAGTTCACCGTCAATGTGCTGCCCGCATCGTTCGCCGAGGCGATCCAGCACTGCGGCACCGCCTCGGGTCGTGACGGCGACAAGTTCTCGCGCACCGGTTTGAAGCCGGTGGCCGCTCAGAAGGTCCGGGTGCCGATCATCGAGCAAGGCGTGGTGCATTACGAATGCCGGGTCGTACACACCAACGAGGTGATCCCGGCGAACCTGACGGCGGAAATCAAGGCATCCGCCTATGCCAACGGCGACTACCACCGCGTCTACTTCGGCGAGGTGCTGGCGGCCTACGCCGCGCCGGATGCCCGGGAGAAATTGCGGCGTGCGTTGCTTTAAGTTTTCGCCGGCTCAATGTTGCCCGGCTCATCGATCGAGGGTGAGTTCATCTGCCTCGACACGGGGTAGAATTCCATTTGCTCCGGCGGATACGGCATGAGCAACGGCAGTAACTTTTCTGGCTCTTGGATCTTCGGGTCGAGCCACCCAGCCTCCGCCTCCCGTGTCAGGATCACCGGCATCCGGTCGTGAACTTGCTTGAGCAACTCGTTGGCTTCGGTGGTGATGATCGTACAGGTTAGAACCTCTTTACCTTCTGGCGATCTCCAATGTTCCCACAGCCCCGCAAACCCGAAAGGCTCGTGGCTCCTCAACACGATTCTCATGGGCTGCTTCACCTTCCCCAATTTCTGCCACTCAAAAAATCCGTCGGCCGGAATAAGGCAGCGCCGCTTCTTCAAGGCAGCACGAAACGCCGGCTTCTCCGCTAGTGTCTCTGCCCTTGCGTTGATCATCTGGTTGCCGATTGACGGGTCTTTCGCCCAAGTCGGAATGAGCCCCCAGCGCATCTCTTTCATGTAGCGTTTGCCGTCACCGCCAACAACGATCACATTCTGGCTCGGAGCGATGTTGTAGCGGGGAGCACAGGTGGCCCAGTCTGGAGGAACCGGTACCCCAAATCGATCCGCCACGGCCTTCAAGTCCGCCGTCAATGTGAATCGCCCACACACGGTATGAGCTTGGCCTGTCTAAAGGACATGATCAAGACGATCCCGAAGATCCATGCGGGTTGAAGCGGGTTGAAAAATGGCAAGACAGGATCGAACTTGAACAAGGCGACGAGTAGCTGGAGAATGGAGGCGATCCGATGAAACTTCGTACGATAATGGCCGCAGCCGAAGTCAGTCTTGCTAGTCTAGCGTTTTCCTGCGCCCAGCAAGCCCCGGTGAGGGAGAGCCGTTCCAGACCAGAGTCGGCCCAGGAGATCTCCGCGGCGCTCAGTGCCGGCTCTTTTGTCGGCGACATCGATAAGATCAACAAGTCTACGGGGATGGTCACGGTCCAACATTGGCCGGTCTCCAAGTCGTTCAAGGTTGCACAGGATTGCATCATTATCATTCCCGACAAGGCGGACGCCAAACTGGATGACCTAAGAATCGCAGATCCGGTCGTAGTCTCCTATGCCGATGTTGGTGGCCTCCTCGTGGCCAACCGCATTGAGCGCCGGTCCAATGAGTACCTGAAGGAGCGGCGGGATCGTGAGCAGCGGCTGGAGGATATGATAAACCCGGATCTGAACCAGCCGAGTCCGAACCGGTGAGTCGTCAGAGAAAACCGACCAACGAAGTTTTACTGCTGCCGGGCGGTCATAACATCCTAGTGATGGTCACCACCCACTAGCGAGGTCACCGTCTTAGGTAAGATACCGTGGCCACACCAGCGGACACGGTTAGCTCCACCGGGAGACTGTGTGAAAACTCCCACGAGTCTTCATAAGTCGTTGATAGATTTTCGTAAGTCCTTGGAAAGCGTTTCATGAAATGCCCTTTTCAAGGGTTTTCACACAGTCTCCCGAATTGTTAGACGTGACGTTTATGATCTGCTCCATTTCTTCAAAAGTCTCTTTGCCTTCTTCTCATCCTTGTCAGCGACCTGAATCTCAACTCCAGCACTGTGAAGAAAATGATGTGGCGCGAGCGTGGCCATGACTTCGTGCGGAATGAACGCCTGAATGCCTTCCGCTGCGAGCCGCATCTTGAGCCGTTCCGCTTCGTGCACATCTGAACATCTGGCTACTGTAGCCATAATCTCTGTCTCCTTCGTCTAACGTGAAAAGTCAGCCAACGCTGGCCGCGTAGCGGGCAGCGGTTGGCTGCACTGCATGGATGGGCCAAGAGGCGTCATTTCGTGAGCCTCCTCAACCGGGCGACAAGCGCGACGATACCCAGTGCGGCGAATGCCAAGACTACGCCGTTCATGAAGGCGGCCACGAAAACAAATGGGTCGCCAAAGTAGCCCAAGTCGCCCCTCGTCATGCCAAGGAGCACCGGGATCGAAAGGACCAGCGCCGTCGAAGAAAGCCACGGCGCAGGATGGGTCGTCATCGCACCCGAACGGTCGAAAGCCAACTTCACGAGCGAGCAGGTCAGTGTGGCCTGCGCCACTGCAATGACGATGATAAACAGCCCCTTCGATTTCATCACGCTGCCCATCGTCTGAGGTGAGCTACCGTGGCCGCGCAGCGGACACGGTTAGCTCCACCGAATTGATACTCATCTAAGCCCTCGGTTGTTGGAGTAAACTGAGCGGGCCATGGCGGGGAGCATAGAAGAAGAGCTCCCCGCTCTCAAAGACAAACAGCCAACGGTGTCTTAGCACCATGAGAG
>JBGQCJ010000067.1:0-20421 GCA_041495285.1 Verrucomicrobiia bacterium
AACATCACCCAGCACCCATCTCCCAGCAGAAACTTGAATCCATCTCCGGCAACGGTGCTTGTCACCTTGCGCCCGCCAAATTCAGCGAGTCCGCGCGCCAATTGCTTCAACAACGCTTCCTTCCGTTCCGGTGTGACCCGCAGATCGATGCGGTCGCTCAGAATCGTACCGGCCTTCTTCTGAATCTCTTTGAGAATCGCGCCCAGCGACCGGCCTTCGTACGCGACCAATTCTGCCATCAACAGGCACGCCAGCACGCCGTCCTTCTCCGGCACGTGGCCTTTGACGCTCAGCCCGCCGCTTTCTTCACCGCCGACGATGATCGGCTCGCTTTCCATCAACGCGCCGATGTACTTGAAGCCGACCGGCGTCTCATGCACCTTCACGCCGAACAAGCCGGCGACCGCGTCCACCAGATGACTCGTCGCCACCGTCCGCACCACGGCACCAGTCCAACGCCGGTTCTTCGCCAAGTGATACAACGTCAGCGCCAACACTTGATTCGCATTGATGAATGTCCCGTCGCAGTCCACAACCGCGAACCGGTCAGCATCGGGATCGAGTCCCAGTCCGATTACCGCGCGCGATTTCTTCAACCGCGCCAACAACTCGCCCATGTGCTCCTTGATCGGCTCCGGATGCCCGTCGCCAAAGAGCGGATCTCGTTCGCCATGTAAGGCATCCACGTTCCAGCCGCTTCGCGCCAGCAGTTCGTCCAGATACCCGCGCCCCGTGCCGAACATCAAATCCACCACGACTTTTTTCCGGTGCTTCTTCAACGCCGCGAAATCCACCAGCTTCCGCAGTTGCGCGAAATACTCCGGCATCGGATTGAACACCTTGAACGTTGAGCGTTGAGCGTTGAGCGTTGAGCGTTCCAACCGCGCCGCGATGCCCTCGATTCCGCGAGCAACCTCCGGACTGGCCGGTGCGCCGTTCGCCTCGTTGAACTTTAGGCCGTTCCACTCCGGTGGGTTGTGACTGGCCGTGATGTTGATCCCGCCGGACGCCTTGTGGTGACGGATGCTGTGCGCGATCACCGGCGTCGGCGCATCCCGGTCGGTCAACAGCGCCTCGAATCCGTAGCCGGCGGCGATGGCCGCACATCGCGTCGCAAACTCGCGCCCCAAAAAGCGCGTGTCGTGCCCGACGATGAGAATCTTCTTCGCGTTGGGCGGCGGGTTCTCCGTCAGATATTGTCCAATGGCATGCGCGGCCAGTTCCACGTTCCCGAACGTAAACGTGTCGCTGATAATCCCGCGCCAACCCGACGTGCCGAACTTGATGACGGACATGCACCGAGATTATAGCGATCAGGCTCAACACGTCCACAGCAATGCTTGCTGGGCGTCGGTCAATCTGCTTTCATTGAGTCGAATGCCAGAAGAACCGATTGATCTGCTCTCGACCAAGGACGGCTACAATCGCTGGGCGGAGATTTATGACGAGGATGACAATCCGCTCATCGCCCTTGAAGAGCCGTGGGTGGACCGGTTGCTCGGGGACGTTCGCGGATTGAGCGTCGCTGACATCGGATGCGGCACCGGCCGGCACGCTCTTCGCCTTGCCGCAGCGGGTGCAGTGGTGGAGGCGCTGGATTTTTCCGAAGCAATGCTGGAACGCGCGCGAAAGAAAGCCGGTGACGCCGCCATTACGTTCCGTGTTCACGATCTTGCTCAACCGCTCCCCTTCACGGACGCCGTCTTCGACCGTGTCGTCTGCGGGCTGGTGATTGACCACATTGCCGACTTGGAAGGACTGTTCCGTGAAATGCGCCGCGTTTGTCGTCCGACCGTCTTCACCGTCGTCTCCGTCATGCATCCGGCCATGATGCTGCGGGGAGTCCAAGCCCGGTTTCGCGATCCGTCCAGCGGTCGCGAAACCCGGCCTGCCAGTTGCGCCCACCAGATCAGCGACTACGTCATGGCGGCTATCCGAGCCGGATTCGTCCTCGACCACGCGAGCGAACACGCGGTTGATGAGAAGTTGGCCAATCGCCTCGAACGCGCCCGCAAATATCTTGGCTGGCCGATGCTGTTTCTCATGCGGCTCAAAACGGCCTAGTGCGATCTGGCAAGAGGCGAGAGTTGACTGCGGGCACGGCCCCGGTCATTTCGCCTCTCACGTTTACTTCTTCAGCTTGCGACGGAAATCCCAGCGCGTGTTCGGCGCAAAAACTTCCTGATCGGCTGGACGGCTGTTGGTCGAAATCCACGCGCCGTCAATGCGCTCGTCATCCACGATCAGGCCGACGAACGCGCCCGTATCATTGGGGTTGCCGACCTGCGCCCAGCGGCCCAACAATCGGTTGCCTTTCCTAGCCGCTTCCAGCAGCCAGGTGTAACCACTGAGTCGGCCTTCGTGATCGGTATAGAGGACGAAGACCCGGTCCTTCACTGTCTTGACCTTGGCTGTCCCCATTCCCTCCTCCCAACGCCCGGACCATGCGCCGTCCAGCGAACCTGATTTGCCTTCGGTCTCGGTTGTGACCCATTGTTTCGCGTTCCTGTCATCCTTGCCGACGGACAGCCAGTTGCCTTTGGCGAACTTCTGGATGTCCTCGCCGAGGGGGTTTTCGACGTCGCCAACGCCGAACGGGTTGCGCGTCTCCGCCCGGGCCGAAGACGCCATCAGGGCCAGACCCAGCAGCCCCGCTACCAACCAGCACGATCTCATCATGGGTATGCCTCCCTAAAGAAACTTTATGGCCGGTAATTTTGTGCCTCTCCCCGCCGGGTTGCAATCACTTTTTGCCCGTTGTCATCGTCAATCGCTGCCATGACGGCACCATCACAAGAACTTGGCGCGCCGCTACCGGCAAGTCAGCATACCGGGAACGACCAATTTGTCACGGGCCAAGAATCGCTCCACCCACAAGGGTTGACCTCGTTCATTTCGGTATCGTAGAGTCCCCGTCGGTCGCTATGAGGAAAACCAAATGCCCGATTACACAACTATAACCATTCTAGGCAGAGGGGGATTTGGCGTCGTCGATGAGGTCATAGATAAACATGGAGCTAAGTTTGCTAGAAAGAAGTTCGAGCCAGCATCCTACATTCCCTCGGATGCCCACGACAAGTTGCGGAAGCGTTTCAGGAGAGAGGTTCTGATCCAAGCTGAACTCGGTGGGAACGAAATAATGCCGGTCCTCCGGCACGACCTTGACTGTCCGACTCCGTGGTTTGTCATGCCGTTGGCCGACAAGATTTACGAGGCTCAGCTTGTGGAGGATAAGGCTAGGGGAAGCGTGGACATAGACGCAATAGCTGACATCCTAAATGGCTTGGAGCGCCTGCACAAACTTGGGTATGTTCACAGGGACTTAAATCCCAAGAACATCTTGTTACACGAGGGGCATTGGAAGCTATCCGACTTTGGGGCCGTTCTGCCACCGTCTGGACGCACCATCACGTTGACCGAAGGAACAGTAATTTACACGGAGCAATACTGCTCTCCTGAGCAGCGCAACGACTTCCATAAGGCGCAGCCTCCAGCCGATATATTCGCTTTCGGTTGCATTCTTCATGACATATTTGGTGCAGGTCCAAGGACTCCATACGCACGCCAAACCGCCGCAGGAGAAATTGGGATCATCATCGAGAAATGCACCGAGCAGAATCCATCACGACGACCATCGATTAGTGCCCTCCGCGGGATGGTCATTCAAACGCTGGTAGATATTGGCGGTCACTGTAAGATTGAGGATGAAAAGTCGGAAGAGTGGCTTGAGAAACTCAATTCTATCGAAAGCTGGGATGGTGCGGAGTTCGAAAACTTCGCGAGATTCTTTGCTCAGTTGGATTTGAAGGAGCGATCCCATGGCCATGAATACGAATGGGTGCTCTCCCTATCAACACCCTTCCTGACCCGTGTTCCGCCCGAGGCATTGGTTAAAATCGTGGAACGCAGGGACGGCATTGCAGATGCCATCATCGAGAAATACTGCGAGTGGGTTCACTCTACATCCTTCGAGTTTTACTTTTCCGACATAATTGGTGACCGACTTGCTTGCATCTTTGATCATGGCACGCCAACACAAAAGGCGTTAGCCCTGACCGCTCTGATCCGCCTCGCTGAAAGTCATAACCGGTGGTATGTGATGCGAAAGATGCTAGAACGGTGTTCGAATACTGCGACGACCAAGGACGTTGCACAGCGGCTTAGAATTGAAATCCAGACCGAGGAGTTGGAGTCACGATTTCGCCGATGTATTGATGAAGTAAAGTGGGATGCTTCGACACTATCTTCTGAGTTGGCCAAATTGTGCAAATAACTGATGTAGACTTCCCGGCATGTGCGGGCGCTTCCGAATCCACCTCGAATCGTGAAGAACCGCGTGTTGGATACCGCGCGTGCGCCTATTTCACGTCGCGGATCGCGGCCTTCACTTTCTGCACGAGTTCAGGCGGAATCTCCGTGATGTTGTGTTTGGTTCGGGCGTGCTCGGCAACTTTCTTCATGAGTTGTTCCTCTGTCTCCGCCCGCGCTTCGAAATCGCAATCCACACCAACATCCAAACATTTAATGCTCTTCGCCATGACCTGCCTCCTGTGTTGTTAAGTGCCTTGCCGCAACCATCGCGCTAAAATCCCGCATGCGCTAGTGGAAAATCTTATTCACTACACCACATCCAGCTTTCTTCCAGAGGGTCAACGTCACACCGTGCACAAAGTGCGCGGTGTGTGGCTCTGATCCCATTAACGGTAAGGCTGTCGGGATAGCCGAACGCAGACGCCGACAGTTGTGAAATCCACGCTGCGAACAACGGCGCGATACATGGCAGTGCCATGTATCCTGCTTCCTCGCCCGCCACTCTCACGCAGCCGCACTGAGCAAGACATTGTGATACGTAGTAGTACTAGGTATCATAACAACGTCTGGATCGGGGTCTCCCCGGCTCGTACCGCCGTTACGAATCCAATTCAGTGTTTGGTGGTGGTACAGGTCGAGAATTGCAGCGGCGGTCTATGACCGCCGATGAAGATTATTTCGGCGCTCGCAGAGCGCCGCTACAGTAGACCGTCCCGCTACCGAGTGTATGCCGAGGTCGCATATTGCCGCTGTTGACAGGAGGCGTTGGAAACGGAAGACTGGGGTTGGATACGGAGGCGAAGATCATGATCAAGACCCCGGCTTATGCCGCTGCTGTTGCCAAGGCGCCGCTGGTGCCGTTATTCATCGAACGCCGCGAACCCGGTCCGCACGACCTGTTGATCGACATTCTGTACTGCGGCGTTTGCCACTCGGATATCCATCAAGTCCGCGACGAATGGTTTACCGGCATCTATCCGATGGTGCCGGGCCATGAAATCGTCGGGCGCATCACGAAGGTCGGCGACAAGGTGACCCGATTCAAGGTCGGCGATCTGGCCGGAGTCGGCTGTTTCGTCGATTCCTGCCGGGAATGTCCCGAATGCAAGGCCGGTCTGGAACAGTATTGCCAAGGCGGGCTGAACTTAACCTACAACAGCCGGGAGAAGGATGCGAAGACTCCGACTTACGGCGGCTATTCCACGCGCATCGTGGTGGACGAACAATACGCGTTGCACGTGTCGCCGAAGTTGCCGTTGCAAGGTGTGGCGCCGTTGTTGTGCGCCGGTATCACGACGTATTCGCCGTTGCGTCATTGGAAGGTCGGCAAAGGGCATACGGTCGGCGTGATGGGTTTGGGCGGCCTCGGCCACATGGCGGTGAAGTTTGCTGCCGCCTTCGGCGCAGAAGTGACCGTGTTCAGCACTTCGCCGTCGAAGCAGGCGGATGCGACGCGGCTCGGCGCGCACCACTTCGCGCTGACTTCGAAACCTGAGGCGATGAAATCAATGTCCAACCGGTTCGACTTCATCATTGATACCGTTTCCGCGCCGCACAAGTTCGAGCCGTACCTCGACACGCTGAAAACCGATGGTGTGATGATCTGCGTCGGCGTTCCCACCGAACCGATGTCGGTGCCTGCGTTCAGCATCATCCCGCGACGGCGGAGCGTGGCCGGTTCGATGATCGGCGGCATTGCGGAGACGCAGGAGATGTTGGATTACTGCGCCGCGCACAACATCGCGTCAGACGTTGAGGTCATTCCGATCCAACAGGTTAACGAGGCCTACGAACGCGTGATCAAATCGCAGGTGAAATACCGGTTCGTCATCGACCTCGCCAGCCTCAAACGATCCTAGCGAGCCGGCGCGAATGTCTTTCCGGCTATCCGACCAGCCGTGTGAGAATCGCAAGACCCAGTGCGATTCGATACCAGCCGAAGATGACGAAGGTGTGCGTCTGGATGTAGCGCAGGAGCCATTTGACGGCGATGAAGGAAACAATCGCCGACACGACGAACCCCAGCAGCACCATGCCCCAATGTTCGGGCGGTGCGCCGAGCGGCGGATAATGCAGTGCCTTGAATATCTTCAGGCCGCTCGCCGCCAGCATGGTCGGAATGCCGACGAGGAAGCAGAACTCCGTTGCCGCCGGGCGTGCCAGTCCAAGGAGTAAGCACAACAAGATGGTCGTACCGGAGCGCGACGCTCCCGGAAAAACGGCGGCGATGAGTTGCCCGAAGCCGACGGCGACGGCCATGCTCCACGTCACCTTGTCCTGAAGTGTCTTGCCGCGCAGCCAGGTTTCGACCGCCAAGAACCCGATGCCGCCAATCAGCAACGCCCAGCCGACCGGCATCAGTTGTTCGGGAAGTTTGAAACCTTTCTTTTCCAGGATGTACCCCGGCCCGCCGGTCAAAGCGACGGCGACAAAAAGTTTGACCGCATAATCTCGCGTCGCTTTCTCACGCCATTGAAAGACGAACTGACTCAAGCGTTCGCGAAACAAAGGCAACACGGCCAGCACCGCGCCGGATTGGATGACGATGTTGAAGAGATCAGTTTGGCGCGGCAGCCAATGCTCCGCGACAAGCAAATGCCCGGTGGAAGAAACCGGAAGGAACTCGGTAATTCCCTCAATGATCCCCAGCAGGACGATGGCAATCCATTCGGGCATCGGGCGGTTATTCCGGATGGTCTTTCTTCAGCGCGGCGAGCCGTTTCTGCGCGTCGGTGGAGAATTCGAGGCCGGCAGCTTCCTTGACCAGTTCTTCGTAACTGCCTTTGGCGCGTTTCCAGTTGCCGAGTTGCTCGAAGACCTGCGCGGCCTTGTACTTGGCTTCGGCGGCACGGGTCGCATCGCTGTTAAATAACGCCACGACCATCAGGTAGCTGTCGAGCGCGTCTTCCAGCGCTCCGTTGGCGCGTTGGCAGTCGCCGCGCAACACCAACGCCGCCGCCAACGCTGACTCTTGTTCGTCCGTCAGGACTTGGCTCTTCACCAGCGGCTCGATGAAGTTTTTTAACGCGGCGTCGGCCTTGGCGTATTCTTTTTGTTCGTAGAGCACGCGCGCATACTTCACATCGATCCCGGCGGCTTTGGCGTCCTCAGGGTAAAGCTTCCCGAAACTATCAAATATCTTCTTGCCCGCCGCGAAGTCGTGCAGACTGAGGTATGCGTCGCCCAGTTGCAGCATCGCGTCCTGCACCCACGGCACCGCCAAGCCGGCGTACCGGTCCACCAGCGGGTTGAGGTCGGCGGCGGCTTTCTCGAAGTTGCGCGCCTTGAGCGCGGCAAGCGCCGATTCGTAGGCGGCCGGCGATTCGATTTCGATGCGCGCAATGTCGGTCTTGAAAACTTTCAGTTCGCCGACCGGCAACCGCATGAAGATGCCGTCGGCATCCACGCGCAATACCTGGCCGGTATTGATGAGACCGCTCTTGGTGTAAACGATGTCCGCGCTGTAAGCGGTCGCGGCGGTGGCGAGCACGACCGGCAGGGTCAACCAGAATGAGATGCGCGGCGTCATCGCGCATCAACTGAACTGCGCGAACGTCTTCTGGAGCAGCTCGACCGGGGGCGCGTTGCCGCTCTTGGCCTTGGCGTTGGCGATCAGACCGGCTTCCAACGCGTTCTTCGTCGCGCGCTGGATGTGGTAGAACACGCCGAAGTAGCCGGGGAACGGCGCCATGGCCAGCTTGTACGCGGCGACTTCGTCGGTCGCGTCGTGATCGGCCGGTACGAGTTGGAACACGCCGCCTTTGCGCGGATTGGCGGCGTCGAACGCGCCGGGATAGAACTCGGTACATTCGCTCAGACACTCGATCACCGAGAAGCCATCGTGGTTCATCGCCTTCTCCATCATTTCCATGACGTGATTGGGCAGATGCGAATGCGTGCGCGCGATGAACGTCGCGCCGCTGGCGATGAGTTGCTTCATCGGATTGATTGGCTGATCGACCGCGCCCCACGGGTCGGTCTTGGACTTGAAGCCGAGTGGTGATGTCGGTGACGTTTGCTTCTTCGTCAGACCGTACACGAAATTGTCCATGATGACATAGGTCATCTTGATGTTCTTGCGCGCGGCGTGATTCAGGTGGTTGCCACCGATAGAAAACGCGTCGCCATCGCCGCCAAACATGAACACATGAAGATCGGGCCGAATCAGTGAGACGCCGGTGGCGAACGGAACGCCGCGTCCGTGCAGGAAGTGCGCGCCGTGGGCGTTGACAAAATACGGGAAGCGCGACGAGCAACCGATGCCGGCGATGCTGGTGATTTTCTCGTGCGGCACCTGCAGCTTCTCCATCATCTTGAAATAGATGGACAACACACTGAAATCGCCGCAGCCCGGACACCACGTCGGATGATCGGCCACCAATTCCTTTTTGGTGTACTTCTTCCGGTCGGTCAGCTTGATCTCTTGCGTCTCTTGATTTCTCGGGTCGGCAATCATCGTCCCTCTTTGAGTTTCTGCTCCACGCCGGACAAAATCTCGCGCACCTTGAAGGGCAAGCCGTCCGTCTTATTGATGCCCCGGATTTTCGCGTCACAGAATGTCGCGCGCAGGACACCGGCCAGTTGGCCGTAGCCGTAAAGCCCTTCGTCGTTGATCTCCACCACGAACACATGGCTGAAGCCGTCGAGGATTTCCTTGATGCCGGTTTGCAGCGGCTGAAGATACCGGAGCGTCAAGGCACTGACGCTTTCGCCCGCGGCGCGCGCCTTCTCGACCGCTTCGCGAATCGGGCCTTGCGTCGAGCCCCAGCCAATCAGCAACACTTTGCCTTCGGGCGGGCCGAACACGGTCGGCTTCGGCAGCCGCGACGCCAGCACTTGCAGTTTGCGCCGGCGTTTGGCGACCATCATCACGTGGTTGGCGGGCCGACTTGCGGGATGTCCCGCTTCGTCGTGCTCCAAGCCGGTCACGATGGGATACTTGCCGTCCACCATCGGAGTGCCCGGCGGCGCATGATGTGCGATGCCGTCGGTCGAATTCTCGTACGGTTTGTAGTTCGGCCCGTGCGGCTCAAACTTCGGCAAAATGTCCTGAACGAGCGCCGCAAAGTCCGGCATGTCCCATGTCTCGAAGCGTGTCGCCAGCGCTTGGTCGGTCAACAGAATGACCGGGCAACTGTATTCCCGGGCGAGCTTGACCGCCTCCATGGCGGTGTAGAAGCAATCTTCGACGGAGGCCGGCGCGAGCACAATGCGCGGCGAATCGCCATGACCGCCGTAGCAGGCAATGTTGAGATCGCTTTGCTCGACATTCGTCGGCAAGCCGGTGCTCGGGCCGCCGCGTTGAACGTCCACGATCACCACCGGCATCTCGGCCATCACGGCCCAGCCCAGCGCCTCGGTCTTCAACGAGAGACCGGGGCCGGACGTGCCGGTCAGCGCGACGTAACCGGCGTAAGACGCGCCGCAAGCCATGGCGATGGCCGCGAGTTCGTCTTCCGCTTGAACAAAAATGCCGCCGTATTTCGGGAGTTCGGCTCGGAGAATTTCCATGATGCTCGACCACGGTGTGATCGGGTAACCGGCGCCGAAACGCACGCCGGCAGTCAGCGCGCCGTAGGCGACCGCCTGATTGCCGTCGGTGACGATCTGGCGGGCGGTCTTCTTGCCTGCCGGGGCGACGAACTCGAAAGTGTCGGTGACTTGGCCGATGCTGTAGCCGTAGCCGGCGTTGAACGCGCCCAAGACATTGCGGATCACATCTTCGCCTTTGCCCTTGTAGTAACCTTGGAGCATCGTCTCCAGTTTCGGCACGTCCAGGTCGAACATGCGCGCGAGCAGGCCGAGCACAAACATGTTCTTGCCCTTGTCCTTTGCCGTCCCGCCAATGGCTTCCACCGTCAGCCCGGTAATGGGCACGCCGGCGGCCCGGTAACGCTTCTGGTTTGGGTCCGGCTGCACATTGTCGCTGTCGTAAATCAGGATGCCGCCGTCGCGCAACGTGTTGACGTGATCGTTGTAGGAATGTTGGTAAAACGCGACGAGCACATCGACGTCGTCACCCGCGCTGAGGACTTCGCCGGTGCCGAGCCGCACTTGGTAAATGCTGGGGCCGCCGGAGATCGTGGCGGGAATCGTCATGTAGGTCATGACGTCCTTGTCCGTGCGCCCGGCCAGCCGAGCGAGGAAACCACCAATCGCCTGAATGCCGTCCTGAGAGTTCCCGGCCAGCCGAATCACGGTATCTTGAATGCGGCGGGGCTTCTGCGAAGGGTTTGCGCCCTGCGACGAGGCAGAGTCCGCAACTTTTCCGTCAATCATCTCATCTCCCGTGCGAAAGTACGCGTAATCGTGTTATCCAGTTGAATTCTTTCGGATGCCAACCACCGCAATATTAACAAACCACCCCCCTCTGTCAACTGGCCAGATACCCGTGGAGAACGTCGTCCGAGTCGTTGGCAGAGATTGTGGGCCAACCGCACCGGTTGGCGTCGTTCGCCCGACGGCAAGCGGAGCGCTTGCGCTACAAAGCGTCAACGTGATCCCCATCGCCTGAGTACAAAGCTGATAATTCGGAGTTCTCATCAACTCTGCTTTGCGCTTGTTATGTCCGACCCGCTGCACTAGCCTACTGCGTACAAATGGAGTGCATGCCAAATGCGAACTCCGCAACCAAGAAGAAATGGACGCCAACATGGCGTCTTTTTTGTACGCCATGTTGGCGTCTAATTCATGTTAGCTGAAAGAGCGCTGTAGATGAAGAAGTATCCACTACTGTCGGCGATTCCGCTCCTTATTTGCTTATGCTGGCTCTCTGATGCTGTGGGCGCTCAGCAGTCGGAGTATGACGTCGAGCATCCGAAGTCTGACCTTCCGCCCGGCGGGGAATACGTTGCTGGCACGACGAACTCCACAGTTCAGTACTACTGGACAAACACTGCCGGCAAAATGAAGCCCAACGGGATTTACGCTTCGACTGATGGAGGTGCGACGTGGAAGCTCGGGTGCTGGGTTTTTCAGTTTCGCAAGGTCTTCGTGCATCCAAAGACTGGCGTGTTATACGCGATTATCGACCACAACTGGTTGGAGAAGGACAAGGATGGGTATCTCACTCGTTGCTTCGCGAACAAGCTTATCATGTCAAAGGATGCAAGGCATTGGAGAGATATTAGTCCGGGGCCGGGGTGGATTGCTACCATGCTGGATGTCTTTCGAGATCCAGATCATTCCAACAGAGTGTGCCTCTTGGCTGGCGAGATTAGGCCATGTGTTTTCCAAGCGGGAGACGACGAGTACTCGACTTGGGAGATGAAACCACCGGGCTGGGAGCAGAAAACTGGAGAGCGAAAATAGCTAACCATCCGGTCTGAGGTAGTCCGCTTCGCGGATACGGTAGCTCACCGCAGACGTTCGAATTGAATTTGGACCGTGCCGGGAAAGCAGTTGACCCCCTCGTACCGGCTGTTGTAACTTGCGTCACGAGTTTAGTCGCGGAGCAAGCGATGGCCGAAAAAACGTCCGACAGTCTCGATCAGAAGGCGCGCGATTTTTACAACAAGGCGCTCGCCGCGCTCGAACGCAACAACCTCGATTACGCCATCGAGATGTTCCAGCAGTGTCTCGCGATCGAACCAAACTTCACCAAAGCGCGCCAGTACCTCCGCGCCGCCCAGATGAAGAAAACTGAATCGGTCGGCGGCTTCAAGCGCGCCCTGACCGCCGCAAAAACATCGCCGCTGTTGACCAAGGCGAAAATGGTTCTCGGCAAGAATCCAGCCGAGGCGATGATCATCGCCGAGCAGATTCTCACCGAAGACCCGAAGCACGGGCAGGCGCTCACCATTCTTGCCGAAGCGGCGGAAGCAGCCGGCCATCACGAAACGGTCGTCCAGACGCTGGAGCATTACACCAAGCTCAATCCACGAGACAACAAGGCGCTTCACCGGCTCGCCCGCGCGTATCTGACGGTTGGACGCAACGATGCCGCGCAGGAGAAGTATTCATTGCTTCTGCAGATGAATCCCAACGATTTCGCCGCGCAAAAAGGTCTCAAGGACGCCACCGCCCACGGCGCGATGGCCACCGGCGGCTGGGATGAGGCCGGGTCCTACCGCGACGTTCTGAAGGACAAGGAAGAGTCGGCCACCCTCGAGCAAGAATCCCGGGTCATGCGCGCCGAGGACGTGCTCGAAAACCTCATCAAAGAAACTCTGGCCAAACTCGGCAAAGAACCCGACAGCCCGGTCATTCAACGCGAACTCGGCAAACTCTACGGGCAAAAGGGCGACTACGACAAGGCGCTGCAAACCCTTGAGAAAATTTTTTCTTCCGAAGGCGGCGCCGACCCGTCGTTGGAACGCGAGATCGCCGAAGTCAAAGCCAACCGGCTCGAAGACGCCATTGCCAAGAAGAAAAAACAACGTGAATCCAATCCCGCCAACGCAGCCGCGCTGGAAAACGAGATTGCCGCGCTCGAAAAGGAGCACAGCCAACTGTTGCTCACGGACGCCGCGCGTCTCGTCGAGCGCTACCCCAACGATCTGATGTATCGCTACGAACTCGGCGTTCTGTACATGAAGACCGGCAACATCCAAGGCGCAATCGAACAACTGCAAAAAGCCGTCGGTCAACCGCAGCGACGCGTCGCCTCGCTGAACTACCTCGGGCAATGCTTCCAGCAAATGGGCCTGAACGATCTCGCCGTCGACCAATATCGCAAAGCCATTGACGAACTGCCCAGCATGGACGGACAAAAAAAGGAATTGCTCTACAACCTCGGCAACACCTACGAAACCATGGGCGAAAACGACAAGGCCGTCACCGAGTACAAGAAGATTGCCGCTGTGGACTTCGGTTACCGGGACGTGCGCGAAAAAATCACCCGCAAAGCGCCGCAAAAACCTTCCTGAGATCCCGAATCGTCGCGCCTTCAGTCGCCGCGACCCCGGCACGGTCCAGCAAGATTGTCTGCATCCCGACTGCCTCTGCGCCGTGGACATCCTCCTGCAGCGAGTCGCCCATGTGCAATGCTTCGCGCGCCGGGACGTTCGCCGCAGCCAACGCGGCCTGAAAGATACCGGCCGCCGGCTTTTCCACGCCGACCTCGCACGAAACCGTCATCGAATCGAGCAGTTCGCCCACGCCCATCGCGTGTAGCAGCGGGCGCAACCGGGAATCCCAGTTGGAAATCACACCGACGTGAAGCCCGCACCCGCGTGCATCGCGCAGCGCGTCGAGAGCGTCAGGATAGAGCCGCCATGCTTCTGGCCGCGCGAACATGTCGTACAATTCTTCGAAGCACGCAGCCTGGTCGCACCCGAGAGTCCGAAACACCAGTTGCCGCCACCAATCTTTGCGCGACACCGTCAGCTCGGCCGTCTTCAACGCGCGCCACGACTCCCGAAAGCGGCGTTCCATCTCACCGGCATCCCTCGGAATGCCGTGCCGGGTAGCAACGCGCGCGTAAATCTCGCCGACGGACGGCCACGGTTGCAGAAGGGTGCCGCCGACATCGAAGAACACCGCGCTTACCGGAGGGCGGCTCACTGCAACACAAGTTCTCTTTCACTGGCCGCCTTCATCCCGGTCGGAAACCCAAGCCGGCTCAGCGCTTCGCCGACGAGAAACAATGATCCCGTGATGACGATCGCCCTGCCCTGCTCCGCTTGCGCTTCGGCATAGGCTTCCGTGAGACTCCGGCACACGTTGACGCCAGCGTCCGGATGCGCGGCCTTGCACCACCGGGCCAGTTGGTCCGGATCGCTCGTGCGATCGCTGTTGACCGGCACGCACAGTATCCGCTCAGCCAGCGGCGCGAGAATCTGACACATCTGATCATAGTTCTTATCGCGCAACACGCCCAGAATCAGCGTCAGCTTTCGTCCCGCAAAATGTTCGCGCAACGTCGCCGCCAACCATTCGGCGGCTGCGGCGTTGTGGGCACCGTCCAAGACCACGACCGGCGCGCGGCTGACGATCTGAAATCGTCCCGGCCACGCCGTGCGCGCCAACCCGGCCCGCACGTGCTCCGCTTCGACCGGCAGTCCCGAAGCCTCCAGCGCCGCGATGGCGGTGGCACAATTCACGGTCTGATGTTCGCCCAGAAGCGGCAACTCTAGGATACCGTAATCGTGGCGCGTTCCGGTCAATTGGATCTGCTGCGTGCGCTCATCTTCGTTGAGCCGGCAGGCACGGACATGTTCGCCGACCACCGTGATCTGGCCGGCAGTTCTCCGAATCACCGCGAGCGCTTCTTCGGCGCCGGCGGCGGTGACGACCGGCACGCCCGGTTTGATGATGCCGCATTTTTCGCCGGCAATTTGCGCCAGCGTCTCGCCGAGATACTGCGTGTGGTCGAACGCGATGTTGGTGATTACCGAGACCAGCGGCGTCACAACGTTGGTCGCGTCGAGCCGTCCGCCCAGTCCAGTTTCCCAGACGACGACGTCAACTTGTTGCTCGTGGAAATGCTGCAACGCGATCGCGGTGACGGCTTCGAAGAACGTCGGTTGGCGAAATTCAGGATGTTCGCCCACCTGTTTCAGCAATGGTTTGATTTGTTCGACGAGCCGCACCACGTCGGCTTCGGCGATGGGCCGGCCGCCAATCTGAAATCGTTCACAAAATGAAACCAAGTGCGGTGAGGTGTAGAGGCCGGTCTTGTAGCCGGCGGTCGTCAGCACGGAATGCAGCATCGCGGCGACGCTGCCCTTGCCGTTCGTGCCGGCAATGTGGATGAAGCGCAGCGAGCGCTGCGGATCGCCCATCAGGTGCAGCAAATACTGCATCGTCTCCAAGCCGAGTTTCTGGCCGAACAGACGAATGTCGTAGAGAAATTCGATGGTTTCTGGGTACGTCATCGCGGCTTAGGCCGCCGCTTTGAATTTGCGCTTGCCGCGGCCCGAAAAGTAATCCAGCAACTCGCCGAGCGTCTGCCGGAGTTGTTTGCGATTGACGATGAGATCAATCAACCCGTGGTCGCGCAGAAACTCACTGGTCTGAAATCCCTCCGGTAACTCTTGCTGGGTCGTCTCCTTGATGACCCGCGGGCCGGCAAAGCCGATCAAGGCTTTCGGCTCGGCGATGATCACGTCGCCGAGCGAAGCGTAGCTGGCCATCACGCCCGCCGTCGTCGGGTGCGTCAGCACCGAGATGTACGGCAGACCGGCTTTGGCATGCAACGCGAGCGCCGCGCTCGTCTTGGCCATTTGCATCAAACTAAGAATGCCTTCGTACATGCGCGCGCCGCCGGAGGTGGAGACGATGATGACCGGGATTTTCAGTTCCGTCGCCTTCTCGATCGCGCGCGTGACTTTCTCGCCGACCACCGAGCCCATGCTCGCGCCGAGAAAATTGAAATCCATCGCGGCCAACGAAACATCGTGGCCGTTCATCTTGCACAAGCCGGTCACGATGGCATCGTTCAAACCGGTTTGGCGGTGATACGCCCTCAAGCGGTCCGTGTACGCCGACACGCCGGTAAACTTCAGCGTGTCCACACTCACCATGTCCGCATCGGACTCGCGGAACGTGCCTTCATCAGCCAGCGAAGCGATCCGTTCCATCGCCGACATCGGGAAATGGTAATCGCATTTCTGGCAGACTTTCAGATACGCGGCCAGCTCCTTGCTGAAAATCATCTCGCCGCAATTCTTGCACTTCACCCACAGACCACTGGGGATTTCGTGCTTCTTGGTTTTGGTCTCGGCCAGTTTCGGTTTGTCGAATCCGTCCATCGTTCACATTCCTCGCGCCACGGCCAGCGCAATCACGCGTTGCGCCCCGGCAACGCGCAAAACTTTAGCACAACTGTCCATCGTCGCGCCAGTCGTAAAGACGTCGTCCACCAGCACCAATCTTTTCGCGGCGACCGCCGCGCTCTGTCGCAGGGTAAACGCACCGCGCAAATTCGCGGCGCGGCCTTCGGCGTCGAGCGCCGTCTGCGTCACCGTGTCCTTGACCCGTCGCAACTGTCCTGTCAACACCGGCACGCCAAACGCGCGGCTCAGCCCGTTCGCCAGATGCTCGGCCTGATTGAACTCGCGCTCCCGTTTCTTGCGCGGATGCAGCGGTACCGGCACGATTGCGTCCACCTCCCGCCACTCGATCCATTGTCGCACCCCGTGCAACAGCCATCCCGTGAGGTGCGGCCCGAAATACATCTCGCGGTTGTATTTGAAGCGATGAATGCTGTCGCGCACGATCCCTTCCGCCCGGCACGCGCACACCGTGCGCTCGAAGTTGAACCGCAAATCCTGACAGTACCCGCACACAAACGTATCCGTGACCTTGCCGGAGAACGGCGATGCGCATTGCTGGCAAAACGGCGGCTCAATGAATTTCACCGTGCCCAGACACGCCCGGCAAATCACGCCCGCTTCCGTTTCCGCCAGCGGCGTCGCGCAGAACTGACAGTTCCGCGGATAGATCAGATCAACCGCCCGCCACACCCATGACGCCAACGCATTCATTCCTGTGACGGTGCGAGTTTACCGCGACAGAGCCACGCCACCAAGAAAAACGTTCCCACAAGCACCGGCCACGTCGCGATATTCTCCGTCAACGCGCCGGCGCCCAGCCACCGGCCAACATCGCTGACGTTGGTGTTGGTGAAGAACGCGTAACTTTTCAAGGTGAACACCCAACCGGCGTGCAGGCCCATCGAGAGATACAACGACCGGGTTTTCGCGAACGCCCAGCCGAGAATCCAGCCAGCCAGAAACAGCGTCACGAAGCCGACGGCGACTCCGGGCGCGACCAACGAACGCGACACGACCTGGCTCAGACAATCAAATCCGCTATACCACCGGACCTCATCGGCCGCGATCACGACGCCGGAAGGCTTCAGAAAATGCAACGCGGAGTACACGGCACTCGCCACCACCAACGCCGGTACGAATGGCATACCGCGTTGGAGCGCGCCCTGAATTCCGCCGCGAAAGAACGTCTCTTCGATGAGGGCGACGACGATGCCGGTGACCAGATACTTCAGCAGGCTTGACGCGATTTCGGGAGCAGGCTTGCTGAAGTCGAGCAGACGCGCCCCGACGACGAGGGAAATCGCTCCGGCCAGAAGAAATGAGCTGATGCCCAAGCCGGCACCGAGCAGCACCGGTCGCCACCAGTCGGCCGTGCGCGCGAAGCCGAGCGCGTTCCACGAGCGAATGCCCACCGCACGCAGCAACGGCCAGAGGCCGGCCAGCGCGACGATGAGCAACGTGCGATCCAACACGCGCCGGAAGGGTTGCCGGGTCAGCCAGTCGGATTGCAGGAGATGGCCGGCGGCTTGTGCGGCCCAGAACGCGGACGGTGCGAGCAGTGCGCCCAACGCGACGATCGCGACGGCGTAGAGGACGATGGCCTTCGAGGCTCTCAATCAGGGCACGGTTTGGCGGGTGGCACGCTGAAGTTCCTGGGGCGTTCGCGGATGGGTGCGGCGCAGAAGGATTCGCACGCGCTGACTGAGTAATCCGATCTTTTCGGCCATCGGCGTATTCTTGTCGTCAGTTCATTCCCTGAGCAGGCGCGGTATCTGCCGCTTGCCCCGCATCGTCTTCCTGCAGCGCTTTGACTTTCGACGGGCTGGGCTCGGTGCCTTTCATGTCCGGTGGCGTCTGAGCTTTTGTTTGTGGCTTGCCGCTCTTGAGCGGTGCAGGCGCGCCGTCTGCAGAAGAGTCGTCTCGTCGGAACTGTTTGTCCAACTCCAATTCCTCGTTCGCTTTCAACATTCTGCTTCGGCGCCGCGCTTCCGCGACCGCCTCAGCATCGTTACGCAAAACCGTCGGACGAATGAAGACCAGCAATTCCTTCCGGATCTTGCTGGTGTTCTTGCTCCTGAACAAGGTGCCGAGGAGCGGAATATCGCCTAGAAACGGCGTTTTCGTCTCGGCCACTCCTTTAGTCTCCGAGATGAGTCCACCCAGCACGATGGTGCTGCCGTCTTTCACCGCAACAGAAGTCGTCGCCTCACGTTTGGTGATGGCGTTCACCACCGTGCCGCCGCCGATATCTACGGGTTCGCCCACGTCATTAATCTTCTGCATGATATCCATGGTGACATAACCATCAGGATTAATACGTGGCGTCACTTTCAACTCGATGGCAATGTCCTTGTACTCGACGCTGGAACTCACCGCTGTGCTGCCGGAAGCAACTACGTTGGCAACCGTCGCGCTCGGAAACGGCCGCGATTCGCCAACGAGAATATCAGCCTCCTGATTGTGCAGCGTCATGATAATCGGTGTGGAAAGAATCTTGACCTTCGAGGTCGTCGAGGCCAATCGAAGAACCGCATCCAACCCCAAGTTCTTGAACGTGGCGAAATAACTCAGACCACCCGTTCCGGCAGCCAACGCCAGAGGCGCGGCGTTCGAGACTAAGCCACTGAGCAGTTGGCCGGTAAGATTCTGCAAGTTTACCGGCGGCACGGTTCCGGGGCTCGCACCGCTGGACCCGGTCTGAATCACTTGCCCATTTTGGAAGAGCCGTTTCACCATGTCCACGCCGACGTCGAGCGTGCCGCTATTGTCAACCTCCGCGATGACGGCTTCCACAAGCACCTGTGAAACAGGTGTATCCAGATCCGAGATAAGGCTCATAAGCCGTGCCATATCCTCCTTTGTCGCCATCAACAGGAGCGAGTTCGTACGCGGGTCGGGAAGAATGCGGACCCCTTGTGCAAACTGCAGAAATCCTTCTACCGCGCCCGCGCTGCCGCCGGCGCCCAAAGAACCCGCGGGCGGCGGCGGAATGGACACCTGTGACCGGCCCTGGCCTGTTGTGGTCGTCCCGGTGGTGGTCGCACGACGACGCGTGGTCGTCGGTGTCGCGCCACCCGAAATCAAGGCGCTAATCCGACCCGCCATGTCCTCCGCGTCGGCGTAACTGAGGGGCACGACCTTGGTGATCACATCGGGGTCAACCTTGGCATCCAACTCGGCAATGACCCGGTCAAAGAAATCAAAGTTACTCGGACGGCTCAGCAAGAAAATCTTGTTCGTCCGCTCGTCGGACGTGATGATGACTTTGCCTTCGACCACGGATTCCTCGCCAACTGCGGCCGTTGCAGCACCCGCGCCCGGTGCGCGGCGCGGTTGCCCCGCCGGCGTGGGGGTGGGCACCGGAGCCGGCTGTCCCGGTGCCGTGGCGCGCGCGCCAAGTTGCGCTGTCTGCGAAACGATGTCATTCAGGCGTGCGACGACTTCTGACGCCTTGGCATGTGAGAGGATGTAAACCTTCGTCTGCACCCGCAATGGAGACGGTTGGTCAACGAACTTCAGGATTTCCAACATCCGCGAGATGTTCGCGCCGGTCTCCGAGATGAGGATGCTGTTCGACTTTGCCAATTGTATGATCTGCCCGTAGCCATGCTTGTAGGGTTCCAGCGCCACCGCCACCTCGGCAACGTCGGCGTACTTCAACGGCAACACCTGCGTGACAAGCGTGTCGCCGGCCGGCAAGCTGCCGCCGACCGGCAGGCCTTCTTGTTTGGCGGTGGCGATCTGCACGATCTTGAGAAACTTCTCGCCCATCGGCACCGTGCCGATGCCGTTGATGGCCAGCACACTGTCGAGCGCCTGGATCGCTTCCTCCTTCGTCAACTCGGTCTGCGAGCGAAACGTGATGGGCGGGACCGACAGAACGTTTGGCGCCGAGATGATCGAACGGTTCGTCATTTTCGCATAATACTCCAAGACGGCGGAAACTGGCGCATTGTTGAACTCGATCGGAAAGGTCGGCTTCTGCGCCGGCGGTGCCGGAGTGGCCACGGGCGGTGCCGGTGGCATGGAGGCCGGCGTGGAAACAGGGTGAGCCGGTGGCGCTGGCTGTGCGACCGGCGTCGGCGATGGTGGCGCGCTTGGTTGTGCCGGAGTCTCCTCCGGTGGTGCCGGCGCCTCGGCCGCCGCGTCGGTGACCGGCGGCAGTGGCAGCGGCACAGCCGCGGCCGCGGAATTTTCGTCAGCGTTTTCGTTGGTTTGGGCGTGCGTGTTCACGCTCGCCGTCATCCACAGCAGGCTGGCGACGAACTGCGCGGCGATGAACAGGATGATGCGATTCAGCTTCACTCAGTTTCCTCCCCGCTGGAACGGAATGCGGCGACGGCCGAGGACCGGCGCGGACGGTTGTGCGGGCTGCTGCATGCCGGGGGCGGAC
>JBGQCJ010000068.1:0-20330 GCA_041495285.1 Verrucomicrobiia bacterium
CCGTCCAATAACCGCCCGCGTTGCTCATCCGTCATCCGCCGTTCCTGCAACACAAGTTCCCAATCCTCCCGGCCCATCTTCTCCGCCACCGCCCGCATGAACTCGTAACTCGGAAACAGCGCCATGTAATTGCCCCGTCGCGCACGGGCGGTCGTGGCGATGATCTCCGCGATCTTCTGGTAATTGGATGTCCGGTACCGGTACGTCGTGGAAACGTTCGGCACGATGAGAATCCGGCGGTTCTCCCGCGGAAACGGCGACGGAAAACTCGCCTCGTCTGTTCGGTCGGGATCGAACCCGAGCATCTCCCGGTAAAAGTTCATCGGCGCAAGCGTGGCCGACATCGCGATCACGCTGTGGAAACCTTTCAGCCGTTGCCCGAGCAACCGCGACGGATCTTTGCACAGAATCTTCAACGACTCGCCGTTGGTCGTATCGAAAATGTGCGAGAACTCATCGCCCTCCATCGCCAGAACGCTGCAGTACTGACCGAACGCCGAGAGAAATTCCTCCACCGGATCATCCGGTACGGCGCGCCCGCCGGTAATCTTGTCCAGCATGTACCGCACGGCCAGACGGTTGACTTCCGGCTTCAGCTCGTCGAAAAACTCGCGCGGCGACTCGATCAGAAACTTCTCGGCATTCTCGTGCTCCGCCCCGGCATCCTCAGCGATGCGGCGGAAGAAATCGTCCAACCGGCCCAACGTCTCCCGGAATTCCTTCGCCAGCGACGGCTCGATGTGCTGCAAATCGGTCATCAGCTCCCGGATCTGTTGCCGGGGCAGGCTGGGCGAGTAATAGTCCATCGCCCGTTGCACGAGATTGTGCGCTTCATCAATGATCAGGATCGCATCCGAGTAATCGACCTCCTGAAAGAACCGCCGGAAATACACCTGCGGATCGAACACGTAATTATAATCGCACACAATCGCGTCCGTCCGCTCCGCTTCGAGCAACGCCAACTCAAACGGACACAAGCTCGCCCGCCGGCCTTCCTCCATCATCGCCTCCGGCACGATCAGTCGCTGCCCGAACAATCGCTCCAGCGTCTGCATCTTCTCCAGCTTCAAACTGAAATCGCGCAAGTGCGGACAGAACTCCTCCCGGCACGCATACACGTCGTTGATGCACATCTTCTCTCGCGCGCGGAAGAACGTCGCCGTCGGCCCGGCAATCCGCCGCAGTGTTTCCATGGCAATCTGCTGCTGCGTGTTCTTCGCGGTCACGAAGAATACGCGCCTGTCGTTCGCGAACGCATACCGAAGCACGGGGTACATCGCGCCCGCTGTCTTGCCGATGCCGGAGGGTGCGGACACAAGCAGATGCCGCCCGGCTTTCAGCGACTTCGTCACCGTGGCGATCATCGCGTCCTGATACCGGCGCGGCTTGTCGTGCGGAAACGTCAGACCGGCCGCCAACGCACGCCGCGCCTTGCGGCGTCGTTCCTCTTCCGTCGCGTGGCTGATGAGTGCGCGCACGCGCTCGGCGATCAATCGTTCGCAATCGTCGAACGGGCCCGGCACTTCGACTTCCCGGCGAGTCCCGTCCGCCACGTTCACGAAAACCAGCCGGCCTTCAACGCTTGGCCCCTCCTTCGCGACGAAGAAGCAGTACAGGCGCAACTGCTCGGCGTAGTGCGGGTACGATTTTGCGTCGAGCATCGCGAACACCATCGGTGGCACGACGACGGATTTGATCTCTTCAATGATCCATTCGCCGCTGCCGTAGATGCCGTCGATGCGACCTTGGATTGTGACGGCGAAATCGTCCACCGTCGTGCGATACCGGACCGCGATCTCGCGCCGGTAGCCTTCGCGTGCGTTCGCCTGCGCGCGCTGATGATTGACGTGTGCCTCGCGTCCCAGCGCCATCCGCGTCCACACACTCAATCCGGCCACACGTCCGACCGTCACGAGCGGTTCCGCGACGAGATCGCCGACGCCGAGCGAAATCCTTTTCTTTGCCAAATCAATTTTGACAGCCATCGCTCCGTCAGAATACAGTAGCCAGAATTCAGAATCCAGAATGAGACGACTCCTTCCAATCATTGCCGCCGTCCTCCTGACTTCTGACTTCTGGCTTCTGACTTCTGGGGCCGAGGGTCTGCCCACGTTCGAGGATTTTCGGCGCGTGGATCGCGTGCGACGATTCACCGGACAATTGCAGACGGCGGAGCTTCTGGAAGTGACACACGTCAATCCATCGTTGATCATTCGTACGGCGCAACAGCATGCCAGCGATCCAAAAATGCTCTGGGGCGCAGCGGAGTTGCTGTCGGATTGGTCCAACAAACGCGCGATGTTCGAGGCGGCCCGGCAAGTCAGCGGCACGAACGCCGTCATCCAGTTGCGCTACGCGTGTGCGGCCGGGCAAAACCGTGATGGCAATCTCGCCTTGGCGCTTTTCCGTGATTGTCAGAAGCAGGATGCCGGCAACCTCGTGCCTTGGCTGGGCGAGTATTGGGTGCTGAAACAAGCGAAGCAGCCGCTGCCCGCGCTCGCCCCACCCGATTGGGCGGCGTATCGCGACGGCGGCGCCGAAGCCGCGCGCGCGCGAATCCGATTTCTCGAAGCGGCCGGATACTCGCCGTACTCGGCGCGCCGGTTGGGATTCATGCCGGACGCCTTCGCCGTGAGCATGGCGCGCGATCTAGCGGCGCCGCCGGTCAACACCAACGCCGCACCGGTGTTGCTCGCTGTCGCCAAATCCATGCAGGAGTCGCCGACGTTTCTGTTGACGGAACTGGTCGGGCAGACATTGGAGCGAGGAGTAATGGCCTCGCGCCCGGACGCGGCTACTAGCCCGACGGTCTCGTTTCGCATTGTCGAAATGGACAAACGCCGGGACGAGCTTAAGGCGTTGCTCGCCGACGTGGAACGCAACGTCGTCGATCTGGCGACAGAACAGCAAATGGTGCAGTACTTCGACAACGTGCTGAGCATGGGGGAAGAAGCGGCGATGAAACAACTCGCCGAAACCGTCCGCGGCAAGGCCACTAGCCCATGACGACGACTCCGGCAACTCGCGGTTCGTCGCGTGCTTCGGATCGTTGGTTCGCAGCAACTCGATGGACGGTCATACTGACTGCCGGTCAGGGCGAGTCGCCGCAAGCAACGTGCGCACTCGAGGAATTGTGTCGCACGTATTGGTATCCGCTCTACGCTTACGTGCGACGGCGCGGCTACGATTCGCACGAGGCCGAGGACTTGACGCAGGAGTTTTTTGCGCGGTTGCTGGCGAAGAACTATCTGGCGGATGTGAATCGCAAGAAGGGGAAGTTCCGGTCGTTCTTGCTGGCTTCGCTGAAGCATTTCCTCGCCAACGAATGGGACCGGGCGCAAGCAAAGAAACGTGGCGGCGCGTACACGTTCATCTCATCGGACGCTGAAACTCGTTACCGGCTCGAACCTCGCGACGAGTTGAGTGCGGACAAACTGCTCGACCGGCAATGGGCTATTGCGTTGCTCGATCAAGTGCTCGCCCGTCTCAGCACGGAGTACACCGAAGCCGGTAAGAGCGAAGTCTTCGAGCAGTTGAAGGATTCACTGACCGGCGCAAAGAACTCGATTCCTTACGCGACGATTGCCGCCAAGCTGGGCACGACGGAAGGCGCAGTAAAAGTGGCGGTGCACCGATTGCGCCAGCGTTACCGGAAGTTGCTACGAGAGGAAATCGCCCACACCGTCGCCAACCCAGCCGAGATCGACGAGGAGATCCGCCACCTGTTCGCCGCATTCAGCGATTCCCGGTAACCTTTCTGCCGTTTTGCTTCTGTAACGAGTGGAAGCGATGCGGTAGAAAGGATTCCCGGTCATGGCTGAAGAGAAACGATGTACCCAATGCGGCGCGGTGTTGGCAGCCGATGCGCCGCAAGGACTCTGCCCAGCGTGCCTGTTGAAACGGGGCTTGGAATCCGGCAGCGGCCCCGGCGAAGCCGCGCCGCCTCCGACACCGGCAGACTTGGCGCGACACTTCCCGGAGTTGGAGATTCTCGAATTGATTGGCCGGGGTGGCATGGGTGCGGTGTACAAAGCCCGGCAGAAGCAACTCGATCGGCTCGTCGCGCTGAAAGTCCTACCGGCGTCAGTGAAGCGCGACCCGGCGTTCGCCGAACGGTTCGCGCGCGAGGCGAAAGCGTTGGCGCGGCTGACACATCCCAACATCGTCGCTGTTTACGACTCTGGCCAAACCGACGGACTATTTTACTTCCTCATGGAGTTCGTGGACGGCGTGAACCTCCGGCAACTTCTCAATACCGGCAAGATTGCGCCGAAGGAAGCGCTGGCCATTGTGCCGCAGATTTGCGATGCGTTGCAGTACGCGCACGACAAAGGCATCGTTCACCGCGACATCAAGCCCGAGAACATCCTGCTCGCCAAAGACGGCACGGTGAAGATCGCCGACTTCGGTCTAGCGAAACTGGTCGGCCTCGAAGCGAAAGACTTGAGGATTACCGGCAGCGGCGACGTGATGGGCACGCCGCATTACATGGCCCCGGAACAGGTCGAGCATCCGCAAGATGTGGATCATCGGGCGGACATTTACTCGCTCGGCGTTGTGTTCTACCAAATGCTGACCGGCGAACTGCCGATTGGCCGATTCGCGCCGCCTTCCCGGAAAGTGCAAATTGACGTGCGACTTGATGAAGTCGTGCTCCGCGCTTTGGAGAAAGAGCCGGAACTCCGGTATCAGCACGCCAGCGACGTCAAGACGCAGGTGGAAACGATTTTGACATCGCCCGGCAGCGCAAGCGCGCCGGCATCCGCGGTAAAACGGCAAACGCAGAAGTCTTCGCTCGTGACGGAACGTGACGGCGAGACGGTCGTTGACTGGCCTGCCGTTTTGCGATTGACCGGCTTGTTGTTCGTACTCATGGCGGCTGTCGTGAGTCTCATTTGGCTGGCGACGGGGCGAACGTTCCGACTTGGCCAAAGTCTGCTTCAGACTTTCACCTGCGTGGCGGTATGGGTCGGAGCGAGCGCCGCTGCGTCGCGGTATTTCCGATGCCGGGAGGAGAAATCACCGGCTGCGCCGCACTTATCGCTCGTGACCATCCTTATGATGAGCGCGGTGTTGACCTATACGGTCGGATTTTCATTCGGGACAGTTTTTTCTGTGTCCCACATCGGGCATTCGAGCCTGTGGACGATGATGGCGTTCGTCCTGACAGCGCTCGGGTCGCCGGTGATCGCTTACTTTGTGTTGCGGCACGGCGAGGCGGAGACGCAACGTGTGTTTCTCAGGGCCGGTAGCGTGTTGGCGGCCATCGTGTCTCTGCCGATTGTCGGATTCGCGCTGTTCTTCCTGAACGGCATTGCGGAAAGCGGCTTCAAATGGAATCCCGCGCCGGACGAGTCCGTGATTGTTTCTCTCATCTGGCTCGGCGCGGTGTTGTTGCCACTTTCTGCGTGGCGGCTGTGGCGCGCGGCGAAGAAGCCGTTGAACGGTTCACCGGCATCAGCCGCCATTCCGCCGGTCGGCGCAAGGCGCGGTTGGCTGGTGCTCTTGTTGTGTGTTGCGGTACTCGTGCCGGTCATTGGCTTCGTTGTTGGGGTCACGGTCTGGTCGATCTACAGCGGCATCTCTCAATACAGGGGCATACCTCACTTGTCGACCCTCCGTGACTCTCCCGCAAACATGGCCGAGCAGCAGGTTCTCGAGGAATTCGACTGGGCAAAGCTCGCTGCCGAAGGCCGGTTACTTGGAGGTGTACCGGTGACAGTGGATGGTCGCGCGGTTCTGAGAATCGAAAACACCAACAACGCGCCGCTGCAACTGACGCTGTTCAAGATCGAGAACCCGCCAATCACTTACCGGACGTACGTCGTTTCCGGCGAGATCAAATACGAGAATGTTCAAGGAGACGGTTACTTGGAAATGTGGAACTACTTTCCACCACCTCAACCGGGTTTACCCGAAGGACAATTCTTCACGCGCACATTGGCGCCGGCAGGCCAAGGTCCGATCGGCCAGATCAGCGGCACCTCCAGTTGGCGCGCCTTCGCGCTGCCGTTTGACCACACCGGTACGGCAGGGGCGCCGACCCGTCTTGAAGTGAATATTTTTCTGCCGGGACGCGGGGTCGTATTCCTTGGGTCGGTCAAATTGATGCAGTCGGCCAACGCTTTGTCGGCGACGATATGGAGTCTCCCGAGTCGCCTGTCGCCGTTTACCGAAGTTGTTTGTCACGGAGACAACGTGAAAGTCCGGTTCGAGGGTCAGGAATACGAGTTGGTCTCCATCAGCGATCTGACTTCCAAGCAGATCTTGGATTATTGCCGCCGCGAATTCGCAGACCGATGGGAGAAGCGGTTTGCGGAAGACTTGGTGGAAGTACTGGCGGGCATGGGGCGTCCGATGGCGTCCGATCAGACCGTCAAGTTGGAATTGAGAGCGGCAGGCGATGGTCGCGCGCTGACTGTCGAGCGCGCCCTCATGACCCACGAGAATCGCGACGCCGTCAGGCAGCTGGTGCAACACGGCGGCGCGCAAAATCTTTCTGCAATGAGCGCCGTGCAAGACTGGCTCGCGCTGATGGACAACGGCGAGTACGCCCGGAGTTGGGAGACTGCCGCGCCGTCTTTTCAGGCGGTGATGACGAAAGACGAATGGATTGGGCGGCTGCAGAAAGTCCGGTATCCGCTGGGGAAAGTCATTTCTCGGCAGTTCAGGTCGAGCAGATTCACCATTCCCGGCACATGGTTGGAGGTGAAGTTCGACACGTCATTCGATAGGCTGCGGGCGGCGACGGAGACAGTGACGTTCGCCAAGCAGTCCGGCGGCGAATGGCAGGCCATCGGCTATCTCATCCTGCCGGGACTTGAAGGACTTAGGACACGTTCGTTCGACGGCCTTGCTATGGCGGTTGTTATCGGCGTGGCTATCATGATCGCCTTGCTGGTCCGGCCGCGTCCCCGTCGCTGGTCAATCACCGGCGTATTAAAGTGGAGCTGGTTGCTTCTGGTGGCGTTGTTTTTTCTCCACTACGGAATGAAAGACAGCAGTGCATGGATCGTCGGGAGTGTGTTCGTCCTCGTGCTGAGTTTGGCAAGTGGCGGGGCATCGCTCGTGCGCTGCGCACGAAGAAAGACGGAATCGAAAGGCAGCGCAGGCGTCGCGTCCGAGGGCTCTTCAGCGCCGCAAGGGATTCCATACCCGCCGGCAGGCGCGCCGGCTAAAGAAACCAGACGGCGTGTGCGCCTCGAAATCGCAGGTGCGAGCTTGGCTCCCATCTTCTTTATCGTCGCGGCGCTTTGGCTCTTAGCTTATGTCGCTTACACCGCGACCGACAACCAAATTGGACCGCAGCCTCTATCTATGGTGGCTGGATCGCAGCCTCTGTCTATGGTGGCAATGCTGGCGACGCCGTTTGCACTTCTAGCGGCGGTAGCCACCACAATTCTCGGTTGGATCGCCGTATCGCAAATCCGCCGCTCGACGGAGCCGCCGCGCGGGCTGCGTCTAGCGGTGTTCGATGGGCTGCTGTTTCCACTGATGGCACTCGACGGGCTGATTGGACTCGTGTCGCTTTTCCTCGCGGAATTCTGCGCACAACTGGAGGGCCTCCATGGTTCGGTGTTTTACAACGTCCCGCAAATGGTGATCTGGCTGGTGGTCACGACTGGATTGATGGCGTGGGTTGATTACGTCATCGTCCGCCGCGTCTGGCGCGCGGTGAGGATGCCGGTGAATGGAGCCCAACGGGAGGGATCACCCCAGAGAACCGAGGAGGGGACGCGCCCGAAAGTTTACGCCTACCTCGCACTCGGCTTGTTCCTTGTCGGCGTGCTGGGGACAGTTCTACTGATGACGATTTCGTATCGGCATGAATTGGCGCTCATTTTCGGCGGGGCGGCGTTGGTGTTGGCGTTAGTATTTGGAGCGATTAGCTGGCGAGAACGGCTCGGCAAAGGCATCGTTATCAGCACGCTCGTCCTCTTCGCTGCCATTGGCATTGCCGTGGCCCTGCTCAGTGGAGTGATACCGGATCCATTCCGTGCCCAGCGTCGAGCTTTAGCCGAGCAGCAATTGAGGGAGTGGACGGCAAAACGGATCGCGTCGGCCATAATGTTTGGACAACAAGTTCTCGCGGAATTCGATTGGCCGAAGCTTGCGGCGGAAGATCGCCTCCTCGGCGGCGTGCCGGTCACGGTGGATGGCCGGACTGCGTTGAAGATTGAGAACACCAACGCCGCACCGTTGCAACTTTCACTCTTTACAATCGAGAATCCTCCGATCACGGCGATGATGTACGCTGTGACCGGCGAGATCAAATATGAAAATGTCCAAGGCGACGGTTACCTAGAAATGTGGAATGACTTTCCGAGCGGAAAATACTTTTCCCGCACATTGGGGCCGGGCCAGTTCGGTCCGGAGAGCAAGATTACCGGCACGTCGAGTTGGCGGTCGTTTCTTCTGCCCTTCAACCGCACCGGGACGAACACACCGACGCGTTTGGAGATAAACATCTTCCTGCCGGGACACGGCGTCGTGTTTTTGGGGCCGATGAAGCTGGTGCAAAACGGCTCAGCTACGCCGACAAAAGGCTCAACAGCGAGTGACGCGACAGGGCCGGTATCCGCCTACCCGGCCATTGAGATTGAGAGTTATCTGGCAGAAGTGCCTGCCGACTTCCATTTGACCCCCGAGAACATGGAACGCAGTCGTTTGAGTCAGAACAAAAGCGTTCAGTTGCTATTCGCACCGCGCGTCACGACGCTCAGCGGCAGGGAAGCCGAAATCATGGTCGTGAGAGACACGGCAGAAGGCCCGGCCAGTTCGGCCTTTGCGCTGGCACCGGCAGGAACGAAGTTTCGCGTCTTGGCGGAATTCAAGAACGACAGAGTGGATTACAACATCAAGGTTTCCCACACCGCCGATCCTGACCGGCCGAGTCAAGTCTCAACCAACACTCAGCAAATCGTCACCCGCGAATACGCGACCAGTGGCAGTGCCGCACTGGGTGTTCCAGTCCTCTTGGAGTTGGGAAGTGCCGGAAACAACCGTCGGTTGGTCGGTGCTATGGTTTTCACCTTGGATACGGCGAGAATCACTGGCATTGGCGTCGCACTGGCGCTTGAGGCGCAGACGCTCAGAATCATGAAGGTGTTGCCCAATTCACCTGCCGCGAAAGCAGGTTTATCTGCTGGGCTGGTTGTCCAAAAGATTGACGGTATCAGCACTGCGGGGAAGCGATTGGAGGATTGTGTAGGCATGCTTCGCGGAACACCCGGCAGTAAGGTTCGGGTTGAGCTGGTTGACACTGCGAACAGCAAGACCAACACAGTGGAGCTGACGAGAGACAGGGTTTTGTGATGGGAGCTTGCTCTCCGTCCCGCTGTGGATCAACGTCAACCCGTAGGAGCACTTTAGGCGAGAAAGGATAACCATGAAGAAGAATGTCTGGATCAATGTCTGGGTCATTGTGCTGGTGGCAGTCTCGGTGGCGGTGCTGACTGCGGTCTTGGCAAAAAAGGATCGGCAGATCGTGCAGTTGAAGGAGCAGTTGGCTTCGGCTACGGCGGCGGCAGAGCAGGCCAAGCAACAGTTGGCTTCGGCATCGAAGAACAGACGGCAGACGGAGTCATTGCCGGCAGGCAGCCCGGTGGAGTCGGTCCCGTCACCGGCATCCACGCAGGCGGCGATTCCCCAAGCCGGCACGGGTGCGCCGACCAATCACTTTGCCGCTATGGCGGGAATGATGAAGAACCCCCAGATGAAAGAGGTCATTCGGATGCAGCAGAAGATGGTGTTGGATCAAATGTATGGCCCGATGCTGAAGAACCTGAACCGGCCTGAGAACGAAGTCGGCGCGCTCGAAGATTTGTTGCTGCAGCGACAGATGGCGATGGTGGAAGCAGGCATGTCGGCCATGAGCGGTTCGGAGGCGGACCGCAAACAGTCGGCGGAGGAAATCAAAACGCTCAAGGCGGATTACGACAAGAAGATCAAGGACATGCTCGGCCCGCAGGATTACGAAGTGTTCCAGCAATACGAACTGGTCGCCCCCGAGCGGATGCAGCTTCAGATGTTCAAAGGCTCGTTGCCCTCGGATGCGGCGTTGACCGAACAGCAGGAATCCGATTTGATTGCCGCGATGTATGAAGAGCGCAAAGCCCTGCCGCCGTCGTCACTGGTGAACAACCAGACCCCCGATCCATCACAGATGACCGAAGAGCGGATCGCCGAGGCGCTGAAGCAGATGGAGCAATTGCAGCAGCGCTACGCGCAACGCGCCGAAGCCATTCTGACTCCCGCGCAATTGGAGCAATTCACCAAGTGGCAGCAGCAAATGAGCGCCATGGGAGCTGCAGGACTGAAAATGGCCGCGCAGATGTACGGAAACAAGAGCGCGCCGCAGCCACCAGCGGCCAATCAAGGACAAACGCCATGAACGCGTCTTCACTTCGAATTGCCGCGCCCGTTGCTTGCTCCGCGCCGGCAAATGCTCCATACTGCGGTGTCAGGCCGTGAGAAAACAAGAGCAATGCAGCGTATCCAGTAGTTAGGCGTGACTGGCTATGGTGTTTATGACAAAGGGCGTCAATCGAAAATCCGGCATGACCTTGACGGAGTTGTTGGTTACACTCCTTATCATCTCGATACTCGCCGCGATGTATCTGGGTGCGATTGGAAAAGCCTATGTCACGATCAAAGCATTTCTTAAGAGAACCTTTGGGTGAGCCGGTATGCTCACGCGTTTTGTTACGCCGAACCATGCGCTTCAGCCAACGCACGCAAACGCGCTTGGCTGAGCTTCGACGTTAGAGGAGCAAATTATGAAAGACACGAACTCCCACAGGATTACGAGCGATACCTTTGATACGAAGCTCGGACAAGCCGTTTGTTTTATCACGAGCGTGCTTGTGTTTGTGCTCAGCATGTGGAAGTTGACAAGGCTTGAGCTTGACGAATCCCAACTCTTCTTCGGCGTCCTTCTGTCAGGGTGCGTCCCACTGCTTTGCGTTGTTGTGGGGCTGCTGCTACCAGTTGCAATGGCAGAACGAAAGTCAAAGGCCTAGCGGGGACCATCATTGTTTGCCGTTGCCTTGCCGGAGATCGCTCGCTATATTGGCGACGCGAATCGTTGCGCGGACGTGGCGGAATTGGCAGACGCGCAGCCCTCAGGAGGCTGTGACCGCAAGGTCGTGGAGGTTCAACTCCTCTCGTCCGCACCAACCTGCAAGGCAGTATTTTACATCGTTTCAAGGGCGCAATGGCCTTGTGTGACAATGCCGGGTGACAAGGAATTGAGGGCGCGGCGACTGTTGGCTCTCGCTTGCGCGGCGCGCGGCGGCTACGCTCTTGCGGCGACGATCTGTCTGTGCGGCGGCGTCTCGCTGAGTCATTCTCGTTGACGCGGAAGCTGTTAGTCTAAGACCCCTACCCCCCTGTCCGCCAGAAACGAGTTGACCCCCCACCACCCCCAAAAAGCGCGATGGAACCAAGATACTCGTAGGTGGAACGTGACTGCCTTAACGTACACACAAAGAGACGCCTAGCCTGAAAATTCTACCACCCCTAAAAATTTCCAGCCGCCCAGATTTTTTGACACATTGTTCGCCGATGTCCAGCGATGTCAACTCGCTCCTATATGCCTTGCTGTGCGTTTTGGGCGGGGGCGAGTTCGCTGGCCGGAAGAATTGTAGAGGGGCGGGGCCGTAGCGCTCGCGCAGGTGGGCGTGTGGAGAAGGGATGGTCACAAGCGGCGGCGGTCAAACGACCTACTCTGGAATGGTAGGAGGCGATTTTTATTCCGGGACTGCGTACAGCCAGCCGCAGTTCGGGGTAGTCGGGTCGGAGCAGTATTCCCAAGTCCAATTCACGCGGTTTCTGCTCGTGAGCATCGCCGATGGTGCGGACATGCGTAGGGGCAAAACCACATGGAAATACGAAGGCAAGGTTACAAGCACCGGGTTATCGGGTAACGTGTCGCAGATCATGCCGGTGATGATTGAGGCGTTGTTTCAAGACTTTCCGGGGACGAGCGGAAATACACACACCGCCACTCGCCCTTTGCCGTAGCCTTGGCGCGGAAATAGGGAAGGGCCGTGGTAGCACGATCAGTTGCTACGCGCAATCCACAGCCCCCCGACGTGCCCGGCTTATATTGGCCGGAGCGGTATGGAAGCGCGCGGTGCCGCCGCTGGATGTTTCGGCAGCGTATCAGCGCCCGGTGGAACGTTACGGACGCGCACGCTCTGGCACCGCGCGCTGAAGATGGTTTTATTCCAACAGTGAGGGCGGCTTCGGCGCGGCGGACGGTTGGCTGGCAAGTTCTTCGCTCAAAGACTTTGTTTCCCGTGGCAGCCAGAAGCCGTTCGCGTCGGTTTCAATCATGTGGGTCAACCGGCGCGCAGTCATGTCACCGATTTGCTTGCCGGCAATCAGTTGCCCCAACTTTTTGCCGGTTACACCGGTAGCTTCGATCTCCGCAAAGGTCTTTGCGCGCTCTAACGCCGCCACAAGTTTTTGATCTTCTGTCATCGTGTGTTCTCCCTTGGTTCAGAATTTCCAACTTACACGCCGGTTGCGCTGACGCCGACGCTGTTCACGCAACGCCTTGTACTGCGCCGGATTGGCCCGGCACCACTTTTCCCAAGCGGCGCGCTTTAGCTCGTGGATCCGGTGCCGTTGTTGGAAAGACACCGGGTACTCCGAGATTCTTTCTTTGCCGTTCACGATGTCTCCCCCGGTAGCCTCATTTTCCCCGCTTTGTACAATTTGATCTTCACAGTGCCGGCGGTAAATCCGCGAGAGTAGCCCAACCTATACGCCGCAGAGGTTCTATCTCCGCTCCACCCAAACGTCCGCCAATGCTTTTCAAAGCATCCGTCCCGGTGTCCATCAAGTTGACCGGCCCGATAAGCTGTAAACGTGTGCGTCATTCCTGTTCCTCGCGTCCGCCGATTTGCCCGGCGAACAATTCGCGGTCTGCTTCCAACGGCGCGAGCGGAACGCCCAATAGCGCGCCCACACCCTTGGCTGCTTTCAGCAAAGCTTTCTGCTGTTCGGGGTCGTGGAAGTCTATGCCGTCGTCGCTGGCCGCGCGATGTACCATCAACGCGCCGTTGAACGCATCATCCACCGCGCTTCCGATTGTGGTTTCGTCAATGCGCCCCGTGTGCTCAACGACGTTCACCACGTCGCCGATAATCTTCCCGGAACCGGGTAGCACAAGGTCGAGAGCGTGGATGGCCGCAATGCGGGCCGCGCCGTGCGACTTGTCATCCTCGGTTTTCACAAAAGCTTTTCCGGTCGTGATTGAATACACCGCTCTTGTCATCAAACCGTTGACGGCAGCTTGACCGAGAATGGCCACGGAAGTCCCCAACAGTTTCTTGGCCGCTGCGCTCTTGGCCGCGCCGGGTTCCGCGTTGTTGAACCGGGTCACGTCGCGTTTGAGAATGTTCGCGCTACGCGACACGGCTGAAAGGAACGGCGCGAAGACCCAATAAGGTCGGATGTTCCGGTAGGCGCGCGTCTCGTCAAAGGCCGACGCCATTGGCTTGACGGCGCGGATCGCGTTCTCGGCGATTTGGATCGCCTCGCGCGGTGACGCGCCGTTGTCCAAGGCCGTTCTGTACGCCGCCACACCGATACCTTTTTCAATGTCGGCATAACGATCCATGCCGAACTCGGACACCTTTTTCTTCGCCCAACTGATTTGGTCTTTCAAACCGGATAGCGTGGCGTACTTACTGAGTATGCCGCCCTCCGCGCCTTCAGCTACGCCGGGCCGGAAGGTCTGAGATACAACCGCAGTAGGCTCGTCAACCCAGCGGTGTAGGAGTTGGCCACTGCCGGTTTCCGGGTCAAGCACTTTGGCAAGATCGGCTTTGAACGCGGTTGTTGATTTGACGGTTGACCCGGCGGTTTCCGCGCTGTGTCTGGCGAAGTCGGTAAGTCCCTTCGCTCCGTATCGTTGCGCAAGCTCATTCGACACCATGATCGAGCCAAGCACCTGCGTCTTGACCATTGAAGATAACCGGCCCCAAAGTTGTGCGACCATGTAATTTCGCTCAAGCCAGCGGATTGCTTTCTTGCCGGAAAAATCCGCAGGTGGTGCGAGACTGGCGGCCTTGTCGTAAGTGTCATTCAAAAAATCGACGCTGGCTTTCCCGAATCGGTCAACAATGGCGGAGTGTAGCGCCGGCGAGTTGAGCGCATTCTTGGCCTCAGTGATCGGCGCGTACATGTGGGCGAACGCGGCCAAATCTTCGACGTGCGAGGTATAGCGGCTCCAGATGTCCCGGTATTGGAAGGGCATCACGTTCTCAACGCGCTGCTTTGTCGCTCCAATGCTGTTCATTGTGCGCTGGCGGTACTCCGCCCGCTCTGTGAACGGGTCTTCCATGCCCCGCGTTTTGGAATAGGCTGCCGCGCGAGTGGTGGGCCAGTAGTCCGGGTTTGTGGCTTCGTCAATTCCGCTCTTGTATCGGAACGCCGCATTGATCGGGTCTGTCCAAGTCTTCTCGTGGAGCTTGTCGAATAGTTTCTGAGCGAAGTCGCGCTCGTTGGGCGTCGTGTGCGCCTCCACCGCCGCGTTAATCTCCGCTTTCGCGTCGCCACTGCTCAGTGTTACGCCGGCGTCTTTGCGCTCCCAGTCGGCTTGACTCTTGATCTTCGCGCCGCGATTCATCTGCGCTTCGTTGCGCGGGTCTTTGGCGGTGAGCCACAAGTCGAGTAATTCGCCTTTGGATACATGAAGTATGCCGTCGCCAAGTTTCACGGCGATCTTGTCCGTCTTCCAATCAAGCTCAAGATTCTTTTGCGTGATTCCCAGTTTGTCTGCGATTTCCCGGCCAGCCGCTTTCATCCCGTGTACCGCGCGGCGCATTAGTCCCTCACTTTCGCGCGGCGTGTCATACAGTACGCGCTTGGTCAAAGTGTTTTGGCCGCCCCCGAATGATTCGGCAATGGACTCAGCGCCGTCGTTTTGATCCAACACTTTGGCGACGAGAGTGGCATCGTCTTTGACCTTTGAACCTTGCGGGAATTTCACGTCCTGCCCCGACTTCTCCACTTCCGCCGTCATGCCGGCGATTCGGCCTTCGTGCCCAAAGCGTTTCGCTTCTGCATTCGCCGCAAGTTCGGCTTTTGCCGTCGCCATTACTTCAGCGAGCGACCGGTGTAGCGCGTCCAACTTGTCGAACGGTTGGTTTTTGAAAAACTCCAACAGACCGGATTTGAACCCGGCAAGCGCTTGCTCCTTGGTGTCGAAGTCGGCCTGCGTCATATTGCCGGCGTCGAGAAGTTTTTTGTACATCGAAAGCTTGTCCTGTGCTTTCAGAAGCTTCTCCAACTGGCTGACGTGGTAATCAAGATCGCCGCCAAGCGTAAGCCCCGCGTCTTTCGCCGCCGCTTCGACTGCGGGGGAGTGTTCCTCGCGCAACGCTTCCAATTTCGCTTTGGCTTCCGGCGGGAGCAAACCCTGACTGGCTTTCAATTTCAAGAAGCCCCGCGCGATGTCTTCCGCGTAGTTGCCGCGCAGCCGGGCCTGATACTCCCGCTGCAACGCTTCAAACATGGCCGGCAACTCGTGGACGTTCTCCGCGTGCATGAGTCGGCGAACGTCCTTGGCCTCCTGACCGCCAAAAATTTCGTCCATCTTCGCCACGGCTATGGCTTTGTTCTTTTCTGGATCGAATTTCAGCAAGGCCAGAGCGGTGTCAATGTGCGCCAGATTGGACTCGTAACTGCCCTGACGATCCGCGCGTGACAGTAACTTTTGCGCAGCGTCCTGCTTGTCCACAGCCTGCCACGCGATTGTGTTGAGCGGTGTTTCGTTCTTCGCGCCAGAGCGGTAGCCTTGGCGAAACGAATCTCTCACAACCTGATTGACCGTGCGCGGGCGCTCGTCACCGATTAAGAATTCCTTGCCGCTCACATCGCTGAAAGCGTTCTCCGCAATCACGCGCTGTCGGAACTCCTCGTCAAGTTTTCCACTGGCCTTGTCCGCTTGGAGCTTGGCGGCTCGTTTGGCTATGCGCGCAGAAGTCTTCGCGTCCACTTGGGCGTCGGTGAGCGGGCCGGTAGCCGTGGGCAGATTCTCTGTCGTGTTACGCAAAACGTCCACGTCCACACCGAACGTCTTGGCGGATTTCTCCACAGTCTCGCCGGCTTTGACCGCTTGCAGGGCGTCGTAGAAATGCGACGCGCCGCCTAGAAATTGGCGTCTAACAGCGTCATCGAATTTGGTACTCGCGCCCGTCGCAGCAATCAAATCCTCAACGTGAGCGCGCTGCTCCGGTGTAAGTGTGGCACCAAGAGCGTAGGCGGCCCGCGCGGGGTCGTCCTGACTGGTTTCACGAATCTTGTCCACCAATTCCCCGCCGGTCATTTTCTCCACGGCGTCAAGGTAGTGGAGGGGGTTATCGCTTGCCTTCGGGGTTTCTGGTTTTGGCCCGGCTGCCGATTGCGCGTTACGTTCTTTCTCAGCGCGCCCGGCAAGAGCTTCGGTATCAACTATCTCTCTGAACTTTTCGTCAAACACACGCTGCTGGACAGACTTTTCACAATCCGATAACTCCGGCTGGCCTAGTGGCCGCTTGGGGTCAAGACCGATGATGGCTTCCTGACGCTCTGCCGCCGCGAACTTGGCAGGGTCGCCGATTTGTTCGCGGGGGGCGGCGTTAGGATCGGCTTTCGGCCCGGACAAAACTGCGTGCGGGCCGGCGAACACAGCGGCCATTGCCAGTTCACGCGGCAGATTCAAGAAGTGCTGCTTCCAGATTTCTGGTATCGCAGGCCCGGTGCCGCCCAGCACTTTCGATGCGCTCTCCGCTGCTGCGTCAGTAGCGGAAAACAGTTCCAACGCCGCCGCTGTGCTCGCCACGTTCTTGCCGTAGCGAACAGCGAAATTCCCCAGCCGCTTCGTGAGCACAGAAGAAAATTCTTGCGTCGCCTTCAATCCGGCGTCGCCGAATTTCGGCAGAAGCTCCGCGCCAAAGGCGTACACGACTGCTGCCGGTGCCGTGATAAAGTTGGCCTGCATCGGGCTAAGACCCTGATCGTAAACCAGCTTGTCGTGTAGATCGCGGGTCATTGAAGCGCCGTAAGCCGGGATCAATTCCGGCGCTACCACGCCAAGCCCGGCAATGGCCAGAAGATCGGGCGCTGCGCCGGACACACTCTGCGTGAGATTGAAGATTTTTCCGTGGCCAAACTCACTGGGCGAAAATATCTGTGTGGCCTCCCGCCGGGACTTGGCTACATCGAACTCGACTTGCGCGGCTTTGACTTTCTCCGGTAGGCTCTGCATGAATTCGTTGGCCTGTGCTTCGGTAAAAACGCCGCGCAGCAAACCGGGATTGACGACTGCGAAGCCGGCGTTGAAACGGGATCGGTGTAGGACAGCGGCCTTGATACGCTCCGCTTCCGCCGAGTCAACCGGATTGCCATCGGCGTCGAGCTTGGCGTTAATGTCTTTCAGAAATCCGTGCAGGTTCACGCCTTCAAACGGTGCGGACACCACGCTCTGAGTCAGACTACCAAGACGATTGGCGACGTTCTTAACGCCCGCCACAAACGGCGGCACCGTGGCATTGATCGCGCTGGCGAGCAGCCCGTGTGAATCCGTATCGCTGCCGACAAGCGAATGCTGATAGGCGTCGCCGTAGGCCCGCGCCAACTCCGTGATTTGGTCTTTGTGCCCGCTGTTGGACACAAGAAGCCAAGAAAGTTTGTCTTCATTGTGAGTCGCAGCGGCAAGCCGTAGCTCACGCACAAGGTTGTTCGGCAAAGAGGCTTCACCGTCAACGATCCGCTTGGCCAGTGCACCGGCCTCACCGGAATTGTCAACGTCATACGGAGCGTACATTCCGGCAATCGCGTTCAGGGCGGCTACTTCATCAAGCGCGTGGCCGTGAACAACGGTCGTCATCTGCTCCAATGACTTGTTGGGGTCAAATCCAAAGCGACTTGAATAAACATCGCGGGCAAACGCGCCAGCCGCTACTGGATTTTCAAAGCCCCGCGTTGCGAGATTGTAAACTTTCTGCGGGTTAAGCGGCGCGTCGAGTGGCGACGGCGCGGGTGTTGGCGTCGCGTCCGCCACGGGCAGCGCCGCCGCCGCGACCGGAGTAACAGGCGGTGCGACGGCGGCTGCTGCGGTTGGCGGCGGTTGCGCGCCGGGTAACTTGGTGATCGGTAGCTGTAGGTTGGTGTCAAACTGATTGTCCATTTTCTACTTTCTCCTATTGGTTAATTCGAGACCCAAAAATTTTTTCAGCTTCCGCAACGCGTTACGATGCTGGCCGCTCACACATTGCCGGGTAACACCGAAACGCTTGGCGATCTCCGGGAAATTCAATTCCGTGTGACCGCCATTCATGCCGTAGTACATCTCAACAACCTGTCGCTCTGCGGGAGTCAAACGACTCATTGCGGCCAACAGCCCGCTGCGCGTTTCCCGCCGGATCGCGCTACCGCGTGGTGTCGGCGCGGTCGTGTCGGCCAATGTCTCGTGAAGCGTGGTGGTATCACCTTCACCGATTGGCGCGTCTAGGCTGACAGATTTAAGCGACAGCGCGAGAAGCCGCTCGCACTTTGCAAGGGACAAGCCCCGCGCGTCCGCTAACTCTTGGCTGCTAGGTTCACGCCCGAGCTTGGCGCTGAGTTCAAGTGCCGCCCGCTTCATTTTACTGATCTGATTTGCGACATGTTCCGGCAATCGCACGTCGCGTTCATATGTACGCAAGGCGCGACCGATTCTCTGTGTAACCCACTGCGTCGCGTAGGTCGCAAACCGGCAGCCTTTCGCCGGGTTGAAAGTGTCAACCGCGTGCATCAAACCAATGTTGCCCTCACTAATCAAATCCGGCAGCAACGAAGAGCCTGCGTACTTGCTGCCGGCGATATTCACAACAAGACGCAAGTTGGCCTCTATCATCCGTGTGCGCGCGGCGTCGTCGCCCGCCCGGATTTTCGTCAGAAGGTCGCTCTCTTCCTGTCGAGTTAAGAGAGGGTAGCGGGCCATTTCGCGCAAGTAAACGGCCAAGCCATCGTAAGAGTTGTTCTCCGTATCGCGGTTCTCTTCTTCGTCGTACTCGTTTTTCATGGCTGCTGCCCCTCTCTTTTTTCCCCCGGTTGGCTACTGCTTCTGCGCGCTCGCTTCCAAAATGTCCCGCATCCTGTTGTACACGCCCCGGTCAAACAGCGGCTGTGGGCCGGGGCCGTCCTTTGTGCCAACAGTTTTTTCGAGACGGTAGATGTCAGTCGCCTTCTCCAACGCGGCCAACGCCTGCTCTTCAGAAACTCCGAGCCAACTAGCGGCCTCGCGCAGGGTGTACCGGCTTGGCGACAGCATCTCGCGTATGGCCGCTCCTAAATTCCCGCTGCCAAGCGGATCGTGGCTGGCTCTGCACGTCTTCGGGTCAACAGTCTCGTTCTCCGGCGTAGGCAAAATCACTTCACCGGCTGTGTTTCGTTCTACTGTACTCATTGCTTTCTCTCCTTTGTTGGTTGGTTATCTTCGGTGACTAAAACTCGAATTGGGCTGACTGGCCGGGCCGTGCGTCGGAAGCCACGGGCGCGACGTTGCAGGTATATCCATTGCATTCAGGCGCGCAGTCTCGGCTTCCACTTCCTCTTTGGATTTCGGAATAGCGTTGCGCGTCACCGGGTCAACACTGACCGCCCCCGATCCGTCTAGCTCTGGCCGGTCAAACGTGGTGCCGTCCGCTGCCCACTTCTTTGGCTGGTAAGGTGCCGGCGTTATTGTCGGTGCCGGCGCTGGCGCGGGTGTCGGCGCTGGCGCGTCATCAAACAGCCAAGGGAAATCACGCTTCGTTTTTTCTTCACCATCTTTGGCTATCGAGGCTTTCAACTGCTTCCGGCGTTCAGCCAAGTCGAGTTCGATCTGAGGCCGGTCGGTGCCCGGCTTTGATGTGTCAACGCCGGTAGATTTCTTGGCCGCTTTCGCCCGGTCGCTCCGTTCTTGGCGCTCTCGTCGTGCGTAAATCAGTTCCAACTCTGTAGCTGCGGCCAATACCTGCGCGACCGTTGACGATCCATCCCTGTTCGCGGCGATCCTTTCCAAGCGCGCTATATTTTTTGCCCGCGCGGATTCGACTACAGACGCTTCACCAAAAATAAGTTTGCGAAGCTTGGAACTGCGAAGTGCGTTTTCGACAATTCTTTTTTCGAGAAACAGAGCTTTCGCAGTCGCTTTGACCGTGCCTTTCCAGTGCCCGGCAATCTCCAACTGAATCTTGGATAGCTGGCGATTCGGCCTTGGATGGAATGTGTTTTCGCGGGCCATACTCACTCCAACCACGTTTGAGAGACGCGATACCTACGATAGCGGCCCTTGCCCTCGATTAAGAAAC
>JBGQCJ010000069.1:0-19995 GCA_041495285.1 Verrucomicrobiia bacterium
ACCTCGACGATCGCGCCGTCCACCAGCACGCCGATCGAGATCGAGATGCCGGCAAGGCTCATGATATTGGAGGTGACACCCATGTAGAACATCGGGATGAACGCCAGCGCCACCGAGATCGGGATGGTGATAATCGGCACGCTCGCCGATGGGACATGCCAGAGAAAGAACATGATGGCCACGCTGACGATGATCATCTCCATGATCAGCTCTTCCTTGAGATTGCCGATGGACTTCTCGATCAACTCCGAACGGTCGTAGGTGCTGATGATCTCCACACCCTCGGGCAGTGACGGCTTCAATTCTTCCAGCTTCTTTTTCACGTGCTCGATGACGTTGAGCGCGTTCTCGCCGTGACGCATCACGACAATGCCGCCAACGGTATCGCCCGCGCCGTCGAGGTCGGAGATGCCGCGGCGCATCTGCGGGCCAAGTTGGATCGTCGCCACGTCGCGCAGCAACACCGGCGTGCCTTTCTCGCCGGCTTTGACGACCACTTGGCTCAGCGCCTCCGTGTCCTGCACGTAGCCGCGCGCCCGCACCATGTACTCACGCCCGCTCCATTCGATGAGCCGGCCGCCGACCTCGTTGTTGCTCTTGTGGATTGCCTCGATGATCTCCATCAACGACAGGCCGTAGCTCTGGAGCCGGTTGGGGTCAATCGTGACCTGATACTGTTTCTGGAAGCCGCCGATGCCGGCCACTTCCGCCACGCCCGGCACACTCTGCAGCGCGTAGCGCAGATTCCAATCCTGGAACGACCGCAACTCGGCCAGGTTGTGCTTGCCGCTCTTGTCCACCAGCGCGTACTCGTACACCCAACCGACACCCGTCGCGTCCGGACCGAGTTCGGGCTTGATGCCGGGCGGCAGGTTGCCGGTGATCTTTTGCAGATACTCCAACACACGCGACCGCGCCCAGTAGATGTCCGTGCCGTCTTGGAAGATCACGTACACGTAAGAAAACCCGAAATCACTGAACCCGCGAATCGCCTTCACCTTCGGCGCGCCCAACAACGCCGTGATGATCGGATACGTCACCTGATCTTCCATGATGTCCGGGCTGCGATCCCATTTGGTGTACACAATCACCTGCGTGTCGCTGAGGTCGGGGATCGCATCCAGCCGGATGTTCTTCATCGTGTACAACGAATACGCCACCGCCGCCGCCGTCAGGCCGATGACCAGCATCCGGTTGTGCGCCGCGAACGCGATCCACTTCTGAATCGGCGTCAGATGCTCTGGATCGAGGTGTCCGGACGGGTTCAATGCTGGTGTGATCCTCCGGCCATCGCCTCCAACGCGGCTTTCAGCGACGACTCGGAGTCCACGAGGAAGTTCGCAGACGTGACGACCTTGTCGCCCTCCTCCAAACCGCTGATGAGCTGAAAGTAGCCGTCGGCGCGTGGGCCGATCTTGATTTCAACGGGGAGGAGTTTGCCGCCAGCTGCTTCCTTGAAGGCATACGTGCGTTCGCCCGTGCGCATCACGGCGGCTTCGGGAATCGCCAGCGTTTCGCCGAGCGAATACGACAGCCGCGCGTTGGCGTACATGTCGGGCTTCAGCAACAGGTCCGGGTTATGAATCTCCAGGCGCGCTTTCATGGTGCGGGTCTGCGGATCGAGCGTCGGGCTGATAAACGTCACCGTGCCCTTGAACGTCTTGCCTTCCCAGTAGGGAATGGTCAGTTCGGCCGGCATCTCCGCCTTCACGTAAGGGATGTCCGATTGATACACGTCGGCGTCACCCCACACATGCGTGAGGTCGGCGACCACCAGCAACGAATCGCCCGGCATGATCTTCTGGCCGGCGAGCACATTCTTCTCGATCACATGACCGCTGGCCGGCGCGGACAGCGTCAGGTTCTTCTCCACCTGCCCCGTCTGCTCCAGCCGCTTGATCTGATCGTCGCTGACGTCCCAGAACTGCAGCCGTCGCAACGTCGAGTCCAGTAACGTCGCCGCGCCGCGCAGCGCCGTGTCGTCTTTTCCTTGCGCGAGCGATTTGACGTTGCGCATCGCCATCAGGTATTCCTGCTGCGCGGAGACAAGTTGGGGGCTGTAAATCGTTAGCAACGGGTCGCCCTTCTTGACCTCTTGGCCGGTGACGTTGACGAGCAACTTGTCCACCCAGCCCTCGGTCTTGGTGGTCACTTTGAATAATCGTGTCTCATCCGCGACGATCCGCGCCGAGGTGCGCACTTCGTGAAGCAGCAGGCGTTTCTCCACCACCCCAAGGGTAAGACCCATCCGATCGCGTGCGGCCGGTGTGATGGACACCGCCGCCAACCCTTTCGGCGTCTGTTGCCCAGCGCTTTCCTCGAGCTCGAACGCAACCATATCCATGCCCATCGAATCCTTACCGGGCTTATCGCTGACTTCATTGGGATTCATCGTCGAGCGGTACATCGTCTTCTTCCTGCCGGCAGTCGGCGGAGCCGGTGCGGCCTCCTCGCGCTTCTCGCCATCATCCATCGGCACGAGACGCATCCCGCAAATCGGGCAATCGCCGGGCTTGTCCGACACAACTGTTGGATGCATCGGACAGTGGTACTTCGCCGCCCCGGCCTTTGACTGTGCGGACTTGCTGCAGCCGACCGTCAACGTGACGGCGGTCAGTCCGACACCAAGGCTCAACAGAATTGTGATCATCAACACACGAATCTTCATTTCTTCTCCCCCTCCGGCTGGGGAGCCGGTTTCAAATCCGTGCCGACCGCGCGTTCGAGCCGGGCGAGTTGCATGCCGAGGTTGCCTTCGGCCATCGCGTACATGACGCGGGCACTGAGCAGGAAGCGCTCGCTTTCCAGCAAGTCGAGAAAATCCACCTTGCCGGTGCGGTAGCCCGCTTCGCTGGCCTCAAAGCGCATCTCGGCCTGCGGCACGAGCGCGGTCTTGTACAAATCGACGGTGCGCTTGGCCGTCAGCAACTTGAAGTGCGCGTCCTGCACATCGAACGAGGTGTTGCGCTGCGCCGCTTCCAGTGCAGCCTTGCCGGATTCGATCATCTTCTCCGCCTCGCGCACGCCCGCGCGATTCTTGCTCAACCAAATCGGCAGGTCGAAGCCGACGGTAAACATCACCATGTCTTCGCTGGAACGAAACGTCCGGTATTCGACGCCCAGCCGGTAATCGGGGAAGAATTCCTTCGTCATCAACCGGCGCTCGTATTGACTCCGCTCCAATTGCGCTTGAGCCTGCTTGATTTCGGGGCGCGCCTTCTCGGCACGTTTGGACAGTTCCTCGCGCGTGGCGTCGAATTCGACTGTCGGCGCGGTGACGGCCAGCCCGAGCGGTGAGCCTGCGTCGCGGTTCAACAGAATATTTATCCGCGCCTTGATCGTGTTTTCTTGTGCCTCCAACTCGAGGAGACGCTGTTGCAACATGGAGAGTTCGGCCTGCGCCTTGAGTACGTCCTGCTGGCTGACTTCCCCGGTGGAATACTTGGTCTCGGCGATTTCCTCCATGCGTTTCAGCACATCTTCTTCAGCGCGCGTGATGGAAAGCGAGCGTTGCACTGCGTAGAGATCGAAATAGGCTTCCTTGACCATCATGACGACTTCGCGCTGCATCGCTTCGTACTCGCGGCTCATCGCCTCGGCTTCCTTCGTGGCTATCTTGCCGCGCAGACCCAACTTGCCGAGCCATGGGAACGGTTGCTCGATTTCCAACCGCTTTTCTTCGGTGTTCGGGAAACTGTAATTATCCTTCGCATCCATGCCCTTGTAGGTGAACATCGGGTTCGGCAGTGTCGTCTCCTGCACCGGCCGCTCGCGCATCGCTTCCCACTTCGCGCGCATCGAATGCAACCGCGGATTCTCGCGCAGTGCGTCATCCACCAGTCGCTCCAGCGTCAAACTGGAAACGATCTCCTGCGACTCGGCGTGCGCCATTGCGGCTGCCGCAGTCAGGGCGAAAACTGCAAAAATCCCGGTGGCCTTGTAGATCGTCATTTCGTGGCGTTCCTTGTGGTTAACTCGGATGATGGATTCCTAATGGACAGGCCGTGCAGACCTCGTGATAAATCATCGCGGCGTAGCGTTGCCCCTGTTCCTCCGTCAACAAAGCGCGCACCTTCCAAATGTGTTCCAATGTGGTGCGCTCCGCGTCGGCTTGCACGGTATTCATCTTCTCGACACACGCGCGAGCCTTCTCCAAATCGGGTTTTGGTTTCGCCAGTTCTTCACCCAACGCGAACCGGGCTGCACAGTGCGCCGCGCACGAGGATTCCATCTTTACCCGGAACTCGCGTTCGCATTTCTCAACCTCAGCGAACTGCGATGGAGTCATGCCGAGCGCTCCCTTGAGCCAAGCGGCGTCGTGAAGATTTATGCTCACACCATGCTCGTGCCGGCACGTCAGCCATCGGGCGATTCCGAAGGACATGCCTGCCGCGAGCAACATCAACGCTGCGATACCGAAAAATGTTTTTTTCATCGTCCATCCTCCGAGGCCAACTTCAGATAGCTTCCCGCCAACGTGCCGTGCGAGAGGAATCCGAAATCAGCGTGCGCATGTTCCGCCGACCGTGACACAGAGAATACGCCGGCAGAAGTTCCGACGATCACACTGGCCGCGACGACCGCGGCGGTGGCCAATGCGTGCTGCCACAACAACCGCCGCCAGAACTCGATCACGCTGATCCGGTCGGCCTCAGGAGCTTGCGCCGAACGAATTCGTCGCCGGACGTTAGCCTCGAAGTTGGCACGCGGCTCGATGTCGTGCCACTGCTTCAGCAAGGAACTGAGTTTGTCGTCTTGTTTCATTGGAGCGCGATGCGTGTCCTTACTTTAATTGCATGCCGGGGGTCACTTCGCCGGGCGAGGTCGCGCAGCAGAACGCGGACTGATCTCCGCATTGGCTGCAGGTATGAACCCACGTGACTTCCTTTGTGCAGAGTTTCCGCTCCATCTTGCCACCGCAGCCCGGGCATTGATGGACGCTCACGGCAACGATCTCCTGACCATGGCCCGGCTTGGTCGTAAGCTGTCGCTTTTCCATGACCACGACTGATTGGCACTTCGCACAGGCCATGGCAATCATCGAACTGTCTGGAAGCGCGGCGAGTTGCTTTTCATCTTTGAGCGGGCCGAAGACCCATGGCTTGGTGCTTTGTCGGCGTGCCTCGGTATCGGCTCCGGAGACTGAGGCGAGGGTTAAGGTTAAAAACAGCGTTGCTACCGAAAGCGATAGGATTCTTTTCATGTTCTCCTCCTTTTCGAGCGTTGTTGGATTGTTAGTTTTCATCGCTTCACCCAGTACAACGCCGCGGGAAAAGAAAACCCTCGCAATTTCTTGCGAGGGCTTCAGCTTCCGACGGGATAAGGCAGGACGTTGGCAACGATGCTGGTGAGGGATGGATGACGAACCGCTCGTCATCGCTCATCGTCACGCGCAGTTGCCGAGAGCATTAACAAGGTGCGTGCCATCTGTGCGACCGTTGGAGAAATATTATGCAACACGTTCTGCCTGCGCAAATTGCACAAGGACCGCAAAGAGCCGACTCGCGATGATTCTGCGCGGAATTATTCACTCTGACCAAAGCGCGACAGCGCGCAGTTCAGTCCAGCAGGAATTTCAACCGGTCACGCAGCGCTTGCTTGGCGCGGTAGAGACGTGACTCGACGGACTTTTCCGAGCATCGCATGATCCCGGCAATCTCGGTGTACGACATGCCGTGATATTCGCTTAGTACGACCGCTGTTCGCTGATCTTCCGGTAACTTCGCAATCGCCGCCGCGACGTGTCCACTGATTTCGTCCACTCCGACCGGCACCGTCACCGGCTCCGGCGCGGCGTCGAGAGGTTCAGTCGGATGACGTTTCCGGTAGCGTAGCCGGTCGATGGCGGCGTTGTGCGCCAGCGCGAACAGCCACGTCGAGAACTTCGCGCGTGGCCGGTAGTCGCCGATCTTCTGATAGACGCGGACGAACACTTCTTGCGCGACATCTTCCGCATCACCGGCGTCGCCGAGCAGCCGGTAACAGAAATTGACGACCGGCCGCTCGTAGCGGCGCATCAATTCGTCGAAGGCAGGCTCGTTACCGGCCTGAAGACTCTCGACAATGGCTGAATCTGGTTGTTCGTGTAATTCCATGACTGATCGGAGACGTTCTCTGGGCACACCACGGGCGTGGAGGCCGGCTCAGATCAGAAAGGCGTGGTTCAAAGTGTAAAGCGGGAGCTGGAGGGAACGGGTCGTCTCCGCAGACGGGGCCACCTCTGCTGTCGGAGACTTCGAGAGGTCGGCGCTTACCGCGATGCCGACTGCCGACAAGCTTTTGGCCGGTGCGGAGTTGACCGGGTTGACGACGATCGCCGAGTCGGGCCGCGACTGCTGAGCACCGGGGACGGATAGCTGACACCGGCACGTTGATGGCGTGCAGCAACTATCCACTTCGTCCGGCGCGGACGCACAATTCATCTGCTGCGTGACGCAGGAGAGTGCCGCGCCCGGCACGCTGCTCGTGAGCGAAATCGCGAGCACGATGGTCAAAAGATGTTGCAGCCATCGCATGTTGCGAGAAGCCTAGAACGGCAATTGAAGGTTGTCAAGCTACCGGCGGGGTGGTAATCGTTGCGAGGCAGATAAAATGGAGGGACGACAAGTGAGCTTTCTGAAAAGACTGGCCGGGACGTCGCTGGTGGCCGCATCGCTGTTCTGCTGTGTGCAAGCGGCGGAGCAAGTGCGCGTCGCCCTACCGGCTCCGTCGTTCGAGTTGAAGGACCTCGATGGTCAACTGGTCCACAGCACCAACTTCCATAACAAAGCGCTGATTGTTTTTTTCTGGATCAGCACCGATGAGCCGTGTCGGAAGCAGCTCCCCGTGCTCATGGAATTGCAGAAGAAGTTTGGCGACAAAGAATTTGCGGTCGTCGGCATGGCACTCGACCCAACCGGCCCGCAGGCGATCAAACCGTTCGCCGAGCAACACAAACTTACTTTCCCGATCCTGATCGCCGACTACAAAGTCATCCAGGATTTCGGCGGCCTGAACGCCGTCCCGACCCTCTTCGTCATCGATAAGCGCCGCAACATTATCCACAAGCGCGTTGGCCTCACCGACAAGGCCGTCCTCGAAGACGACCTGAAAGCCATCCTGAAAAAGTGAGCCGCATGATCCGTCGAACTTTGGCTTTGCTCCCGTTGTTTCTTGCCGCTCCCTTTTTTGTACTGGCGCAAACCCCAAAAGGTGCCGGCGAGGTTCGCGCGCGCGCGCTGCTCTCGCTCGACAAACTCGCGCCGGGAACGAGGTTCCAAATTGCCGTCGTCGTGGACCTCGCTCCCGGCTGGCACGTCAACGCCAATCCCGCCCGCCCACCGGAAATGATTCCGACGACCGTGACGTGGCCAGCTCCCGAAACGGTGGTCATCGAACAGATGAGCTATCCGAGAGGCTCCGAAACGAAAGTCGAGTGGTCTGATCAACCGGTCGCACTCTACACCGGGCAGACCGTCATCCTCGTCAAAGCCCGTGTCCGGGACGATACACCTCCCGGGCCGCTGACCATCACCGGCAACCTGCGTTACCAAGCCTGCAACGATCAAGTCTGTCTCCCACCGGCCACGATTCCGCTGAAGATTGACACCGAAGTCGTCACCGATCCGAAGTCGGCGAAACCAGCCCACGCGGAGGTTTTTGGCAACGCAGAGCCAATTGTAGCTCAGTCGGAGCGTACACCACGCTCTCAAGAAGCGGGCAATGCATTCGAGAATATGGTACGGCATCAAGGCTGGTTGCCAACACTGCTTGTCGTCTTTCTTTGGGGCTTGGCACTGAACCTAACGCCCTGCGTTTATCCGATGATAGCCATAACGGTTAGCTACTTTGGCAGTTTCGGGCAGAGCGATTCACGAAAGGCTTGGATCCCTGCCCTTGTTTACTGCGCGGGAATCATCATTACATACTCCACCCTTGGGGTAGCAGCCGCACTGACGGGCACGCTGTTTGGTGTAATGCTTGGTCACCCGGTTGTCTTGGTTTCTGTGGCGGTGGTCCTTATCGCGATGAGCTTGGGCATGTTCGGCGTTTACCAATTGAGGCCACCGCAATGGTTAGTACAACGTGCTTCAACCTTGTCCTCTCGCGTTGGGTATCTTGGCGTGTTCTTGTTGGGGGCAACGGTTGGAGTCGTGGCTGCGCCTTGCGTCGGACCCACGTTGATCGTGTTGCTCACCTTCGTAAGCCAGAGCGCCAAACCGGCAGTGGGGTGGTGGGTGTTCTTCACCCTCTCTTGTGGACTAGCTTTGCCCTATCTAGTGCTCGCGACGTATGGTGGGTTATTGCGAAAATTACCGAAATCAGGATCTTGGATGCTCTGGGTTGAGCGAGCGTTCGGAGTGGTCATGATACTCGCAGCAGTGTGGTTCCTGCGCCCTCTCCTGCCTAGGATCGGACTAGAGACATCATCTCCAATTGCTTGGCAGAAATTCTCACCCGAGTTACTGACAAATCCCGACAAACCAGTGCTTATCGATTTCTACGCAGATTGGTGTATCCCTTGCAAGGAAATGGACACGGAGACATACAGCGATCCGCACGTGGTCGAGAAATCCAAACTGCTCCTGATGCTCAAGGCCGACTTAACGCGCACGGGCTCGCCGGACGTGGACAAGCTGATGAAGGACTTCAGAATCCTCGGCGTGCCCACAACCGTGTTCATCGCACCGGGCGGACACGAACGCGAAGACCTCCGCCAGATTGGATTCGTACCGGCAGACATCTTCGTCAAGTTGATGGATCAAACTCTTGCGACGGCACCGACGAATACGCCGGCCAACCCGCCCGCCAGTTCACCCGCCGTCGATGTCCCGCCGCAATTGTTGCATCCGTTCTAGACTGGTTGCCATAAATCATTTCCAGATCGGAACCCACCCCTAACCCCTCCAAGGAGGGGAATCCGGAGCAAACTCCCCTCCCCTGGAGCGGCCGGGGGTGGGTCGGGTGATGCTCGAAACCGGAAATTACTTTTGGCAACCGTTCTAGAGTTTGAGTTTTCGCAGCCGCAGGGCGTTCGTCACCACGGACACCGAACTGAAACTCATTGCCGCCGCGGCGATCATCGGGCTGAGCAGCAGGCCAAAAAATGGATACAACACGCCGGCGGCAATGGGTACACCGAGCGCGTTGTAGATGAACGCGAAGAAAAGGTTCTGCCGGATATTGCGCATCGTGCCGTGGCTGAGCCGCCGGGCCTTGGCGATGCCGCGCAAATCACCTTGGACCAGCGTGATGCCGGCACTTTCCATCGCCACATCCGTGCCGGTACCCATGGCGATGCCGACGTGCGCCGCCGCCAGCGCCGGCGCGTCGTTGATGCCATCACCGGCCATGGCGACGATGCGGCCTTCTTTCTGAAGACGTTTCACCGCCTCGTTCTTTCGCTCCGGCAAGACTCCGGCCTCGACGCGATCAAGGCTCAGTTTCTTCGCGACGGCCTCAGCAGCCGTGCGATTGTCGCCGGTGACCATGTGAATCTCGATGCCTTCGTCGTGCAGCAATTTGATCGCCTCCCGTGTGGACTTCTTGATGGGATCGGTGATACCGAGCGCGCCGACCGACTGGCCGTCCACGGTTACGAACACTGTGGTCTGCCCCTCGATGGGCCGGTCACCTTGGTTATTCACGGTGACCTTCCGTCCGTCCACCTTTCCGCTGACGCCGCGCCCTGTCTGCGATTGAAAACCGGTCACGCTCGAAAGTTTCAAGCCGCGTTCTTCGGCGGCAGCGACGATGGCGCGGGCCAATGGATGTTCACTCGCGCGTTCGACACTCGCTGCAAGTCGTAAACTCTCGTCGTCGGTTCGGACTGTGACGACGCGCGGCTTGCCTTCCGTCAGCGTGCCGGTCTTGTCCACGATCAGCGTGTTGACTTTCTCCATCACTTCGAGCGCTTCGGCATTCTTGATCAGCACGCCGGCGGTCGCCCCGCGGCCGGTGCCGACCATGATGGACATCGGCGTGGCCAACCCGAGCGCGCACGGGCAGGCGATGATCAACACGGCGACCGCATTGACCAACGCGTGCGCCAAGCGCGGCTCCGGTCCCCAAATCGCCCAAGCGATGAACGTCAGCACAGCGATGCCGATCACTGCCGGCACAAACCAGCCGGCGACCACATCGGCCAGTTTCTGAATCGGCGCGCGACTGCGTTGCGCTTCGGTGACCATTTTGACGATTTGCGCGAGCAACGTGTCGCTGCCGACGCGTTCGGCTTTCATCAGGAATCCACCGGTCGCGTTGATGGTGGCGCCGGTCACTTTGCTGCCCGGCTTTTTCTCGACGGGAATCGGTTCGCCGGTCACCATGGATTCATCCACCGCACTCGTTCCTTCCAGCACCACGCCGTCCACAGGAATTTTCTCGCCGGGACGAACGCGAATCTTGTCGCCCGGTTTCACGTCCTGCAGCGGCAGGTCTTCTTCCTTGCCGTCGTCGCGCACGACCCGCGCCGTTTTCGGCGCGAGACCGAGCAACGCCTTGATCGCGCTCGATGTCCGGCTGCGCGCGCGCAATTCGAGCACCTGGCCGAGCAACACGAGCGTGACGATCACCGCGGCCGACTCGAAGTACACGTACCCGCCGAAGAACATGGCATAAACGCTGTACGCCCACGCCACACCGGTGCCGATGGCGATGAGCGTAAACATGTTGAGGCTCCGGTGGACGATGGACGCCCAGCCGCGCTGAAAAAACGGCCAGCCGCCCCACAGCACTACCGGCGTGGCGAGCGCGAGTTGCAACCATTCAAAGCCCGCGACGTGCAGCATCGCAATTACAAACACCGGCAAGGTCAACGCGAGGCTCACCCAGAACCGGCGCGTCATGCTTCTGAGTTCCGGGTTTTCTTCCTCCGCGTCCGACACCATGACCGGCTCCAAGTCCATGCCGCACTTCGGACACGAGCCGGGACCGTCCTTCACGATTTCGGGATGCATTGGGCAGGTGTACTTGCCGGCCGCCTGGGGCGGAGATGGATTCTGGGAACGGAATTTTTCAAGGCAATGTGTGCTGCAGAAATAGTAAGTTGTGCCGTCCCGACTGGTTGAGCCGGCGGCAGACTGAGGATCAACCTCCATTCCGCAAACTGGATCGCGAACCTTCATGCTCTACTCGAAGTACGCTTTCAACACGTACTGTAACACCATGCGTTGGGTGTTGAAAAAGGAACCGTTCAGCGCGATGGCGTGACGCATCACTTCGATGAAATGGTCGCGGTCCTTGTAAAAAAGCGGGATCACTACGTGTTCGAGCTTGTCGTACAGCGATGCGGCATCGTGCGGCGTGCGGTCGCCCAAAACCGGCGCGGAGTGATCAATCGCCCAGCCGGTCACGCCTTCGATACAACCTTCGATCCACCAACCGTCGAGGATGCTCAGGCTCGGCACGCCGTTGACGGCGGCTTTCATGCCGCTGGTGCCGGACGCTTCCAGCGGCGGCTGCGGCGTGTTCAACCACACGTCCGCGCCGGCGGTCATCAACCGGCCCAGTTCCCAATCGTAGTTGGCGAGGTACGCGATCTTGATTTGGCCGCGCAACGCATCGCGCGCCTGAAAAATCCGCTCGATGACTTCCTTGCCGGCCTGGTCCTGCGGGTGCGCCTTGCCGGCATAGACGACCTGAAACTTGCCGGTCTTGGCCGCGATGGTCTTGAGCCGGTCGAGGTCGTGAAACAACAGGTCGGCCCGTTTGTACGACGCCGCGCGCCGGGCGAACCCGAGCGTCAATGTCTCCGCGTCCATGCCGGCCTGCGTCTCGTCGTTGACCCGGGTCACCAACGCGCGCTTGGCCTGGACGTGCGCGTCCCACACCTCGCCCGGCGGGATGCTCAGCGCATAGCGCAGCATGAATGTGTCCTCGCGCCAGCCGGGGATGTGTTGGTCGAACAATTTCTGAAATGCCGGCGCGGCCCACGTCGGCGCGTGCACGCCATTGGTGATGGCGTCGATCTTGTAATTTGCGAACATGTGCTGGGACACCTCGCCATGTTTTTTGGCGACGCCGTTGACGTAATGGCTGAGATTGAGCGCGAGGTAGGTCATGTTCAAGTCGCCCTCGAAACAAAAAACGTCGCGATGCGCAGCCAGATCCGCCCGGCCCAGAGCGCGGCCGGCAAGATCGAGCGGGAACTTGTCGTGCCCCGCCGGCACCGGCGTGTGGGTGGTGAACACGCACAACTCGTGCACCGCCGCCACATCCTCGTGGTTGAACTCGGAACGCCCCGCCTGCCGGGCGTGCTCGTCCAATAACTCCAGCGTCAACAGCGCCGCGTGGCCTTCGTTCATGTGAAAGCGCTGGAGTTTGTCGTGCCCCAGCGCCCGCAACATCCGCACGCCGCCGATGCCCAGCACGATCTCCTGACAAAGCCGGTACCATTTGTCGCCGCCATAAAGATTCTCGGTCAACTTCCGGTCCCACGCGGAGTTTTCCGTCAAGTCGGTATCGAGTAGATAAACCGGCACGACGCCAACGCTCCCGCGCACTTCATACTGCCACGCCCGGATCTGGATCGTGCGTCCTTCAATCGTGACCGCCACCCGCGCCGGCAATTCCCGCAGCAATTTCTCCGGTTGCCACACGGTGCACGCCTCACTCTGCCGGCCCGTCGCATCCAGCGTCTGCACGAAATACCCGCACCGGTACATCAACGTCACCGCCACCATCGGCAGTTCTCGGTCGGCCGCCGCGCGCAACGTGTCCCCCGCCAGCATGCCGAGGCCGCCGCTGTACGTCGGAATGCCCGGCTCCAGCGCGATCTCCATCGAGAAGTAAGCAATCTGACGAGAAGATGAATTCATGTGTTCCACTGTTGGATAACCGGTTCATCCGCTGTGTGGTTGTATCCCAGAATACTGACCGACGCTTCGCCCAGCAACAACACCGCGCCTCGCACAGCCGGCAGCCCCACCCAGCGCACCGCCAGCACGCTTAGGAAATGCCGGTGACCAAACATCAGTGAATCTCCATCCACCGCGCGCAGTCGCGCAATGACGCGGTCGGCCCGCGCACCGACTTGCCCCGCGGTTTCGCCGCCGGGACAACCGTCACGGAACAGATTCCACCCCGGTCGCTCCTTGCGGATCTCGGCGGTGCGCCGGCCTTCGTAGTCGCCGTAGTTCCACTCGAGCATGTCCGCATCCACCATGGCTTGGTCGCCAAACCCGGCCAGTTCGCATGTGCGCCGGGCACGTTGCAACGGGCTGGTGAACGCAGCGGCGAACCGTAATCCTTTCAAGCGCTCGCCAAGTTGCCGGGCATTGCGTTCGCCGCGAGCGGTGAGCGGCAGGTCCGTCACGCCGGTATGCTTGCCGGTAATACTCCATTGGGTCTCGCCGTGCCGGGTGAGGTAAACTTTCGGGAGCTCGTCGCTCATTTCGACTTCCACTTCCAATTGCGGATGGCCGGCAGGTCTTCGCCGCACGTGGTGATGTATTCGTGGTGCTCGATGAGTTTGTCGCGGATCGCTTGTTTGACGTAGGCGGCACGGTTGGTGAGGCCGGGGACGCGGTCGATCACGTCGTTGACGAGATGGAACCGGTCGAGGTCGTTGCGCACGACCATGTCGAACGGCGTGGTCGTCGTGCCTTCCTCTTTGTAGCCGCGGACGTGGAGGTTCTTGTGATTGGTGCGCCGGTAGGTCAGCCGGTGAATCAGCCACGGGTAACCGTGAAATGCGAAGATGATCGGCTTGTCCTTGGTGAACATCGCGTCGAAGTCGGGGTCGCTGAGGCCGTGCGGGTGTTCGCTCTGCGGCTGGAGCGTCATCAGATCCACGACGTTGATGACGCGCACCTTCAACTTCGGGAACTGTTCGCGCAGCATCTGCACGGCGGCGAGCGTTTCCAGCGTCGGCACGTCGCCGCAACAGGCCAGCACCACGTCGGGTTTGCCGCCGCGGTCGTTGCTCGCCCACGGCCAGATGCCAATGCCGGTGGTGCAATGTTTGATCGCCGCGTCCATGTCGAGCCACTGCAACTCGGGTTGCTTCCCGGCGACGATCACGTTCACGTAATCGCGGCTGCGCAGGCAATGGTCGGCGACGGACAGCAACGTGTTGGCGTCGGGCGGCAGATAGACGCGGACGACGTCCGCTTTCTTGTTCACGACGTGGTCAATGAAGCCGGGATCCTGATGCGAGAAGCCGTTGTGGTCCTGCCGCCAGACGTGCGAACTGAGCAGGATGTTGAGCGATGAGATCGAGGCGCGCCACGGAATGTGATGTTTCGTCACGTGCAGCCATTTGGCGTGCTGGTTGAACATCGAGTCCACAATGTGGATGAACGCCTCGTAACACGAAAAGAACCCATGCCGGCCCGTGAGCAGATAACCTTCGAGCCAGCCCTGACAAGTATGTTCGCTCAACATCTCGAACACCCGGCCGTCGCGCGCCAACTCGCTGCCGTCCTTGTCTTCGGGCCGGTACTCGGCGAGCCAGCGTTTCTGCGTGACCTCGTAGAGCGCGCTCAGGCGGTTCGACGCCGTTTCGTCCGGGCCGACCACAATGAAGTTGCGCGCGTTGGATTTCATCACGTCGCGCAAGAACTGACCGAGCACGCGCGTCGCCTCGGCCTCGACCGCGCCGGGCCGAGGCACTTTCACCGCGTACTCGCGGAAGTCCGGCATCTTGAGGTCCCGGCGCAACAAACCGCCATTGGCGTGCGGGTTGTAGCCCATGCGGCGTTTGCCTTGCGGCGCGAGCGCGGCCAACTCCGGCATGAGCCGACTGTGCTTGTCGAACAACTCGCGCGGCCGGTAACTCTTCAGCCATTTCTCCAGCAGCTTGACGTGGCCGGGTTTGCTGGCCATTTCGGCGAGCGGCACTTGATGCGAACGCCAGAAATTTTCCGTGAGCTTGCCGTCCACTTTCTTCGGCCCGGTCCAGCCTTTCGGCGTGCGCAACACGATCATCGGCCAACGTGGCCGCTGCGGTTTGCGGACCGCCCGTGCCCGACGCTGGATGGACTGGATCTCGGCGATCACCGTGTCCAGCGTCTGCGCCATCAACTGATGCATCGTCTTCGGGTCAGAGCCTTCGACGAAATGCGGTTTGTAACCGTAGCCGGTCAGCAGCGATTCGAGTTCGTTGCGGCTGATGCGCGCCAGCACGGTCGGGTTGGCGATCTTGTAACCGTTGAGATGCAGGATCGGCAGCACCGCGCCGTCGGTAACTGGGTTCAGAAACTTGTTCGAATGCCAGGCCGTCGCCAGCGGCCCGGTTTCCGCCTCACCGTCACCGACGACGCACGCGACGATCAGGTCGGGATTATCGAACGCTGCGCCGAACGCATGCGACAACGCGTAACCCAACTCGCCGCCTTCGTGGATCGAGCCGGGTGTCTCCGGTGCGACGTGGCTCGGGATGCCGCCGGGAAAGGAGAATTGTTTGAACAACCGTCGCATCCCACGTTCATCCTGCGACACGTCCGGGTAATACTCGCTGTACGTGCCTTCGAGATACGTGTTGGCGACCATGGCCGGCCCGCCGTGGCCGGGGCCGCAGATGTAAATCATGTTCAGATCGCGTTCCGTGATGAGGTGATTGAGATGCACATAGATGAAGTTCAACCCCGGTGTCGTTCCCCAATGCCCCAGCAAGCGCGGTTTCACGTGCTCCAATTTCAGCGGCTTCTTCAGCAGTGGATTATCGAGCAGGTAAATCTGCCCGACCGATAAGTAATTTGCCGCCCGCCAATACGCGTCCATCTTGCGCAATTCAGTTGGCGATAATGGATTCTTCATGTTACCTCCAGAAACTGATAGACTGCCTTCGCGATCATCAGTTCTTCATCGGTGCGGATGACACGGACGCTGACCCGGCTCGCGGCGCGGGAAATCACATTGGCATTGCCGGCGTTTTGTTCCTCAGCGAGTTCGATTCCGAGAAAGTCGAGGCCGTCACAGATGCGGGCGCGGACGACCGGCGCGTTTTCACCGATGCCGCCGGTAAAGACCAGCGTATCGAGTCCGCCGAGCGCGGCGGCAAATGCGCCGATCCATTTCTTGACGTGGTAACAGAACATCGCGACGGCTTCGGCGGCGCGCTCGTCTTTGGTTTCACGTTCCACCAAGTCACGCATGTCGGAACTGGTTTCCGAAATGCCGAGCAGGCCGGACTCGTCGTTGACCATCTTGTGAAATTGCTCGGCGCTCATCTGCTCGGTGCGCGTCAGATACCAGACCAGACCGGGATCAAGATCACCGGAGCGCGTGCTCATGGGGAAACCGGCCGTTGGTGTGAACGCCATGCTCGTGTCCACCGGTTTGCCGTCGCGCACCGCCGCCAGGCTCGCGCCGTTGCCGAGATGCGCGAGAATCACCCGGCCACTCTTCCTTAGCTTTTCCATCAGGTACGCATACGACAACCCATGAAATCCGTACCGGCGCACGCCTTGCGCGGCATACCGGCGCGGGATCGGCAGTAACTGCGCCACGCGCGGCAGGTCGTGGTGGAATGCCGTGTCGAAGCACGCGATCTGGGGCAGGTCGGGAAACCGGCGAAAGACCGCTTCCGTCAGTTCGATTTCTTCCGGCAAGTGTTCCGGGTCGAACGGACTGAGCGCACGGAGGTACTCAACCATCTCGCGCGTGATCCGCTGCGGCTCGCTGTACTTCGGACCGCCGTGCACCACACGATGCCCGACCGCCGCCAACCGACTGCGGCCCACGCGTTCCTCCAGCCAATCCATCAACGCGTTCACTGCCGCCGTGTGGTTCGGCGCAGCCAATTGTCGGGAAAAATTCTCCGAACCTTTGATTGCGAATGTGGCCTCCGACAGCCCGATCCGCTCGATTTTCCCCTCCATCGCGCGTCGAAGCGGTTCGTTGGCTTCAAACAATGCGAACTTGATACTCGATGATCCACCATTGATGGTTATGATCACGATAGTCTTCCCTTCCACAACAAAGACCGCTCGAAAGAAAGTACACGATAGGCGGCAAGTTTCACCCGGTCGTTAACTAATGATACACCACGTAAAAAGAAAAAGCCTCGCAATCAGTCAAAAATCAAAAAGCTCACCAGCCAGCTCGGCAGCAGAGGTTTCTCCACGTTCACCACGAAATCGGCCACGATGATTTCGTCGCCGCGCTTGAATTGTCCCCAGACTTTGTAGCGACCGGGTTTGGCAAAGGTCGTGTGAAAACTTACCACCGGGCCGCCGCGTTCGTCCGGCGCCGGCGCGGCGGTGAATTGCTCGGGATGACAGTGCAAGTAGGATTGCGTGTCTTCGCTGATGATGACGCAATGGCCCATCGCGCCGATGTACGGCCAGAGGTCGGTGACCGGCTTGCCGTCACGCGACAACCGAAACGCAATGTGCGCGTGCCGGGTGGCCACGAGTTCGCGCGGCTGCAGAATCATCTCGACGTGGTAATCGCCGATTTCGCGAGCTGAAGCGACGGAAGGCGTCAACGACGCGGTCGCAACGGAGCGCGACCCTCCAGCGGCCACCGGTAAGCGGAAGACCTGTGCCCGCTCGCCGTGCGGCGTGATGTCGGCAAATAGAAGGTAATTCTCCTCCTTCAGGAACCGGTAGTTGATGGTGAAGGTGCCGTCGGGCTGCTGCGTCGGGTGGACGTGATCGAAGAACGAAAGATCATCGCTGACGATGATCAAGTGTAGCAGATGCTCGTGCACAACCAGCAAATCGCGGACCGTTGCGCCGGTCGCGGCGAGTTGCGGTGTGAACACGAGCGTGTCGCCGCGCCGGTCCAATTTCATCGTGTATTTCTCGTCGTGTAACGCGGTTGCCGGCCTGAGCTGCAGAGGAATTAGCGGCATACCGCAGAGCCGGCAGTCGCCGGGCGTCACGGAGCGGATGCCCTCGTGCATGGGACAGACGAACGTGGCGACCTCGTTCGGCGGAATGCCGGTAATCACCGGCGTCACCCACGGATCGAAGTAGCCGGTGCGCCACTTTCCGCGCAGCGGCACCGTCACGCGGGCGTCGAACTGCAATGCGCCTTTCAGAAACTCGGCGTGACCGCGGAAATGCGACGCCCGGCCGTTGGCGGCGTCCACCGCGTTCAACGGCACCGCCGTTTCCCGGTAACCCTGTGAAATGATCGCGGTGATGTTGGTCGCGGCGACAAGGACCGGCTGGTCGGCGAATCGCTCGAAGACGCGCACGTCCATTTGACCGGTGCGGGGATCGAGCACCAGCTCGGCGCGCTCGTTGCCGAACGGTGCGATGGTGCCGCCGTTCGCGCCCCAACGATTGTAGTGACCGATGCCCGCCCACCACGGAATGCCTTCCGTGTAGGTGAGCAGCAAGAACGATTCGACGAACAGGAGCAAGGGGAACAGCAGCGTCCGCCATTTCGTTTTGCCGGGCAGCGCGCCGTCGCGCGCCGTAGCGCTTTGGCACGCAGGCGCGTCGTCGATCAACTTCACGCCGCCGATGGCCAACGCAACGAACCCCATCACGATGTGGTTGATGTACACGCCGGCGGCGACGTTGGCGTACGGCGCGACAGTGTGGACGTGGGTGAACAGTAGTCCGCCGCCGATGAGCGCGAGAACGGCCACGAGCCGGTTCTGAAAGTGAACTTGCGCCTCGGTCGGCGCTTGTGTCTCATTGGCGCGCGGCTTCTTGAACAGTGCGCGCAGCCCGACGCTGAAAAGAATCAATGAAATGAGTTTGTGCGCTTGCGCCTCACGGTCGAGGAACTGACGCGGATCTGTGAGCCGGTAAAGATCGAGGTCGGCGAAGAGAAACAGCAACACGCCACCGCTCATCAACAAGGCCGGGCCGACCCAGCGTACTTTACCGGCGTGCTGCGGCCAGAGCGCGCGGATGAAGATTGTCAGCGTCAACACCAGCACGAACCAGCCCGCCGCGTGGTGCATGATATCGGAGTAGTTCAAATTCAGGTCGGTCTGACGCTGCGCGAGCGTGTTCAGATCGTGCAACGACTGCACTGTGTTCGCTTGGGCGCCGCGCACCGAAGCGCCGTATTCCTGCACCAACTCGCCGCCGAGATAGCCGGTCAGCGCCAGCAGCGCGTACAAGCCCAAGCCGCAGATCACATACACCGAGAGCGCGACCCGGCGACCGTCGAGAAACAATCGCCACGCCGTCAGCAGAATAAAACCCCACGAGGCGACCGTCGCGGCAAGTTCGTGCCATTGGATTTGATGATGCGGCACGCCGGCGCGTCCCGCCCAGATTTCCGCGCTGATTCCACAGATGAACGCGAGCAGCATCGTCGCGGTGCCGAGGAACATGAGGAGCTTCGCGGCCCAGTGTGCCCGGTCGCTCCGCCAAATCAGTCCCGCCGCGTCCAACAGCAGTCCGGTCAGTAGCAACACAATCGGAAACGGCACGAGCCGTGGATGCAGATTGCCAAGAAACAGTGAGAATTCCATGACTGCGAACTAGAATAGGAACTACCGCTGTGGTGAGTCCATCACTTTCCCGCGATCTTGGCCATGACTTCTTCCAGCACGAGACGCTCATCGAGCTGCGTGGAGACAAGCTGCCGGTTGGCTCCCAAGAGTAGATCCATCGCACGGATCAATTCCGTCGTCGAAAAATTCTTCGCGGCCAGCGCGCACCGGTACAATCGCCACGCGTTCGGCAGTTTGCCTTCCTTGGTGCGCGGGAAATGAGCAGTATGACGTTCCGGCAATTGCTCGAACGCCTTCACGAACTCGAAGTTGCCGCCCTGACCGTCGCGCGCCGAGATCAGTTTGCGCTGCATCAAATCCTTCGCCAGCAACATCAGCCGAAACTGCGCGACCAGCATCATGAGGACACCGATGGGTTGCTCACCGGAATCGAGCAGATTTTCCAGCGCCGCGATCGCTTGCGGCAACCGGCGCGCACCGAGCGCGTCGGTCAATTCCCAAATGACAGCTTGCCGGGAGGCCGAGCAAATCGCGCGCACGTCGTCCGCCGAAATCTCCGGGCGTTTGCCGACGTAGAGGAACAACTTTTCCAGTTCGTTGGCCATCTCGCGCAAATCAACCGCGACAAGATCCCGAAACGTTTGCAG
>JBGQCJ010000070.1:0-19546 GCA_041495285.1 Verrucomicrobiia bacterium
CATGACTGAAATTGTCGCCAGCACGCCGGCGGACCAGGAGCGCGTCGGTTTCTCGCCGTTGCGGGTGTGGATCATCGCGCTGAACACTTTCACGGAAGCCGTGCGGCAGAAAGTGTTTTACATTCTGCTGCTCTTCGCGCTGGTGGTGATCGCGGCGGCGAGTTTTCTGGCGCAGTTCAATTTCGGAGAAGACGTCGCGCAGGTGGCCAGTTACGATTTGAAGTCCATCAAGGACACGTGCACGGGCGCGATCTCGGTGGTGGGCATGTTGATTGCGATCGTCGGCACGGCGATGCTGTTGCCCAATGAAGTGGAGAGCCGCACGATCTACACAATTCTGTCGAAGCCGGTGCGCCGGTTTGAGTTTTTGCTCGGCAAATATTTCGGCAGCGTGATTCTGGTGTTTGTGAGTCTGGTGCTGATGTCGGCGCTCTTCGGCGCGGTGCTGACGTTCAAGGAGCAACGGTTGCGCCGGGAGATGATCGAGACGACGCCGAACCCGGCCGCTTCCGCGATGCAGCCGGAGACGGCGCGCATGTTGGCGCAAATCCGGCACGAAGCGTACGATCCGAATTTGATCAAGGGAATGCTGCTCACGTTTGTGAAGCTGGCCTTGCTGGCGGCCGTCACGCTGTTGGTGTCCACGTTTTCGACCTCGATGGTGTTCAACGTGTCGGTCGGGGTGATCGTGTGGATCATCGGCAATCTGGTCGGCACGGCGAAGGAAATGCTCGAGGCGCATCGAGTGATCGTGTCGTTGCTGGCGGCGATACCGGACCTGGGCGTGTTCGACGTCTTTGACGAGATCAATCTCGGCAACGCGGTGCCGTGGTCATACGTGGCGCAGGTGACGTTGTACGGCGTGGTGCGGATTGCGCTGTTCGTGGTGGCGGCGCATTTGATATTTTCCAAACGTGAGATCTGATTTGTGATGCGAAGAAATGTCATCGTGGTCCTCGTCTTGGTCGTGCCGGCGATGGGCTTGGTGCCGCTGGAGAAACGAATCCACACGGAGCGCAACCGTTTGAAATACGGCAGCGCGAAGGCGGCGTTGAGCTTGCGCGACCGGATCACGCAGAATATGGCGATCGCGTTGCTGGCCGGATTTCGCGGCATCGTGGCCGATTTCACCTGGATTCAAAGCCACGGCTACTGGGAGAAGAAACAATGGTTGCGCCAGTACCTCGATCTGGAGACGGTGGTGATGCTGCAACCGCAGTCGGTTCTGTTCTGGGATGTCGGCGCGTGGCACATGGCTTGGAACATCGGTTACGCGGTGCGCGTGGACACCAATAACATCACGCAGGCGCAGGGACTCATGCGCGAACGCCTCTGGCATGAGCGCGCCGCCGACTTTTTGTTGCGCGGCATCGAGAACATTCCGAACCGCTACGATTTATACTTCAAGCTCGGTTGGTTGTACCACGAGAAGTTTAAGGACAACTGCGCGGCGGCGGAATATTTCGGCAAGGCGGCCCGGTTCGCCGACGCGCCGTCCTACAGCGGACGGTTCTACGCGCGCGCCCTGGAAAAGTGTGGCCGACCACAGGAAGCCTACGAGTACTGGAAAATGCTGTGGCAACACGATCGCGGCAACCCGCACCAGTCGTGGAACGTGGTGGAGCGCGAAATGAAACGCATGGAAGACCAATTGAACATCCCGAACGATCAGCGCGTGTTCCCGCGACCGGCGCCCGCGCCCAAGACCATTTCATGAAATACGCCATCCTCAGCGACATTCACAGCAACGTGGACGCGCTCAACGTCATCCTCGCTGACACGCAGGAGCAGAAGTGCACGCACTACGTTTGCCTCGGCGACATTGTCGGTTACGGCCCGAATCCGAAGCAATGTCTCGAAACGATCCGCGAACTGAATTGCCCCACCATCATGGGCAACCACGACGAGTACTGCGCCACCGAGCTCGACCTCACCGGCTTCAACCCGATGGCGTCCGACGCCATTAAATGGACGCGCGCGCAACTCAGCGAAGAAGAAAAAGCGTGGCTGCGCGATCTCAAATACGTTCGCATCGTCGAATCCTTCACTATCGTCCACGCCTCGCTCGATCTACCGGAGAAATGGGCCTACGTCTTCGACAGGCTCGCCGCCGCCGCCAGCTTCAACTACCAACACACCGCCGTCTGCTTCAACGGCCACACCCACGTGCCCATCGCCTTCGTCCGCAGCGACAAAGGCATTCAGGGCGGCCTCTACAGCAAAATCAAAATCGAAGTCGGCCGCAAATACTTCATCAATGTCGGCTCGATCGGCCAGCCGCGCGACCGCAACCCCAAAGCCGCCTACGTCATCTTTGATCTTCTCAGTAACATCATCGAACTGCGCCGGCTCGATTACGACATCGCCGCCGTGCAATCCAAGATTCGCGCCGCCGGTCTGCCCGAGTCCCTCGCCCAACGCCTTGAACTTGGCCGCTGATGCGCATTCTCATCGTCAAACCAAGCTCGCTTGGTGACGTTGTCCACACACTGCCGACCGTCAACCTGATCCGCCGCCGGCATCCCGACGCCCACATCGCGTGGCTCATCAACCGCGAACTCACCTCGCTCCTGAAGAAGTGCCCGGTCATCAACGAAATCATTGAGTTTCCCCGGCACGACCACGCGAAGCTATTGGCACTCGTCAGCCGATTGCGCAAAGGCAAGTTCGATCTCGTCGTTGACCTGCAGGGGCTTCTCCGCAGCGGCATGATGACATGGATGACCGGTGCCCCCCGGCGCATCGGCTTGAGCGATGCCCGGGAAGGCTCGCGCCTGTTCTACACCGAGATCGTCAACGTCCCGCGCGCCCACGCCGTGGACCGGTATCTTCTCGCCGCCAACCATCTCGGCTGCGATATTAGCCCCGTCGAGTTTCCGCTGGGCCTACCGGACGCTCCACGCTCCACGCTCCACGCTCCACGACCTCTGATCGCCGTTAATCCGCTCGCTCGCTGGGAAACAAAACTCTGGGGCGACGACAACTTCTCCGCGCTTCTCGACCATCTCCCGACGGGTCGCGTCGTGCTCATCGGTTCCCGCTCCGAGCGGGACCGGATTGCCCGAATCAATCGCGACCGGGCCCGCAATCTTGCCGGCGAACTCGACCTCTACGAATTGGCCGAGTTGTACCGGCAGTGTGTGGTTGCCATCAGCAACGATACCGGCCCGATGCACCTGGCCGCCGCGGTCGGCACGCCGGTCATCGCGCTGTTCGGTCCCACCGACCCCGCATTGGTTGGTCCGTACGGTCCCGGCCACGTTGTCATCCGTTCCCCGACGACCGACGTGCGTGCCATTACCGTCGAGCAAGTGCTAGCCGCCGCGAAGCCGTTTCTGGTATAACTCCGCCGACAGCATGACCGAACTCGAACAGAAACTGCAGTCTGCCCGCGCCGAAGCGGAAGCCGCGCTGGCCGGCTGTGCTGACTTACCGGCCCTCGACCAACTCAAGGCCAAGTATCTCGGTCGCAGCGGCACCGTCTCCGCAGCGTTGGAGCAACTCGGCAAGCTGTCGAAGGAAGAGAAGCCACGTGTCGGCAAGCTCGCGAACGAAGTGAAGAAGGCGCTCGAAGCCGGCATCGCTGCGAAACGCAAAGAACTGGAAGCGAAAGCTGCGAACTCGGGCCCGGCAATTGACACGACACTTCCCGGCCGACGCCACCAAATCGGTCATCTGCATCCGCTCACTCAGGTCTTCGAACGCACCGTCGAAATCTTCCGTCGCATGGGATTCGCCGTCGAGGACGGGCCGGAGATCGAGGACGAATGGCATTGCTTCGACGCGCTGAATACACCGGCCGATCATCCCGCCCGCGACATTCAGGACACACTCTACGTGGATTTGCCGCCCGACCCGAAGTTTGGCCGGTACGTCATGCGCACGCACACGTCGCCGGTGCAGATTCGCACGATGATGAAGCAGAAACCGCCAATCCGCGTGGTCGTGCCGGGCCGCGTGTTCCGCCGCGACGAGCTCGACGCCACGCACAGCCCGACGTTCCACCAGATCGAAGGCTTGTACGTGGACAAGAACGTCACCGTCGCCGACCTCAAAGGCACGGTCGAATTTTTCTTCAAGCAACTGCTTTCGCCCGAAACGCAGGTCCGGTTTCGTCCGCACTTCTTCCCGTACACCGAACCGAGCTTCGAGATTGACCTGTCCACACCGCAGTTCCGCGCGCGCGGCAAGGAATGGATCGAGATTGCCGGCTGCGGCATGGTTGACCCCAACGTCTTCAAAGCCGTCGGCTACCCCGACGACGAATACACCGGCTGGGCCTTTGGCTTCGGCATCGACCGCCTCGCCATGGTCATGTGGTCCATCAACGACATCCGCCTCTTCACCGAGAACGACGTGCGCTTCTTGGAGCAGTTCTGAGCAGTTGATGTTTGAGATCAGCCGCCGCAGCCGTGCGTCCACTCTGCTTGTCGAGCGCCCTCTGCCGCGTTAAACTGCACGGTCATGAACTTATCGCGACCAACGGATTGGCTGAATGTTGAGTGATATTGGCAGCGAATCACCTGTGGGCGCTTTGAAGAGTCGCAAGTTCAGAGTGGTAATATTGGGCGCCGGATTTTCAAGACCTGCTGGCCTGCCGTTGGCTGATGAGTTATGGGCTGAGATCCTCGCCCGAAGCAAGAACCTTTGGGGACGCGCTAGTAAGCTCAATGACGATATCAATTCCTACATCGACTTCCGAAGGAAGTGCGATGGAATCGAGCTAACTCGTGAGACGATCAACTTTGAGGAGTTTCTTGGGTTCCTTGACATCGAACACTATCTCGGACTGAGGGGGTCCGACACTTGGAGCAACGATGGGAACGAGGGCCAAGTGGTTGTCAAGACTCTGATCGGGGACATCCTTACAAGGTACATGCCACAACATGATCGAATACCGGAACTCTATCTGGAGTTTGCCCGCCGTCTTCAGCCAGGAGATTTCGTTCTCACCTTCAATTACGATGTGTTGCTTGAGCGAGCGCTTGATGCCATCCGCAAACCATATCGGTTATTTCCGTCTCGGTTCAAATCCGTTTCACGCTTTGGAGGGACTGTTGACACGGAACGAGAGCTTCAGGAAGTAACGATTCTCAAACTACATGGCTCTATAGATTGGTTTGACAAGACCGCATACTCTGAAGGAGTGCAAATCGACAGGGAACAGGGATTCGATTCCTTACCATCTCATCCTGTATTCAACAGCGCCGAAGACTGGGGATTGATAAGACTTCTTGAAGGTCCGAGACATGCAGACGATCCCTTGCTAAATATGTATAGGGTCTCTAGGATTGAGAATCTTTACAGACAGGATCTCATGTTCATGGCAACACCTTGGATACTTACGCCATCCACAAGCAAGATCCTCTATGCAAGGACTCTGGAGGCGTTCTGGCAAGGGCTTGGTCGATCTGGCGGACTCAATTTTGGGATGGCAATCGTTGGCTATTCGCTGCCTATTCACGATAGCTATGCACGCCAAGCTATTTACTCGTTAACATCGAACTATCAGGGCTGCTATTGGGATGAGGGAATGTTTGGCCTGAAGAAGACGCCCTTGGTTCTGGTTGACTACAGGTCAACGGAAGAAGGCAGCAAAGAACTGCAGCGAAATTACCGCTTTGTCGACTTCGAGAAAGCCGACCTGCACTTGGATGGCTTCAACATGGATGCGGTAAATAAGATCTTTAAGTAAGGCCGAAGGCATTTGGCCTGAGATGACATCGTCACGTCGCGTTCTGCGCCTTCTCGCTAGACGATCTCTGTCAGACTCGCTATTCTGTGGCGGTTCATGAAATTCACCTACAACTGGCTGAAGGAGTACGTTGATTTCAACTGGTCGCCGCAAGAGTTGGCGGAGAAGCCGACGAAGGTCCGGTAAGACATCAACGACATTCGCTTCTTCACCGAAAATGACGGGCTTTCTGCGGGAGGCTAGGCGTTTTGTTGTCCCTTCGTTCGTGTCATGGCTCTCACCATTGCGCCTGCAAAGAGACGTTTCCCTCCGGGATTGTTTGCCCACACCCTTCCGAGATACTCGAGGTCACCCTCCAAATCCTTTGGCAATGCGTCTCTTGCCACAAAACACGCGAGCATCGCGCGATTGTCTTCCAGCATCGAACGCATTGCGTTAGATTTCACCTGACTCAGTGCGCGGGCGAAAGCTGCTTCAATGTCCTTCTTTGGCCGAGGCAAAATTGAGTCGGGATAGACTAAGCGTTCGACAACTCGGTTCTCGAGAGACCCCACAAAATCGCCAAACTCTCCCAGCACCTCCCAGTCGCTGTCGGAGATTGCCATGATATCCGCCAACGGTTTTCCGGAAGCTGATTCATCTTCGTTGCCAGTCGCAGACTTCGTTTGGCTGGCGGAGGTCATGCCAACACGTTTGAGTATGAAGACGACGATTCCGATGCAGGCGATTCCCAGAACGATCAAAACGAAGTTAGAGATTCCCATATTGAATCCTATGCCGGGTCGCTAGAACACGATGCCGTTTTAAGAGCTAGGTGACAAGACGAAATGCCGCGAGACCAGCAAGCTCTAAAAGCTAGACGCTTTGACTGCAAGTCGCTAAAGTCACGCCCGCGGATGAAATTCACCTACAACTGGCTGAAGCAGTATGTTGATTTTGATTGGTCGCCGCAGGAGTTGGCGGAGAAGCTGACGTTTGCGGGGATCGAGGTCGAGGATGTCGTCAATCTCGGCGGGAAGATACCGGAGCAGGTCGTCATCGCGCAGATTCTTTCCAGCGAGAAGCATCCGAACGCCGACAAGCTTACCGTTTGCCGCGTCACCGACGGCACCGGCGAACGCCAGATTGTTTGTGGCGCGAAGAACTACAAGGTCGGCGACAAGGTCCCGCTCGCGTTGCCGGACGCGGCGATGGCTGGTGGGTTCACGATCAAAGTCTCGAAACTGCGTGGCGTCGAATCGCAGGGCATGTTGTGCTCGACGGAGGAACTCGGCCTGCCGAAAGGCGAGGACGGGTTGCTAATCTTGCCGGCAGACGCACCGGTTGGGAAGAAGTTCGCCGAGTATCTCGGCCCCGGCGACACGGTGATCGATATTGAAGTGACGCCGAACCGGCCGGACTGGCTCAGCGTCATCGGCATCGCGCGCGAAATCTCGGCGCTCACCGGCAATCCGCTGAAGTTACCGGAGGTTTCTCTCACAGAGAGCGCAGAGAGCACGGAGAAACTCACCTCGGTCAAACTCGAAGCTCCCGACCTTTGTCCCCGGTATTCGGCACGCGTCATCAAAGGCGTGAGAATCGGCGCAAGCCCGGCGTGGTTGAAGCAAGCGCTGGAGAAGGTCGGGATGCGCTCCATCAATAATGTGGTGGACGTGACGAACTACGTGTTGCTGGAGTCCGGCCATCCACTGCACGCGTTCGACTACAATTTGCTCGCCGAACATCGCATTGTAGTGCGCCGTGCAGAAAACGGCGAGCGGTTTGTGGCGATTGACGACAGTAAGCACGAACTGACCGGCGACATACTGGTGATTGCCGACGCAAAGAGGGCGGTCGCGCTGGCCGGTATCATGGGCGGCAAGGAAAGCGAGATCAACGACCGCACGACCGACGTCTTGCTTGAAAGCGCGTACTTTTCGCCGCCGAATGTTCGGAAAACTTCCAAGCAGCTCGGACTGTCGAGCGAGTCGAGTTACCGGTTCGAGCGCGGTGCCGACATCGGGAATGTGATTTGGGCAAGCAATCGCGCGGCGAAACTGATTCAGGAAGTTGCCGGTGGTGTAATCGCACGCGGGATCGTTGACGCGTTGGCAAAACCAATTCAGAAACGACACGTGAAATGCCGGTACGCACAGGTGAATCGTCTGCTCGGTATCGAGGTGCCGCCGGCAACGGTGAAGAAGATTTTTGTCAGCCTCGGATTGTCAGTGTTGGAGGGACGCGCTCCGTCGCGTCCGTCAGAAGAGCGTGGCCACGACGGAGCGTGGCCCTCCATCGAGGTGGAAGTGCCGACGTTCCGAGTGGACTTGGAGCGCGAGGTGGACTTGATCGAGGAGGTCTGCCGGATACACGGCGTCGAGAAGATTCCCGCGAAGATGCAGCCGGCGACGGTGGCCGTGTCGGAGTTCGACGCAAAGTGGGATGGGATGGCACGAGTGCGGCAAACTTTGACCGCGCTTGGCTTCCACGAGGCCATGAATCAGACGATGGTCGCGGAAGGCGCGTTGAAGCTGCAGAATCCGCTGAGCGCGGACATGACGGCTTTGCGTGCGTCGCTCGTACCGGGGTTGTTGGCGAACCTGCGGACGAATGTATCGCGACACCAGTTCGACGTGAAACTGTTTGAGATTGGGCGCGTATTCGCAGCGGGCGGCAAGGAATCGTTGCGGTTGGCAATCGCGGGGACAGGAAAGAAGCACCCGGATGCTTGGGAGGCGGGCCTCCGGGATTTGAAATTTGACATTTACGACTTGAAGGGCGCGCTGGAGGAATTGGGTGTTTCGGCTGAGATTCGGAAGATTTCGGCGGCGCAGGCGAAGAAGATGGATCTGCGTGATGCGGTGTTTCTGGCGGAGTTGCCGCTGGAGCCGGTGTTGACGAAGGAGCGCGGAGAGAGCCGAGTCGGCGAGACGCCGAGGGGTGAGGGCGGCGAACAGTTCCGCGAGTTGCCGAAGTTCCCGGCCGTGGTGCGGGACGTGGCGTTGGTGGTGGACGAGGGCGTCCGGCATAACGAGATCGTGGCCGTGATTGAGAAAAGTCGAAATAAAAACTTGGAACGAGTCGAGTTGTTTGATATTTTCCGGGGTGGCGCAGTACCGACGGGAAAGAAATCCATGGCGTATTCGCTGACGTTCCGCGCGACGGATCGGACATTGACAGACGCGGAAGTCAACGCAGCGCATGAGCAGTTGAAGCGGCAGTTGCAGCAAGCATTGAAGTGCGAGATTCGTGAGGGCTGACGCGCGACGGCAGGGTAATAAATGGCGGCTGGAATATTCTTGAAAGCGAGCGATCAAGTGGTGTATGAATGTGGTAGAGAGAGCGACCGAGGTCGCCCGTGTTCTTTGGAAGATAACGCAGAATTGCGAAATACCCTGCCATGTACGTGTTGAACGACGATTCTTCGAGCCAACACCGTTTATGACGGAGCTCGGGTTCGGTTGTGGACTGCATGCCTTGTTAGGAAGTAGAAAGCAGCCGACAGAGCACCCTTCTTATTGAGGGGTTCGAAGATATCGTTTCTACGGCATTACGGCGGGGTATTTCGTTTTAACGACCTCGCGCCGGTCAGCCACGGAATCCCGCCCGCCCCGAAATCTTTCGGGGCAAGTTGGTGGCCATGACCGAGAACTTATTTTCACAGCGCCCAACCGGAACCGCCGACGAGGCGGCGCAGCCGGTCAGCGACAAGACCGCACCGCTCGCCACGCGGATGCGACCGCGGACGCTGGAAGAATTCGTCGGCCAGCAACACATTCTCGGGCAAGGCAAGCTTCTCTGGCGCGCCATCAAAGCCGACCGCATCAGTTCCATCATCCTCTACGGGCCGCCCGGCACGGGAAAAACCTCACTCGCCCAAGTCATCGCCAACGCCACGAAGAGCAAGTTCGAGCGATTGAGCGGTGTTGAGTCGAACGTTGCTGACATCCGTCGCGTCATCGGTACCGCCGCGAATCGTCTCGCCAATACCGGTCAGAAGACAATTCTCTTCATCGACGAGATTCACCGTTTCAACAAAGCGCAACAGGACGTTCTGTTACCGGATGTTGAAAACGGCACCGTCCGTCTCATCGGTGCGACCACGCATAACCCGTTTTTCTACGTCAACTCACCGCTCGTATCGCGTTCGCAAATCTTCCAACTCAAGTCGCTGACCCGGGACGATATCAAGACATTGTTGAGCCGCGCGCTCGCCGACAAGGGACGCGGGCTCGGTACGATGAAACTGAAAGTGGACGATGACGCACTCGACTTTCTCGCCACCGCTTGCGACGGCGACGCACGCAAGGCGCTCAACTCGCTCGAAGTCGCCGCGCTCACAACGGAGTCCGGTCGCATCACGAAGCCGGTGGCCGAAGAATCGATTCAGAAGAAGGCGGTTGTCTATGACGGTGACGAAGACGAGCATTACGACACAATCTCGGCATTCATCAAGTCCATGCGCGGCAGCGATCCTGATGCGGCACTATACTGGCTCGCAAAGATGGTTGTTGCCGGTGAAGATCCACGGTTTATCGCACGTCGCATCGTGATTCTCGCCGCGGAAGACATCGGGCTGGCCGACCCGCAGGCACTTGTCTTGTCGGTCGCAGCGCATCATGCGGTTGAGTTCATCGGCTGGCCGGAAGGTGAGCTGCCCTTGGCCGAGGCGACGGTGTATTGCGCGACGGCACCGAAGTCGAACGCCGCCGCGAAAGGAATTTGGGGCGCAAAGGCCGACATCGAGCAGGGACGGACGCTCGCAGTGCCGGCACATCTCAAGGACACGCATTACAAAGGCAGCAAGAAACTCGGCCACGGCGAGGGCTACAAATACGCGCACGATTTTGAAGGGCACGTGGTCGAGCAGGATTATATGCCGGAGAAGCGGAAGTATTACGAGCCGAGCGACCAAGGGTTTGAGTTAAAGGTTCGCGAGCGGATGGAGAAATGGAAGCAACAGCTCAAGAAAAAATAGAATTGCGCAAGCGGATGCGGACGATTCTCGCGTCGCTGCCGGTGACGGACGTGCGTGCGCGAAGCGCGACGGTATGGGAGCGGTTGTGGCAGGTGGCGGATTTGGTGTCAGCGGACTGGCTATTGGTTTACGTGTCAAAGGGAAACGAAGTGGACACGCACGGACTGATTCAGCAATTGCTGGCCCTCGGCAAACACGTGTGCGTGCCAGCGTTCGACGAGGCGACGCAGCAGTACGCGGCCTCGGAGTTGCGCGATTTCAACAGCGACTTGACGGAAGGCAGATTTGAAATTCCCGAACCCAAGCCCGAGTCGGTTCGTCCAGTGGAGGTGGACCGGTTGCAGGCGTTGCTCGTGCCGGGGCTGGCGTTCGATGAAACAGGAAATCGGTTGGGCCGGGGAACGGGTTATTTTGACCGTCTCCTGCGCGATGCGCGCGGCGCAAAGATCGCGCTGGCCTACGATTTCCAAATCCTAAACGAAGTCCCCACGGCGGATCACGACGTCCGCATGGACTTCATTGTAACTGAAACACGACTCATTAACTGCCAAAGGAAACCAACATGAATCCGATCATCATCGGACTGCTGGCGCTCGTCGTAGGCGCGGCGGTAGGCTGGGTGGCCGGCCTCTTGAAGGCGCGCGCTGACGCGAAGACGGCCGGCAATGCCGTCAAAGCGGCGCGACGCGAAGCGGAAGAAATCAAACGCGAAGCCCGGCTCGCCGGCCACGAAGAAGCGGCCCGGGCGCGCGAATTATTCGAGAAAGAAACCAAGGGACGCCGGCAGGAACTTGCCGAGATCGAAAAACGCGTGATGCAGCGGGACACGAATCTGGACCGCAAGGTGGATTTGCTCGACCGCAAGACAGAAGAAGTAACGAAGAAGGAGTCCGCCGTCGTCGAACGCGAGAGAGAGTTGCACAAACTTCAGGGCGAACTGGACGAACTGAAGCGGTTGTCCAAGCAGGAACTCCAGCGCGTGGCCGGACTTAGTGCGGACGAAGCAAAGAAATTGTTGCTCGCGCAACTCGAGGATGAACTCCGCGCTGAGTCCGGGGCGCTCGCGCGCCGGATCCTCGACGACGCGAAGCAAAATGCTGAACGCGAAGCGAAACGCGTCATCACGACCGCCATCGAACGCTGCGCGTCGAATCACGTGCAGACCGCCACCACGTGCACGTTGACGTTACCCAACGAGGAGATGAAAGGCCGGATCATTGGCCGGGAAGGCCGCAACATTCGTGCGTTTGAGGCGGCGACCGGCATCAACGTGCTCATTGACGATACACCGCAGGCAGTCGTGTTGAGCGGCTTCGATCCGGTACGCCGCGAATTGGCGCGGCAGACGATGGAGCGATTGATCGCCGACGGACGCATCAATCCCGCGCGCATCGAGGAAGAAGTCGCCAAGGTGAAGGAAGAAATGGAGTCCGTGATCCGGCAAGCGGGCGAAGACGCGGTGTTTCAGCTTGGTTTGCAGAAAGTTCACCCCGAAATCGTCAAGCTGCTCGGACGCTTGAAGTTCCGACACAGCTTCGCGCAGAACGTGCTGGAACACTCCATTGAGGTCGGTCACATCGAAGGTCTCATCGCTGCTGAACTTGGTCTCAACCAACCGATCGCCAAGCGCGTCAGTCTGTTTCACGACATCGGCAAGGCGGTGGATCACGAGGTCGAAGGCTCGCATGCGATCATCGGCGCGGAATTGTTGAAGAAATACGGCGAACCCGAGGAAGTGTATCAGGGCGTGGCGTGTCATCACCACGAGGTTGAGCCGCTCACCGTTTACGGCATTCTGGCCGGTGCCTCGGACGCGATCAGCGCATCCCGTCCCGGCGCGCGCAGCGAAAGCATGGAGCTTTATTTGCAGCGGTTGGAGAAACTGGAGACAACCGCCAATAGTTTCCCCGGCGTGGAGAAGAGCTTCGCGCTGCAGGCCGGTCGCGAGATTCGTGTGATCGTGGAGCCGGCCCAGATCTCCGACGACGAGGCGGTCAAACTGGCGCGCGACATCAGTAAGAAGATTGAACAGGAATTGCAGTACCCCGGTCAGATTCGCGTGACCGTCGTGCGCGAGATGCGCGCGGTGGAGTACGCGAAGTGAGAATCCTGTTCATTGGGGATGTCGTCGGCAAGCCCGGCCGCAGGGCCGTGGCGGCACTCGTACCGGGACTGAGAAAGAAGCGTGAGATCGACTTGGTGATTGCCAACGGCGAAAACAGCGCGCACGGTGCCGGGCTGACTGCTTCGACTGTCCGGGAACTTCACGATGCCGGTGTGGATGTCATCACGGCCGGCGACCACACGTGGGATCAGAAGGGCTTTGAAAACGAGATCGACAGTTTGCCGCACGTCATCCGGCCACTGAACTTCCCGCCGTCGGCGCCGGGCCGTGGCTCGGTCGTGGTCAACGCCGGTGACAAGACCGCCGTCGGTGTGATCAATGTGATCGGGCGCGTGTTCATGCCAAACAACGATTGTCCGTTTCGCGCCGCCGAGGCCGAAGTGGGGCGGTTGCGACGACAGACGAACATCATCATTGTGGACATGCACGCCGAAGCGACCAGTGAAAAAATCGCGCTTGGACGTTACCTTGATGGTAAAGTCAGCGCCGTGATTGGAACGCACACGCATGTGGCGACCGCCGACGAGCAAGTCCTGCCGAAAGGCACGGCGTACCTCAGTGATGCCGGCATGTGTGGCCCGCACGATTCGGTGCTCGGACGCGATGTGGGAGCAGTGCTCAAACGATTTCTCACGCAGATGCCCCAGAAGATGGAAGTGGCGACCGGCGGCGTGGCGTTGTGCGGCGTGATCGTGGAAGTGGACGAACATTCTGGCACCGCACGGTCCATCGAGCGGATTCGGGTGCCGCACGAAGATGCGGACGTGGAGGAGTGATGATGGAATGATTTTGCGCGCGCAAACTGTGTTGCCGGTGAGCCAGCCGCCAATTGACGACGGCGCGGTGGCCATCGAAGGCGACCGCATTGTGGCTGTGGGTACGGCGCCGGAGATTCAAGCCGCGCATACCGGTGAGGTGCGTGATTTGGGCGATGTCGTGCTCGCGCCGGGGCTGATCAACGCGCATTGTCATTTGGACTACACGCGCCTGCGGGGCGAGACGGAATGGCGAGGGAGTTTCCTCGATTGGTTGCTGCAGGTGACGGCGCTGAAGACGGTCCATTTGGATCGAGACTATGTGACCGGCATTCAGTGGGGGCTCGACCAGCTCGCCCAGTCCGGTACGACATCCGTGGTCAGCATTGCCTCGTTTCCGAACCTGATCGATCAGGCGATTTCTCCGGTCGAAAACCCGCCTCCCGCCTTGCGCGTGTGGTGGTGTGTCGAACTCATCGACTTCAATCGGAAACAATCTGCGCAGGAAATCGCACAAGGCGCATTGGAATTCATCGCCACCCACCCGGATGTTTTCGGCGGCTTCGGGTTGTCGCCGCATGCGCCGTACACGGTGAGCAGCGAGTTGTACCGGCTCTCGGCCCGTTACGCACGGTCGCGCAACATTCTGATGACAACACATCTGGCCGAATCGCCGGAAGAGGACGACATGATTCGGCGCGGCACCGGCCACATGTACGATTACTTTCTGCGCGCGGGCCGCGACATGAGCGACTGCAAGCGCGTCAGCCCGGTGCAGATGTTGCAGGAATATGCAGTGCTCGGCACGAACTGCCTCGCCGCGCACGCCAACTGTCTCACGCCCTTGGATGTGGCCCTGCTCAAGCAAAGCGGCACGCATGTCGTGCATTGTCCGAAGAGTCACCGGTTCTTCAATCGCGACACGCCGTTGCTCAAATCATTCTGGAAAGACAACATCAACATTTGCCTGGGCACGGACAGTCTGGCGAGCAATGACTCGCTCAACATGCTGCAGGAAATGCAGACGCTGGCGCACATGTTCACGGACTTGTCTGCCGAGCGGGTTTTACAGATGGCGACGACGTGCGCCGCGAAAGCACTGAATCAGGAGGGTAAACTTGGCAGCATTCAGCCCGGCGCGTATGCCGACCTCATTGCCGTGCCGGCGGAGGGCCAGGTTGCCGATCCCTACGAAGCGGTCGTGTACGCCGAAGCTCCCGTACGCTTCTCCATGGTCGGCGGAAAGGTAATCATCGGATGAAACAATTATTCACGATCGCGCTTGTGCTCGCGACCGTCGTCGCAACAATGGCCCGGGCGGGGGACAATTCTTCAACCACCACGAATCGAAGTTCGACGACGATGCTCAGCGACGACGAACTCGGCGAGATGCTGCAGCAGGCGGCATTGCTCGCCCGCCTCGGCCGGTACGACGACGCGGAAGCCCGCTGCAAAACAATCCTCGCGCAGAAACCGGACGAGCCAACGGTCAAACAACTGTTGCGCGAGATCGAGGAGCGACGCCGTCGCGCGTCCGGCGACGATGCCGCCCGCGACTTCAAACAAAAACTTGGCGAACTGATCGTGCCCGCCGTGAACTTTCGCGAGGCGGACCCCAGGGCGGTGATTGATTACCTGCGTGCCGAAAGCAAAAAGCTCATGCCGGACAAGTCCGAAATCAATTTCGTGTGGCTCGTGCCGGCCGACGTCAAACTGCCGCGCGTGACGCTGAGCCTGCAAAAAATTCCGCTCCTCGACGTGGTGCGCTACACAACCGCCGCCGCCAACCTGCGCTACCGCGTCGACGCGCATGCCGTCGTCCTCTACAAAGAACAGCCGGCTCCCAGCCCGGCGCCAGAACCGAATGTCAAACCTAAATGACCAACTCGGCGCCGAATTGGAGAAACTCCGCGCCGACGGCTTGCACCGGACTCTGCGCAGCGTTGCCTCCGCACAAGGCCCGCGCATCGTCGTCGAAGGCCGCGAGTTCCTGAATTTTTCCAGCAACGACTACCTCGGACTCGCCAACGACCCGGTCTTGAAGCGTGCCGGCATCGAAGCTCTCGAGAAATTCGGAGTCGGCGCCGGCGCATCACGTTTGGTTTGCGGCAATCTCGAACCGTACCGGCAGCTTGAAGAAAAACTCGCGCGCTTTAAGGCGAAGGAAGCCGCCCTCGTGTTCGGCAGCGGCTACGCCGCCAATGTCGGCACCATCACGGCGCTTGCCGGTGAAGGCGACGTCGTGATTCTCGACAAGCTCGATCACGCCAGCATCATTGATGGCGCCCGTCAGAGCGGGGCCGCCATCCGCGTCTATCCGCACAAGAACCTGAAGAAACTTGCCGACATCCTTCAACAATCGCAGCAGTTCCGCCGCAGACTTATCGTGACCGAAACCGTGTTCTCGATGGACGGCGACCTCGCGCCGCTCGCCGAGCTCGTCGCTCTCAAGGAGAAGTACGACGCAGGGCTGATGATTGACGAAGCGCACGCCACCGGCTTGTACGCGAAGAACCGTCGCGGACTCGCCGAGGCGACCGGGGTCGAGGACAAGATTGACGTGACACTCGGCACGCTGAGCAAAGCGCTCGGCGGCGCGGGTGGCTTCGTCGTCGGCTCACAAACTTTGATCGATTTTCTCCGCAACCGGGCACGCTCGCTGATTTACTCGACCGCGTTGCCGCCGGCAACCGTCGCCGCTGCGGCTGCCGCGGTGGATTTTGTGATGAGTGAAGCCGGACACGAACGTCGCGACAAGCTCTGGCGCAACGTCAGCGAGATGAAAAACGGGCTCACGAAACCCGGTATCCAACACCAATCCCGCAGTCCGATCATTCCGGTCATCATCGGCGACGAAAGCGCGGCGGTGGAAGTCTCCGGCAAGCTTTACGAGCGCGGCATCTTCGTGCCCGCCATCCGTTTTCCGACGGTGCCGAAGGGGAAAGCCCGTCTGCGCGTGACGGTGACGGCGGCGCACAGCCGGGAGGACATTGAGAGGTTTCTCGAAGTCTTTCGGTCTGTGGGAGCGACATTCTTGTCGCGACCCTCGCATTCAGCGGACTTGCGGAAAGGCAGGGTATCAATCCCGCGAGAGTGCTATTTCGTCACGACCTGCACGGAAGATCGAAAGCCGGTCTTTCAGAATCCAGAAGCTGCGCGGATTGTTGTTGAGGCGTTGCGTTGGCTGCGGGATGAAGGCCGGATTCGATTGTTGGGGTTCGTGGTTATGCCAGACCACATTCACGTCGCGCTGGCGCTGCGTTCGCGGCAGGAATGCCGTTCCCACGAACGGCCAACAGATTGTGGGAGCGACATTCCTGTCGCGACTCTGGCTGAGATTGTGGAGTCTCTGAAGGGCTTCGCCGGTCGCCAACTCCATCTACACTGCGGTGGTGGTCCGCCGGTCTGGCAGGATGGCTACCACGACCATCGGCTGCGAGATCGGAAGGACTTCAGGAAGAGGCTCGATTACATGCACGACAATCCGCGCCGCGCGGGCTTGGTGAATCACGCTGCGGAGTATCCGTATTCAACAGCGCATCCTGACTACGAAAACGAGATTGACTGGGCGTGGCTGGAGGGGATTCCCCCGGAAACCGGTCGCGGCAGGAATGCCGCTCCCACAAGAGTTTTGGCCGATGACGAGCCTCGCTGACAGAGACCGGCATTACATCTGGCATCCGTTCACGCAGATGAAAGAATGGATGGCCGAAGAGCCGGTGATCATCGAGTCCGGTGAGGGCGCGATCGTGCGCGACATCGACGGCAACGAGTACATTGACGCCAACTCGTCCATCTGGACGAATCTTCACGGTCACCGGCATCCGAAAATCACGCAAGCAATTAGAAATCAACTCGACCGGATCGCGCACTCGTCGTTCCTCGGTCAGTCGAACGTGCCGGCCATCGAGCTGGCCGGAAAGCTGATCGAGGTTGCTCCGCGCGGGTTGACGCGCGTGTTTTATTCCGACGATGGTTCGACCGCGATGGAAGTGGCGATCAAGATGGCGCTGCAATACTGGCAGCACAAGAAGCAGCCGAAGCGCACAAAGTTCGTCGCATTTGCCGACGCGTATCACGGCGACACACTTGGTGCGGTGAGCGTCGGCGGCATTGATTTGTTTCACGCGGCGTACAGGCCGTTGACGTTCGAGGTCGCGCGCGTGAGGCGCGTGGCGGACATGCCGGATGGCGACGATGTCGCGGCGGTCGTGATTGAGCCGCTGATTCAGGGCGCGGGCGGTATGAAATTGTGGCCGCGCGGGATGCTGCGCGAATTGAGAGCGTGGTGTGACCGGACGGGCGCGCTGTTGATCGTCGATGAAGTGATGACCGGTTTTGGACGCACCGGCAAGATGTTTGCCTGTGAGCACGAAGGCGTGACGCCCGATCTGATGGCGGTGGCGAAAGGACTGACCGGCGGCTATCTGCCGCTGGCGGCGACGTTGACGACGGAGGAAGTCTTCAGCGCGTTTCTCGGGGAATGCAGCGAGTTCAAAACGTTCTTTCACGGACACAGTTACACCGGCAATCAGCTTGGGTGCGCCGCGGCGCTCGCCAATCTGCAGGTCTTTGAGGAGGAGCGAGTGCTGGAGAATTTGAAATCCAAGAGTTCAAATCTCAGAACTGGTTTGGATCGTTGCCGCGAATTGCCGCATGTCGTGGACGCGAGGCAAATTGGTTTCATCGGCGCGGTGGAGCTTGGCCCGTACACGCTGACCGACCGCGTCGGACACAAAGTCTGCGTCGAGATGCGCAAGCGGGGCGTGCTGACGCGTCCGCTCGGCAATGTCGTCCCGATCATGCCGCCATACTGCATCACGGAGGAACAGTTAGAGCGCGTCTTCAGCGTTCTTGCAGAGTCAATCCGCGAGGTGGTAGGTTAGTCCCAGCCGAGTTCGACGAGCCGCTCTTCGTCGATGCCGAAGTGATGCGCGACTTCGTGAATGACCGTGCGGGCGACTTCGCGCCGAATGTCGAGTGGATCGTCGAACTCTTCGAGGAGCGGTTTGCGGAAAATGATGATGCGATCCGGCAAGCCAGAATACTCGGTCGTGCGCTCGGTGAGCGGCGTGCCTTCGTACAGGCCAAACAGCGTTTCGTCAGCCGGCACCCCGAGTTCATCCAGCAACTCGTCGCTCGGTTCGTCTTCGATGACGATCTGGACGTTGGAGATGTGCCGGCGAAATTCCTCGGGAATCAGTTCGAAACCTTCGGCCACCAATCGCTCAAACTCTCGTGCGGACACCCTCACGCAACCATTGTAGGAGCAAAGCATGATTCGTCAACCCGCAGTGGCCGGTCAGTTCTACCCGGCAAGTGCGTCGGCAGTTGACGCCGAACTGGATGAACTGATTCGTCCCGCGGCAACGAAACGCGACGCCATTGCCGTCGTCTGCCCACACGCGGGCTGGATGTACTCCGGGCGGACTGCGGGGACGGTGTATTCAGCCGTGCGCGTCCCCGACCGGGTGATTCTCGTCGGGCCAAACCACCATGGCATCGGCGTCGCCTACGCGCTCTGTGAGACGGGCGCCTGGCGCACGCCGGCGGGCGATGTACCGATTGACGAACCGCTAACGACCCGGTTGCTTAACAACTGCGAACTGCTGCTCAAAGACGCCCGCACGCACAGCATCGAGCACTCACTCGAAGTGCAAGTACCGATGCTCCTTCGCGCCAATCCCAACGTCCGCATCGTGCCACTGCTCATCGGCGGCGGCTGGCCGGAAAGCGGCGGGCGACGCAACCTGCGCGAAATCGGCGCGGCCATCGCGCAGACCGTGCGCGAGCACGACCAGCCGGTGTTGTTGCTCGCCTCCACCGACCTGAATCACTACGAAGACGAGGAGACGTCCAACCGCAAGGACAAGCTTGCGCTCGATGCCGTGGTTGCGTTGGACGAGGACGCGCTGATGGATCGCGTGCGCGACGCGGAGATTTCGATGTGCGGCGTCGCGCCGACGTACATTGTCATCCACGCCGCCAAGAAACTCGGCGCGAAGAAGGCCGAG
>JBGQCJ010000071.1:0-18506 GCA_041495285.1 Verrucomicrobiia bacterium
GGCTGCATCGGCAAGATGGATTTCGAGCGGCCTTCGTGGCTGAACGTCGTCGAGGCGGCGGTGGCGTCGGCGTTGGAAGACCCCCGGTTTCCGCCGGTACAACACGACGAGCTGCCGGAGATTCGGTTGGAGATTTCGGTGTTGGAGCCGCCGGTGGAGCTGCCGGACCCGGCGCAGTTCGATCCGCTGCAGCACGGCATCATTGTGGAGAAAGGGATGCGGCACGCGTTGTTGTTGCCGAAGGTGGCGCAAGAGTACGGTTGGGACGCGCGCAAGACGTTGGAAACGGTTTGCTGGAAGGCCGGTTTGCCGGCGGATGCGTGGCGCGCGCCCGACGCGCGGTTGAAGGTGTTCACGGCGTTCGATTTTGGTGAGCCGGTTGGTGATGCAGGAAAGGGTTGATTGGCGGCGGGGATTGTGATTGCATCGGCGCGGGTGAGTCACTGTGTTGGTTAAAATCACGCGTGGATTGGGCGGGCGCAAAGGCGTCGCCATTTTGATTATGACCGGCGTCATCGGCCTGCTGGCGGTGTTGGCGGGTTGGGAGGCCCGGCGCAAGATGCTTTCGCCCAAAGGCGTGCCGGCAGCGGTGTTGCCTCCCGAGAAGATTCTCGAACTGGGCGAGCAGGCACGCGGTTCGATGCCGGAAGTTCCTTACGTGGCCGGCGACATGGCGAAAGTGGCGAGCTATGCGGTCGCGAAACGCGATGCCGGCACGTGGAACGGGTTGCCGGCCGGCGCGGTGTTGCGAGTCACGGGAACGGAAATCAAAGACGGCGAAACGTGGGTGCTCGGTCGCGTGCAGGGCGGAGTGCGCAACGAAAACGTGGTCGTCCACGGTTCATTCCTTGAACGGTATCTTCCCGTGGTGCTGGACAAGACGATGGAATTGTCCGATGTGCGTCTCGTGCACGTCAGCGAGGTGCCGCTGCAGATGTCGGTTACCGGCTGGTTGCGCAACATCACCTCGCAAACGATTTCGCAGTGCGTAGTGACTTGTGTGTTTCAGGATCAGAATGGTCGCGAGGTGGACGCGCAACGCACCACCGATCTCGTGTTGCCGCCGCTGGATCTGATCCGCTTCGAGACCGGCACGACCGACAAGGAAAAGACCTTCCGGAGTTTCTCGATTCAGATCACGCACGCGACGCCGGACGGATTGCGTAATTATCTTTCGACCATTGTTGTGCAGCGATCAACGTTACACTGATGTGCCGGTAAGCAGACGCGTGAATCGCTGGGCGTCTGCAATCATCCCGACGTTGTTGAACAGACAGTACGTCGGCGTCTTGCCGGCGCAAAACTCCTTCAACTGCCGGAGTTCCTTGTCGCTGTAGCGGTGGCTCGTGCCAGTGACGCCGTGCAACCGGTAGTAGCGCAGCTTCGCGTTGGTTGCTGGCGGTGACTTGAATGGATCAACGACGTGAATGAGGTCCAGATTCTTGCACAGCTTCGCGATCAATTCCGCGTCCCATTCTCCGCGGGGCTCCCAACCCATGAAAAACCTGCCGCGTTTGGCGCGCTCGAAAAACTTTTCCAGACCGGCAATGTTCTCGCGCGTCGCACGAAAGCTGACCGGACACTGGAACAACACGAGAACCGCCCGCAGCGCCGTTGCCACGGCGAAGGTCTCGTCCCACGCCCAGCGGATGGTCGGATTAAATCCGAAATGGCCGCAGTACTCCCGGTCGCGCGGATCAAGGCGCGTGCGTTTGTACGTCGGACTGGTGGCGCGGTGCGTGATGACCTGCCAGGCTTTCATCGTGAACTGGAAATCCTGCGGCGCGGCGGCGCGCCAGCGCGCGGCGGTCGCGACGCGCGGGAGTTGGTAGAAGCTGGAATTGATTTCGACGCAGGACAGCGCGTGGAAATACTTTTCCTGCGCGATGGCGAATCCGCAGCAGCCGGCCCGGACTTTGTGATGCTTGCCCTGCACGGCGGCGGATGCTAGCAGGATTATTCGGACTTGCAAAGCGCCACCGCCGAACGCATCATACATCTGGGAGCAGCACATGGAAGGCCCACGTCAGGCCAGCGAGCCGTTTGGAGGGATGGAAATTACACCGCGCGATATTTTGTTTGAGTGCCCCGCCTGTGGCAAGAGTCTTGTGGTGGATGAAACCGCCGAAGGCCTGACCATTCCTTGTCCGCAATGTCACATCAACGTGATCGTGCCTCCGAAGCAGACATCCCCGTCATCGGCCCCGCCAGCGCCGGCTAAATCCACCGCACCGGCCACGTCAAAAAAGTCGGAGCCCGAATCCGCCGAGTCCAACACGCTGCACGAGCGGCTGGTCGCGCTGGCCGGTCAGCTCAAAGAGCTGCAAACGCAGCGGACCGAAGTGACCGGTCGGGTTGCGTCGCGCGTCAACGAAGTCAATCGCGACCTCATCCTGTTGGCCCGGTTGGAGACTTCGCAACGACAAGTTCTCAGCGAGTTGAACCAGATCGTGGCCCGGCTTCAGGCATCGGGCGAGAATTCCGCGCCCACCGTTCTTGGCGCAAGTGTCAGTGGCGCGACCCAATCGCGCGTGTCGTTCCGGCCTTAGCTGATTAACTCGGCGAGGACGACAGGGCTGGTTCGCGAATGGCCGCCGTCGCAGACGGGTTTCCCGGTGAGAGAGATTTCCACAGCACTTTGGAATTGCGGCCGCTTTGTTCGTATTTCTCGCGGCGGGCCGGTGGGAGGTCTTCGGCGCCGCCCTCGAGATAGCCGAGTTTGTGCTGGAAGAACGTGAACGCTTGCGTGGAGAGGCAGAAGATTTTCTCCATGCCCTGTTCGTGGGCGACGGTCTCGGCGAACTCAGCCATCTTGGTGCCGATGCCGCGGTGTTCGTGAGCGGTGCTGACCTGCAGACAAGCCAACTCAGCTTTCTTCTGTTCGGGGTAGGGCTGCACCGCCACGACGCCAACGATGTTGTTGTCGATCTCGAACACGAAATATTCGTTGATGTGTTTTTCCACGCTGCTGCGCGTGCGCTTGAGCAGTTGATCGCCTTGAATGGACGGTTTGATGAGCGCCATGATGTTGCGGATATCTTTGCGCGTGGCTTTGCTGATGGCCTGATACTCGTTGGCGTAGATCAAACTGCCGATGCCTTCGTTGGAGAAGACTTCGGCCAGCAGGCCCTCATCCACTTGACCGTTGATGATGTGGACGCGCGACACGCCGCCCTGACAGGCGCGCAGAGCGTGCTGGGCCTTGGAGATCATGTCCGGCGCGAATTTCCCGACCGTCTTCAGCGTCGCCTCCAGCTCCGCCATCGCCATCTGCGCCACGAGTTTGCCGTCGATTTCCAGTCCGTTGCGCGTGCTGATGAACATGAGTTTTACCGCGCCGAGTGCGCGGGCAACTTCCACGGCGACCGAATCCGAGTTGAGCCGGTAGGTGTGACCGTTGCCGTCAAAACCAAGCGGCGGAATGACCGGTACGATGTTCTTGTCGAGCAACGTGCGCAGCATTTCGATGTCCACCTGATGAACCTTGCCGGTATGCTGGTGATCCACGCCCTTGAGAATGCCGACCGGCACGGCTTCGATGGCGTTGGTCTGCGCGGCGCGAAGGTCATTGAGTTTGAGCCCTTCGAGGATCTCATGCGTGACATTGGTCGCCGCGGTGATGGCGACGCGCAACGTCGCGGCGTCGGTGACGCCGGTACCGTCGGCGTTGGAGATCGGTTCGCCGAGTTGTTCGGAGAGCAAGCGGATCTGGTGGCCGGCGCCGTGGACGAGCACGATGTGAATGTTCAGGCTGCGCAGGACGGCGACATCCAGCAGGATGTTGCCGAAGTTGTCGTCGGCCACGATCGCGCCGTCAATCGCAATGAGGAAGACCTTGTCGCGAAATTGCGGGATGTACTGGAGGATGCCGCGAAGATCGGTTGGTTTCATGTGCGTCCGCAAGACTTATACGCCACTGCGTGACGGGATTTCAACAGATGTTTTCCAGCCGGACAGGCAGTGCGAATTTGGTTGACGAGCGCGGCCCGCTGTGGCACAAAACCATGAGAGGCGAGGGCAAACCAAGCAACTACTTCCCACAGGAGGAATCATGAACAAGGCGCAATTGGTGGACGTCGTGCAAAAGGAAATGGGCAAGGACATGAGCAAGGCCGCGGCCGAGCGGGCGTTGGATGCGGTGCTGCGCAGCATCGAGCGCGGGTTGAAGACGGGCGGCCCGATTCAGTTGGTTGGTTTTGGGACATTTCGCGTCAGCAAGCGCGCCGCGCGCTTGGGACGTAATCCCAAGACCGGCGAGCAGATTCAAATCAAGGCCTCGAAAACGGTGAGGTTCGCCGCGGGTCAGGGATTGAAGCAGAGTCTGTAAGTCTGACCCGTCGTTCGGTTCCAAGAGAGCTTCGCGCGCGCGAAGCTCTCTTCTTTTTTCACAGATCGGCTGAGTCGCCGAAGTTGGGAACGCGGACCTGGCTGCCCGGTCGCAGGGAACGCAGGGTGCCGGCAAATGCGTTGGCGGCTTCTTCCTCGCCGTGGATGACGAAGATGCGGCGCAGCGGGCCGGTCACCTGCTCGACCCAGGCGCGCAACTCATTCTTGTCGGCGTGGCCGGAGAACGCGTTGATCGTTTCGGTGTGGGCGCGGACCTTGTACGGTTCGCCGAAGATGTTGACTTCCTTGTGGCCGGAGGCGAGGTGCGAACCGAGCGTGTGCGGCGCGCACCAGCCGACGATCAGGATGGTGTTGCGCTCGTCTTCGATGTTGTTTTTGATGTGATGGCGGATGCGGCCCGCCTCGGCCATGCCGGAGGCACTGATGATGATGCCCGGTTTTTTCAAGTTGTTGAGCGCGATGGATTCTTCGACGCTTTGAATGTAGGTGACATTGGACACGCTGAACGGATTGTGACTGTTCATCATCACGTCATGGAAGTTCTTGTTGAAGCATTCCGGATGACGCTTGAACACATCGGTTGCCTCTAGCGAGAGCGGGCTGTCGACAAAAATCGGCAGCGTCGGAATGCAGCGCGTCTGCACCAATTGATACAACGTATAGAGAAGCTGTTGCGTGCGGCCAACGGAGAAAGCCGGGATGACAATCTTGCCGTTGCGTTCGAGAGCGCGATTGACGATGGCGCAGACCCGGTCATTGACGTCCGTGAGAGATTCGTGCTCGCGGTTGCCGTAGGTGCTTTCCACCATCAAGTAGTCGGCCTCGCGCGGATGGTCCGGGTCGCGCAGGATGTCGTTGTTGCCGCGACCGAGATCGCCGCTGAAAGCCAGCCGGACTTTTCGAGAGCCTTCCTGAATGTCGATGACGATCATCGCGGAGCCGAGGATGTGGCCGGCATCCAACCACGTTGCGGTGACGCCATCCACGATGGGCGTGGGTCGGTTGTACTGGACAGACTGGAAATGCTCGAAACTGGCTTGTGCGTCGGCTTGCGTGTAAAGCGGCTCGACGGGCGGCAGACCTCTCTTGGCGTGTTTCCTGGAAACGAACGCAGCGTCCTGTTCCTGAATGTGCGCGCTGTCCATCAACATGATGTTGCACAAGTCGGCGGTCGCGTCCGTGCAGAAGATTTTACCTCGGAAGCCGCTCTTGCAGAGCACGGGGATCACACCACTGTGGTCAATGTGCGCGTGGCTGAGCAGCATCGCGTGGATCTGGGAGGAATCAAACGGCAGCCTGCTGTTCTGCTCGATGGACTCGGTCCGGTGGCCTTGGTACATGCCGCACTCGATCAGAATCCTTTTGCCATTCGTTTCGAGAAGATACTTCGAGCCGGTCGTGGTGCGGGTTGCGCCGAGAAAGGTCAATTTCATGATCTACTGAAACCAGCATAACCGGCAAGTCACTCTGGGCGCGATAAAAAAAGCGAGAAGTGCCGGTACGCGGTCGCGACGGCTTGTGCAGAGGTGCGTGAAGCTGCTTATGTCTTGCGGCGCGCGACGGTCAGCAGACCGGTCAAGCCAATGGCAACCAGCGTCAGGGCGGACGGTTCCGGTATGTTGCCCGGAGGTTCTTCGCCGGTGGTTCCGCCGTCGCCGGTGAAGGTGACCGTGATGTTGTCGTAGAACACCGAGTTCGGGAAGTATTGGGTGCCGCCGATGAAGCTGATGGAGTTGATCCCAGCGACTGAGACGGTCAGTGTGCGGTAGTCGAAGTTCGTTCCACCGAGGGGAAGCGTGTCCGTGGCACTGGCTAAGGCGGTGCCCGAAGCGTTCAAGCCCGAGAAAGCCTTCAGAATGAGCGCATCATTCGGGTCGTCACCATAGTCGCCCATCATGATCGACACGGAGTCCACGGGCAGAGAGAAGTTCACAACGAAGGTCGTGGCTTGCATTGCCTGAGCAAATGGGTCGAGGCTCTTCGCTCCCCACGATACGGGCTTGGCCTGCCCCAAGATGTCCTGCACAATGTCGAACTTCCCACCAGGTCGCGTGATTTGGAGTGTGAGTCCCGACAGAGTATATGTCAGGCTCGTCAATGCCCCCGTGCGAACACCTGAGATCGGGATCGCTGTGGCTGCCTGGTCCTCGAAGTCGAACGTAACCGTGCTGGCTTTCGCTATGCCGACAACCGTTGTGACAAAAGCCACTGCAACGACAACCGCAATTGCCGCTTTGAACCTGGTCGTACCCATACCTTTTCCCTCATTCTCCCCGTCCCCCCAGGTTTCTTTCCCTGAAACCCATCACTGTTTTACTTCTTACCTTTACATCCTATCCCCGATACGCACTTGTCACTGCCATTACGGAAACCCTGAACCGCCGCCCGGGCCGAACGATGACGTTGGCACGGATCCGCTCGAGAGACCGCCCCCGCCGCCGCCAACACCGGCGCCACGTTTCGGGAACGGCGTATAGAAGTCCTGCTTTCGCCAAGCGTAAATGTTGTTGAGCGAATCATGCCGGCCGAGGCCGCCGAAATGGTAAGAAACCCGGGCGCCGCACGCATAATTGCCGTCGCCGTTGATTTCCCCGCCCACGGACAAGTCAACGTACCGGGTGATGCCATAGACGAGTTGCCCACGAACGGTCACTTCGTCGATGTGGCTAAACTGATAGCCCACGGCGAGTTCCGTGGCCATCTTTTCATTCCAATAGTGATTGAAGAACGCTTCGGCGCTATCCGGGATTTCCTGGCGGATGGTTGTTACCGTGGTGCCGTTGAAAATCGTGGTCCCGTCGCGATTTACTCCAATGGATCCGGTCACGCCGACTTCGTCTCTGGCGCCGATGGTGATGCCGGCGATCGGTCGCACCGCCCAGAGGCTGCTGTGCAAGGTTGTGCGCTGGTAATCTACAAGGACGGCACCGGCCACTTGTTCATCGCCGAGTTTCAAGTTGCGGCCAAAAAACCCCGCTGTCCCGTTCCATTCGTCGTCACCCCGGCGGGGAGAATAGTCGCCTCCGATTTGAACGCCGAGGCCAATACCTTCTGAGTTCGGAGTCAATGGAATGCCCCAGTTGAACCCGACGGATCCAAACGCTGTCGTGAGATCACCGGCTGGTCGCTTGACGCCGCCGCCGGCCTCGAGAAAGAGGTTATCCAGAATGCTGACTGTTTCGCTCTCAACCGCCCAAACGGTCGAGCTGAACAAGCAGGTCAGAACCCCAAAGCACATCCACATCATACCTCGTCGCAGTCGCATAGATTCTCTTTCCACTCGCCTGAATTCGTCCCTATTCCGGTACTGCTTTGGTGGTATGACAAACCCTACCACCCTCACACCAAACACTTTAGCACACCGGCGACACAGATGCCACTGCAACGTGTTTTTTTACCTATTTTATCTAACATGTTGATCGACATTGCCTTGAGGCAATTGCGGCTAGGGTATCAGGAGCACCAGAATCCGATCCGTGGTGCAGGCAATCGCGCCGTGCGGTGCGATGGCGGCCATAAAATAGCCTTCGAGCGTCTGGTTTTCGACCACTTGCTGGGCGTCAATCACACCGGCGACACAGTTGCCACTGCAATGTGTCTTTTTTACCTATTTTATCTAACACGTTGATCGACATTGCCTTGAGGCAATTGCGGCTAGGGTATCGGGAGCACCAGAATCCGATCCGTGGTGCAGGCAATCGCGCCGTGCGGTGCGATGGCGCCTATAAAGTAGCCTTCCAGCGTCTGGTTCTCGACCACTTGCTGGGCGTCAATGCGGCCGGGCACCAACAGCAGCGCAGCGTATTTCTTTGGTTTGTCGCTGATCAACGAGGTGCCTTGAAGACGCGGTGAGTCCGCAGAGAATGGATACGCGCGAGTTATCTGTAAACCTTCGTATTGATGGTACGAAATGTAAGGTGTCTGCCGAATCCCGGTTGGGATGTAGCGAAATTGTTGTCCGCGGGAATCGACGATGTCATCCATATCCACGAAGTTCAGAATGGCCAGTTTAGCAAGCGATTCAGGGTACTTTCGGTACTGCGCGTAGTAATCCGCCAACGCTTGCTTGATCCGACCGACGCGCATGCGGTCAATCCCCGCATTCACCGCGCCTTGCAGCGCAGTCTTGAATACGCGCGCACGCTCTGCATCGCCTTGGAAGTATGGTGCGTTATCCAACCGCTTCGACAGCAATGAGTACCCCTCCATTGCTGCCGAATCGTTGTGTCCTTCACACAATTCGCTGTACTTCAGAATCGCCACCTCAAGCCATGGAGAATGGCTCAAGTTCCTCGACAGCAAATCCATGACAACCGCCGCTTCTTGGAGTCTCTTTTCCCGCACGAGGCGCGCGGCTTGCGTGTAGCGTTCGAAAAACAAATCCGATTCGGCCGTTTCAGATACTGGGGCAGGGGTTGCTGCTGGCGTATTCGTCTGCGCGCGCACAGATTCGGAAGCAAGCAACAATGCCGTTAGGATCACCCACACCGGCCATGAAGTTTTGAAGCCAGCACTCATCGCTCGATTCGAAAAATACTGTCCAGTTCCGCAAAAAGCAACGTCCAAACCGGTTAGCTAAGACCCAGTTGCTTCCGCCCCTCTTCGTTGATCCGGGAAGGATTCCACGGCGGATCAAAAACGATCTCGATATTCGCTTCGCCGACGCCGTTCAGTTCCAACAGTTTTCGCTGCACTTCCGCCGATATCTGGCCGGACATGGGACAACCTTGCGCCGTCAATGTCATCTTCACGTCCACACGCGCCTGATCAGAGCCGGTGAGCGCCTGCAGTCCGACGCCATAAACCAACCCCAAGTCCACTATGTTGCATGGAAGCTCGGGGTCGTAGCACTCCTTCAATCTCGTCCAAACCTCTTGCTCGGTAGTCGCCATCGTTGATCGCTCAAGTTTGTTCCAACAGTTTCAATACGCTCTCCGCGCACTTGCGGAAGGCCTTGGCCGGCTCGCTGTCCGGCGCCGCGACAACCACCGGCAACCCCTTGTCGCCGCAAATCCGAATGTCGGTGAACAGCGGTATCTCGCCGAGAAACGGCACCTCCAGCCGCTCCGCCTCATGTTTCCCGCCACCATGTCCGAAAATATCGTCATGCTCACCGCAATGCGGGCACACATAGTAACTCATGTTCTCAACGATACCGAGAATCCGGACGTTGACCTTCTCGAACATCGCGATGCCGCGCCGCGCCACTTCCAGCGCCACGTCTTGCGGCGTCGTCACGATCACGCCGCCGTCCAGCGCAATCGTCTGCGCCAAAGAAAGTTGCGCGTCGCCCGTGCCGGGAGGCAGATCCACCACCAGCACGTCGAGCTTACCCCAGTTGACCGCGAGGCTGAACTGCTGAATGGCTTTCATGATCATCGGCCCACGCCAAATCACCGGCGCGTTGTCGTCGAGCAACAACGCCATGCTCATCATCTTCAAACCAAAATTCTCCACCGGATCCAACTTCTCGTCCGTAATCGTCGGCTTCTGCGCCATGCCCATCATCTTGGGAACGCTTGGTCCGTAAATGTCGGCATCCATCACGCCGATTTGGAGACCGATTTGGCTCATCGCGCACGCTAGGTTCACTGCCACGGTGGACTTGCCGACGCCGCCCTTGCCACTGCCGACCGCGATGATGTGTTTCACGCCCGCGATCTGCGGGCGTGCCGGTGCGGCGGGCGTACCGGCCATGGGCATTTGCTGTTGCGGCGGCGGCTGCGCCGTCATCTGCACGTCCAAATGACCGACGCCGCCGCACTGGGCGAGCGCCGATTCGACTTCCTTCTTGATCTGCTGCGGCACCGCCGGATCGCGCGTCATCACGTGCAACGCGACGGTCACGTTGTTGTTGCTCGCGATGGCGATGGACTTGACGATGCCGAAGCTGACGATGTCGCGGCTGAAGCCGGGAAACTTCACGCGCTTCAACGCTTCCCGGACTTGTTCCTCGGTCAGAGGCTGATCAACTTTTCCAGCCATGATTCAACTCACCGTGACGGTGGGTTTGGGACGCAGAAGGTCCTGCAGGCTCGTGCGCGCGAACACTTCGTTCACGCGGCTCTGCGCTTCGCTGAACACCCCACACAGGACACAACTGTCGAGCCGGTCATCCGATACGACACACTCCGGATCGTCCGAAACGCATTTCTGCAACGCGAACGCGCCCTCGACACAATTCAGAATCTGCAACAGGCTGATCTCGCTCGGTTGTTTCGCCAGACTGAATCCGCCGCCCGCGCCACGGTGCGACCGCACGAAGCCGCCCTTGGCCAGCGACTGGAAAATCTTGGCGAGGAAACTCTTCGGAACACGTTCCTTCTCGCTGATTTCATCAATCATCACCATGCGCTCCGCAGGCTGTTTCGCGAGGTACAACAGCCCAATGATCGCGTATTCGCCTGCTCGTGTAACTTGCATGACTAAATCGGAGTGATTCTCTCTTGTTCGCGTCAATATAAGAACCGACCCCTCAAAAGTCAACGCCGCTAGCCGCCGCCGCCGATCTTTGCTACAGTGCCACCGGAGGCAACGATGGCGACAAAACTTCCGAAACTTTCGGACGCCGACATTCAGCGCAAGCTGACCGGGCTGAAAGGCTGGCAGCGCGAAGGCGACGCGATCACGAAAGAATTCGTCTTGGGCGGTTTCACCGAAGCGACAAAGTTCATCGCGAAGCTCGCACCACCGGCCAACGCGATGGATCACCACCCGGACGTGCAGCTTTACCGGTACAAACGCGTGAAGATTATCCTCACCACGCACAGCGCGGGCGGCATCACGCAAAATGATTTCGACCTCGCCGCCAAAATCGACGCGCTCGCCTCGTGAGGCTTGTCATCACCAAGCACGCGAAAACTCTCACCGTGTTCGACGGTGAAGAGGAAGTGCTACGCATCCCGGTCGTGATCGGCAAGAATACCGGCGACAAACAACGCGAAGGTGATCTTGCCACGCCGGAAGGCGAGTTTTACGTCTGCTACAAGAACCCGGACAGCCAGTATCACCGGTTTCTCGGCCTGAGCTATCCGGCTTTGGAGGACGCCGAACGCGGATTGCGCGACAAACTAATTACGCCGGCTGAGTTCAGCGAAATCCGGGACGCTATCGCCCAAAGAAAATGTCCGCCGTGGAAAACCGCACTCGGCGGCGAAGTCGGTTTGCACGGCCCGACTCCGAACAAAACGTGGACGCACGGCTGCATCGCCATGAGCGTCGCGCAAATCGAACGACTCTACGATTTGCTCGACATCGGCGACGAAGTGACGATTCTGCCGTGAGTCAACGCTTCTTCATCTATCCGTTACTGTTCGTTGCCGGGATGCAACTGGTGCCGTTGATGCGCCGCGACTGGCGTTGGCACGCTGCGCAAATCGCACACCTTGCGCTCGTTCTCTTGGCCTCACTGGGCGCAATGTATTTCAGCGACGATTTCATCTGGGTGATCATTGCGTGGACGCTGTTCGGCATCTTTGTGCTCGCGCCCCGGCTCTTGGTGCGGGCCGGGAATCGTCACCTGTTGATGGCGCAGTGGAAGCAGGCGGCGCGCTGGTGGCAGGTGGCCGGGCGACTTGTGTTTGGTCCCACCGGTCGGCTGTATCGCCGGTACGCAACGGTGCTGGCGGTGATGAGTGAAGGCCGGCGGGAAGAAGCCGACCGGTTGCTTGACGAATTGATCGCGACGCCGATGCCCGAAACCGTGCGCGGGATGGTGCGGCTGTGGAAGTTGTCGCTGCTGCACATCTGCCGGGATTGGCCGGGCACCGTGACGTTTTACGAAGGCGTCGAAGATTGGGGCACGCTATCGGCAGCGATGCATGCCCGGCTGCTGGCGGCGCGCGCCTTTGCCGAGACCGGTCAGGTTGAGCGCGCGCTGCGCAGCCTCCAACTCGTCGCGCTTTCACCGCGAACCATCGGGCCGATGGAGCAGCAATTCTGGATGACGCGCGTGTGCGTCGTGGCGCTGGCCGGCGATGACGACGGACTTGAACAACTGCTGCAGCACCGGGAGCACGCGAGCCGGTTGCGTCGCTTCCCGCAGTTTGCCGCATACTGGCGCGGACGTTGCGCGCTGGCGCGCAGTGATCGTACCGGGGCGATGAAACAATTCGCCCGGGCGTACGCGCTGACGCATCCGCGCAACCGACTTTGGCGCGGCGCGATTACGCAATACTTACAGAAGACCGAGACGGGCGAGTTACCGGCGACGTTCACCGCGCAGAATCCGAGCTACGCGCATGGCTGCGAAGTGTTGCGGATGGCCGAGCAGCAAGCGGCCGGTTGGCGCGCGTTGATGCACTTCGGACGACCCGCTCCGGTCACACTCGCGCTGCTGGTCGTTCTCGCAACGGTGTATCTGGTGGACGACGTGTTGTTCACGAATCTCTGGCACTCGCCGTTGTGGCTGTGGGCCGGTAATACGACGGACACGCTGGAGCACGGCGAATGGTGGCGGGTGATCACGACGTTGTTCCTGCACGCCAATCCGCTGCATCTGGCGATGAACGGTCTCGCGTTGTGGATGTTTGGTTCGGCGCTGGAGAAGACGATGGGCTGGTGGCGGTTTCTCGTGTTGTTTCTTGTCGCCGGTTCGCTCGGCAATCTTCTCAGCGCGTTCAATATCCGGTATGACGTAGCCGTCGGTGCGAGCGGCGGCATTTTTGGACTGGTCGGCGCGTTTGCGGCGGCGGTGTACCGGCTCGATGCGCCGATGTACGCGTCGGTGCGGCGGCGGTTGTTGCTGATGCTGGCGCTGATGGTCTCGGCGGATTTTTCGATTGGCTGGCTCGAACCGCAGATCGACAACCTCGCACACGTCGGCGGCTTCTTCGCCGGTATCGCGCTGGCGCTCGTGATGTACCGGCCAGCACGCCCCACACATCTACACGTGCATACCATTGCACAGCGTTGACGAATCCGGTATTCTTCTGCCGCTGACGCGCGAGTGGCGGAACTGGCAGACGCGCAGAACGCCTGCAGCGCGATATTCATTGAAGGAACGGAAACTTTAGAAAGGAGACAAGCCATGACATGTGCCTGTGGGAATGAGCTTTCCCTGCTGACAACGTCCTGCCCTCGTTGCGGCAAGACGTATGTTGGAAAAACTGCGGTCATCGTCGCAGTCTTTGCCGTCGCGCTCTTCATTTTCATCGGCGTGATCGTGACGAAGTTTGGATGACGTATGACCGGAATTCAGTTCAATTGTCCGACCTGCAGGCAGTTAATCGAAGCCGACGAAAGCGATGCGCTGAAACTGATTGATTGTCCGAAATGCGCGAGTTCGATTGAAGTTCCGCTACCGCACTTGCCTGCGCCGCGGAGACCCGTCGCTTTGCGAACGCCGGGCTTTAGTACGGCGATCCCGATGAAGTCTAAACCCGGGCCTTCTGGGATCGGTCTATTGGGATTTATGATGGCAGTAGCTGGCTTTGCTGCGGGTATTTATTTCTTCGTGTTCTATGAGACCAGCGTGCCGATTTATGGAGTGGAGGGAATCCAGCGCGTGCAGAATTTGGGGTTGATGCAGGAACGACAATTGGGACTCGTTGTAGCTATTACGGCGTTCGTCCTCGGGTTTATTTGCCTGATAGTTGATTACGTTCAGACCAAGCGATGAAATTCAAGCGCGTCCGGGAAAATCTCGACAAGTGTCTGCCTTACGGCCAAAGGGCAAGTCGTGGGGCAGGCGGATTCACGATAAACGACGCAAGTCTTTGCTCAGGATACACGCGCGAGTGGCGGAACTGGCAGACGCGCAGGACTTAGGATCCTGTGGGGAAACCCGTGGAGGTTCGACTCCTCTCTCGCGCACTCTTCAAAAACGGATGTTGCGGGGCTCGAGTGTGTACAATCCCAACGTGATCGCCCAGGCGTCGCTGAGGGACATGCGCTTGAGTTCGTGGCCCGGCCCCCACGTGTCGGAGTAGAGAATTTCGGAGGTGCGTTCGTTCAGTCCAATGATGAGTCGCAGATGACCACCGTGACCGTGAACCTCCGGATGTTCGTCCACCATGCCCACGTACACGGCCCAGGCGAGCGGGGCGCCGGAGTTCACGTACTTGCTTACGGCGGCTTTCAGATTGGCGAACGTCCCTTCGCGCTTCTGTCGCGCTTCACGGAAAAGCTTCGGATTCATGTCCGCGAAAACCTCGGAGAGCCGGGTGTAATGCGACGAGGCGAGGCTGATTTCAGATTTCCCTGCGTCCCGGGCGCGGTGGTTGTAGTCGTCGAGCAGACTTGTCAGATCGGGCTCGGAAAACTGGTAGTGAACGCTGACTTCGAGGTGTTGCTCAGAACCGATCCGGCGAAGCGCCGCCAGCAGAACGTGCGGCGATGTGCCCAGCTTCGCAGATGTGTCGGCCACTTGCGCGATGTCGTGCTGGTCGATGTCGGTGCCGTAATAGCGCAGCACGCGCTCGGCAACCGCGCTGGCGCAGTAGCCTTTCTTGCCTTGATCCACCATGGGGATGCCTCGAATGAAAACGTCGCCATTGGGCAGCCGCTGGACGTGGGATTTGAGATCGAGGATGGTCAACATCTTCGTCTTGTTGACAATCGGCCCGTACATCATGCGACGTGGGTCCTGCATCGGATCAAACCGCGTCAGCCGCACGCGGACGTATTCGGCGCGGAAGGGTTCGATCGAGCCGGGCTGGATCGTGTAGCTCCACGTCAGATCGCAACGATGCGGTTCTTTGACCCAGGATTTTCGTTTCACCGTGGCGCGACTGGTACGATCCTCGTCCTTGAACGACACGCCTTTGGCGTTGGCCCACCGGGTGAGTTGCTCATCGACGGAAACCAGCAGGTGCTCCCAGGCTCTATCGTCCAGTTTCCCGGCATCACCCCGGTTGTACAACGAGAACGTCAACTCACAAAGCCGGTTGCTCTCAAACCGCGCAATCGCCTCCCACACGCGAAACCCCAGAAAATTCAGACGACGATTCGCGGCCCGCGCGGAATCGTGTTGACCTTCGGTCAGCCAGGAAAAACCGCTCGATTCATTGGCGTCGATAAAATCCTCTGCAGACGTTTGCCAAACGGCGCCCGCATCGTCGGCCAGTTCCTCCAAGGCGACCGGATCGGTATCCTCGTCTTTGGCAATCGCGGTCACGGCAAAGAAGGAGCAGAGAAGCGCGGTGGACAAGGCGCAAAAGAATCGCCTATTCATGACGGAGCGTCGTATAACAGAAGCGGGCTTCAGACTCAAACGCGGAATTTTTCGGTCTTGCAGTAGCCGGCTTTTTTGCTATTTTCAGGGCGTCCGCAACGGAAGCGAGCGTAGCTCAGTCTGGTAGAGCGTCACGTTGCCAACGTGAATGTCGAGGGTTCAAATCCCTTCGCTCGCTCCATTTTTTTTGCGCTCCTAAGACTTGGCCTCTTTGGAGATCTCGCGGAGGTGGGTGCCGTAGCCCTTGGACTCGCCTTGAAGTTGGCCGATGATCGTGGCGAGCCCTTCGACAAACACGAACTGCGTTTGCCCAGCGCGAATCTTGTCGTTGGGCTTCAACGTCGCTTCGGAAATGCGCTGTCCGTTCACGTGCGTCCCATTTCGGGAATTCAGGTCCTGAATCACATAGCCGCCGCCTTTCGGGGAGATCACAAAGTGCTGGCGTGACATTTCGTTGTCTTCAATCTGGGCGTTGACTTGGTCGCCGCGACCGACGGTGAGCGGTTTGTCGCGCAAATCCCACTGTTTGACAGCCGAACCGTCCGGGTTTTTTTGAATCAAGTAGGGCATGGCTAGGACATTCTGCTCTTTGCGTGTGGTGGCATCAAGCGCAAACGCTGGCTGTCCATCGGCCGCTGAAGATCCCGGTGCGACTGTCAACTCTGCAGACGTTCTTAAACTTACTTTCGCATCACTGATAGGTTTTCTCCCCGAATCTCGCAGGAATGCCGAAGCAGAAGCGAAAGCAGCCGCGACCCCAACAAAGCAAGCCCGTTTATTATTATCCTCCCGGCTTGACCTTGAAATCAACGACTTTGTTGTGACGAATATAAGCCGTCCCAGTCTCAACGACAGAAGTGCCATTCGCGCTCTTTGCCCGGTACTTAACCTCCACGGCCCAAGAATAGTCTTCGCTCGTGTCTTCAAGAAGCGGGGGATACCATCGGACGTATTCGACTGTGTTGGAATCGCCAAGTTTAACTTTGAGATAGGAAACCACTTCGGCAACCGAACCGTCTGCTTCATCGCTCACCGGCTTGACTCCGGCATCGTTGGAGATTTTCGTTTTGTCTTCAGCGCTCTTCTCGATGGGCCAATCTTCCCGGTAGCCTTTTTCAAACAACCCTTCTTGCATCGCCGGCGTGATCCCCAACGGCTTGCAGAAGTCCGCATTCCGCTGCGACCACAGCTCCTCCTGATACGCACGCCACCGGTCTGGATCGCTCGTCGCACTGTACTTGGTGTTAGCTTCCTGTGCGGCCGCGTCGTAATTCGACCAGAGTTCGACCCAAACCTTTTTCTCGTTGTCCTTCAGCCACTGCTCCGCCTCGATCTTGTTCGGAACCTCTGTAGCCTTTCGCGCCGGCGCCTTCGGCCGGTGAGTTTTTTTCACGGGAGGCTTCTCCGCGGCAGGCTTCTGCGCGGCCGGCTTTTCCACGGGAACTTTCTGGACAGTGGCCGGTCCAGCAGGTTTCTGCACGGGAGTTTCCGGCACAGGCACCTTCTGCACGGGGGTTTTCTTTACCGCGGGTTTCGGCGCAGCGGGCTCCGGCAGGTCAGCCTTCGGGAGAATAAGCTTCTCGATATTCGTCTTTTGCTCGGAAGTCTTTTGTTCGGGAGTTTTCTGCACCGCGGGTTTCTGTACAGCAGGCTTTTGCTCAGGAGGTTTCCGGGCCGGAGGCTTCTGCACGGGAGTTTTTGGCACAGGGGACTTCGGTGCAGCCGGCTTCTGCGCCGGAGCCTGCTGCACGGCGGTCTTCTTGGGCCGGTAACCCAATTGCTTCTGGATTTCAGGCGGCAGTTTCTCCAGCGGGATGTTGCGGACGCCTGTCGAATGGAAAATATCCACGCTGTCCCCATGCTTCTCTCCGAAATGCACATCGTAATACGTCACGCCATCAACGGTGAAGCTGGGGCCCGGCTGTTGCCCGAAAGCCAAAGCGCCCACAAACACGAGCGCCACAAACAATATCGCCTTGAGAAAGGTCTTCATGATCCGATTATCACCGGACTATTTGTAGGAAAACTCCAGCGCGTAAAGCAAGCTCTCGCTCATCAAATTTCAGCCCGCTGCCGATTTTTCTGTCGCCACTTCCCGCACCTTCCTCAAATCCAGTTTGCCGGTGCCGAGGTGGGGCAGGGCATCAATGTGGAAGAATTGGTCGGGGCGAGGCTTCCAGAGATTTGGCAAATCGGAGGCGGCGAGTTTTTCGGTGACCGGCTTGAGTTTGTCGTCCGGTAAGGTGTGCAGCACGACGAGGCGTTCGCCCTTCTTTTCGTCGGGCACGCCGGTGACGGCGAAAGTCTGTTCGGTGATACCGGCAAGTTCGTGGAGTTTTTCTTCAACCTTGATGTGCGGCACCATTTCACCGCCGATCTTGCTGAAGCGGCTGAGCCGGTCGGTGATTTGGAGGAAACCGTCTTCGTCGATTGCCGCGATGTCGCCGGTCACGTACCAGCCGTCGCGCTGCGCGTCGCGCGTGAGGTCCGGTTCGCCGACGTAGCCGCGCATCTGGTTCGGCCCGGTGACCAGCAGCAGCCCCTCCCGGCCGACCAGCGGTCCCTCGCCGGTCTCGGGATCGACGACCTTCGCGGAGATCCCCGGCAGGGGGCGTCCGACGGTGCCGGTACGCGAGCCGGTGCCGGCGACATCCGGCACGTTGACCGCCACCACCGGCGCCATCTCCGTGCAGCCGTAACCTTCGATCAGATCGACGCCGAACTTCTGCCTGAACGCCGACGCGATCGGCTCGCGCAGCCGCTCCGCGCCGACGATCGCCAGCCGCAGCCGCGCGAACTGTTCACGCTGGCACTTCCGCACATACGCGGAGCAGAACGTCGGCGTGCTGATCAGCAGCGTCGCGCCGTAGCGCGCCGCCATCTCGCCGATCGTCTTCGCGTCGGTCGGGTTGGGGTGATACGCTGCGCCGAAGCCGATGACGAGCGGCAGCCAGAGCGTGACGGTGTAGCCGAACGAATGAAAGAA